>NZ_DASZBH010000007.1:0-252247 GCF_035944355.1 Frateuria sp. | reverse complement strand
TAGGAATGCCACGAGATGCAAGCATGACGTAGGCGATGAAGTTGCCGAGAACCGCGTAAACGCCAACGATTGCAAATAGTAGAAGGTAGGCAATCATGCAGACTCTGATGCTCTGACGTCTAACGCTGGAGTTAAGCGGCGCCGGTACGGCGTCCGCTTGGACGAACTGTTATGCCGGCACCCACACAAAACGCCGCCGCCGATACGAAACCATACACCGCTCCTGGCATGAGGGATTTCAGCGCTGCTTGCTGCGCGACCCAGAGAGCAAAAGCCTTGTCGTTCATCTGGGGATAGTAAGAACTATCTAGCGTGTAGAGCGCGAGCGCCAATGCGCCAAGTACCGTGCCTAGTAGACACATATAGAGCGCGTTTAGCTTGCCAAAGCGACGAAACAACAGCGCCAGCGGCACCGCGACAAGACAAGTCGTTGGAACCGTAATTAGCACGCCCACGAAGAAGACGAGTATGGGCGGTGTCATGATGCTCATTGTGGAGAAGGCCATGAGTAGCGCCATGAGCACAGGTACAGCAAAGCTGGATGCTAAAGCTCCTACGACGAGAGGGCGCGAGTGTTGGCTCATAGAGGCATAACGCTGGAGTTAAGCGGCGGCGTAGCCGTCCGCCTTGAACGAGATGTTAGGCATCACTTCCGGTCTTGCTCGCTGAGATCTCGTGGTTTCGCGCGAAGAGCGTCCAATTCACCACCATTGAAAGTCAACGTGCCATCCGACGTTACCAGTTCGAAGCCTTGCGGCTTGCACCTAAGAGCAGAAAATGATGGCTTGTAGTCCGAGTATAAGATTTGACGCTCGGCAAGATCGGGCTTGTGCTCAGCAGTTACAGAAAACGATGTTCCAACTGCGGCACCCCCACCTGTATTGAGATACAAGGCTACGTTGATGCCATTGTCAGTCATACAATGACTCATGAGGTGATCGTCTTCCGGGCGGCCGAAAACGTTCCGGTCGTGCGTGCTTCCGCATGCATAAAGCCCCGCCAGCATGCAGATCAGAAATAAGCGCCATACGAATGTCAAAGCCAGAGAAGGCATTTTGCGGAATCTTGCCATTTTGTTGTAAGGCCTAACGCTAAGTAGACCCCAAATCGGGGCATATGCACCGATAGTGGGGCGGGCTCTGCCGGGTCGTCAAGCGCTGGTGAATGGTCGTTACATCAAGGACTTGACCACTCGGGACGGGCTGATCGGCCGTGCTGCGGCGTCGGTGTATATCCGACGAAACGGGTGCATAAGTCTTATGCGCCCGGATCTGCGGGAATAATCCGTATGGTGGGCCACCGCGCGAGGTGCGGTGTACGCCAACCCGCTAGAGCAGCCGCAGCAACTCCTTCATCAGCGGCAAACGGCGCACGCGGACGGCGCTGGCGCGGAAGACGGCGTTGGCCAGGGCAGGGGCGGCGGTGGGCATGGCCAGGAAGCTGGCGCCGGTGGGCGCGCCGTCGTTGGGGACGGTGATGACTTCGACGTCGCGCGGGAGCTGGGCCATGCTGGCGAGCGGGTAGTCCTTCAGGCTCTGCTGCTGCACCTGACCGCCGGCGAAGGTGATGGCGGGATTCAGCGCGTTGGAGAGCGCATCGAGGGTGGCGCCGGCGACCTGGCCCTGCAGGCCCAGCGGGTTGATCACGCGGCCAACGTCCACCGCGCAGACCGCGCGCAGGATGCTGAGCTTCTCGCCCTTCACCTGCGCCTCGATGGCATGGGCCACGTAGGCGCCGTTGACGTGCCAGCAGGCCAAGCCCAGGCCGTTGACGGTGTGCAGCCAGTTGTTCCACCCGATGCGGTCGGTGGCGAGCTTGAGTACGTTGATCAGGCGGCCGATGTCGAGCGTGCCGGCGCCGGCGAGCGGGATCTGGCGCGGCTGCCCGAGCAGGCGCAGGCGGGTGTCGAGCGGATCCTCGCGCAGGCTGTGGGCGATCTCGTCGATGAAGCTCTCCACCGCGAAGGCGTTCGCCACGTGCGGTTCGCCGCGGAAGGGGCCGCGCGGCATGGCGCTGGCCAGGCCGTACCAGTCGCTGCGATAGGCAGGAACGAGCCCGGCCGGGACCTGGTCGGCCGCCACCTCGGACATCCACAGGCGGTCGGCGGCGACGCCGCGGCCGGCGAGGGCGGAGGCGCTCGCCATGCGCTGGTCCCACGCGATGACGTGGCGCTTGCGGTCGATGACCGCCTTGATCTTGTGCACCGTGCTGGAGCGGTAGTAGTCGTGCGCGAGGTCCTGCTCGCGCGTCCACATCAGGCGCACCGGCTTGTCGACCGCCTTGGTGAGCATCACCGCCTCGGCGACGTAGTCGTGGTCGAGCCGCCGGCCATAGCCGCCGCCCACGCGCGGCACTTCGATGGCGATCCTGTCGGGCGCCAGGCCGGTGAGGCGTTGCACCACGGCCCAGGCCTGCTGCGGCGCCTGGGTCGGCACCACCAGCGTGGCCTGGTCCTTGTCCAGCCGCACCAGGCAGTTCATCGGCTCGGGCGTAGCGTGGGCCAGCCACGGTTGCACGTAGACGGCCTCCACGCGGCGCGCGGCCTTGCGGTTGGCGGCCTTGAGGTCGCCGTCGTCGCGCACGCGGGCGGTCGGCGCGCTGTCGGTGTCGAGCAGGGCGAGCGCCTGCGCCTCGAGCTTGGCGCTGTCCTCGCCGGCGCTGGCGCCGGGCTTCCATTCGAGCTTGAGTTCGTCGAGCCCTCGCAGCGCGGCCCAGGTGTTCTCGGCCAGCACCGCCACCGCCGGGGCGATCGCGGTCTGGCCGGGCGGCACGCCGGCCTCGGGCTTGAGCGGCACCACCTTGACCACGCCCTTGACCGCCAGCGCCGACGCGGTCTCGATGCTGGCCAGGCTGCCGTCCGGCCAGGGGCATTGCGCGAGCACGGCGACCAAGGCATCGGGGTAGTGCGCGTCGATGGCGTAGCCGGTCTGGCCGGTGACGATGCGGCGCGCGTCGACGTCGCCGGCGTTCTGGCCGATCAGCCTGTAGCGCTGCGGCGCCTTCAGCGGCAACGGCGCGCCGGGCGGGTCGATCTTGCCGGCGGCCTCGACCAGGCTGCCGTAGGGGAAGCGCCGGCCATCCGGCGCGATCACCATGCCGTCCTCGCAGCGCAGCCGGTCGGCGGCGATGCCCAGGCGGCGCGCGGCGGCCTGGGTGATCAGCCAGCGCGCCAGCGCGCCGGCCTGGCGCAGGTCGGCCCAGGCGGCGGGAATCGAGTCGCCCGTGCCGCTGCGCTGGTGGCCGTAGCTCCACACGGGCTTGCCGTTCTTGTTCTCCACGCCCAGGCCCAGCGGCACCACGGTGACGTGGGTCCAGTCGGCGTCCAGCTCCTCGGCGATGATGCGCGGCAGCGCGGTGGCGGTGCCGGTGCCCGTATCCGGGTCGCGCGCGCCGATCAGCACGTTGCCGTCGCGGTCGATGCGCACGTAGGCGCCGAGCTTGCCGAAGTCCTGCCCGAGCATGCCGGGCGGGATCGGCACCTCGGCCGCGTCGGCGTAGCCGATGCCGACCACCAGCGCCCCGGCGGTGCCGGCGAGCACCTTGAGGAAGCGCCGGCGCGAAAGCTCCATGCAGCCGCTCATGCCTGCACTCCGGCGGCGCGCTTGATCGCGCGGCGCACGCGGGTCTGGCAGCCGCAGCGGCAGAGGTTGGGCAGCTGGTCGATGTCCTCGTCGGTGGGCTTAGGTCTACGCGTGAGCAGGTCGACGCCGGCGATCAGCCAGCCGGCGGTGCAGTAGCCGCAGCCGATCGCATCCTCGTCGACGAAGGCCTGCTGCAGCGGGTGCAGGCTGCCGTCGTCGGCGGCCAGGCCCTCGACCGTGGTGACGCGCGCGCCGGCCAGCCTCGCCATCGGCCGCTTGACCGCGGAGGCGGCCTTGCCGTCGACGAGCACGAGGTCGCAGCCGCCTTCGCCATGCGCGCCGCCGGGCTTGGTGCCGGTCAGCCGCAACACGTCGCGCAGGTACCACAGCAGCGGCATCAGCGGATCGCCGGTGTGCCGGAAGCGCTCGCCGTTGACGATCAGGTCGATGCCCTCGCGCACGGGTTCCGGCGTGATGTCGCCGGCGGTGGCGGGCGGCAGGCCCTGGGCTTGCGCTTGCGGCATCGGGGAGTCTCCACGCGAGGGTCGCCTATTGTGGCATCGCGTGCGGGATGAGGGAGCCGGGGGCCGGGTAGGCGTTCAGTTGGGGTCTTCACGAGGCCGCCTTGCGGAGCCCTCGGAATGCCTGCCAGCCATTCACCCTGACCGGCACGGCGGCGCGCCAGCCCGAATGCCTGCACATCAGCGCGCCGCATGGTGGGTGCGGTCAAGGCTCCGGCTTCGCCGATCGGCGCCGCCAGGCGTAATACACCGGCACCCCGGCGAGCATGATCAGCACGCCGATGCCGGCGTTGCGGGGGTTGTCGCGCATGGTCGCCACCACCACCGCCCCGATCGCCCCGACGAACAGCAGCGGCAGCCACGGGTAGCCGGGCACCCGGAAGCGCGGGCCGCCATCGTCGTGGCGGCGGTACCAGAACAGGGTCGCCACGCCCGCCGCGCAGGCCAGCCAGTCGCCGAAGGTGGCGTAGTCCAGCAGCGCGCCGTAGCCGCCCGACAACGCCAGCACGATCGCCCAGCCACACAGCGCGGCCAGCGCCACGTTGGGCGTGCCGTGGCGCGGGTGCAGCCGTGCGGTGAAGCGGAAGAACAGGCCGTCGGCTCCCATCACCTGCAGCACGCGCGCGCCGGCCACCAGCGTGATGTTGCAGAAGCCCAGCGTGGAGATGGCGATGCCCAGCGCGATCAGCCGCGCGCCGAGCGGGCCGAACATGCGGTCCATCACCTGCGCCGCGGGCGCGCGGCTCTGGGCCAGGCCGGCGTGGCCGAGCACCGCGAGGTAAGCGAGGTTCACCAGCGCGTAGGCGGTCACCACCACCAGCATGCCGACCAGCAGTGCGCGCGGCAGGTTGCGTTGCGGCGCGTCCACTTCGCCGGCCAGGTTGTTCAAGTAGGTGAAACCCGAATAGGCGAACAGCACCGGCAGGGCCGCGCCCATGAAGCCGACGCCCGCGCGTGCCGGATCGGTCGCCAAGGCCGCCGGCGCATGCGCACCGGCCAGGTACAGTCCGCACGCCACCAGCACCGCCACCGCTAGCAGCTTGAGCAGCGCGAACAGGTTCTGCACCTGCGCGCCGAGCTTGAGGCCGAACAGGTTGACCAGGGCGACGAACACCAGCGCGCCGACCGTGAGCGGCAGCGCCGCGTCCGCGGGCAGGCCGAAGGCGGCCCCCGCGTAGCTGGCGAAGATCGTCGCCACCGCAGCGGTGGAGCCCGAATAGATCACCAGCAGCATGGTCCAGCCGAACAGGAAGCCGGCCAGCGGCCCGAACGCCTCGCGCAGGTAGACATAGGTGCCGCCCGCCTGCGGCCGCCGCGCGCCGAGCTCGGCGTAGCAGAGCGCGCCGACGAGCGTGAGCACCCCCGCGCCGATCCATACCAGCAGCAGCGCCATGCCCGATCCGGTGCGCTGCGCGGCGATGCCGGGGTTGAGGAAGATGCCGCCGCCGATGATGCCGCCGACCACGATGAGTGCGGCGTCCCACGGGCCGAGGCTGCGCCGGTAGCCTGGGGTCGGGTTGTTCACGTCGTCGGCTGCCGTCGGGAAAGGAAGCGCGAGGATCGCCGGTACGGCGGGCGCGGGCAAGGTTTGCGAAGGGACGTCTCGCGTGGCCTTCATCCCGGGTGTTGAGGCATGGATCCTTCCCCCGCGTTTGCGGGGGAAGGACTCGGAGGTGGGTGTTGAGGTAGGGCACCTTCCCCCGGTTTACGGGAAGGTGCCCGGAGGGCGGATGGGGAAGCCTTGCGTCAACCCCACCCAGGCTTGCGCCTGCGAGCCGCCCGCTCACTCAGAAGGTACGCAGGAACGCATCCAGGTTGGCCACGTCCAGCGTGCCGATGCCGGCGCCCGGCGTGTAGTGCGGCTTGCCGTAGTAGAACCAGTTGTCGCCGTCACGCACGCTGTCGAACGCCGAGTACTTGCCATAGCCGAACACGTTCTGCAGGAAGTACACCTGCGGGTTCCAGAAGCCCACGCGATGCCCGGCGCTCTGCGTCAGCAAGGCGCTGATGCCGTTGAGCTGCGGTGCCACGAAACTGGTGCCGCCGTTGCCCGAGACCACGCCGCCGTCGGTGGTGGAAACGACCAGGTAGCCGGTTTCCGGATCGGCGTTGAGCGCGAGGTCCGGCACGTTGCGCCCGCGGAAGTGGCCGGGCAGCTTGAGCAGGGTGGTCGGCCCCGCTTTGGGGTCGTTGAAGACCAGCGCCTGCTTCTTCTCGCTGCGGCGCACGCCGTAGGTGAACTGCTGGTAGAACGGCGTCTGCCAGTACACGCTCACGCCACCACCGCCGCCGACCGAGAACAGGTCGATCCGGCTGGGGCCGAAGTTGGTGTCGAAGTAGTTCTGGATGTAGTCCCAGCCCCAGACGCTCTCGCGCTTGATCGACTCGACCGGGCCGCCGCTGAAGGAGTAGCTGTAGGGCGTGGTGGTGCCGCCGGCGGCAGTGATGAACGGGTCGGAGGCGGGCGAATCGACCGTCAGCGGCGCGCTGAACTGCCCCGGGCCGTCGCCGTGGCCGAGGCCGCGCACGGTGTCGTAGGCGCCCGAGTCACCCGACGCGGCGAACACCGACTGGCCCTGCACCGCCGCCTCCAGGAACACCTGATGGAAAGCGCGCAGGTCGCCGGCGTCCGTGGTGTCGGTGTCGGAGGCGCCGTTCACGTTGAGTGCGGCGAAGTTGAAGATCTCCGGCAGGCCCCAACTGGTGGAGATGCTGTCGGCGCAGTTGTCCGACACCGCCTGCGCGAAGGCCGCGACGAAG
Source organism: Frateuria sp. (assembly GCF_035944355.1). Taxonomy (GTDB): domain Bacteria; phylum Pseudomonadota; class Gammaproteobacteria; order Xanthomonadales; family Rhodanobacteraceae; genus Frateuria_A. The sequence goes on along the minus strand of NZ_DASZBH010000007.1, from coordinate 245,385 downwards.
TCGCCGCTGGTGTTGGGCGCGTCGTAGACGATGATGTCGGCCTTGGGCGCCAGGCCGCCGGACTGCTCCACGTCCAGCGCCGTCTCGCCACTGCCGCCGTTGATCGCGCCGCCGCCGTTGACGTGCACCTGCTTGATGCGGTGGGGCTTGGTCACCAGGCCGATGCCGTCCCAGTAGGCCTGGGCGTCGGCCGGATCGAAGTTCGACAGGGTGACGATGCCGATGGTCGCGCCCTTGCCGGTCACGCCCTTCGCGTAGAGCGGATTGATGTCGTAGAAGTTGGCCACGTCGCCGACGGTGTAGCTGCCCGGCACGCCGGTGGCGGTCGGGTTGCCGCCGGCCGCCTTGGCGTTGGGCGCCAGCGCTCGCGGCGCCAGTGCCGTGGCCGGATGCGAGGCGAGCTTGGGCGTGCGGATGCGGTGGGAGATGTACTGGCGCTCGGTGCTCAGGCCCGAGACTACCGTGACCGTGCCGGCGAGCTCCGCGGGCAGACTGACCGGCTGCGCCGGGCGCCGGAACAGGTGGCCGTCGTCGGTCGACTTGTAGGTGTGGATGGCCGTGCCGAAGGCCTGGCCCAACTGCGCCAGCGTGCCCTGCACGCGGATCGCCATCCGGTTGTCCAGCACCTCGCTGCGCAGCCCCTGCTTGTCGAGGTAGGCCTTCACGTTGGCGATCTGCGCGTCGGTCGCGCCGAAGCGTTCGGCGAATTGCCGGGTGGTCAGGAAGCGGTGGTAATTGGCGCTGCCCGGCGTGACGGTCTGGCGGATCAGGTCTTCGAGCTGGCCCTGGTTGCGCAGCTTGAGGATCAGCGTGACGTTCGCGTTCTGGCTGGCGGTAGCCAGGCCCATGTCGATGGCGGGCCGGGCGGTCTGCCCGGCCCAGGCGGCACCGGCGAACAGGACGGCGAACGAGGCGGCAAGGGCTTTCTGGTGCAACTTCGCGAGCATGGGGTTTCTCCCTGGATGCGCGCGACCGAAAGACACAGGGGCTGGTAAGCACTGCGCCGACAGCCGCGGGCGTGCGATGGCTGGATGGATTTCTTCCCTATCGGCACCGCACCCCCTGCGGGCGTTGCCGTCGTCGAGCTTGCACCCAAGCGCGCGGGAAGGGAAGGGCTGCGTGCGTGCGCAGCGCGCGGCGTCAATCCACGGTGAACGTTCCGCGCACGCCGACCACACACCGGCCACCGATCGTGACCGCGCCGGTGGCCGGGTCCACGCGGACCTCGACCCGGCCGTCGCGGCCCACTTCGCGCCCCTGGCTGGCCACGTAGCGGCGGCCGTACCTCGCCAGCGCGCCGGTCTGGTGCAGCAGCGCGCCGATGGCCGCATTGACGCTGCCGGTGACCGGATCTTCGGGAATGCCGTCGGCCGGGCAGAAGGCGCGCACGGCCATCGCCGCATCGCCACCCTCTTGCGCGCCGAACACGCTCACGCCCATCGCGCCGCGTGCCGTGCACAGCGCGGCGATGGCGGCGAGGTCGGGCGCCAGGGCGCGCACTTCAGGCGCCCGGCCCAGGTCGCAGACGATCCATAGCGGTCCGTTGTCGATGCAGTGCACGGCCGATGCCGGCAGCTCGCAGGACAGGGCGCCGCCCAGCGCTTCGCGCAGCGCGGCGTCGGCCGGAGCGATGCGGGCGGCTGGCGCCTGCACATGGATGGCGCGCATGCCGCCCTCGCCCTCCACGGCCACCGGCAGCAATCCGGCGGCGCATTCCTGCAGCAGCGAGGGTCGTGCCGGCACGCTGCCGGCCTCGATCGCCGCATAGGCGCTGCCGACGCTCGGGTGGCCGGCGAAGGGCAGCTCCTGGCGCGGGGTGAAGATGCGCACGCGATAGTCCGCCCCCGGCTGCGACGGGCGCAGCAGGAGGTGGTCTCGGACAGATTGGTCCAGCGCGCGATGCGCTGCATCGCCGCGCCGTCCAGCGCGTCGGCGCCGACCACCACGGCAAGCGGGTTGCCCTCGAGCAGGCGTGAGGCGAACACGTCCAGTTGCAGGAAATCGAAGGTGGGCATGGGAACTCGCGGGCTGGGCGCCGCCTGAACGCAGGCAGCTGGCATGGGTCGAGTGTAGGTGATCGCCTACAGCGATACGCCGAGGGGCCTGGCTAGAATGCGCCCGCCGCCGATCCCCACGGCGGCTATCAAAAACCACAAGAACAGGAAACGTTCCCATGAACAAGATCATGATCGCCGCGCTCGGCGCGGTGCTGGGCGCTGCGTCCGTGTCGGCCGCCGCCGCCGACGCCAACGGCGCGTTCTTCGTCAACGCCGCCGTGGGCCAGGCGCAGTACCACGTCGGCCGCACCGACGGCCTGGGTTACAAGCTGGACGACAAGGACACCGCCGGCGCGCTGCGCTTCGGCTACGCCTGGCGCGTGGCGCCGGCGTTCAACCTCGGCGTCGAAGGCGGCTACGCCGACCTCGGCAAGCTGGTCGCCAAGTACAACGACGGCACCAACTTCGCCAAGGCCGACCTCACCGCCAGGGGCTGGATGCTGGGCGGCAACGGCAAGTACAACTTCGCCGACAACTGGTACGTCTCCGCACGCGCCGGCTGGTTCCGTTCCGACATCAAGGCCACCTCGACCGCCGGCACCGCCTATGCCAGCGACAGCGCGCACGGCAACGGCTGGTACGGCGGCGTGGGCGTGGGCTACGACTTCGCCCCGAACTTCAGCCTGGGCCTGAACTACGACAACTACCACGCCAAGGCCAAGTACGACGGCCAGTCCGAAGGCGGCAACGTGGGCAGCTACATGCTCTCGGCCGAGTACCGCTTCTAAGGCGATCCGCTCTGCGGCAGTAGCGCAACGGCCGCCTCGCGCGGCCGTTGTCTTTTGTCCGGTCCGGCCCGCTGCGGCACAATAGGCGGCTTGTGCGCCGCGCAAGGCGGCGCGTCCGAAGCCAAAAGCCGCCCATGACCACCATCAAGCAAGACGACCTGATCCAGTCCGTCGCCGACGCGCTGCAGTACATCAGCTACTACCACCCGGTCGATTACATCGGAAGCCTCGCCGCCGCCTACGAGCGCGAGCAGTCGCCCGCCGCGCGCGACGCCATGGCGCAGATCCTGATCAATTCGCGCATGGCCGCCGAGGGACACCGCCCGCTGTGCCAGGACACCGGCATCGTCACCGTGTTCCTCAAGGTCGGCATGGACGTGCGCTGGGACGCGACCATGGGCCTGGAGGACATGGTCAACGAGGGCGTGCGCCGCGCCTACAACCATCCGGACAACAAGCTGCGCGCCAGCGTGCTGGCCGACCCCGCCGGCAAGCGCCTGAACACGCGCGACAACACGCCGGCGGTGATCAACATGTCCATCGTGCCGGGCGACACGGTCGAGGTGATCGTGGCCGCCAAGGGCGGCGGCTCGGAGGCCAAATCCAAGTTCGCCATGCTCAACCCGTCCGATTCCATCGTCGATTGGGTGCTCAAGACCGTGCCGACCATGGGCGCCGGCTGGTGTCCGCCGGGCATGCTGGGCATCGGCATCGGCGGCACGGCGGAGAAGGCGATGCTGCTGGCGAAGGAATCGCTGATGGAGCACATCGACATCCAGGAGCTGATCGCGCGCGGGCCGTCCAACCGCATCGAGGAACTTCGCATCGAGCTGTACGAGAAGGTCAACGCGCTCGGCATCGGCGCGCAAGGCCTGGGCGGCCTGACCACCGTGCTCGACGTCAAGATCAAGGACTACCCGACCCACGCGGCCAACCTGCCGGTGGCGATGATCCCCAACTGCGCGGCCACCCGCCACGCGCACTTCACCCTGGACGGTTCGGGCCCCGTGATGCTGGAGCCGCCGTCGCTGGAGCATTGGCCCAAGCTCACCTACGACGCCTCCAAGGGCCGCCGGGTGAACCTGGACACCGTCACCCGCGAGGACGTGGCGAGCTGGAAGCCGGGCGAGGTCCTGCTGCTCAACGGCAAGCTGCTCACCGGCCGCGATGCCGCGCACAAGCGCATGGTCGACATGCTCAACAAGGGCGAGCCGCTGCCGGTGGATTTCAACGGCCGGTTCATCTACTACGTCGGTCCGGTCGATCCGGTGCGCGACGAGGTGGTCGGCCCGGCCGGCCCGACCACCGCCACGCGCATGGACAAGTTCACCGACCAGGTGCTCGGCGCCACCGGCCTGCTGGGCATGGTCGGCAAGGCCGAGCGCGGCCCGGCGGCGATCGAGGCGATCAAGAAGCACCGCTCGGTTTACCTGATGGCGGTCGGCGGCGCGGCCTACCTGGTGTCCAAGGCGATCAAGGCCTCACGCGTGGTCGGCTTCGCGGACTTGGGGATGGAGGCGATCTACGAGTTCGAGGTCAAGGACATGCCGGTGACCGTGGCGGTCGACTCGGCGGGCACCTCGGTGCACCAGACCGGGCCGAAGGAATGGCAGGCGAAGATCGGCAAGATCCCCGTCTTTGTCGAATAAAGCCGTGCGCGCAGCGCACACCATCGCCTCCTCTCCCCTCCGGGGAGAGGATTGAGGTGAGGGGCCAAGGCTTGCGGGAAGCCGCTTCGCTTCCTCTCTCCTCCGGCGAGAGCCGAGGTGTGGGGCGGGGCTCGCGGGGAACCATCCGGCCAACTCTCCCCAGGCAGGGCTGAGGCCAGGTCGACCCCTCACCCCACCCTCTACCCGCAGGGGAGAGGGTGCGAATCCCGCGAGCGTCAGTATTTGGATGGCTAAACGTCCATATCCCGCCCGCAAAAATCCATTGCAATTCGATTGCGGCAGCGCAACACTGGTGCGATTGCCTTTCGCCACCACTGCAATGGAGCCCTCGTGAACCCGCAGAACCCCGCGCCGCTGCCGGCGGACGCGCCTGTTCCAGATCAACCCTGGATCGTGATGAAGTTCGGCGGCACGTCCGTCGCGACGCTGCCGCGCTGGCAGAACATCCGTGAGCTGATCGCCAGCCGCCGCGCCGAAGGCGCCCGCGTGCTGGTGGTCGTGTCCGCGCTCACCGGCATCACCGACGCACTGAAACGGCTGTGCGGCGAAGGCAACGGGGACAAACGCAAGGCGGCGGCCCATGCGATCGCGCAACACCACCATGAGCTGCTCGGCCACATGCAGCTGCCGCTGCCGGATGCGCTCGCCGCGCGGCTGGCGGACCTGGCGGCGCTGGCGGCCGACGGCCCGGCGGCGCTGGGCGAGCTGGCCTGGTCGGCGCAGGTGCAGGCGCACGGCGAGCTGATGTCGAGCGCGCTGGGCGAGGCCTACCTCACCGCCAGCGGCCTGCCCACGCAGTGGGTGGATGCGCGCGAGTGCCTGGCCGCCATCGCGCTGCCCAACCAGAACGAGCGCACGCGCCTGCTCTCGGCGACGGTCGAGACGCGGCCCGACCCGGCGCTGGCCGCGCGCCTGGCGGGACTCGGCGCGGTGTTCATCACGCAGGGTTTCATCGCGCGCGAAAGCGAGGGCCGGACGGTGCTGCTCGGCCGCGGCGGCTCGGATACCTCGGCGGCCTACTTCGGCGCCCTGCTCAAGGCCCAGCGCGTGGAGATCTGGACCGACGTGGCCGGCATGTTCAGCGCCAACCCGCGCCAGGTGCCGGGCGCGCGCCTGCTGCAGAAGCTCGACTACGAGGAGGCGCAGGAAATCGCCACCACCGGCGCCAAAGTGCTGCACCCGCGCTGCCTCTCGCCGCTGCGCGAGCCGCGCGTGCCGCTGCTGATCAAGGACACCAACCGGCCCGAGCTCGAGGGCACGGTGATCGGCCCGCAGGTGCGCGAGCACGCGCCTTCGGTCAAGGCGATCAGCGCGCGCAAGGGCCTCACGCTGGTATCTATGGAGTCGGTCGGCATGTGGCAGCAGGTGGGCTTCCTCGCCGACGTGTTCGGCGAGTTCAAGAAGCACGGCCTGTCGGTGGACCTGATCGGCTCGGCCGAGACCAACGTCACCGTCTCGCTCGATCCGACCGAGAACCTGCTGGACTCGGACGCGGTGGCGGCTCTGGCGGCGGACCTGGCCAAGGTGTGCCGGGTCAAGGTGATCGCGCCCTGCGCGGCGATCACCCTGGTCGGCCGCGGCATGCGCTCGATGCTGCACACGCTCTCCACCGTGCTGGCCGAGTTCGGGCAGCTGCGCGTGCACCTGATCTCGCAGTCGTCCAACAACTTGAACCTCACCTTCGTGGTGGACGAGACGGTGGTGGACGAGCTGCTGCCGCATCTGCACGACCTGCTGATCGCCGCCGGCGCGCTGCGCACCGACGACAGCGCGCTGTTCGGCCCGAGCTGGCAGGCGCTGTACGGCAGCGGCGAGGCGGCGGCGCCGGCGGCCGCCTGGTGGCGGCGTCCGGCCGAGCGCGGCCGGTTGCTGGCGCTGGCGCAGGAGCGCTCGCCGCGCTACGTCTACCATTTGCCGACCGTGCGCGCGCAGGCGCAGGCGCTCAAGTCGCTGTCGGCGGTCGATCGCCTGCACTACGCGGTCAAGGCCAATACGCATCCGGACATCCTGCGCGCGCTCTCGGCGGAGGGTTTCGCCTTCGAGTGCGTGTCGCCCGGCGAGCTGCGCACGGTAGCCGCGACGGTGCCGGCGGACACCCCGCTCCTGTTCACGCCGAACTTCGCCCGCCGCGCCGACTACGTCGAGGCGCTGGCCACCCGCGCCACGGTCACGCTGGATGCGCTGCATCCGCTGGAGCACTGGGGCGAGCTGTTCCGCGGCCGCGAAATCGTGCTGCGCGTGGATCTGGGCCGCGGCCTGGGCCACCACGAGAAGGTGCGCACCGGTGGTGAAGGCAGCAAGTTCGGCCTGCCGCTGGAGCAGCTCGACGCCTTCCTGCGCCTGGCCGACGCCCACCAGGCGAGCGTGCGCGGACTGCATGCCCACCTGGGTTCGGGCGTGCTCGATCCGAAACACTGGGGCGAGGTGTATTCGCAGCTGGCGAGCCTGGCCGAGCGCATCGGCAGCGTGGCCTTCCTCAACATCGGCGGCGGCCTGGGCGTGTCCTCGCACCCGGGCGAGGCGCCACTGGACATGGACGCGCTGGACCGCGTGCTGCGCGAGGTCCGCGCCGCCTATCCACACTACCGGTTGTGGATGGAACCGGGCCGCTACCTGGTCGCCGACGCCGGCGTGCTGCTGGCGCGCGTGACCCAGCTCAAGGGCAAGGGCAGCCTGCGCTACCTCGGCCTGGACACCGGCATGGACAGCCTGATCCGACCCACGCTCTACGACGCCTGGCACGAGATCGCCAACCTCACCCGCCTGGACGAGCGGGCCGAAGCGCTGTACCAGGTGGTGGGGCCGATCTGCGAGTCGGGCGACGTGCTGGGCACGGACCGCCGCCTGCCGGAGTCCCAGGAGGGCGACGTGATGCTGATCGCGCAGGCCGGCGCCTACGGCAAGGTGATGTCCTCGCGCTACAACCTGCGGGAGGAGGCGGACGAGGTAGTTCTGGAGGACTGAGGCGAGCCCGGCCCTCATCCACATCGTTGATCAAAGCCAGGGGAGAGGGGGCAAGAGCGGTGGCCCGCCGTTGGCTCCCTCTCCCCTCCGGGGAGAGGGCTGGGGTGAGGGGCCGCCCTGGCGACAAACTTTCATGGAGCGAGGTTTCAAGGATGAAACGCATGAACGTAGACCGGGCGCGCGGACTGCGCCTGGGCATGACCGATGCCGAGCAGGCGCTCTGGTATCGCCTAAGGAACCGGCAACTGGATGGCTGCAAGTTCCGTCGCCAGCACGAGATCGACCGGTACGTGGTCGACTTCGTGTGTACCGAACGGATGCTGGTGGTGGAGTTGGACGGCAGCCAGCACCTGGCGCAAGAGGATTACGACCAGGCACGCACGAGCTACCTCGAGTCCAAGGGCTACCGCGTGCTGCGTTTCTGGAACAATGACCTGTTGACGAATATCGAGAGCGTGCTTGAGGTGCTGGTGGAGGCTCTGGCGAGCCCCATCCCCTCACCCCGGCCCTCTCCCCATTCTTGATCGGGGATGGGGAGAGGGAGCGAGAGCAGAGCACGCTCCACGGAGTGAACGAGTGACGACGACAATCAACCCCCGCCTGACCCAAAGCTTCCGCTTCGTGCGCGCGACCTACGCCGACGGCGTGGCCGAACTGGCCTACGCCTTCGACCAGGGCGAGGAGATGGTCGAGCGCATCCGCTTTCCCGGCGCGCCGGCCGTGCCGCCGGAGCGCCGGCAGGCCTTCGACGCCGCGCTGAAGCTGCTGCACCTGGTCGCCGGCGTGAGCTACTACAAGGCCGGCGTGCCGCCGCAGATCGAGGCCGCGCCGCTGGACGGCGCCACGGCCGACCTGCTCGACGCGCTCTACCTGCACGGCCTGGCCGAGTTCGCCTACCGCAACGGGCTGGACCTGCGCGGGCGCATCGCCTTTCCGCGCTCCGCTCCCTCTCCCCTCCGGGGAGAGGGTCGGGGTGAGGGGTCACTCTTGCGGCAAGCTCCCGCCCTCGGCCTGCCCAGGCGCACCCTGGTCCCGATCGGCGGCGGCAAGGACTCGCTGGTCGCGGTCGAGGCGATCAAGTCGATCGGCGGCGAAGCCACCGCGACGTGGGTCGGCAATTCGCCGCTGATCGCCGCCTGCGCCGAACGCACCGGCCTGCCCACGCTCAACATCCAGCGCGAGCTTTCGCCCGTGCTGTTCGAGCTCAACCGCCTGGGCGCCTGGAACGGGCACATTCCGGTGACCGCGATCAATTCGGTCATCCTCGCCGTGGCGGCGATCCTCTACGGCTACGACTCGATCGCCTTCGCCAACGAACGCTCGGCCTCGGCCGCCACGCTGGAGTACGAAGGCCAGCAGGTGAACCATCAGTGGAGCAAGGGCTTCGTGTTCGAGGCCATGCTGTCGGACTGGCTGCATGCCCACGTGGCCGTCGACCTCGACTACTGCTCGCTGCTGCGTCCCTTTTCGGAGCTGGCCATCACCCGCGCCTTCGCCCGGCTCACCCCGTACTTCGACGCGTTCTCCAGCTGCAACCGCAACTTCCGCATCCTCGGCCCGAGGCCGGCGGATCGCTGGTGCGGCCAATGCCCGAAGTGCCATTTCGTGTTCCTGGCGCTGGCGCCGTTCTGCCCGAAGCCGCGGCTGCTCTCCATCTTCGGGCGCAACCTGCTCGACGATGAAACGCAGGCGGCGGGGTTCGACGCGCTGCTGGAATACCAGGACCACAAGCCCTTCGAGTGCGTGGGCGAGGGCGCCGAGGCGCGCGCGGCGATGTACGCCTTGAGCCAGCGCCCGGAATGGCAGGAAGACGCGCTGGTCGCGCGCTTCGTCCGCGAGATCCTGCCCCAGCTCGATCCGGCGTCACTGGCGCTGGAGCCCTGGCTGGAGCCCTCGGCCGAGCATCGTGTGCCCTTGCGGCTGCAGCCGGCCTTGCAGGCGATCGGTTGATGCGCATCGCCGAACTGGCGGGCCGGCGGGTCGCCGTCTGGGGCTTCGGCCGCGAGGGCAGGGCGGCCATCGCCGCCTTGCGCGCGCGCCTGCCGGCGCTGGCCCTCACCCTGTTCTGCAGCGAAACGGAAGTCGCCGCGGCGCGGGCCTTCGAGCCCACGCTGGCGGTGACCGGGGGCGAACCCGATGCCGCCGCCCTGGCCGCCTTCGACGTGGTGGTGAAGTCGCCCGGCATCTCGGCCTACAAGCCCGCGCTGCTCGAGGCACAGGGCCGCGGCACGCGCTTCACCTCCGGCACTGCGCTGTGGTTCGCCGAGCACCCGCAGGCGCCGGTGGTCGCCGTGACCGGCACCAAGGGCAAGAGCACCACCACGGCGTTGCTCGCGCACCTGGCGCGGACGCTGGGCCTGCGCACCGCGCTGGCCGGCAACATCGGCATGCCGCTGCTGGAGCTGCTCGATGCGCAGGCGCAGCTGTGGGCCGTCGAGCTGTCCAGCTTCCAGACCGGCGAGGCCGGGCCGCTGCCGCTGGGCGTGGTCACCAGCCTCTATGAGGAGCACCTGGACTGGCACGGCTCGCGCGAGCGCTACGTGGCCGACAAGCTCAGGCTCGCCGACGCGGCGCGCACCCTGCTGGTCAACGGCACGCAGCAGACGCTGCTCGAGCGCACGGCAGCGCATCCGCAGCGCGTGCTGTTCGGCGTGCCAGGTGGCTGGCACCTGCGCGAGGGGTTCATCCGGCGCGCGGACGAGCGCGTGTTCGAGATCGCCCGGCTGCCGGTGCCGGGCGGACACAACGCGCTCAACGCCTGCGCCGCGCTGGCGGCGCTGGAGGCGATGGGCCACGACGCGCGCGCCGCCGCGCCGGCGCTGGCGCGCTTCCATCCGTTGCCGCATCGCCTGCAGCCGCTGGGCGAACGCGACGGGCGGCACTGGGTCAACGATTCGATCAGCACCACGCCGCAGGCCACCCTGGCGGCGCTGGCCAGCCTGGCCGGACGCGCGGTCACGGTGATCGTCGGCGGGCACGACCGCGGCCTGGACTGGTCGGGATTCGTCGATGCAATGGAAGGCCGCACGGAGTTGACCATCGTGGCGCAAGGAGCCAACGGGCCGCGTATCGCCAGAGCGTTGCGCGAGGGCGCGGGCGTCGAGGTGGTCGAGGCCGGTTCGCTGGACGAGGCGGTCGCGCGTGCGCGCTCGCTCGCGCCCGCCGGTGGCGTAGTGCTGCTTTCGCCGGGCGCGCCGAGCTTCGACCAGTTCCACGACTATGCCGAACGCGGCCGCCGCTTCGCCGAACTTGCAGGGTTCGACCCACGGGCGATCTGCGGCATCGAGGGATTGGGAGTGGCTTGATCGTCCGTCGTTGGGGCGCGGCCGTTGCGGCCCACCGGTGCCCGGGCCGGCGCCATCCCTGGCGCCTCCCCGCGCCTTTGCGCGCGGGGCCTGCCCGAAGGCGGATGAGCGCGTTCCCTGCCGATTGGCCGCGCGGCGGTTGGTTACAGCCCGCCGCGGTCGCCGCTTCAGCCCTCGGATTCCTTGCCCTTGTTCACCAGGTCGCGCACGCGCTGACCGCCCTTGGTGCCCAGTTCCGAATAGCCTTCCGGCCCCAGTTCTTCCTTGCGGGCTTCACCGCCCTTCTTGCCCAAGGCCGAATAGCCCTCGGGACCCAGCTGTTCCTTGCGCGTCTCGCCGCCCTTCTTGCCCATCTCCGAGTAACCCTGCGGACCTAGCTGTTCCCTGCGGATTTCGCCGCCCTTCTGGCCGGCCTCGCGGACGCTCATATCACCCTGGTTCTTGTTGCTGGTCATGGTCTGTGCCTCTTTGCAATGGTGGGGAAAGTCGCCGACGCAGGCTTACTTCTTGCGGCCGTGCCCGGCCTGCTTGCCTTCGTTGACGAGGTCGTGCACGCGCTGGCCGCCTTTCTTGCCGAGTTCCGCATAACCATCGTGGCCCAGCTCGTCCTTGCGCGCCTCGCCGCCCTAGTGGCCCGCTTCGCGGACGGTCATGTCGCCCTTGTCGTGGTTCTGCTTGCTCATGAATCGCATCGGTTGGCGAACTACTCGATTTGCCCGTAGCCCTTCATTACGTCTTGCGGGCCGCCGTATTGCTCGTCAGGCAGCTTCCGGATCTCCTGCATCACCTCGTCCGGCGCGTGGTTGCGGCGGGCGCATTCGATCAGGTCCTGCTTGTCGGCCGGGTAGCCCACGCCGCTCAGGAACTTCTGCACGTTGGCCGGCGAATGGCCTCCTACGCCTCGTGTCATGGTCTTCTCCGCTATGGGTCACCCGTTGCCTTCGGATTCCTTGCCCTTGTTGATCAGGTCGCGCACGCGTTGGCCACCCTTCTGGCCCAGTTCTGAATAGCCTTCAGGGCCCAGCTGCTGCTTGCGGGTCTCACCGCCTTCGCGGCCGATCTCGCTCATCGCATCGGGGCCGCGCTGCTCACGCAATGCTTCGACGCCCTGATGGCCCAGATCCGAGTAACCCTCGGGGCCGAGTTGTTCCTTGCGGATTTCGCCGCCCTTTTGGCCGGCTTCGCGAACGCTCATATCGCCGCTGCCCCTGGCGTTGCTGGAAGGTGTCCGGTTGTTGCGATCGTTGTTCGCCATGGTGTTTCTCCGGGTGGTTCTAGGGGAGCCCTACAAGCGGGCGACGCATGCATTGCAACCCGTATGCCAGTGGGCAAAGCGCCGTGCCGAGCCGCTTGCCGGCCAGAGGCCCGGAAGCGGGCGTGTAATTTGCGCCTGCCCATGAAAAGAACTGCCAACCTCGCGGGCGCGCATGCGGGCCGCCTGCCTGTTCAGCCGCCCTCGCTCTGCTTGCCCTTGTTGATCAGGTCGCGCACGCGGTGGCCGCCCTTGGTGCCCAGCTCCGAGTAGCCCTCCGGGCCCAGCTCTTCCTTGCGTGCTTCACCGCCCTTCCTGCCGATCGCCGAGTAGCCCTCGGGGCCGAGCTGTTCCTTGCGGATCTCGCCGCCTTTCTGGCCGGCTTCGCGGACGGTCATGCCGCCCTTGTCGCTGCCCTGGTTCTTCATGGTTTGTCTCCTGCTGTGGGAAAGGGGTTTGCTGGTCGAGCGCTCGTTGCGGTGGTTCAGTGCTTGCGGCCGCCACGGCCCTCGACCTGGTGGCCTTTCTCGACCAGCTCGCGTTCGCGCTGGCCACCCTTGTGGCCGCCCATCTGTCCGGCCTCGCGGACGGTCATGCCGCCCTTGTCGCCGGCGTGGGCCTGCTTCTGGTTCGGGTTGCGATCGTTCTGCTGCTTCTGGCTCATTTCGTGGCTCCGTGGGATGGATCGTGGTGACCGTCGCCGTCGTCAGTGCCGACGGCCGCCCTGTTCGGATTCGCGGCCTTCGTTGACCAGTTCGCGCACACGCTGCCCGCCCTTCTGGCCGGCTTCGCGTACGGTGGTGTCGCCACGTCCGCCGGCGCGCGAGGAGGAGTCGCTGGCGTGCTTGCTCTTGTTCTGGTCGTGGGTGGAGGACTGTTGCCGAGTCATGGTCATCTCCGTGGTTGGACACCCGGCCCTAGGTGCCGGGCACCCAGGGGCGTTGCATCAGCGGTGCCAGTGGGCAGATCCGCATGGCGATGCGCTCTGCGCTGCTCAGCGCAGAGCGCATGCTGAAAATTTGCGTGGGCCGCGGGAAAGAACTACAGGAGCGGCCTGGCGGATGGTTTCCCGTCGCCCCCGGTCCACGGAGGGATGCGGGAGGTGCGCCCGGCAGCACAGCGAAGGGCGCTCAGCGTTCGAGGCGGTAGTTCAAGCTCGCGCGGCTGAATTCGGTGGCGTTCTGCATCTCGAGGTTCCAGCGCTGGCCGAGGCGGTAGCGCAGCGTGATCACCTGGCCCGGCTGGAACAGGCCCACGCCGTAGCTCAGGTACAACCGGGGCGAGAGGTACTTGCCCACGGTGAAGGCCGACTCGCCGCCCAGCGCCTCGTTGCTGGACACGCCGATCTCGTCGATGCCCAGCCTGCGGCCGACGCTCTTGGCGAGCAGGTCGCCGGCCGCCGAGCCGAGCGCCTGTGCGGCGGCGCCCACCATGTTGCCTTCGCCGCCGCTGACCTGCGAGAGCGGCTTGCCGGTGATCAGGTAGGAGAGCGCGTCGGACTGCTCCATCGGCGGATTGGAGAACACCGTCAGGATCGGCCGTTGCGCCGTGCCGCTGACCAGCAGGCCGACCTCCTGGCCTTCGTCGATGGTCGCGTTGGGGTTGAGCTTGCGCACCGCGCGGATGTCCAGGCCGGGGTTGTCGATCGGCGTGCTGGCGAACAGCAGCTTGCCCGCTTCGATGTGCAGGTCCTGGCCGTAGGCGCTGTAGGTGCCGCTCACACCGATCTGGCCTTGGCCGCGGGTCGCCTGGCCGGGCTGCTCGAGCACCGTGAGCGTACCGGTGAGGCGACCATCCAGGCCCTTGCCTTTGAGATGGGTGCGTGGGCCCAGGTCGACCTTGACGTCGGCGCTGACCGGCAGCTGCGCGGTGGCCTGTTCCTGCGCGCGCTCGTCGACCACCACGACGTCCGGCGAGGCCTTGGTGGCGCCGGCGCCGGGCAGGTGGTCCAGGTTCACGTCGGCGCTGTCCAGCGCCACCGCGCCGGTGACGCGCACGCCCTGGGCATCGCGCAGGAGCTTGAGGTCGGGCGTGAGCACCACCTTGGCCGCGGGAATGTCCGCGGCCGTCACGGCCTGGCCCGTCAGGGTGATCGCGGTGGGCGCCTGCGCGCCGAGGCCGTAGCTGCCGGCCACGTTGAGCGTGCCCTTGCCGGAGCGAACGTGGCCGTCGAGCTGGAGATGCTGCGCGTCGGGCGCATGCAGCACCAGCGCGCCGTCGGTGAGTTTCAGGCCCAGCGCCGGCAGCTCCGCGGCGAAGCCGGCCACGTCGGCCCGGCCGGTCACGGCCGGCTGCGCCAGCGTGCCGGCGAAGCCGAAGCGTCCGTCGAGCCGGCCCTGCACGCCGGCCACCTGGGTGGTGAAGAGTTCGATCGGCGCGAGGCTGTCCAGGCGCAGCGCCAGCTCGCCGCCGAGCGCCTGGTCGGCGCCGTCGATGGTCAAATGGCCGTCCAGGCGCCCGTTTGCATTGAGCCCGGCATGGGCCTCGATCTGCTGGTGGCCGGGCGCCAGGCGCGCGTCGACGGTAAGGCCATGCCAGGCCAGCAACGGACGCTGCGCCTGCTGGACGTAGGTGACCGAGCCCTGGTCCGAGGCCAGCGTGGCCTGGCCGTCCAGCGCGCCGGACGCGCTGCGCCTGAAGGTGCCCGCGCCGCGCAGGCTGCCGTCGGCACGCAGCGGCAGCTGGGCGTAGCCGGCCGCGTTGAGCAGCAGCGCCAGCGGCAGCGCCTGCAGGCGGTAGCTGGCGGCGAGGTTGCCGCCCTTGTCCTGCCGGCCCTGCACGCACAGCAGCGGCTCGCCAGCGCTCAGGCACAGCTCGGACAGCGCCATCGCGCCGTCGCCATAGTCCAGCGTGGCTGGATGCTGCAGCCGCCAGCGCGGCAGGCCCTGCGGGGTGAGGTCGAGCGTGTCCAGCGTGCCCTTCCAGCGGGCCTGCCGCAGGCTGCCGCGCAGCGCCAGGTCGGCCGAGAGCTGGCGGCCGCGCGCATCCAGCGCGAGCCGGTGCGCCGTCTCGGTGCCGTCGGCGCGCAGCGTCAGCGTGTCGAAGGCCAGGCCGCCGAGCTGCGCTTGGCGGGCGTCCAGCGACAGCTTGCCGCTGGGCCGGCTGAGGTCGGGCAGGTGCGCGTCCAGCGCCAGGACGCCGATGCGCTGGCCGCGCAGCGACAGCGCACGGCCGTGCGCGCTGGCGTCGACGCCGAGCGCGGACGGCAGGCCGGTCACGTGGGCTTGCGCGCGCAGCTGGCCGCCGGCGTTGGGCAGCCAGTCGGCAAGGGTGGCGACGTCGAGCTGCACGGCGATGTCGTTGCGCGCGCCGGGCTTGCCCTCGATGCTGGCCGTGCTGCCGCCGGAGGCGAGCGCGAGCTTGCCGTCGAGCACCTGGCCGGGCGTCAGGTGCAGCCTGCCCTGGCCGCGCAGCGCTCGGCCGCGCAGGCGTCCGTCCAGGCGGGTCAGATCGAGCAGGGCGTCGGGACGGCCATTCGGCAGCGTGCCGCGAGTGGTGAGCTGTGCATCGAGCGCGCCGTTCCAGCCGGCGAAGAGCTGGCCCGGATCGAAACGGTTCGCCTCGGACGCCAGCTCCCAGCCGAGCGCGGGCTTGAGGGTGAGCGTGCCTTGTGCGTGCAGCCGGCCCTGCGGTTGCTTCAGGTCGAGCGTGCGCAGGGCGAGCTGGCGCGGCGTGCCGT
Organism: Frateuria sp.; assembly: GCF_035944355.1. Lineage (GTDB taxonomy): Bacteria > Pseudomonadota > Gammaproteobacteria > Xanthomonadales > Rhodanobacteraceae > Frateuria_A. Next base: position 229,730 of record NZ_DASZBH010000007.1, on the reverse strand, counting down.
CCAGCTCCAGCGCCAATTGCGCGAGTTTTCCAGGCGGCCCGATCGCGACCTCGCCCTGGGCGTGGAATTGCCGGACGCTGCCGCGCACGCCGAGGCGGCCGTGGCTGGCCAGCGGCTGGCCGGCCAGTTCGGTCGGCAGCAGCAGGTCCTGCCAGGTGAGCTCGAGCGCGCCGCTGGGCGTGGGATCGCCCAACTGCAGCTGGCCGTGCGCGTCGAGCCGGCCCTTCACCTGCGGAGAGGTGAGGGTGAGCGCGTCCAGCGTCACCTGCGAGTGGTCCTTGCCCAGCCGCGCACGCAGCGGCGAGAGGCGCAGTCGCCACTCGTCCAGACCGACTTCGCCGGTCAGCGTGCCGCCGCCGCGGTCGCCCTGGCCGCCGAGGTCGAGCGCGAGGTGCTGCAGCGTGCCCGGGCCGAGCAAGGGTGTGGGGTCGAAGCGCGGCACCTTGAGCGTGGCGGTCCAGGGATAGGCGCCGGCCTGCTCCAGTTTCAGATGCAGCTGCGCGGCCATCGGGCGGACGAGCGCCAGCTGCAGTTGCGCGTGCGCGCCGTCGCTGTCCGCATCGAGCCGGCCAGCGTAGGTGGCGGTGCCGACGTTCCAGGCGAAGCTGGCCTGGCCGTTGCCGCGATAGCCGCCGCCGAGTGCCAGCGTGCCGTGCAGGTCGACCTGGCCGTCCGGCGAGCGCAGGCGCAGCGCGCGCACGGCGAAGCCGGCATCGTCCCAGCGGCCGGCGAGGTCCAGGCTGTCGGCGGCGAACACCGGCTGGCCGGCCCGGCGCACGGCGATGTGGCCCACGTGCGCGCGGTCGAGCTGGACCGCCAGCGGCGGCTTCAGCGAGATCGGGCCGGCCGGTTCGGCCGAAGGCGAGGGCGGCGGCAGCGCCACCGCCACGCCCTGCACGTCCAGCGCATCGATGTGCAGGCGCCGGCCGAGCAGGGACCACGGGCGCAGGTCCAGCTTCACGCTGGCCACGCGCACGTCCAGCCCCTTGCCGTCGGCATAGCGCAGCCCCTCCAGCGTGAGCGGCCCGGCCAGCCGGCCATGCGCCTGCTGCACGCTGAGCGCGCCACCGCTGAAGCCGCCGGCGCGGGCCAGCGCGAAGCGCAGGCCGGCCTCGCTGCCCAGCAGCCACCACAGCCCCAGCGCCAGCAGCAGGAGCAGCGCGAGCAGGGCGAGGCCGAGGCGCTTGAGCCACTTCATGTGGGCGGCATGCTTCACAGGTCCGGCCCTATCACTACGTGCAACTGGATGCCGTGGGCATGGGCATCGTGTAACGGCACGCCCACGTCCACGCGGATCATGCCCACCGGGGAAAGCCACCTCACGCCCAGACCGGTGCCCAGGCGCGGGCGATAGTCGAAGCCGTCGAAGGCGTTGCCCGCGTCGACGAACGCGGCCATGCCCCAGTTGCGCGTGAAGTAATGTTCGACCTCGGTGCTCGCCACCAGCAGGTTGTGGCCGCCGATCACGCGATCGTAGGCGTTGCGCGGCCCGATCGCCTGGTAGCCGTAGCCGCGCACCGAGCGGTCGCCGCCGGCGAAGAAGCGCAGCTGCGGCGGCAGCGCGCTGAAGTCGCCGGTCGAGGTGATGCCGGCGCTGCCGCGCAGGATCAGCCGGTTGTTACCGGCGAAGGCGCGGATCCACTTGGCGTCCGCGCCGACCTGGCTGAAGCGCGTGTCCGACAGCAGCGTGCCCGCGGTGCTGCGTGCGTAGAAGCTCAGCGACCAGCCGCGGCGCACGAAGGTCGGGTTGTCGCCATGTTTCTTCGACAGCGAGGCTTCGGCGAACACCAGCTGGCTGCGGCCGCGCTCGATGCCGGGCGTGTTGTCCGGCTCGCTGCCGTGCTTGCCGACGGTGAAGGTGCCGATCAGCGCGTGCGCGCCGACGGTGCGCGTCCAGCCATGCCACAGCTCGGTTTCGTTGCCGACCAGCTCCAGCGTGCGCGACTGCGAGGTTACCGTGTCGGCATCCCGGAAGTTGACGCCGAAGTTGAGGCTGCGCTGGTTGTCCCCCGGCAACGGGATCGTGTACAGCGAGGACAGGGTCTTGAGCCGCTGCGCCAGCACCAGCTCGTTCTTCCACTTGTGGCCCTTGCCGTTGATCCAGCGCCGTTCCAGCCCGCCGCGCACGCCGAAGCCGGTGTCGGTGCCGATGAACGGGCCGCCGGTGTAGACGCTGCGCCGGGCCGGCTCCAGCTGCACCGCGACGTCGACAGTGCGGTCGGCGTCGTGCACGTCGGACACCACGTCGACCACGGAGAAGTAATCGGCGCCGTTGAGCGCCTCCTGCAGGCGAAGCAGGTCGGCCTGGTCGAAATACTCGCCACGCCGGAACGGCACGTAGCGGTCGAGGAACCCCGGCTCGAACTGCGAGCCCTCGAAGCGCACGTCGCCGAAGCGGTAGCGCGGCCCGGCCTGCCACGCCAGCCGCACCGTGGCGTTGCGGTCGGCGCGGGTGACCTCGACCCGGTGCGTGACCAGCTTCGCGCCGAGGAAGCCGGTGGCGGTGAGCGCGGCGCCGACGTCGTCGCGCGCCTTGTCGTAGGCGCCGTGGTCGAGCACCTTGCCCTTGAGCTGCTCGACCGCGCGCTCGGCGCGCCGCACCGCAGCCACCTTCATCGCCTCCGCGTCGATCTTCACGTCCACCGCGCCGATGCGCACGGGCTCGCCGGGAACGACCTCGAGCACCACCCGCCAGTCCTCCGCGCCGGTGCGGGTGAGGCTGCCCTGGACGCCGGCGTCGTAGTAGCCGTAGGGCTCCAGCGCCTCGCGCACCTGGTCGGGCGCCTCCTCGTACAGGCGGCGGATCTGCGCCTCGCTCACCGGCCGCTTGGCGTACTGCGTCAGCTCCACGCCACCCTGCACGGCGGCCTTCAACGGGTCGTCCACGCCCTGGATCACCAGCGTCACGCCGGCGCGCGCCGCCAGCGGCGCCAGCAGGAGCAGGACGATCAGGCGGCGGAGACGGCGCATGCGCGGTGGGGGCCCTGGACGGTTGCCTGCATGACGCCAGAGCTTAGTGACGCGCATGTTGGCATCGCATAAACGGCCAGGCCCAGGCATTTGCCGTGTGGCGAGCCGATGCGGACCCCCTTCCTGTTCGCGGAGGGATCGCGTTCGGGGTCGCACTTTGATCCCCCCGCGCTCGCGGGGGGAAGGCCTCGGGTCGGACGTTGCGCTCCGGCCGTTTCCCCGCCTGCTGGGGAGGTGCGGTTGGCGATGGGGCGGCGTTGCGGATGCCGCTCTGGCCGATTCAGCCGACCTTGTCGCCCGCCTTGTGCGCGATCCAGGCGCCGACCACGGCGGAGAAGTAGGGAATCGACTGCGCCGCCAGGATGAACATCCACAGGGTGCCTTCGATGTAGCGCGTGCCGAAGGAGTGCGCCATGCCGATGATGCACAGCACCAGCGCGCAAGCCATCAGGAGTTCCTCGCGCACCGGCGCGAAGGCGGCGAAGCCGGACTCGCCCAGGCGCCGGCTCTTGGCGGTGACCACGAAGGAAGTCTTCTCGCGGGTCAACCCGTGCAGGATGCCGCGCGCGATCGCGTGCGAGAGGCTCATGCTGGCGAGCGAGGCCATCAGGGTGTCGTACCAGCCGCAGGGCACGCGCGCGCGGTAGAGCACGATGCCGAAGATCGCCTTGGCGAAGAAGAAGCCGATCACCGGGATCAGGAACAGCTGCATCGGCAGGCTGAAGTACTGCGGGTAGGCGACCATGCCGGCGGTCCAGTAGAGCGCCATCAGGGTAAAGATCAGATGCAGCGCGTCGGCGAACCAGCTGAACCAGCCGGTGAGGAAGTGGAAGCGCTGGCCCGGCGAGAGCGGCCCCTTGCGCACCATCCACTGCCAGCGGCCCTTGAGGATCTGCATGGCGCCGAACGCCCAGCGGTAGCGCTGGCTCTTGTAGGCCTTGAAGTCCGCGGGGGTGAGGCCCTTGCCCATCAGTTCGTCGACGTAGACCAGCTCGTAGCCGGCATGCATCAGGCGCAGGCCGAGCTCGGCGTCCTCGCAGATGGTCCACTCCGACCAGCCGCCGGTGCCTTCCAGCGCCGAGCGGCGCACCATGGTCATGGTGCCGTGCTGGATGATCGCGTTGCGCTCGTTCCTGTGGTGCATGCCGATGCGGAAGAAGCCGTCGAACTCCCACGCGGTCATGCGGCGGAAACGGTTGTGCTCGAAATCGCGGTGCGCCTGCGGGCACTGCACCACGGCCACCTTCGGATCGTGGAAATAGCCGGTCAGCGTGGCCAGCCAGTCCGGCCGCACCACATAGTCGGCGTCGATCACCGCCACCGCCTCGGCGCGCGGGTCGGTCTCCTTCAGGCCGAAGTTGAGCGCGCCTGCCTTGAAGCCCGGCCACGGCTCCAGATGGAAGAAGCGGAAGCGCTTGCCCAGTTGCTCGCAGTAGGCCTGCACCGGCTTCCACACGTCCGGGTTCTTGGTGTTGTTGTCGATCACCAGCACTTCGAAGTTTTCGTAGTCCAGCGCGGCGAGCGAGTCGAGCGTGGCGATCACCATCTCCGGCGGCTCGTTGTAGCAGGCCAGATGGATGGAGACGAACGGCTGCCTTTCCGGGCGGTCGGGCTGGAGCAGCGCGGCGTCGCGCTGCCAGCGCCGGCGCCACAGCACCTCGGTGAACTCGAAGCCGTTGATCAGCAGGATCGCCAGGATCGCGATCTGCGCCGGGAACAACAGCACCAGCATGGTCCAGTCGACCCAGCTCAGGTAGAAATTGAAGGGCAGGGTGGCCGACCACACGATCAGCCCGCAGGCCAGCTGGATCAGCAGGCAGAAGAACAGCCGCCCCATCAGCTTGAAGCGCTTGAACTTGCGTGCGAACCAGATCATCGGAATCAGCGCGAGCAGGCTCGCCGCCAGCGCCTTCCACGGCCAGGCAGTGTCCTCGGTCACCGGGCCGGTGAACGGGAATTTCAGTTGGCGGTCGGCGTTGAAGGTGCCCCAGTAGGCGCCGGTGCGACCCTCGCCCAGGTTCTCCTTCCATGGCTGGTCGAAGGCTTCCAGCAGGTAGTAGTCGATGTTCTCGGCCTTGGCCGCGTTCAGCCAGTCGCGGATGAAGATCGCCTCGTTGGAGACTGACGGATCGGCGTATTCGTGGCGGTCGCCGTTGGACGGCCAGCCGATCTCGCCGACCACGACCGGCTTGTACGGGTACATCTGGCGGATGTTGTGGTAGGCGCCCAGCGCCGCACCCACCGCGTCCTTGCGTGCTACGCCGTTCCAGAACGGAAACAGGTGGATGGTGATGAAGTCCACGTGCTGGACCAGCTCCGGATACTTGATCCAGATGAAGTCCGGCTCGGCGATCGACACCGGCTGGCGGATCGCCGCGCGGGCGCGGTCGAGGTAGCGCTCCATCTGCTCGACGCTGAGGTCGCCGCGGAACAGCACCTCGTTGCCGATGATCACCCGGTTGATGGTCTCCGGATAGCGCCGCGCCAGCGCGATCAGCGTGTCGAGCTCCTTCTCGTTGTTGATCAGGCGCGGGTCGATGTTGGCGCCGGCCATCACCTTCAGCCCTTCCTTCTCGGCCAGGCGATAGACCTGCGGGTTCTCCAGCGTGGAGTAGGTGCGGATGCGCGGGGTGTAGCGGCGCAGCAGCTTCAGGTCCGCGTCGATTTCCTCGTCGGAGGGGAAATCCTGCTTGAGCGGGTTCTGGTAGCGCTGGAACACCGATACCGAGAACCCTCTGATCGGCCCGTGCCAGTCCTCCGGACCGTGCGGAAGATTGCCCCACCACCACAGGCCGATGTTCAGGGCAGCAACGAACAACGCGAGCAGTATGGCCGCAAGCAGCGGGAACCGGCTGTCGTGTCTGTCTGCTGTGGCGCTCAAAACGTTCCCCGTCGGACGCCTCCGTGTGAGGCCAATCAAGCCCGCGGAGCTTAACGATCCGGCGCGGATGGCTCAATAAAGGCCGACGGGGATGGTCAGCGCGAGGTCAGGCCGCAGGCCGACCCGCGCGTGTGCCGGGCGTCGTTACTTCAACAGCGAGCGCAGCATCCACGCCGTCTTCTCATGCTCCTTCAACCGCCCGGTGAGCATGTCGGCGGTGCCTTCGTCGCCGCCGTCCTGGGCGACCTTGATCGCGCCGCGGGCGGTGTGGGCGGCGATCTCGTGGCCTTCGACCAGCTGGCCGACCATGTCCTTCCAGTCGGGCACGCCCACTTCCTCCTTGATCGAGGTGAGCTTGCCGAACTGGCTGTAGGAGCCGGGGGCGAACACGTCCAGCGTGCGGATGCGCTCGGCGATCTCGTCGGCCGCCAGCCACAGCTCGTTGTACTGGGTCTCGAACATGGCGTGCAGGCTGTTGAACTGCGGGCCGGTGACGTTCCAGTGGAAGCTGTGCGTCTTCAGGTACAGCGAGTAGGTGTCGGCCAGCAGCTTGGAGAGCTCCTGGGCGATGGTCTGGCGATCCTGCGGGGCGATACCGATGTTGGCCATGGATGTTGCTCCTGGTGGGTACCGCGCCAAGGTAGCGGCCGGCCGGGCCCGAGTGAAATGAATCGTTCCGATCGGCGCCATAGCCTGCAGCTATGATGTGCGGTCCCATGAACGACACCTCGCCCTCCACGCCCCCCGCAGCCCGCCTGCGCGCCTTGCGCGAGGCGATGGCGGGCGTCTGCAGCCGCGATTTCGGGCGCTTGCTGGGACGCTGGCGCGGCCTGTCGCGCCAGCCCGACGCGGGCAAGCTCGACGTACTGGCGGCCGACATCGCCGCCTCGGCCGCACGCCGCCGGGCGCGCGCGGCAGCCAAGCCCGCGATCGCGCTGGACGAGGCGCTGCCGATCAGCGCGCGCGCCGACGAGATCGTGGAGCTCATCCGCAAGCACCAGGTCGTGGTGGTCGCCGGCGAGACCGGCTCGGGCAAGACCACCCAGCTGCCCAAGCTGTGCCTGGCCGCCGGCCGCGGCGAGGCGGGCATGATCGGCTGTACCCAGCCGCGCCGGCTGGCCGCGCGCTCGGTGGCGCGGCGCGTGGCCGAGGAACTGGGCACGGCGCTGGGCGAGCAGGTCGGCTTCCAGGTGCGCTTCAGCGACCAGGTGTCCGAGCGCACGCTGGTCAAGTTCATGACCGACGGCATCCTGCTCGCCGAGACGCAGGGCGATCCCTGGTTGTCCGCCTACGACACGATCATCATCGACGAGGCGCACGAGCGCAGCCTCAACATCGACTTCCTGTTGGGTTACCTCAAGCGGCTCGCCGCGAAGCGGCCCGAGCTGAAGATCATCGTGACCTCCGCCACGATCGACACGGCGCGCTTCGCCGAGCACTTCGGCGATGCGCCGGTGGTGTCGGTGGAAGGCCGCGCGTATCCGGTGGAAGTGCGCTGGCGGCCTGCCGACGCCATGGGCGCGCGCGGCGGGCGCGAACGCCGGCCGCAGGCTGGCGAGGCGGCCGATCGCGTGCAGCAGGGCAGCGCCGAGCACGTCGCGCTGGCGCTGGACGAGATCATGGCCGACCGCAGCCTGGGCGGCGGCCCCGGCGACGTGCTGGTGTTCCTGCCCGGCGAGCGCGAGATCCGCGACGCGCACCTGCTGCTCTCGCGCCGGCAGTACCGCGAAACTGAGGTGCTGCCGCTCTACGCGCGCCTCTCGGCCGCCGACCAGGACCGCGTGTTCAAGCCCGGCCCGAAGCGGCGCATCGTGCTGGCCACCAACGTGGCCGAAACCTCGCTTACGGTGCCGCGCATCCGCTACGTGGTCGATACCGGCAGCGCGCGGGTGATGCGCTACAGCCAGCGCAGCCAGCTCGAGCGGCTGCACGTGGAGGCGGTCTCGCAGGCCGCCGCCGACCAGCGCAAGGGCCGCTGCGGCCGCATCGGGCCGGGCATCTGCTATCGCCTGTACGACGAGGCGGATTTCCAAAGCCGCGCGCGCTACACCGATCCGGAGCTGCTGCGCTCCTCGCTGGCCAACGTGATCCTGCGCATGCTCTCGCTGAAACTCGGCGAGGTGGAGGACTTCCCGTTCCTGGAAGCGCCCGATCCGCGCATGGTCGCCGACGGCTACCGGCGCCTGGCGGAGATCTCCGCCATCGACGAGCGCCGCCACCTCACCGTCATCGGCCGCCAGCTGGCACGGCTGCCGATCGACGTGCAGCTGGCGCGCATGCTGGTGGAGGCGCAGCAGCGCCACGCCCTGCGCGAGCTGCTGGTGATCGTCGCCTTCCTGTCGATCCAGGATCCGCGCGAGCGGCCGGCCGATGCGCGAGCGCAGGCCGATGCGGCGCATGCCGTGTTCGCTGATCCGAAGTCCGACTTCGTCGGCGTGCTCAACCTGTGGCGCGAGTACACCCGGGCGCACGAAGAACTCACGCAGTCCAAGCTGCGCGACTGGTGCGGTCGGCACTTCCTTTCCTTCCTGCGCATGCGCGAATGGCGCGAGCTGCATCGGCAGTTGTTGCTGGTGGTGGCCGAGCTGGGCTGGAAGCTCGATGCTGGCGCAACGCCGGCTCCCTCTCCCCGCCGGGGAGAGGGCAGGGGTGAGGGGCCACGCTCGCGGCAAACTTCGGGCGAAGCGACCAAAACTCCCTCTCCCCCGGCCCCGCCGGGGGAGAGGGCTGGGGAGAGGGGGAGGCCTTTGCGCAGTACAGCGCCCACGTCCCGCCTCTCCAGGAAAGTTCAAGGCGAGCCCCGGCCCCTCACCCCAGCCCTCTCCCCGGAGGGGAGAGGGAGCGAGGATGCAACGAGCCCCGAGCTCTACGAATCCATCCACCGCTCCCTCCTCGCCGGCCTGCCCACCCAGGTCGGCCACAAGGACGAGAAAGGCGTCTACCGCTCCACCCGCGAACGCCGCTTCCAGGTCTTTCCCGGCTCGGCATTGGCCAAGACGCCGCCGGCGTGGCTCTTCGCCGCGCAGATCCTGGACGTCGGCGGCCGCGTGTGGGGCATGAGCTGTGCTCGTGTCGAGCCGGCCTGGATCGAGCAGCAGGCCGCGCACCTGGTGAAGGGGAGCTGCCGCGACGCGCACTGGTCGCGCAAGCGCGGCACGGTGGTGGCCTACGAGCAGGTCAGCCTGTTCGGCCTGACCTTGGTCGAGCGTCGGCCGGTCACCTTCCAGCAGCAGGACCCGGCGCTCGCCCACGCGATCTTCCTGCGCGAGGCGCTGGCTCGCGGCGAGCTTGACGCACGCGCCGATTTCGTGCGCGCCAACCAGCGCGTGCTGGCTCAGGCGCACGAGATCGAGGCCAAGCAGCGCCGCGAGGGCCTGGTGCGCGGCGAGGAGGAACTGGCCGGCTTCTTCGAAGGCAAGCTGCCGCAGGACATCGCCAGCACCCGTGCGCTCGATGCCTGGTACGGCCGCGCGCGTCCGGCCGAGCAGGCCGCGCTGCGCTGGTCGCTGGACGAGGTGATGGCCGGCGGCGCGGGCCTCGATCCGAAGGCCTTCCCCGCCACACTGGATGTGCCACCGCAGCGCTACAAACTCGAATACCGCTTCGTCCCCGGCGACGAGGCCGACGGCGTCACCCTGCAACTGCCGCTGGCGATGCTCAACGCGTTGCCGGCCGCGCGCTGCGAATGGCTGGTACCGGGCCTGCTCGCCGACAAGGCGGCCGAACTGATCCGCGGCCTGCCCAAGGCGCTGCGGCGCAACTTCGTGCCGGCGCCGGATTTCGCGCGCGCCTTCGCCGAGGCCGAGGCGCCGCGCGACCAGCCGTTGGTCGACGCGCTGGCCGCGTTCCTCAAGCGCGCCACGGGCGCGGAGGCGCCGCCGGCCGAATTCGCCGCCGTGGAACTGCCGCCGCATCTCAACATGCGCTTCCGCCTGCACGACGAGCGCGGCACGACGCTCGCCACCGGCCGCGATCTCGCCGCGCTGCGCGCGCAATGGGAAACCCAGGCGCGCGAAGCGTTCTCGCGCAAGACCGACGTGGAACTGACCCGCGAGGACGTCAGCCGCTGGGATTTCGAGGAGATTCCCGCGCAGGTGCGCTCCGAGGGCGGCCTCACCGCCTTCCCGGCGCTGGTCGACCTGGGCGAGGCGGTGGCGCTGCGCGTGTTCGAGCGCCACGACGAGGCACAGGTGGCGCACCGCAAGGGCGTCGAGCGCCTGCTGCGCAACGCGCTGGCGAGCGAGATGAAGCAGGCCCGGCGGCGCCTGCCGATCGCCAACCCGCTGTCGCTCAAGTACGCGCCGCTGGGCAGCGTCGATTCGCTGCGCGAGGACTTGGTCGAAGGCGGCTTCGTCGACCTGCTCGCGACGCACGACCTCGATGCGCGCACCGCCGGCGACTTCGAGGCGCTGCGCACCGCGCTCGCGCGCGAGCTGTTCGGCGCCGCCGTCGAGCGGCTAAAGCTCACCGAGCCGGTCATCGAGGCGCAGGCCGAGCTCAAGCCATGGTTGCAGCCGCCGCTGATCGGCTTCGCCCGCGCCAGCTACGACGACCTGCGCGAGCAGCTCGACGCACTGCTCGCGCCCGGCTTCGCCCGCGAATTGCCCACCGCGCGCCTCGCGCACTACCCGCGCTATGTGAAAGCCATGCGCCTGCGCGCCGAACGCCTGCGCCAGGACCCGGCCAAGGACCAGCAGCGCATGCTGCAGGTGCTGCCGTACTGGCGCGAGTACCTCAAGCACCAGGCGGCGGGCACCGGCGGCCTGGACGAACTGCGCTGGCTGATCGAGGAATGGCGCGTGTCGCTGTTCGCGCAGGAGCTCAGGACCGCCGAGCCGGTGTCGGCCAAGCGGCTGGCCAGGGCCTTGGAGGAAGTGCAGGCCGCGGGCTCGCGCTAGCCCCGGGAAGGGAGCCGGCGAAGGCACCCCTTCGCCCGCGAGGCGCCGCCTCCCCGCCCGAGCGGCCATCCCGAGCCCGCCCTAGAATGGAGGCCTAGAAGGTAGTCGCCATGGCCCCATCCTCCAGCTCCGTATCCACCCGCCTCGCGCAATGGCAGGCGCGCGCGGCTGCCTCACCGCTGCTCGCGGCGGCGCTGGATGCGTGTGCGCCGGCCAGCGAGACCGAGTGCGCGGACGTGCTCGACCTGCTCGCGATGCTCGGCTGCGACGCGCAGACGCAGGCCGCGGCGGTCTGGTTCGAGCTGGCCCAGCGTGATCCCTCGGCGTGGGAAGCGCGCGCCGGCGGCCTGCCGGTGGAGCTGCAGCGCCTGGTCGAGGGCCAGCTCGCCGCGCAGAAGGTCTGGGCATTGCATGCCCAGCGCGCGGCGGGCACGTCGGAGGGCCTGCGCCGGCTGCTGCTGGCGATCATCCGCGACCTGCGCGTGGTGTTCGTGCTGCTGGCGCGGCAACTGGCCAGGATGCGCGGCGCGGCGGCCCTGGCCGAAGCCGAGCGCACGGCGCTGGCCAGGCTCACCCGCGACATCCATGCGCCGCTCGCCAATCGCCTGGGCATCTGGCAACTGAAGTGGGAGCTGGAGGACCTCGCCTTCCGCTACCTCGAGCCGGACACCTACAAGCGCATCGCACGCCTGCTCGACGAACGGCGCGCCGACCGCGAGGCGTTCATCGCCCAGGTGCTGGCCGAGCTGGGCGCGGCGTTGCGCGATGCCGGCATCCAGGCCGATCTGGCCGGGCGTCCCAAGCACATCTATTCCATCTGGAAGAAGATGCAGCGCAAGGAGCTGGACTTCGCCGAGCTGTACGACATCCGCGCCGTGCGCATCTTGGTCGACAGCGTCGCCGATTGCTATGCCGCGCTGGGCGTGGTGCACGCGCAGTGGCAGCACCTGCCGCGCGAGTTCGACGATTACCTCGCGCGCCCCAAGGGCAACGGCTACCGCTCGCTGCACACGGCGGTGATCGGGCCGCAGGGCAAGACGCTGGAGGTGCAGATCCGCACCCACGCCATGCACCGCGACAACGAACTGGGCGTCGCGGCGCACTGGCGTTACAAGGAGGGCGGCGGCGCCGACGCCGAGTTCGAGGCCAAGATCGCCTGGATGCGCAAGCTGCTGGAGCCGCGCGCCGACGAGGAACTGGCGGCCGAGCTGCGCACCGAACTGATCGAGGACCGCGTCTACCTGCTCACGCCCAAGGGCGAGGTGTTCGACCTGCCGCACGGCGCGACGGTGCTGGACTTCGCCTACTACGTGCATACCGAGGTGGGCCATCGCTGCCGGGGCGCCAAGGTCAACGGTCGCATCGTGCCGCTGACCCACCAGCCGCGCAGCGGCGACCGCGTGGAGATTGTCACCGCCAAGAACGCCGAGCCAAGCCGCGACTGGCTCTCGCCGCACCACGGCTACTTGAACACCAGTCGCGCCCGCGAGAAGGCGCGCAGCTGGTTCCGCCGCATCGCCCACGATGCCAACCTCGCGGCCGGCCGCGCGCTGCTGGAGCGCGAGCTCAAGCGCCTGGCGCTGCCGGCGGCCGACCTGGCGCGGCTGCCCGCGCACTTCCACCTGAAGACCCACGAGGAGCTGCTGGTCGCGCTCGCGCTGGGTGAGGTCAGCGCCGGCCAGATCGCCCGCGTGCTGCAGGAGGCGGCGCATCCGGTCGAGCCGACGCCCGCGCCGGCGCCGCCCGTGGCGCGGCACGCCGCCCACGACCACGGCGCCTTGCGCATCGAGGGCGTGGGCAACCTGCTCACGGTGCTCGCGCGCTGCTGCCAGCCGTTGCCCGGCGACAGCGTGCGCGGCTTCATCACCAAGGGCCGCGGCGTCTCGGTGCATCGCGCCGATTGCGCGAGCCTGGCGCGGTTGGCGCGGCGCGACCCGGACCGCGTCATCGAGGTGGAGTGGGGGCGCGCCAGCGCGCAGTCCTACCAGGTGGACATCGAGCTGCACGGTTTCGATCGCAAGGGCCTGCAGAAGGACGTCACCAACCTGATCAGCAATGTCGGCACGCCGATCGTGGCGTCCTCCAGCCGGCTGGAGGGGCGTACCGGCGAGGTGGAGATGCGCTTCACCCTGCGCGTGCGCGATTTCGAGCAGCTTTCCGCACTGCTGGGCAAGCTGGTTGCGCTGCCCAACGTGGTGGACGCGCGTCGCGTCAGCGCAAGCTGAACGCTGCGCCGCCGCGGCCCGGCGCGCCGGGTTCGCGATGCTAAGCTGCAAGCGTTGCCAGGACAGCTTCGGACCATGAGCGGACGCAAAGACCACGATAGCCGGGACGGGAGCCGTGACGGGCGCACCGAACCCACGCTGGGCAATCTGCGCGACCTGGACGCACCGCACTCGCGTGCGGACGACCCGGACGACCGCCTGCCGCAGATCAGTTTCGAGGCGCCGCGGCGCAGCGCTCCGGTGCGCCGCCACCATCCTCGACTGCGTGCCTGGCACGTGGTCGTGGCGGTGCTCGTGCTGGCCCTGGCCGGTGGCGTGTGGACGCTGCGCCAGTACCAGAACAGCTTGCGCGACATGGTCCCGCGCACCGAACTCAATGACGTGCTGAGCCGCGCCGACGCCGCGTTGCGCGACGGCCACCTGGACGGCACCGACGGCACCAGCGCGCGCGAGCTCTACCAGTCCGCGCGTGCGCTGGAGCCGGACAACGACCGCGCACGCGACGGCCTGCACCAGGTCGGCATGGCCGAACTCTCCCGCGCCGACACCGCCTACCGCGCCGGCCACCTGGACGAGGCGCAGCAGGAACTCTCCGTCGCGCGCGAATTGCTCGGCGGCGGCAGCGACGTCGATCGGCTCGACCGCATGATCCAGCAGGCGCGCGGCGCCGCCGTCCCGGCCGACGGGCTGGTGGCGCAGGCCCAACAGGCCCTCGCCGCCGGCAAACTCACCGGCGCCGACGGCGCCGGCGCGCTGTACCAGCGCATGCTCGCCGCCGACCCGAACAACGCGGTCGCCAGGCACGGCCTGGACCAGGTCGGCGCCGGCCTGGCGGCGCAGGCGCGCACTGCGCTGGCCAACGGCGACCCGGCCACCGCGTCGGCCACCGTCGACCAGCTCGCCGCGCTGCTGCCCACCTACGGTGACCTGCCGGCGTTGCGCGCGGCGCTCGCGCAGGCGCAGGCGCAGCAGCAGGGCAACGGCGCGCTGCTCGCGGCGATCTCGCAGGGCCAGCAGGCCTTGCGCGACGGTCGCATCGCCGGCAGCGGCGACGACACCGCGCTGGCGCACTTCAAGGCCGCGCAGGCGATCGATCCGGACAACGTGCAGGTACGCGAAGGCCTGGGCCAGGTCGCGCAGGCGCTGGTGGTGCAGGCCAACGCCGCGCTCGACGCCGATGACACGGCGCAGGCATCCAGCTTGCTGGATCAGGCCGAGGCGCTGGCGCCCAAGTCCGCCGATCTGCTCGCCGCCCGTGCCCGGCTGCGCAGCGCGAGCGCACCACACACGCACGCACCGGCCAATCCGCCTGCGAAGGGCGCGCCTGCGGCGCCCACAGCGGCGGCCGAACCCCCGGCACCGCCGCCCCCCGCGTTGACCGCCGACCAGATCGACCAGGTCGCCGAACTGATCCACCGCGCACGCCAGGCGGCCACCAGCGGCCAGATCATGCTGCCGCCCGGCGAAAGCGCCTATGACCTGTACCGCAATGCGCTGGCCATCGACGGCAACAACCAGGCCGCGCTGCAGGGGCTGCAGGACCTTCCCGGCCTGGTCGTGCAGCAGTTCAACCAGGCGCTGGCCGATCGCAACCTGGCCAAGGCCAATGAGCTGATCGGCGCGCTCGGCGACCTCTCGCCAGGCGACTCGACCGCCGGCGTGCTGCGCGGACGGCTGGTCGACGCCTGGCTCGACCAGGCCGAGCGGCAACTCGACAGCGGCGACCGCGCCAACGCGGCGCAGTCGATCGACCAGGCGCGCAAGCTGGCGCCCTACCAGGCACGCGTGCGCGAGCTTTCGCTGCGGCTGCAGTCGGGCCGCTGAGCGCGCCAGCGTGACCGTCGCCGTATTCGGGGCCAGCGGCCAGATCGGCCATTTCCTGCTGCCGCGCCTGCGTGCGCGCGGCGAACCGGTGCTGGCCGTGAGCCGCCACCCGCACGCCGACGAAGACGGCTTGCGCTGGGTCCGGGGCAGCCTTCCCGACGGGGTGCCTGCCTTGCCGCCGTTGCGCGCGGTGGTCAGCTTCGGTCCATTGCAGCCGTTCGCCCGCTGGCTCGCATCGGCGGCGCCGGCGGAGGCGCCGCGCGTCGTCGCCACCAGCTCGATGAGCGCGCAGAGCAAGGCCGCCTCGGACGTGCCCGCCGAGCGGGAGATTGCCCGCCAGCTGGCCGAAGGCGAGGAGGAATTGGCCGCGGCCTGCGCCCGGCTCGGCTGCGCCTGGACCGTGCTGCGCCCCACGCTGATCTACGGCGCCGGCCGCGACAAGAGCCTCACCCCGATCGCGCGGCGGGCGATGCGCACGCGCATCTTCCCGCGTCCGGCCGGTCAGGGCCTGCGCCAGCCGGTGCATGCCGACGACATCGCGCAGGCGGCGATCGCCGCGATCGATCGCCCGGCCGACCGCGTGCTCATGCTCGGTGGCGGCGAGCGGCTGAGCGCGGGCGAAATGTTCGCCCGCGTCCAACGCAGCCTGCCGGTGGCGACGTTGCCGCTGCCGCTGCCGGCCTGGCTGTTGCGCCTGGGTCGCCATGCCGCGCCGCGCCTGCGTGGACCGCTCGCGCGGCTGGAGCAGGATCTGGTGGCCGACAACACCGAGCTGGAGGCATGGCTCGGCATCCACCCGCGTCCGTTCCGGCCCGATGCGGGTTGCTGGCGGCCGTAGCGAAGTTCCGGCCGGAAGGCTCGCCCGGACATCCGGCCCAAGAGCGCCCCCATCCGCCTGCCGGCGCCTTCCCCGCGAAGCGGGGAAGGACTCGGGTGTGGGAGTCGGGGTTTCGATCTTCCGCCGTTTGCGCGGGAAGTGCCCAAGGGCGGAAGGGGAGGCCTTGCGAGAGATCCCGCATCCCCGCCAGCCCAGAGCCACCACCGCGCCCGTGGCAAGCCACTTGCGCAGGCCTGCGTTCAGATGCGCGCGGGTAAGCACGCCCTATCATCGGGGTCACCTTAGGATCCAGGTCTCCCACCTTGGCACTGATCGATCGCATGGGCGCGCTTGCGCGCCACAGCTGGCGCTGGCTGCGCATCCCGTTCTGGGTCGTGCTGGGACTCGGGTTGGGCTTCCTGCTGCCGTACACGCTGATCCTCAACAAGCGAGTGCAGGACCGCTTCAACGAACTGGTCTTCGCCGTGCCCACGCGCGTGTATGCCCGCCCGCTGGAGCTGGCGCCGGGCGTGCCGATGTCGCCCTCGGCGCTGGAGCTGGAGCTGACCTTCGCCGGCTACACCCGCGACGCCAGCGGCAAGGTGCCCGGCAGCTGGAACCGCGAAGGCAGCCGTTATCTGATTTCCTCGCGCGGCTACGCCGGTCCCGATGGCGGCGAGCTGCCCAAGCGCATCCGCGTCACGCTGGGCAAGGGCGAGGTCGAATCGGTCACCGATCTGGCCAGCGGCGCGCCGATCAAGCTCGCCCACCTCGACCCCGCGCGCATCGCCACCGTGTACGGCGCGCAGCAGGAAGAGCGGCGCATCGTGCACCTGGCCGATGTGCCGCCGCTGCTGCTCAAGGGTCTGCAGGCGGTGGAGGACCGCGACTTCAGGCATCACATCGGGCTGGATTTCACCGCCATCCTGCGCGCGGCATTCGCCAACCTGCGCGCCGGCCACACCGTGCAGGGCGGCTCCACGCTGACCCAGCAGCTGGTGCGCAATCTGTTCCTGGACCGCAACCAGACCATCGTGCGCAAGTTCAACGAGGCGCTGCTGTCGCTGCTGATCGAGGCGCACTACTCCAAGGACCGCATCCTGGAGGCCTACATCAACGAGGTGTTCCTCGGCCAGCAGGGCAGCCAGGCGGTGCACGGCTTCGCCGCGGGCGCGGAGTTCTATTTCGGCCGGCGCATGGAGGACCTGCGTCCGCAGGAGATCGCGCTGCTGGTGGGCATGGTCAAGGGCCCGAGCTACTACGACCCGCGCCGCTTTCCCGAGCGCGCGCTGGCGCGGCGCAACCTGGTGCTCAAGGAGTTCTACGACACCGGCCTGATCGACGCCAACCAGGCCAACGCCGCGCAGGCCGCGCCGCTGGACATCGCCTCCAACGCGCAATTGCCGCACAACCGCTTCCCCGCCTTCATGCAGCTGGTGCGCGCGCAGATCACCAGCGATTTCGACAACGACACGCTGGGCCAGGGCAACCTGTCGATCTTCACCACGCTGGACCCGGCCGCGCAGATCTACGCCGAGCAGGCGATCGCATCCTCGCTCAAGGGCCTGGGCAGGCGCGGCGAGAAGGTGCAGGCCGCCGGCGTGGTCACCGACACGACCAGCGGCAACGTGCTGGCGGTGGTCGGCAGCAAGATGCCGGGCGACACCGGCTTCAATCGCGCGCTGGATTCGCGCCGGCCGATCGGCTCGCTGGTCAAGCCGTTCGTCTACCTGGTCGCGCTGACCGATCCTTCGCGCTGGAACCTGGGCACGCCGCTGGACGATTCGCCGATCGCCCTGCGCCAGCCCAACGGCAGCACCTGGATGCCGCACAACGACGACAACCTCTCGCACGGCCAGGTGCCGATGGTCGATGCGCTGGCGCATTCGTGGAACCTGGCCACCATCCACCTGGGGCTCGCCGTGGGCGTGCCGCGGATCAAGGCGTTCCTCGAATCCTTCGGCTTCACCGACATCAACCCCAGCCCGTCGATGCTGATCGGCGCGGTCGACCTCTCGCCCTTCCAGGTCGCCCAGCTTTACCAGTACCTGGCCGCCGACGGCCACGCGCTGCCGCTGCTGGCGGTGCGCGGCGTGATGGACGGCAACGGCCACACCATCAAGCGCTACGAGGTCGAGAGCGGCAAGGGCGAATACCAGGATGCGGTGCGGCTGGTGACCTGGGCGATGCAGCAGGTGGCCGAGTACGGCACCGCGCACAGCCTGGGCGAATCGTCGCTGGCCTGGCTCAATGCCGCCGGCAAGACCGGCACCAGCAACGACCTGCGCGACAGCTGGTTCTCCGGCTTCACCGGTTCTCACCTGGCGGTGTTCTGGATGGGCCGCGACGACAACAAGCCGACCAGCCTGTTCGGCGCCACCGGCGGCCTGCGCGCCTGGCAGGAGCTGTTCCGCCACCTGCCCACGAAGGCGCTTCCCGGTTCGCCCGGCGAGGGCCTGCAGATGGCCTGGATCGATCCGGCCAACGGCAAGCCCACGCAGCCGCAATGCCAGGGCGCGCGGCAGTTCCCGGTCGTCGCCGGCTCGCTGCCCGCCGACACCGAGGGCTGCTTCTGGCAGCGTGTCGGCGACTTCTTCGGCGGCAACGGCAATGCGCCCGCGCCCGCAGCCACCACGCAACCTGAGACTCACTGACGATGTACGCCGCTGCACGCTTCCGTTTCGCCTCCACCACGCTGGCCGCGCTGCTCCTGGCCGGCTGCTTCAACGCGCCGCCGCAGGAGCAGAAGCCGGCACCGCCCAGCTACGACCGGGTCGCGGCGATCCGCGCCGCTGGGGCACGTGAGAAGTCGGTGATCGACGTGGCGCCGCTGCGCGACCCCGGCATCGGCGGCATGCAGGATGCCGCGCAGGCGGACGAGCGCGCCGGCCGTTATGCGGACGCGGCGGCCAAGCTCGACCAGGCGCTCAAGCTCGCTCCCGAGTCGCCCGACCTGCTGCAGGACCGCGCCGAGATCGCCGTGCGCCTGCACGACTACGCCACCGCCGAACGCCTGGCGCGGCAGTCCTGGTCGCTCGGGCCCCAGTTGGGGCCGCTGTGCGCGCGCAACTGGCAGACCGTCGTGGAGATGCGCCTGCTGGCCGGCGACGAGGCGGGCGCCGCCGCCGCCCGCAAGGGCGTGCAGGCGTGCCACAAGGAAGGCGTGCCGCGCTACTGAGCGACGATCCCTCCCCCGCGAGGGAGGGGCGTCAGCGCGCCCCGCGCGGGGCGTTCAAAGCGCCGCCTTGAGCAACAGCACGATGCCGACGATGCTCACCGCCCATACCAGCGTGCGCAGGTAGGGGATGCCTGCGGCATACACCGGCACGTAGACCAGCCGCGCCCAGAAATACAGCTGGGCGCCCAGCGCGCTGCTGGCGTCCTGCCGTCCCAGCGCCACCACCGCGAGCGCCAGCGCGGCGAAGAACGCGAAAGTCTCCAGGAAATTGCCGCGCGCCCGGTCCAGTCGGCCGGCCACGCCGGTCAATGGCGCTCCTTCCTGGTCGCGCGCGCTGGCCGCCCAGCCCAGGCTGCGCTGGCCCACCGAGGCGATGGCCGCGATGCCGATCTGCAGCAGGCCAAGGATCACGCTCCACACCAGCATCTTCAGCTCGATCGCCATCGTGACGCTCCCCAGGTCGAAGTGCGGCCATGGTGCGCCCGTGCCGCCGCGCTTGCCAGTGCGCATGCCTGGCGCCTCGGCGATACTTGCGCGATGACCGATTCCGACGACATCGGCGCGCTGCTCGGCGCCGACGGCCCGTTCGCCCGCGAACTGCCCAACTTCGCCCCGCGCCTGGCCCAGCAGGCGATGGCGCGCGCGGTGGCCGGCGCGATCGAGCACCGCGACACGCTGATCGCCGAGGCCGGCACCGGCACCGGCAAGACCTACGCCTACCTCGTCCCTGCGTTGCTTTCGGGCGAGCGGGTGATCGTCTCCACCGGCACCAAGGCACTGCAGGACCAGCTCTACTTCCGCGACCTGCCCAAGGTGCGCGCGGTGCTCGGCACGCGCGGCAAGGCCGCGCTGCTGAAGGGGCGCGCCAACTACCTTTGCCTGCACCGCCTGGACCAGACCGTGCGCGAGGGCAGCACCTTCGAGCACACGCAAGCGTCGCATCTGGCCGCCATCCGCGCCTGGTCGGCGCGCACGCGCGCCGGCGACCGCATGGAACTGGCCGAAGTGCCGGAGGAGTCGCCGCTGTGGCCGCGGGT
Source organism: Frateuria sp. (assembly GCF_035944355.1). Taxonomy (GTDB): domain Bacteria; phylum Pseudomonadota; class Gammaproteobacteria; order Xanthomonadales; family Rhodanobacteraceae; genus Frateuria_A. The sequence continues at coordinate 209,900 of NZ_DASZBH010000007.1, read as the reverse complement.
CACCTCCACGCCGGAGAACTGCCTGGGCGTGGAATGCCCGTTCTTCGAGGACTGCCACGTCGTCAAGGCGCGCCGCGAAGCGCAGGAAGCGGACCTGGTGGTGGTCAACCACCACCTGCTGTTCGCCGACCTGGCGCTCAAGCAGGAAGGCTTCGGCGAGATCCTGCCCGGCGCCGGCGCCTTCATTCTCGACGAGGCGCACCAGGTGCCCGAGCTCGCGGGGCAGTTCTTCTCCCAGAGCGTCAGCGCGCGCCAGCTCGCCGACCTCGCCGCCGACGCGCTGCGCGAATGCAACGGCGTCACCGGCGCCATCGGCTTGTTGCTGGAGCCGATCGAAGCCTTGCAGGACGCGCTGCGCCGCCTGCGTCTGGCGATGGAGCCGCTGCCCGCGCGCGGCCCCTTCCGGCAACTGGACGGCCTGGCCGCCACGCACGAAGGCCTGCGCGACCTGGGCGAGCTGCTCGCCGCCTTCACCGACCTGCTCGCCTCGCAGGCCGAGCGCTCGCGCGGCCTGGCCAACGCGCACGAACGCGCCGCCGTGCTCACCGAGCGGCTGGACCGCATCGCCGAGGGCGGCGGCGAGCAGGACGTGCGCTGGTACGAGCTGTTCCCGCGCGGCTTCGCCCTGCATGCCACGCCTCTGGACCTGGCCGGGCCGCTGCGCGCCATGCGCGAGCGCACCCAGGCCGCGTGGATCCATACATCTGCCACTTTGTCGGTGGCGGGCAGCTTCGACCACTTCGCCCGCCAGCTGGGCCTGGACGACCCGCAGGCGCTGCACCTGGACAGCCCGTTCGACTATGCGAGCCAGGCGCTCTGCTACCTGCCGGCGGGCCTGCCTGATCCCGGTGCACGCGACCACACCGAGCGGGTGATCGACGCTGCGCTGCCGGTGCTCGAAGCCTCCGATGGCCGGGCCTTCCTGTTGTTCACCTCGCACCGCGCCCTGCGCCGCGCGGCGGAGCTGCTCGCCGACCGGGTGCCCTGGCCGCTGTTCGTGCAAGGCAGCGCGCCGCGCCACCAACTGCTGCAGGACTTCCGCTCGAGCGGCCACGGCGTGCTGCTCGGCGCCGCGAGTTTCTGGGAGGGCGTCGACGTGGCCGGCGATGCGCTCAGCGTGGTGGTGATCGACAAGCTGCCCTTCGCCGCGCCCGACGACCCGGTCCTCCAGGCACGGCTGGACGCGCTGGAGCAATCGGGCATCAACCCCTTCATGGGCTGGCAGGTGCCGGCCGCCGCGATCGCGCTCAAGCAGGGCGCGGGCCGGCTGATCCGCGACGTGCACGACCGCGGCGTGCTGATGCTGTGCGACCCGCGGCTGACGACCAAGGGCTATGGCCGCCTGTTCCTCGCCAGCCTGCCGCCGATGCCGCGCACGCGCGAACTGGCCGACGTGCAGGCGTTCTTCCACGACGCGGCCTTGCCGATCGCCCGTTGAAGGGGCGGCCACGAGGGCGGGACGTCCAGCGAAACGAATCTCGCGGCGACACCCGCCCGCACTGCGGCAAGGGTCACGGGCGACGTCGCCAGGCCAAGCGCATACAAGGCGTATTTGCCGATCGCATCAACCTGGATCCCGGCAAAGGCTTGGGTCAGGCGCGCGGCCGACGACGACCTCATGCCTGTCGGATGCGCTCCGCCTATCCCGCGGCAGCCGCTCTGCGTCCGGCCTTTTCCGCTGTTTTCCCCGAACCCTCCCTGCCCTCGGGCACCAGCATGGTCGGCGCGATGCCGAACATGCGCCGGCAGGTACGGCTGAGGTGGGCCGAATCGGCGAAGCCGGCCAGTTGCGCCGCCTCGGTCCACGACACGTCCGCCATGCCGCGCGCCATCGCCAGGCCCACGCGCGCCCACAACAGGTAGGCGCGGAAGGAGATGCCGGTCTGCGCGACGAACAGGTGGCGGAACCGGCCCGGCGAAAGGTGCGCCAGCGCGGCCGCCTGCGCCAGCGTCAACGAGGCTTCGGGGCGTTCGCGGATGCGTTCCAGCACCACCGTGATGCGCGGATCGACGGCGTCGTGCGCGGCAGGGATCGACGCCAGATGCTCGACTACCCGCTGCGCTGCGCCCACCAGCGCCGCGTCGGCTCCTTTCGCCTCGAACACGGCATGCAGCGCGGCCGCCCCTTGGGCCAGACCGTCGTCGTCGAGCAGGCTCAGGTCGCGTTGGCCATGGCGGGCGAGCAGGGCGCGGCCGGCCAGCGTCTCCGGCTCGACGAACACCATCGCCACCGGATGGCCGCAGCCGTCGAACAGGTGCGGACGGTCCGGCATGACGATGGCGGCCATGGTCTCGTGCCAGGCGCCTTCTGCGGTCCCGCGTATACGTACCGGTTGCCTCGAGGCGAGGGTGATCTGGATGGCGTGGTGGCTGTGCGGCTGCGCGGGACCGGTGTCGCGACCTATCCACACGCTGCCGCCCTTCCACAGCAGCACACGCCCGACGCCGGCGAGGCCACGGCGGGGAGCGGCGCCATCGGCGGGCGTGGCAGGGGACATGGCCGGTCTCCACAGCAGGACAGGACCGAAGGTTAGCCCTTCGGTTCAAGCGCCCGGTAGGGGAGCTGCCGAGAATGGCGCCACGGAGCAAGCCTCCGTACCCCTACCGAACCCAACGAGGACACCGCCATGAACGCCATCGACACCTTCGCCTGCCGTTGCACCGACTGCGCCGGCGCCACCTGCGCCTGCGGCTGCCAGGCCGCGCCCGCCATCCAGTCCGGCTGCGGTTGCGGCTGCGGCGCCGGTCATCCGTGCCGCTGCGGCGAGCCGGAAGCCTGAGCCCGGCTTCCGGGCGGCGTGCGTTGCGTACGCCGCCCGGGGGTTTTTCAGGCGCCAGGACGAAACCCGCCTTCCACAGAAGACGGGCGGATGGAGGCAGAATCGACACGGCCGTCCACCGTCCCATTCGCCATGTCCGATTTCAGGATCGATTGCCTGCTCGCCACGCCCCTGGTCGAGGTGCGCGACGTAGCGTGCGCGGGCAACTGCCGTCACCGGAGCGCGATCGAGCGGGCCGATCGCACGCATCTGGTCTTTCCCTATCGCGGCACCTACGTGCGCCACGTCGGCGCGGAGGAGGCGGTGGCCGACGCCAGCCAGGTGCTGTTCTTCAATGCGGGCGAGGGCTACCAGATCAGCCATCCGAACCCGGGCGGCGACGCCAGTCTGTCGATGACGGTGGACGAGGCGCTGCTGCGCGAGCTCGCGCCGGCCGCGTTGCTGGCGCCGGAGGAGCCGCTGCGCTTCGTCCGGTCGCGCCTGCGCATCGACCCCCGCGCGCAGGTGCTGGTCGCGCTGCTGCGCCATTCGCTGCAAGAGGGCGTCGCCGAGCCGCTGGAGGGCGAGAGCCTGGCGCTGACCCTGGTGCACCGCGCGCTGGCGCCGCGCACCACGCATGCGGCCGGCTCCAGCCAGGGCCGGCAGCGGCTGGTCGATCGCGCCAAGCTGGTGCTTTCGAGCGACCTGGCGCGGCGCTGGACGCTCGCCGAGGTGGCGGCGGAAGTCGGCGTTTCGGCGGTCTACCTCACCCAGGCCTTCCGCCAGGTCGAAGGCGTGCCGCTTTACCGCTACCAGTTGCGGCTGCGGCTGGCGCGCGCGCTGGACCTGCTGCGCGATTGCGGTGACCTCGCCGCGCTCGGCACCGACCTGGGCTTCTCCAGCCACAGCCATTTCAGCGCGGCGTTCCAGAAGATGTACGGACGCACGCCCACCGAGTTCCGCCAGGTGGCGCTGCACCGCTGATCGCTAAAGTTTTCGACAGCGCGCGGGTCCGCTGCAGGGTCTACTGTCTCCAGCCCATCGGGGGCTCGAGGAGAACGACATGAGCGAGAAGACCTGCGCGGCCTGCGATTGCGACCTGGACGAGAACGCCATCCAGGTACGCATCGGCGGAAAGGCCGTGGAAGTGTGCTGTGACGATTGCGCCGTGAAACTCAAGGAGGCGCACGCCTCGGCCATCGCATCGCAGCGAGGCTGAACCGTTCGTCCCGCTCGCCTGCTGCGCGAGCCGGGAAGCTTTCCAAGTCGAACCTGAGCCAGCGCTGCCTTTGCGGCGGGGGCCAGCGGGCCGTAACGCCCCCTGTGCGCGCTTGGGCCGACCTGCCCTTCCGACCCTGGAGACCACAGTGACCACGCAAAACGACAAGGCCCGGCTGTTCCATTCCCTGCACGTGCGCGGTGAGCCGCTGGTGCTGTTCAACGCATGGGACGCCGGCAGCGCGCGTGCCGTCGCCGAAGCCGATGCCAGGGCGATTGCCACCGGCAGCTGGTCGGTGGCCGCCGCCAACGGCTTCAAGGACGGCGAATGCCTGCCGCTTGCGTTCGCGCTGGACAACCTTCGCCGCATCGTCGCCGCGGTGGAGCTGCCGGTAACGATCGACCTGGAAAGCGGCTATGGCGAAACGCCCGGCGAGGTCGGCGCCACCGTTGCGGCGGCGCTGGCGGCCGGCGCGATCGGCTGCAACCTGGAGGACAGCTTTCCCGCGGACGGCCGCCTGCGCGATACCGGCGAACAGGCCGCGCGATTGGCGGCGGCGCGTCGCGCGGCGCAGGACGCGGGCGTGGCGATGTTCATCAACGCGCGTACGGACGTGTTCTTCCAGAAGCCGGCCGAGGCGCACGACATGGCCATGGTCGAGGACGCGCTCGAGCGTGCGCGGGCCTATGCCGACGCCGGCGCCGACGGCTTGTTCGTGCCCGGCGTGGTCGCCGCGCCGCTCATCGGCCGCCTGGCCGAAGCCTCGCCGCTGCCGGTCAACGTGATGGCGATGCCCGGCGTCCCCGGCCGCGCCCGCCTGGCCGTGCTGGGCGTGGCCCGCATCAGCCACGGCCCCGGTCCCTATCGCGGCGCCATGCACTGGCTGACCGAGGCTGCCAGGGCCGCAATGGCCGGGTAGGCGCCTCGCGCCGACTGGCAGATCTTTCCACCAAGGGACGCTGTGGCACGAGGCCAAGCTCGACCGGCTAGCCCGGCTTCTTAGGGCGACGCTTGCCCTTGGCTTCCTGCCCGGCGATGAGGCCTTGCAGGTAGGCGATCCCTTGCTCTTCCGGGAAGAAGGCCACCACGTCGGCCACGGTCAGCGCGTAGCGCTCACACAGGAGCATGAACTCCGCCCTGGCCTGGGCCAGACGGTTTGCGGATGATGCATTCCTTGGCATGGGCCTCTCCTTCGGGTGTGGTTCGCTCTTGCGGTCCAGTGCGGCGAGGTCTTCCTGAAACTGGCGAAAGTCGTAGTTGCTGGGCTTCATAGGCGCACGGGTCAATATGCTGCATTCTTGCATGGGCCCGGTGGCCGTGCCGCCAGCCCAGCCGCCATGCGCCTGGGCCTGAGGCCACTGCATCGCCAGCGGGCGGATGCCCCAGGTCCGGCTCCCGGCTTCTCGCGGTGGCGACGCCGTGCGCGGGATGCTTGCTCCACTTCGAAGGAGCACGGCCATGAACAGGCAACCGAAACAGGGCGGTCGTGGGCTTCGCGACACGCCATCGCGGACCGGCGCTGCGGAACCCACCCGCGCAGCCGACGCGCCGCACAAAGACGGCGGCCGCCTCAATGACATCCGGCGCGAGCGGCTGGACACGATCGAGCGGGCCGACGACCGCACCGCCGCCCTCGACCCCAACCGCGGCGGCGTCGACCAGGATCCGATCGACGATCTGCTGGAGGGCCGGCTGGCCGACGCGGACTACCGCGAGGAGGCCAACCGCGTGACGCCTACGCTCGGTCCCGAAGACCCGACCGAGGACAGGGGCGACCATTGACCGCTCCGCGGCGCGGGTAGGGCTCCGTCGCGGCTCGTTCAGTGCGCCGCTGCAGGCGCATCGCCGGACGCCAGGGCCGGGCGAGGACGCAGCAGCGTGCCGCCCAGCAGCGCCGCCAGCAGCGCGAAACCGGTGCCGGCCAGGAACGCCGTGCGATAGCCCATGTTCAGCGCCACCGCCTGCGCCGCGCCGGCATCCAGCGCCGCCCCGGTGCGCGCGGCCGCGAGACTGGCGAGCACCGCCAGGCCCAGCGCGCCGCCCATCATGAAGGCGGTGTTGACCACGCCCGAGGCCAGGCCGGAGTCGCGCGGCTCGACGTCGCCCATCGCCGCCAGCAGCACCGGGTTGAAGGCGATGCCAGCCCCCAGCCCCAGCAGCACCATGCCCGGCAGCACGTCGATGAGGAAATGCCCGTCCGCCGGCGCCCGCGCGAACAGTGCCAGGCCGATCGCCGCCACCAGCAAGCCGCCGGCGAGCGGGCGCCGGATGCCGAAGCGCATCACGATGCGCGCGGACAGACCGAGCGAGCAGGCCGCCATCACCAGGTTCGCCGGCAGGAAGGCCAGGCCGACCTGCATGGGCCCATAGCCCAGCACCAGTTGCAGGTAGAGCGCCGAGAGGAAGAACCAGGCGAACATCGCGCCGGCCCACAGCACGCCGACCACGTTGGCGATCGCCAGGTTGCGCAGGCGGAACAGGGCCAGCGGCACCAGCGGCGCGCGTACGCGCGTCTCGATGGCGAGAAACAGCACGAACAGCGCCGCCGCGCCGGCCAGCATGCCCAGCGTGCGCGCCGACAGCCAGCCGGCCTGGTTGCCGCCCACGACGGCGTACACCGCCAGGATCAGCGCCGCGGTGATGGCCAGCGCGCCGCCCACGTCCAGATGGCGCATGCCGCTGCTGCCATGCATCGCCGGCAGCAGCCTGAGCGAGGCGGCGAATACCGCCAGGCCGATCGGCAGGTTCACCAGGAACACCCAGTGCCAGCTCAGTGTGCTCACCAGCAGGCCGCCCAGCAGCACGCCCACGCTGCCGCCGCCGGCGCAGACGAAGCCGTACACGCCCATCGCCTTGGCGCGCTCGGCCGGTTCGGTGAACAGGTCCATGATCAGCGACAAGGCCACCGCCGTGACCACCGCGCCGCCCAGGCCCTGGATGCCGCGCGCGATCACCAGCCATTCGCGCGAGTGCGCCATGCCGCAGGCGAGCGAGGCGAGCGTGAACAGCGTGAGCCCGAGCAGGAACAGCCGCCGGTGCCCGAACAGGTCGCCCAGCCGCCCGCCCAGCAGCAGGAAGCCGCCGTAGGTCAGCACGTAGGCGTTCACCACCCAGGCCAACGTGGTCTCGGAGAAGCCGAGGTCGGCGCGGATCGAAGGCAGCGCGACGTTCACGATGGTGGTGTCCAGCACGATCATCAGCACGCCCAGGCAAAGCACGGTGAGTGCGAGCCAGCGGCTGTCGCGTGAAGCGGTGGAGGCGGTCGGCATGTTCGGGCTCCTGGACGAGGCGCGCAGCATGGCAGGGACGGGTGGGGGAATCACGCTCGTGCTCCCACGACGCGCGAGCGGCCGGCGGATCGACATGCCGCGTCGGCGGCCTTTTCCCGCGAGGCCGGCGCGGATGCGAGAATCTGCGCCCATGAACCTGCTCGCCCTCGAAACCAGCACCGAAGCCTGCTCCGTCGCCCTCGTCCATGGCGAGGAAGTGATTGCACGCAGCGAACTGGCACCCCGCAGACATGCCGAACTCGCGCTGCCGATGGCCGACGCGCTGCTCGCCGAAGCCGGCATCGGCCGGCACGCACTGGACGCCATCGCGGTCGGCCGCGGTCCCGGCGCGTTCACCGGCGTGCGCCTGGGCGTGGCGCTGGCGCAGGGCATGGCGCTTGCCCTGGATCGCCCGGTGGTGCCGGTGTCCTCGCTCGCTGCCCTGGCGCTGGAGGCGCCGGAAGACGAGCCGGCGATCCTGGCGGTGATCGATGCCCGCATGGGCGAGGTCTATGCCGCCTGCTACCGCCGCGACGCCGCCGGCGGGCTGGTCGCGCTGGACGAAGAGCGGGTGTGCCTGCCGCAGGCGCTGGAGCTTCCCGAAGCCGATCGCTGGAACGTCGTCGGCAGCGGCTGGGCGACCTATGCGGAGGTACTGCGCGCACGCCTCACCGGCACGCTCGTGCAGGCCGACAGCGAGCGCTATCCGCAGGCCCGCCATGTGGCCGAGCTCGCCGTGCGCGAATTCCGCGCCGGCCGCGCCGTATCGGCCGAGCAGGCGCTGCCGGTGTACCTGCGCGACAAGGTGGCGCTGACGCTGGCGGAGCAGGGCAGGGCTTGAGCGTGCGGCCAACCGCCGCCGCCAGAGGCGAGAGGTGAGCCGGGCGCTGCACGACCTCCTGGGGGAGATCGAACGGGACCGCGCGCTGCTCGAACCCGGCCGGCTGCGCGAGCGCGGCGCGGCGCTCGACCGGCTGGAAACGCTTCGCATCGGTGCGCCGGCCGCCGAAGCGGGCCTGCGCGATCGCATCGAAGCCTTGTGCGCCGCCCTGGAAGCCGTCGACGGCGAGCTCCACCGCAGCATCCGCCAGGACATCCGGCGCGGCGCCGGTGCGCAGGCGCTGCTCGGGCATGCGCGCGCGGCCGGCCCGGATCGGGATGCGGCAGGCGCCGCCGCTGCGGGCGACAGCTACGACCATCTGGACACGCTGGTCAGCGGCGTCCTGCAGATCGAGGCGCCCGTGGGCCGGCTCGCCGGACTTGCGCGGGAGATGGTGTTCTACCAGCCCACGCCGGCGCGGCACCTCTTCGACCTGCTTGCCCGCACCGGGCTGGGCGCGGACGACGTGCTGATCGACCTGGGTTCCGGGCTGGGTCAGGTCGCGCTGATCGCCGCCATCTGCAGCGGCGCACGCTGCATCGGCATCGAGTGGGAAGCGTCCTACGTGCAAAGCGCCCGGCGCTGCGCGCAGGCGCTCCACCTGGACCGGGTGAGCTTCGTGCAGGGCGACGCGCGGACGGCCGATCTTTCGGCCGGCACGGTGTTCTACCTGTACACGCCCTTCGAGGGCGCGATGCTGCGCGAAGTGCTGGACCGGCTAAAAGCCGAGGCGTCCACGCGCGAGCTGCGCATCTGCACGCTGGGGCCGTGCACCGCGACCGTCGCGCGGGAACCCTGGCTGCAGCCGGCCGGCGCCTGGGAGCCGCATCGGCCGGCGGTGTTCCGCAACGGCTGACGGCCGCCCGGTCTAGAGCCGCCCGATCACCAGTTGCACCAGCAGGCTGCTCACCGCCACCGCCGCCCACACGCCCAGCCCCAGCAGGATCGGCCGCGGGCCGCTGGCGATCATCTTGCGCAGGTTGGCCGACAGGCCGATCGCGGTGAGCGCCACGATGATCAGGAACTCCGCCGCGCCGTGGATGGCCGGCTGGATCGCCACCGGCACCAGCCCCGCGGTGCGCACCGCCGAGGCGATGAGGAACCACAGGATGAACCACGGGAAGATGCGCTTGAGGCTGAAGTCGCTGGCGCCTCCGCTCTTATCGAGCCTGCGCTTCTCACGCATCGCCACCATCACCGCCAGCGTGATGCACACGGGGATGATCAAAGTGGCGCGGGTGAGCTTGACGATGGTGGCGTAGTCGCCGGCCGCGTGGCTGTAGCTGTAGCCGGCGGCGACCACCGAGGAGGTGTCGTTGATCGCGGTGCCGGCCCAGAGCCCGAAGCCCAGGTCGGACAGGTGCATCAGGTGGCCCAGCAGCGGGAACAGCAGCACCGCCACCACGTTGAACAGAAAGATGGTGGAAATGGCGAACGCGGTGTCGTGCTCGTCGGGCTTGATGATCGGCGTCACCGCCGCGATGGCCGACCCGCCACAGATAGCGGTGCCCACGCCGATCAGCACCTTCAGCTGGTCGTGCACGCCGAGCGCGCGACCCAGGCCCCAGGCGGCGAGGAAGGCGGTGCTCATCGTGACCAGGGTGACCGACAGCGATTCCAGCCCCGTCTTCGCCACCTGGTCCAGGCTGAGCCCGAAACCCAGCGCGATGATCGACCACTGCAGCACCTGCTTGCCGGCGAACTGGATGCCCGGCGCGAAACGCGGCCCGGGCGCGGCGGTGTTGCGCACGAGCATGCCCAGCACGATGCCGATCACCGGGCCGCCGATCAGCGGCGCCCGACGGCCTAGCCACCAGGCCGCCAGCGCGATGGCCAGCGCCAGGCCCAGGCCGGGCAGGCGGTCGGACAGGGTGGGAGCGGCGGGGGTGGCAAGGGCACTCATCGGAATACGCGTACTGGAAAGAATGCGTGCATTGTCGGTGCTGCAAAGGATCAGGAAAACTTTGCATTCCTGATCGCTGCTATAAGATCGGCTGATGCTCAACATCACGCCCCGCCAGCTCGACGTGTTCGTGCAGACCGCGCTGCACGGCAGCCTGCGTGCCGCCGCCGAGCGGGTGCACCTGACCCAGCCCGCGGCCAGCATGGCGCTGGCGGAACTGGAGCGGCAGCTCGGCGCGCCGCTGTTCGACCGCGAGCGCGGGCGGCTGCACCTCAACGCACGCGGCCGCGAGCTGCTGCCGCGCGCGCAGGAGCTGCTGGAACGCCATGCGGAGCTGGCCCGCATCGGCCAGGGCGACGCCGATGCGCTGGCGGGCGAATTGCGCATCGGTGCCAGCAACACGGTGGGCAATTACCTGGTAGGCGAACTGCTGGGCGACTTCGTGCGGGCACAGCCGCGGGTGGCGATCCGCCTGCGCGTGGCGAACACGGACACCATCGCCGCGTCGCTGCTTGACCACGCGCTGGACCTCGGCTGCGTGGAGGGCCTGGTCGCGCATCCGCAACTGGAGCTCAAGCCCTGGCGCGAAGACCGGCTGCGCGTGTGCGCGGCGCCGGATCACCCGCTGGCGCGCAGGCGTTCGCTCAAGCCGGCGGACTTCGCCGGCGCGCGCTGGGTGCTGCGCGAACCGGGCTCGGCCACCCGCGCTACCAGCGAGCGTGTGCTGGCGCAGTTGCCGCCCGGCGAGACGGTGCTGGAGCTGGATCAGATCGAAGCGATCAAGCAGGCGGTCGCCGCGGGTTTCGGACTGGCCTGCCTGCCCGAGGTGGCGCTGGCCGATGCGCTGGCCACCGGGCGGCTGGTGGCGCTGAAGACGCCGTTCCTGGATCTGAAGCGCACGCTGTCGCTGCTCCTGCACCGGCAGAAGTACCGCGGCGCGTTGCTGGAAGCCTTCCTGCGCACGATCTAGCCGGATCCCTTCCTACCCGGCATTGGCGGGGTGGCGCTCACTCGTGCGGATCGAGGCAACGGCAGCTCTTGCCGGTGGGTTCACCCGGGCGCCGCTAGCGTCCGGTGGGCATGCCCACGCGTCCGGTCAAGAACCCCTTAGGCGTCCCGCTGGCCAAGCCGGTGGACGAGGTGCCGGCCGGCGCGCTCGCCACGCTGCGGCGCAAGGCGCGCGATTGCCACGCCTGCCCGCTGTGGCGCTACGGCACGCAGACCGTATTCGGCCAGGGGCCGTCCAGCGCATCGGTGATGCTGATCGGCGAGCAGCCGGGCCTGCACGAGGATCGCGAAGGCGTGCCGTTCGTGGGGCCGGCCGGGCAACTGCTCGACCGCGCGCTGGGCGAGGCGGGGCTGGACCGCGCGATGCTCTACCTCACCAATACCGTCAAGCATTTCAAGTACGAGATGCGCGGCACCGCCAAGCTGCACAAGCGCGCCAACGCCGCCGAGCAGGCCGCCTGCCGCATGTGGCTGGCGGCCGAGCTGCTGCGGGTGAAGCCGAAGCTGGTGGTCGGCCTGGGGGCGATGGCGGCGCAGACGATGTTCGGCAACACCTTCCGCATCACCGCCGAGCGTGGGGTATGGCGGCCGCTGGGCGAGGGTACGCAAGGGTTGGCGACCTGGCATCCATCGGCCGTGTTGCGCATGCCGGAGGAGGAGAAGCGGCACCAGGCATTCGACGAGCTGGTGGCGGACCTGCGGGCGGTGGCCGGGGCGTTGGAAGAGTTGGGCTAGGGCGAAAGGCCTCCCCTTCTCCCCAACCCTCTCCCCCGGCGGGGCCGGGGGAGAGGGAGCAAACCACCAGCTCGCCCGATGGGCTCCCTCTCCCCCGAGCTTGCTCGGGGGAGAGGGGGAGGCCTTTGCTCCGGATCAGTGGAAATTCCGCGAGCGCACGTCCAGCTCCCCCAGCATCGGCGTCAGGTCCTCGAGCTCGCGCGCGATCAGGTGCTGCACGCCATGCTGGCTCTCCAGGTGCCCTTCCACCGCGAGCAGCCGTGAGGCGAGCAGCACGCGTCGCTGGCGCAGGACCACGCGGCGCCAGATCACCACGTTGGTGAGGCCGTGCTCGTCCTCCAGCGTCACGAACACCACGCCGCTGGAGGTCTGCGGCTGCTGGCGCAGGGTGACCAGCCCGGCGACGCGCACCGGGCGGCCGTTGGGCAGGCCCGGCAGTTCGTTGGAGGCCCGGTAGTGCTGCGCGCGCAGCCGTGATCGCAGCAGGCGCAGCGGATGCGGCCCGAGCGTGGTGCCGGTGAGCGCGTAGTCGGCACGCAGGTCCTCGCCGCGGGTCGGCAACGGCAGCGCGACCGGCTCGCTCTCGGGCGTGGAGCCGGGGAACAGCGGCAGCTGCGGCTCCACGCCGGCGATCGCCCAGCGCGCGCGATGGCGATGGCCGGCCAGCGCGCGCAGGGCGCCGGCATCGGCGAGCAGGGCCTGGTCGCCACGGTCGAGTTTGGCGCGGGCGCAAAGATCCGCCACGTCGGCGAACGGGCATTGCTTGCGGGCGGCCGCGATGGCGCCGGCGGTCGATTTGGAGAAGCCGCGCACCAGCCGCAGCCCCATGCGGATCGCCGGCTGCATGCGCGCGTCACGCTCGGGCTCCAGCGTGCAGTCCCAGTCACTGTGGCGCACGTCGATGGGCAGCGTGCGCACGCCATGCCGCCGCGCGTCCTGCAGCAATTGGTCGGGCGAGTAGAAACCCATCGGCGCGGAGTTGATCAGCGCGCAGGCGAACGCCGCCGGCTCGTGGCACTTGAGCCAGCTGCTGACGTAGGCGAGCAGGGCGAAGCTCGCCGCGTGCGATTCGGGGAAGCCGTAGCTGCCGAAGCCCTTGATCTGCTCGAACAGGCGCTCGGCGAAGTCGCGGGTGTAGCCGTTCCCGAGCATGCCGGCAAGCAGCTTGTCGCGATGCGGCTCCAGTCCTCCCTGGCGCTTCCAGGCTGCCATCGAGCGGCGAAGCGCATCGGCCTCGCTGCCACTGAAATCGGCGGCTTTCATGGCGATCTGCATGACCTGTTCCTGGAACAGCGGGACGCCGAGCGTGCGCTTGAGGACGTCTTTCAAAGCCTCCGATGGATAGTCGACCCGCTCCTCGCCATTACGCCTGCGCAGGTAGGGATGCACCATGTCGCCCTGGATGGGGCCAGGACGCACGATCGCCACCTCGATCACCAGGTCATAGAACTCATGGGGCTTCAGGCGCGGCAACATCGCCATCTGCGCGCGTGACTCGATCTGGAACACGCCGATGGTGTCGGCACGACTGATCATGTCGTAGGTCGGCTTGTCGTCCTTGTGGTCCTTGTTGATGCCGGCGATGGTGTGGTCGCCTCGGCCGTGCTCGCGCAGCAGGTCGAAGGTCTTGCGCAGCGCCGTGAGCATGCCCAGCGCCAGGCAGTCGACCTTCAACATGCGCATGGTGTCCAGGTCGTCCTTGTTCCACTGGATCACCGTACGCCCGTCCATCGCGGTGTTCTCCACCGGCACCAGCGTCGAGAGCGGGTGCTCGGAGATCATGAAACCGCCCGGGTGCTGGGAGAGGTGGCGCGGAAAACCGATCAGCTGCGCGGTGAGGGCGAGCACCTGCCGCATCAGCGGCGTGTCCGGATCGAAGCCGCGTTCGCGCAGGCGGTCCATGGGCGGCACTTCGCCGCTCCAGCGGTCCAGCGTGGCGGACAGTTCGCCGGCAAGCTCCGGCGACATGCCCAGCGCGCGCGCCACGTCGCGGACCGCGCCGCGGCCGCGGTACTCGGTGGCCACCGCGGTGAGTGCGGCGCGGTCGCGGCCGTAGCGGTTGAACACGTACTGCAGCACTTCCTCGCGCCGCTCGTGCTCGAAGTCGACGTCGATGTCCGGCGGCTCGTCGCGATCGGCCGAGATGAAGCGCTCGAAGAGCAGGTTGCTCGTTTCTGGATCGGCCTCGGTGATGCCGAGCACGAAGCAGACCAGCGAGTTGGCCGCCGAGCCGCGGCCCTGGCAGAGGATCTCCTTCGAACGCGCGAAGTGCACGATGTCTTGCACGGTGAGGAAGTAGGACTCGTATTGCTTGGTCCCGATCAGGGCCAGTTCGCTCTCGATCTGCTCGCGCCATTGCGCCTTCGCGCCGTTCGGCCAGCGCCAACGCATGCCTTCCTCGACCAGTTGCCGCAGCCAGGTGGTCGGCGTGTGGCCCTCCGGCACCAGTTCGTGCGGGTAGGTGTACTCGATCTTGTCCAACTCGAATACGCAGCGCTGCGCGATCGCCACGCTCTGGGCCAGCAGTTCGGACGGATAGATGGCCGCGAGCGCGCGGCGCGTGCGCAGGTGGCGCTCGCCGTTGGGGAACAGGCGATGGCCGGCCTGGGCCACGGTGGTGTGGTGGCGGATCGCGGTCATCACGTCCTGCAGCGGACGGCGGGCGCGCACGTGCATGTGCGCGTCGCCGGCGGCGACCAGCGGCAGGCTCAGGCGCTCGCCCAGGGCGCGCAGCGCGGCCAGGCGCGCGTCGTCGTCGGGACCGCGATGCAGCTCGACGGCGAGCCAGCAGCGGCCGGGAAAGCGCTCCTTCAGCCACGCGGCTTCGCTTTCGTCCGGCTCCGGGCCGGGCAGCCACAGTGCGAGCAGGCCTTCGGTGTCGCCGAGGTCTTCGCGCAGCGACTGGTAGCTGCCCTTGGGCGCGCGACGGCGCGCGGCGGTGATGAGCTGGCACAGCCGCGCGTAGCCCTGCCGGTTCTCGACCAGCAGCACGCACCTGGGGCCGCCGTCGAACCGGAATTCGCTGCCGACGATCAGCTTGAGGCCGGTTTCGCGCGAGGCCTCCAGCGCGCGCACGATGCCGGCGAGGGTGCATTCGTCGGTGATCGCCAGCGCGGCGTAGCCCTGCTCCCTGGCGCGCTCGAACAGCTCCATGGCGACCGACGCGCCACGCTGGAAGCTGAAGGCGGAAAGGCAGTGGAGTTCGGCATAGTCGGGGAGGTTCATGCGAACCACCCGTGCAGCATGAAGCCGGTGCGTTCGCCGGCGGGACAGAACGCCCAGGCGCGCTGCCCGGCTGCCGTCTCGACCACGTAGTAGTCGCGCCGCACCTCGCCGTCCCACCAGCCGCTTTCGATGCGCTCGGGGCCGGCCAGGATGCGCGAGATGCGTTCGCGCAGCGGGATCGGCTGGGGCAGCAGCCAGCCGGGGCGCGGCAGGGACGGCGGCACGTCGCTGCTGCCGTGGTCGCGCCAGGCGCGTTCGGGGCGGTGGTCGGCGTGGATCGCCAGGCCATGCACGGCCTCGTCGCCCAGCCGCGCGCGCAGGCGTTCGCGCAGTTGCTCCCACGGCACCGCCTGCTGCGGGCGCACGTCGAACAGGTCGCGTCCGGCGGGCACGAACGGAGGCAGCTCGCGCGCGATCAGCTGCAGCGCGCGCACCGGCGCGGCCAGCTGCACGGGATCGAGCCGGCCGCGGGCCAGTTCGAACAGCATGGCGGCATCGCGCTCGGGCGCGAGCAGGCCGACCGGCACTTCGGTGGCGGCGCCGCGGTCGTGCTCGAGCTTCAGCACGAAGCGCTGCACGCCGCCGTCGCGGCCGGCGAGGTAGGCGGCAAGATCGCCGGTCATGCGCCGCAGCGGGAACAGCAGCTGGCCGGTGGCGCCGACCTCGTAGTTGAACTCGATGCGCGATTCGAAATGGTCGGGCGGCTGGTAGCAGTCCAGCGGCGTGGCCAGTGCGCCGGCGAGGCGGTCGAGCTGGTCGAGGGTGCCGGCGCCCACGCGCCGGCCCAGCGCCGCGCGCGGCAGCGCGTAGACCTGCGCGAGCCTGCGCAGGCCCATGCGGCGCAGGCTGGCGGCCGCCTCGGGGGGAAGTCCCGCGCGTTCCACCGGCAACTGCCCGAGCGCCTGCCTGAGCGGCGCCTCGTGCGTGATCGCCAGGCCGTCGTGCACGCCGGCGAGGGCGCGTGCGGCCCACGGGTTGGGCGCCAGCGCGATGCGATGGCGGAAACCGAGCGCCGCCAGTTCCTCGCGCATCAGGGTTTGCATGCGCGGCCACGGACCGAACAGGCGGAAGCTCGCCTCCACCTCGATCAGCAGCGACGCGGCCATCTGCCGGCTGACCTGGGCGCCATAGCGATACGCCCAGGCGGCGAGGAAGTCGTGCCAGCGCGCGGTCTCGGCCGGATCGTGCTCGACCGCGGCGAAGCGCGCGCCGATCGCCTGCGCGGTGGCCAGCGGCATGCCGGCGCGCAGGCCCGCCGCCTTCGCCGCGGCGTTGGCCGCGCGCAGCACGCGCCGCTGCGCCGGACCTTCGACCAGCACCAGCGGCTCGTCCGGTACGGCATGGCGGCGCAGCACGCCGTCGAGCGCGAGTTGCGGCAGCAGGATGCAGGCCCACAGCACGGCGCGTGCCTCAGGCGCGATCCGGCACGGCCGTGTGCGGGCCGTCCGGGATAGCCGGCGATTCGCCCATCGGCAGCGGCCAGGGCAGCGGCCGCGCCGGCGGGTTGCCGCCGCGGCACTTGAGCACGCGCAACTGCGGCGGACGGACTTCGAGCGCCAGGCGCAGCGCCGCCGGCGAGGCATGCGCGGCGGCCGAGGAGGGGCGCATCGCCAGCCCCAGGCACTGCCCGGTTTCCGCCGCCAGCTGCAGCCGGCGCAGCGTGCGGTCGTCCGGCTGCTGCGGCCAGCACAGCACGGCGGCGCAGGCGGCCGAGCGCAGGCATTGTTCGGTGGCCCAGGCCGCATCGCGGGGCTCGGCGCGCACCACCTGCAGGCGGTCCAGCCGCACGCCGGCGTTGGCCCAGGCGGCAGGGAAGGGCAGGTAGGGCGGAGCGACCAGCGCAACCAGGCCTCCCGCTTGCGTGAGCCGCGCCAGCGTGGGCCACAGCAGAACGAGCTCGCCGATGCCGTCCAGCGGCAGCAGCACCTCGCTCAGCGCGGCCTCGGGCCAACCGCCGCTGGGCAGTACGGCATCCAGCGCGGGGAAGCCGGTCGGCTGGCGCGAGGATGGGCGCGCCTGCGGCTGGCCACGCCACAGGCGACGGGCGTCGAGCAGGCTGTCGAGGGCGACCACGTTGCTCATGCGCGAACACTCCATCGGGCGGCGCGCGATGGGGTCTTCCTGTCAGAAGCGAACGGGACGCGGCCTTCCCTACGGGCTGCTACCGGGAGGCGCATGCGCCCGCCACGGCCTGCACGGGCGTTCATCAGCCTGGCCTCACCAGCCCCGCGAACAGGCCTTCGATGGCGAAGTCGCCGGCGCGCGGGTCCACCTCGATGGGCGCGTACGCGGGGTTGCGCGGCAGCAGGCGGATGCGGGCGCCCTTGCGTTCCAGCCGCTTGACGGTGAACTCGCCCTCCAGCCGCGCCACCACGGTCTGGCCATGACGCGCTTCGGGCGTGCGGTGCACGCCGATCAGGTCGCCGGGCAGGATGCCGTCGAGCAGCATCGAGTCGCCGACCACTTCCAGCAGATAGTCGGGCCTGAGCCGGAACAGTGAGGCGTCCAGCGCGACCTCGCGGCGCACCTGCGCGTCCGAGCCGATCGGCCGCCCCGCCGCCACGCGGCCGAGCAGCGGCACCTGCAGCGCCTCGACGGCCGGCCTCTGGCGCAGGCGGATGCCGCGCGCCTGCCCGGGCACCAGCTCGATGTGGCCCTCGCGCGCCAGCGCCTCCAGGTGCAGCCGCGCGGAACGGTTCTGCTTGAGCCCCAGCGCGGCGGCGATCTGCATCTGCGAGGGCGGGTAGCCGTGCGCGGCGATGTGCCGGTGCAGGTAATCGAGCAGAGCCTGGCGGATCGGGGTCATGGTTTACTAATCTTAGTACATCGGGGAAGGTCGCGGCAGGGGGGCGCTTTTGGCATCATTTCGTGAAGGGGAATTGGCGGCTTGCCAAGGCGTGAAGACCCAAGGGGACGCGGTACGTCCACGACGGACTTCAAGCATGTGGGGGAAACTCATGGTGTCCGCTTTGCTGCTGGGCGTTGGCTTGCTGTTCGGCGCGCCCGCGGCAGGCGTGGACGCGCCCACCTCGCTGCCGGCCGGGACCCTCTCGACCAGCGCATTGCCGACCCCGCAGTTCCGCCGCTACGGCAGCGCCAACGGCCTGCCCAGCAGCCTGGTCTACACCGCGGTGCAGGCGCCGGACGGCACCATGTGGTTCGGCACCAAGAACGGCATCGCCCGCTTCGATGGCGTGGAGTTCAAGACCTATCGCCATGTGGCCGGTGATCCCGGGTCGCTGTACGGCAATGGCATCTCCTCGCTGCTGATCGACATGCAGGGCCGGTTGTGGGCCGGCGGACTGGACGCGGGCCTCAACCGCTTCGATGCGGCCAGCGGCACGTTCCGGCATTGGGCCCACGACCCGGCCGATCCGGCCAGCCTGGTGAGCGAGAAGGTCTGGGCGCTGGCGCAGACGGCCGACGGCAGCCTCTGGGTTGGCACGCGTTACGGCCTGGACCGGATGCGCGCCGACGGACAGTTCGAACACGTGGTCAACCCCTTGCTCGGGTCCACGCCGGCCGATTTCGGCGAAGTGGCCTCGCTCTACGTCGATCCGCACCAGCGGCTATGGGCCGGCAGCAGCCACGGCCTGTTCCGGCGCGATCCTGACGGCAGCTGGCACCGCGTGCTGCCGGCCGACCCGGAGCAGACCGTGGATGCCTGGCACATCGACGGCAACGGCGAGGAGGTGCGCATCGCCACCGTGCGCGGGCTGCTCGTGGTGGGCGCCGATGGCCTGGCGCACCGCTTCGCCGAGAACGAGCTGCCCGACACCAACGTGATGGTGAGCACCCGCGATCACGACGGCCGGTTGTGGATCGGCACCCAGCGCGGGCTGTTCCTGCAGCAGCGGCCGCAAGACCCGGTGATCCCGGTGATGGACCGGCCGGTCCTCTACGGCAACCTGCCCGGCACCTGGGTTTGGCAGCTCTACGTCGACCGCGAGGGCGGCCTGTGGGTGACCATGCTCGACGGCGGCGTGGCCTACCTGGCGCCGGGCTGGTACGGCTTCAGCCGCTACACGCACATCCCGGACGATCCCGCCAGCCTGCGCGACTCGGTCGCCACCGCGATGGCGCGCGGGCGCGACCGCCGGCACGTCTGGGTGGGCGAGCGCGGCGGCCGCGTGGACCGGCTCGATCCCTATACCGGCGCGGTCGAGCATGTGCTCTCGGGCCTGCGCGGCGACGTGGTCGGCATGACCGAGGGCGACGGCGGCAAGCTCTGGGTGGCCGTGCAGGGCGCGCTCTACCGCGCCCAGGGCAACCAGGCCGATCGCGTCGATCCGGACGGGGCGATGATCCGCCATCCGCTGGAGGTCGAGCCCGGCCCCGACCACCGCCTGTATGTGCGCACCTTCGGCGAGGGCCTGTTCCGGGTCGACCCGGACACCCTCGCCGTCGCCCCGGTGCCGATGCGCCACGCCGACGACAAGATGCTCTGGGGCGCGCAGATGACGCTGAACGACCGCGGCGCGTTCTTCTACGCCAGCGAAGGCGGCCTGATGCGGCTGGACCCCACGCACACCTTCTTCGAGCCGGTGCCTGGCGGGCCGACCGGGGTCTCGGTGGAGGCCTTCAGCTTCTCGCCCGACGGCCTGTGGCTGGCGACCCCCGACGGGCTGGAGCACTACCGCTACCGCGGCGACGGCCTGGCGCTGGCGCGGCGCGTGGACATGGCGCAAGGCTGGCCCTCCGTCGGCGTGGTCGACATGCGCGTGGACGCGCGCGGGCGCGTGTGGATCTTCGGCAGCGGCGGTCTGTGGCGCTTCGATCCGGATACGGGCCACTTCCGCTCGTTCGGCCTGCAGGACGGCCTGAGCAACACCGAGTTCGCCCGCGGCTATGCGCTGATGCCCGACGGCAACCTGTACTCGCCGACGCTGGGCGGCGTGGTCGCCTTCAATCCCGACCGCGTGTGCGAGCAGGCGGCCGTGCCGCAGCTGGCGCTGACCCGCGTGCGGGTGCGTCGCCACGGTCGCCTGGTCGATCTGCCGCTGGGTCCGGGTCCGATCGAGGTGGATTGGCGCGACCGCGAGCTGGGCATCGAGGCGCGGGTGTTTTCCTATGTTGACCCTTCCGCCAACCGCTACCGGTTCCGGCTCGATGGCCTGGACAGCAGTTGGGTGGACGTCGACAGCCGCGGCGAACGCGAATTCGCCGGCCTGGGTGCCGGCGACTACACGCTCCAGGTGATGGCCGCCGGCGCGGGCGGCGCCTGGGCGCACCTGGACGCGCCCTTGCGCATCCACGTCGAGGCGCCGCCGTGGGCGCGCTGGTGGGCCTGGCTGGGCTACGCCCTCACGCTGGCGCTGACCGTGTGGCTGGTGCTGTGGGTATGGCGCCGCCGCATCGCGCAGCGCCACCGCATCGCCCTGGCCGAGCAGCAGCGCAGCCTGGCCGAGGAGGCCAGCGCCGCCAAGACCCAGTTCCTGGCCACCCTGAGCCACGAGATCCGCACGCCGATGACCGGCGTGATGGGCATGGCCGAGCTGCTGCTGGCCACGCCGCTCAAGCCCGAGCAGCGCGAATACACCCTGGCCATGCAGCGTTCCGGCGGCATGCTGCTCAAGCTGCTCAACGATGCGCTGGACGTCGCGCGCATCGAGGCGGGGCGGCTCCACCTCGAGCCTGCGCCGTTCGATCCGCGCCAGCTGGTCGAGGACGTGGCGCAGCTGCAGCTGGGCCATGCGCAGGCCAAGCGCCTGGGCTTCCTGGTGGAGGTGGCCGAGGACCTGCCGCCGCGGGTGGTCGGCGACGCGGTGCGCATCAAGCAGGTGTTGCTCAACCTCACCCACAACGCGCTCAAGTTCACCGAGTACGGCAGCGTCGAATTGCGCGCGCTGCGCTGCAGCGAGGGCCTGCTCTTCAGCGTCACCGATACCGGTCCGGGCATCCCCGAGTCGGCGCGGGCACGCCTGTTCCAGCGTTTCGAGCAGGTCGACGGACCGCAGCGGCGGGCCGGCACGGGCCTGGGTCTGGCGATCTGCCGCGAGCTGGTCGGCATGATGGGCGGCAGCATCGAGCTGGAATCGCGCCTGGCCTACGGCAGCACTTTCCGCGTGCGCCTGCCGCTGCAGCCACCCGAAGGGGCCGCCGCTGCGCCGCCCGCCGCGCACGCGCCGATCGGCCGCGCGCTGCGCGTGCTGCTGGTGGAAGACGACGCCATCGTCGCGGCGGTGATCCGCGGCCAGCTCGAGCGGCAGCACCACCGTGTCTGCTACGTCGCCAACGGCCTGGGCGCGCTGGCCGAACTGGAGCAGTCCTCGTTCGACGTCATGCTGCTGGACCTGGATCTTCCCGGCGTGGATGGCTTCCAGGTCGCCCGCCTGGTCCGCCAGCGCGAGGAGCCCGGCCAGCGCATGCCGATCCTCGCCATCACCGCCCGCGCCGGCGGCGACGAAGAGGCGCGCGCACACGAGGCGGGGATGGATGCGTTCCTGCGCAAGCCGTTCAGCGGCGAGGCGCTTGCCGAACTGTTCGTGCGGCTGGTGCCGCAGGCGGTTGCCCTCGAGGCCAGCGCGCCCGCCTGACCGGCGCGCAGCAACGGGGCGGGCCGCGCTCCGCTCGGCGCCCGCGCGGGAGCTTGTATTCGGCGGCGACATCCGGATCATGGAAAAGGCGGCGCCCCTGAAACCGCTTCGGCAAGCAGCCCATCCTTCTCCCCCGGGCCTTCCGCGATGAAGCCTTCCAAAGCGCTCGATCTGGATGCGGTCAAGGCGTTCGTCCTCACCGCCGACCTGCAGAGCTTCACGCGCGCGGCAGCCGCCCTGGCTACCACGCAGTCGGCCATCAGCCTCAAGCTGCGGCGACTGGAAGACCAACTGGGCCGGCGCTTGCTGGAGCGCACGCCGCGGCAGGTGCGTCTTTCCGCCGAGGGCGCGCTGTTCCTCGAGGCGGCCCGCTCGCTGGTCGGTGCGCACGAGCGGGCGGTGGCGTCGTTCCAGGTCGAACGGCGCCGTCTCACCGTTGGCCTCAGCCAGCTCATCGTCGGCAGCGAGCTGCCGGCGCTGCTGTGCCACATGAGCGAGCACGATCCGCAGCTGCTGCTGGAGTTGCGCGTGGCCGGGTCGCGCGAACTCATGCAGGCCTACGAAGAGGGCACGCTCGATGCCGCCCTGGTAGTGCAACCGGAAGGCCGGCATGCCCAGGGAGAAACGATCTACAAAGAGCAGTTCGCCTGGATCGGCGCGGCCGGCTGGCGGCCGCGGCCTGGCGAACCGCTGCCGCTGTCGACCCAGGGCGAATCCTGTTCCATCCGTGCCGCCGCCGTGCGTGCGCTGGACCAGGCCGGCGTGGCCTGGACCGAAGTCTTCATCGGCAAGGGCGCCGCGGTGCTCGGGGCGGCTGCCGCGGCCGGGCTCGCCATCGCGGTGCTCGCCCGCCGCGCCGCGCCGGGCGGTACCGTCGACCTGGGGCCGGCCTTGTCGCTGCCGCCGCTGCCCAGCCAGGACGTGGTGCTTTATACGGCGCTCAACGACCAGCGTTCGCGCCAGGCGCTGCACGCGCTGGCCGGCGCGTTCAGGCAACTGGCCCAGGGCTAGCGGATCAGTCGAGCCGCTGCCACACCACCTCGCCGTGGGCGCCTTCCGACGCGCCGCTGCTGGGCTTGGCGACGATGTAGGTGAGCTGGTTGCCGTCGCGGGTGTAGTGGGTGGTTGCGCCGCGGCCGTTCCAGTTGGGGAACGAGGCTTGCTCGATGTGCGTGGTCATCCGGTCGCCCCGGATGGCGATGCTGCCGTAGTGCGCGTTCACATCCAGCGACGCGGCGCGGTATTCCCCGGGCGTGCCCTTGGACTTGTCGCCCGCGGCGAACGGCATGCGCTTGGCGCGGGCGATCAGCATCATGTAATGGCCTTGCGCGTCGATCATCCAGCGGCCTTACGGGTCGTGGCCATACAGCTCGACGCGGCGCCCGTCGGGATAGACGTTATCGCAGCGGACCAGCTTCCACGCGCCGACCAGCCAGCCGGGCACCGATGCGGACATCGCGCCGGCGGCCGGCTTGGCCTGCGGCGCTGCATGCGCCGCCGTGGTGGCCAGCGCTAGGGCCGCGAGGCAGGAAAGAACGAGATTTCGATAAGCTCGCATGGCAATCCTCTTGGGTTGGGAGAGCACGCGCAGCCTAGTCGCCGCACCAAGCCGGCCAACAGGGGGCCGAACCGTATTTCAGCCATGGTCGAGTCGAATGGCTCGCTGTCCTGCTGGGCGCCGGCCAAAAAACAAAGCCCGCCGTAAAGGCGGGCTGAGTCATCTTCGATGGCGGCCGGCGCGAAATCGAACCGCCGACATGCGCTCCAAACGTTGCGTTATCCGATCGCATCCACCTCGCGCGACTGGCGGTGAAGCATCGCGAGCAAGGTGGATGGACCACGGCGCTCTTGCAGCTAGTGGAGCAGATGGGTTCCCACGCCGGCCAAGCCGCTGGCCAGTAGCACCCAGCCCATGCCGACTCTGAAACGCAACATGGCAAGCATCGCAGCAATGGCGATCAGCGCCGAAGGCCAATGCACCGTGGCCCATGCCGGCACCTCCAGGTATGCCCATCCCCACGTACGCTCGTCCACCCGACCAAAGATGGTGTGCAGGGTGAACCAGACCGAGAGGTTGAGAACCACCCCCACCACGGCAGCGGTCACGGCCGACAATGCGGCATGTAGCGCGCGGTTGCTGCGTAGCGCCTCGATGTAGGGGGCGCCTAGGAAGATCCATAGGAAGCATGGTGCAAAGGTTACCCAGGTGGTCAACACCGATCCGGCCACGCCGGCCGCCATCGGGGATAGGCCGGTCGGGTGGTAGTAGGCACCCAGAAAAGCAACGAACTGGACCACCATGATCAGCGGCCCCGGCGTGGTTTCGGCCAGCGCCAAGCCATCGAGCATCTGTCCGGGCGTGATCCAGTGAAAGCTGGCAACGGCGCGTTGCGCGATGTAGGCGAGCACCGCGTACGCGCCGCCGAAAGTGACCACCGCAGTTTGGCTGAAGAACAAGCCTTCGCGAGCCAGCGCGCTATGCCGGCCGAACAGCACCATGACGGCCAATACGGGTGTCCACCAGATGGCCAGCCAAATCAGCAGGACGCGCAGCGCACGAGCCGCGGACGGTCGGGTGTGGGTCAGTCGCCCCTGGCCGAGCAGCCGATCGATCAAGAAGTCAGAGGAGGCATCGGCCGCCGACGAGGCGGGCGAGGGGAAGCTGGCGGGCATCCACCAACGCCCCAGCAGCCCCCACAGGCCCGCGCCCAGCACGATCAGCGGGAACGAAACGCGGAAGAGGAAGATCGCGCCGAAGGCCAGCGCGGCAATCAGCATCATCGTGCGGTTCTTGAGCGCCTTGCGGCCAATCCGGATGACCGCCTCCACGACCACGGCCAGCACCGCGGCCTTCAGCCCGACGAACACGGCCAGCACCAGCGGGACCTGGCCGTAGAGGGCGTAGACGATGCTCAGGGCCAGGATCGTAAAGAAGCCCGGCAGCACGAACAGCACCCCGGCGATAAGGCCACCGACGGTACGGTGCAGCAGCCACGCGATGTAGATCGCCAGTTGGGTGGCCTCTGGCCCCGGCAGCAACATGCAGTAGTTGAGCGCATGCAGGAAACGCGCATCGCTGATCCAGCGCCGCGTGTCGACCAGCTCGCGGTGCATCAGCGCAATTTGCCCGGCCGGCCCGCCGAAGCTGAGCAGACCGATCTTGGCCCAGACCCGGGCGGCTTCGCGCAATGAAATCGACGTGGATTCCGCCTCGGCTGGGCTGGTTCGAAGGGAAGCGGCTTGATCGTTCATGGGAGATATCCGCGAGGCCACGCCTTCTCTGCGCTCAATGCACCGTGGCGCTGGCTGGCGTACCCAGTGCCGCGGGGAAGCCGCGTGCCAATGGTGTCTCGAAGTCCGCGATGCTCCGGCCAATCCTTATAGAGCGCGAGGGGGCTAGTAGTAGCTGATCAAACGTGCGCCCGCTGGCCGGCGAGGCCAGTTGACCACTGTGCCAGGATATTGCCGCGGTTGGTCGCCTCAGTGAGTGTCAGCACTTTGTATCAAAGCTCCAGCATTGCCATTAGACGGCCATCCTATTACAGACCGGATTACCGCTCCGTTCTTCAGAAAATAGAATGTTGGCGTTCCCCAATAACTGAATCCCGGCCACTTGGATTCCAAATAAGCTATAGCCATGGGTTGTGCCGGATGGGTCGCATTCCATTGGGCAATAACGGTTGGATCCAACGTCCCGTCCTGAGGAAGGATCCAAAGCGCACCCGTGGTAACCTGCTTAAGCTTATTATTATTAGATATGTCGGACACGGCTCTTTGCGTAAAATGGCATAAAGGATGCCCCACAATAACTAGACGAAAATTTCTCAGATCTATGTTTTTTGCTATAAACCTGTTGCCTTTTTTGTCCCAAACCAAAACGGCTGGGGCATCATCACGAAAGCCTTTGGCTAGCGTCACTTCCGGAATTGGTGATATTCCTGCCTCGGGGTGTTCGAGTGCAACGCGCTGAGCTCTTCCAAACATTCGCGCTTGAATAAACGCGTAAACCTCGTCGCGGTAAGCTCTCCTAGATGCTATGCCTCGTCGAGCTAGCTCGTCAACATCAAGCAAATAATCGTTAAGAATGTAGCTTTCGTTGGTGTCGGCGTAAGCTTCCATGGCCGCTCGCCGCAGTAGCTCCAGGTCTGTGCCTGGGACCTTCGTTATGGTGCTATTGGTCTGATATTTGTGGATCTGGTGATTATATATCTCCGCTATTCTTGATCTAGTTTGGCCGCCAGTCGAGTCCAAAGGTGCGCTCGCAAAGACTTGATCAATATTCGCGCGAAGTCTGGAGTAGGCCGAATCAATATCACTCGCTTCAGTGGAGTGTGCTTCAGCAATCTGTGCCGCAAAAACAGCCAGAAAGGCGCATACGAGAATCTGTGTTTTCATAACCAGAGCGCTTCGTTAAGTCGGATCCCATACTGTGGGACCCCGTGTGCGAGTGCTAGAGCGGGCCCAACAGTTTGGGCCCGCTCGAGGAGCGCTAGCAGTTAGACGTGCAGATGTACGTGTATGCGCTTTCGCAAGTACCTTTGCTCTGACAACGATAATCGTTGTGATCTGCGTAGAGCGAAGGGCTTACGGAGTCTCCCGTTGGGATAGCGTCGGGTACTGCCATTATCGCCTTGTCTTCTGGCGTGCTAACAAGTGCGCCTTTGATTAATGACGTGCTACGCTGAACGCCAAATAGGCTCAAAACGCGATAGATCTGAGATGCAGTCAATTCAGCTTGCAAGTCCGCATAACTAAAGCTGGCGAGCCCATGGTCTCCAAACGTGAGGCTATTAAGGAATCGCGCTCGCCCCTGGTCAGACAGTTGTTTGAGGGGAGAGCTTGCTGGTAGGTTGCCCACATACCAGATCAAATCGGCTTGGGACTTAATGGCGGCGGCAGCATAATCACGTTCACGCTCAAGCCTATCTCGTTTTAATAGCGCATTTATCTGGAGGCTTGAGGGGACTATTTGCGGATTGCTGGAGGACCCTCGCGACGTTTCTGCATACAAATTAGCTCCGCACAGAGACACGGTAATTGCAGCCGCAAGTAACAGTTTCATTTTCAAGGTGGCCATTTACAATCTCCTCCGTAAGACGTGATGGCACCCTCACCCCAGGTCCGCTTACTAACAGTATTGCCTGTGAAAATCAAGTCATGGGCCAAATGTTTGAAGTTGTTCGTGACGGGGTGCACCCTTAAGCATGCCAAGGATTGACGCTGCCTTGTTCGTGGCCAAGGTCAGCAAGGGGCTTTCCGAAGCACGACGGAACTGGCCAAAAGCCGCGCTTTAGCCACTTTGATGGAAACACTTCACTCTTTCATGCGTCACCGCCTGGCGGAGCAATTTGAGGTCTGGCGCCATGGTGCTGACAGCTGACGGGAGTTGCAGATGAGAAAGAGCTGACCCAGACATGCGACCACTCGGGCCCAGCCCCGATCAATAAAGCACGCGGCTGCGTAGGGTTCCCAGAATCGCCGCCATGCGCTCCTTCAACTCCAGCGCCTGCACCTCGTCGGCAGCCACGTCGATCACCACGTAGCCCACCTCGGCGTCGGTCTGCAGGAACTGCGCGTCGATGTTGATGTTGCCGGCTGAGAACAACTCGTTGATGCGCGACAGCATGCCCGGCACGTTGCGATCGATGTTCAGCAGACAGCGATTGTGCGGATGCTGGGCAGCGCTTCGACCAGGTGGCTGCCACTCCGAACGTCCTTGCATGAGCGGAGTGGGCACCAAGCGGGCACCAGAGGCTTAAGACGAAAAAGTAAAAGGGCCTGCATCGCTGCAAGCCCTTGATACTACTGGTGGCCGGGGACGGAATCGAACCGCCGACACGGGGATTTTCAATCCCCTGCTCTACCAACTGAGCTACCCGGCCGGGAAGAGGGCAGCGCGCGCGTGGCGTGCTGCGTGGAGCCGCGCATTTAAGCGGATGCGGGCGCGGGCGTCAAGGTTTGTCGGGGGCGACGTAGCCGGTCGGCTGGGCGACTTCGCCGCCGCCGAAGAAGTATTTCTCCATCTCGCCCGCGAGGAACTGGCGGGTCTTGGCCTCCAGCGGGTTGAGGCGGTATTCGTTGATCAGCATGGTCTGGTGAGCGAGCCACTGCTGCCAGGCTTGCTTGGAAACCTGTTCGTAGACGCGCTGGCCGAGCGGGCCGGGCCAGGGGGCGAAGTCGAGGCCTTCGGCGTCGATGTCGAGCTTGGCGCAGTGGACGATGCGGGGCATGGCGGTTTCCGGTGGCTGTGGTGTTCCCCGGCGCTTGCGTCGGCGAGCGCACGGTCTGCGGCGGCGGGTCCTTCGACTTCGGCCTGCGGCCTACGCTCAGGACGAACGGTTCGGGCTTCCGAACGGTGGCGGTTTCAGGGCGGGTGCGCCAGCGCGTCGAGCAGGCTGCGCACCGGGGCGGGCAGTCCCAGGCCCGGCAATTCGTCGTGGGCGCACCAGCGCAGGGTCTGATTATCGGCGATGGCGGGGTGGGCTGTCGCGCCGTCGAAGAGCAGCGGTTCCACGGCGAGGCGGTAATGGCTGAAGACGTGCACGAACGGCGCGAGCACCTGCGCGTCGTCCAGCTGTGCGTGGCCTTGCGCCAGCCGCCAAGCGGCGTCGTGGTCGGGCGCTTCGGGCAGGCTCCACAGGCCGGACCAGACGCCCTGCGGCCCGCGCCGCTGCAGCAGCACGCGCCCGCCGGCATCGCGCAGCACCAGCATGGTGGTGTGGCGCGTGGGCAGCGCCTTGCCGGGCTTGGGCGTGGGCAGCTGCGCGGTGCGGCCTTCGCGGCGCGCGATGCAGGCTTCGGAAAGCGGGCAGGCCAGGCACAGCGGGCGCGAGCGCACGCAGAGGGTGGCGCCCAGGTCCATGATCGCCTGGGTGTAATCGGCCACGCGTTCGCGCGGGGTGTGGGCCTCGGCGTGCTCCCACAGCTGCTTCTCGACCGCGCTCGTGCCCGGATGGCCTTCGATGCCATGGAAGCGCGCAAGCACGCGCTTGACGTTGCCGTCGAGGATGGGGAAGCGCAGGCCGTGCGCCTGGGCGAGGATGGCGCCGGCGGTGGAGCGGCCGATGCCCGGCAGCGCGGCGAGCGCGTCGAACTCGCGCGGCAGTTCGCCGCCATGGCGTTCCACGCACAGCTGCGCGGCGCGGTGCAGGAAGCGCGCGCGCCGGTAGTAGCCCAGGCCCGACCAGAGCGCGAACACCTGGTCCTCCGAGGCGGCGGCAAGCGCGGGCAGGGTCGGCAGCGCCTCGGTGAAGCGCAGGAAGTAGGGGATCACCGTGGCGACCTGGGTCTGCTGCAGCATCACCTCCGACAGCCACACGCGGTAGGCGTCGCGGTGTCCTTCGGGTGCCGGTGCCTGCCAGGGAAGGTCGTGGCGCCCGTGGCGGTCGAACCAGGGCAGCAGGTGGGCGGCGAGCGTGGAGGTCATCGGGACGCGCTGTCGGCGGGGGCGGGACTGCTGGCGGCGGGCGAGGGCGTGAGTTCCAGTTGCAGGCCTTCCACGCGCACGCCGCCCAGGTCGAGGGTGGTTGCGTCCAGGCTGCCGTTGCCCGGCGGCGCCGCCAGCTGCGGGCCATGCTCGTCGTGCATGTGCGTCCACCACTGCGCGATGCCCAGCGGCGGCAGGCGCAGGTCGATGTGATCGCCTGGGCCGTCAAGTTTGAGCGCCAGCAGCAGCGGATCGTTCTGGTTGGCAGGCGTGAGGCGCAGCGACATCTCGTAGCGGCCGGCGTCCGCGTGCTCCAGCGAGCCGGCCAGCGTGGCCGACGCGTCGGCGGCGCCGTGCCAGTGCGCCTCGCCGGTCAGGCGCATCGACAACGTGGCGCCATGGGTGAAGTCCAGGTCGATGTCGTTGAGCTGCAGCGCGTTGCCCTGGATGCGCGGCGTGGCGGTGAGGCGCAGCTGCATGGGCGTGCCCTCGGCGTCCTTGGCCGAAACCATCAGCGGGAACGCCCGCCCCGACAGCAGGCTGCCGGCGTCCAGCGAGAAATCGCGCAGCAGCAGCTGGTTGCCGCGCACGAGCGTGCCGCGGGCGATGCGCACGCCGGTGTCGATGCGCGGAATGTTGGGCGGGGCGTTGGCCGGCCGCGGCGGCATGCTGGACAGCCACGCCTGCAGCGCGTCCAGGTCGACCCGCGGCGCATCGATCTCCAGGCGCGAGATCACCGTGGGGCCGCCGAAAAGCGTGCGCCAGGGCAGGGCGAGGCGTCCGCTGGCGGCCAGCAGGATCGGCATGCTGGCGCCTTGACCGGTGAGGGTGAGGCCCTGCAGTTCCAGCGCCGGGCGCGGGAACAGCGTAGGGCTGGCCGGGCTGGCCAGGCTGAGCTCCAGACCGGCGGCTTGCGCCTGCTGCCGCAACATCGCGGTGAAGCGATCCGGCTGCAGCAGCAGGTAGACCGTGACCAGCAGCGCGACCAGGCCGGCGGCGAGCACCCCGGCCAGTCCCAGCAACGCGAGGCGCAACCGGCGCGTCATCGCCGCGCGCGCTCAACCACGCGCCAGCGTCGCCGGCAGCAGGCCATCGACAAAGGCACGCGCATCGAAGCTGCGCAGGTCGGTGGCGCTCTCGCCCAGGCCGACGAAGCGGATCGGCAGGCCGAACTCGCGCGCCAGCGCGAACATCACGCCGCCCTTGGCCGTGCCGTCGAGCTTGGTGACCACCAGCCCGGTCACGCCCACGATCTGCTGGAACTGGCGCACCTGGCTGACCGCGTTCTGGCCGGTGGTGCCGTCGATCACCATCAGCACCTCGTGCGGCGCGTCGGCGTCGAGCTTCTTCATCACTCGGGCGATCTTGGACAGCTCGTCCATCAGTCCGCCCTGGGTGTGCAGACGGCCGGCGGTATCGGCGACCAGCACGTCGGCGTTGCGCGAGCGGGCCGCCTGCAATGCGTCGAAGATCACGCTCGCCGCATCGGCGTCCTGGCCCTGGGCGATCACCGGCACGTTGTTGCGCTCACCCCAGGTCTTGAGCTGCGCCACGGCCGCGGCGCGGAAGGTGTCGCCGGCGGCGAGCAGCACCTGGCGGCCTTCGTCGCGCCAGCGGCGCGCCAGTTTTCCGATCGTCGTGGTCTTGCCCACGCCGTTGATGCCTACGGTGAGCACGACGAAGGGCTTGTGGCCCGCGACCTCCAGCGGCTGCTGCACCGGCAGCAGCATCGCCACCAGCGCTTCGCGCAGCGCGCCGAGCAGCGCGTCGGCGTCGGCGAACTCGCGCTTGTGCATGCGCTTGCGCAGGCCCTCGACCAGCGTGGTGCTGGCCTCCACGCCGACGTCGGCGGTGATCAGGATAGTTTCCAGCTCGTCGAGCAGGTCATCGTCGAGCTTGGGATGGCGCACGAACAGCGAGCTCAGACCCTTGGCGAAGCCGCTGCCGGCAAGCCGTTCGCGCCAGCTGCGCCTGGCCGGCGCGGGCGCGGCCACGGCGGCCGGCGGCGGTTCGTCGACCACATCCGGCTCGGCGGCGACAAGCTCGGCACGCGCCTCGTCCAGGACCGGGCTGGCGTTGTCCAGGGCGACGACGTCGGCGGCATGCGCGTCGGCGGGAGGTGTCGTGGCCTGCTCGGCGGGCTGCTCCGAAATCGTTTCGGTGGTCTTTTTCTTCCAGAACTTGAGCATCGCGGCGGCGCTTCTAAGACAATGCACGGATGCTAGCACCGGCAACCAGACTGCCCGCTGAGGGCCCATCCATCCGTGCGCGACCGCCATCGGCCGGCCGGCGCGCGGCCGCCCTGCCGGGAGCGGCAAGGGCATGAAGGGAACGCCCGGCCGCATCCGCATCATCGGCGGCACGCTGCGCAATTCGCGCCTGGACGTGCCCGACCTGCCGGGCCTGCGTCCGACCCCCGAGCGGGTGCGCGAGACGCTGTTCAACTGGCTGGCTCCGGTGCTCGCCGGCGTGCGGGCGCTGGACCTGTGCGCCGGCACCGGCGCGCTGGGCATCGAGGCGCTTTCGCGCGGGGCGGCATCCGTGCGTTTCGTCGAGCGCGATCCGCACGCGGCGCAGGCATTGCGCCAGAATCTGGCGCGGCTGAAGGCCGAAGGCGGTACGGTTGCCGTGGCCGATGCGCAGGTCTTCCTCGACGGTCCGCCCGAGCCGTTCGGCCTGGTATTCATGGATCCGCCGTTCGCCGCGGATCTCTGGGCTGCACTCGCGAGGCGGCTGGAGGACAACGGCTGGCTCGCCGCGCAGGCGTGGATCTATGTCGAATCGCCACGCGACCACGCACCCGTGCTGCCGCGCCACTGGGCGCTGCACCGCGAAGGCCGCGCGGGCGAGGTGCGCCATGCGCTCTATCGCCGCTGCTCGGAGCTTCCGTTAAGCTAGCGGCAACCTTCGCGGTGCAGCGCCTCCTAAGTGAACAAAGCTCCGGTCAACAAGCGCCTGGCCGTGTATCCAGGGACCTTCGACCCGATCACCAACGGCCACGCCGACCTGGTGACCCGCGCCGCGCCGCTGTTCGAGCGGGTGGTGGTCGCGGTGGCGGAGAGCTCCGGCAAGGGGCCGGGCTTCAGCCTGGACGAGCGCATCGCGCTGGCGCGGCTGGCGCTGGCCGACCTGCCCAACGTGGAAGTGCGCGGCTTCAACAGCCTGCTGGCCACCTTCGTCAGCGAGATCGGCGCGGGCGTGATCATCCGCGGCCTGCGCGCGGTGTCGGACTTCGAATACGAGTTCCAGCTGGCGAGCATGAACCGCCACCTGATCCCGCAGGCCGAAACGCTGTTCCTCACGCCCGCGGAGCAGTACAGCTTCATTTCGTCGTCGCTGGTGCGCGAGATCGGCCGCCTGGGCGGCGACATCTCCGGCTTCGTCCATCCGGCGGTGCAACAAGCCATGCGGCAGCGCTGGCGTAAAACCCAAATCCACTCACAGGGAGACACCCATGCGTAAGTACCTGATCGCCGCAACGCTGGCCATGGCCGGCACCCTGGCCCTCTCCGCCTGCAACAAGCAGGAGGACAACCAGCAGGCCACCCAGCAGGCCGCCGCCGCCAAGCCGACCAACCCGAACGACGCCCAGGCCTGGAACGCCTACCTCGGCCAGATCGTGCAGAACAACATGCAGGGCATGACCGCCGAGCGTCCGTATGCCTACCTGGTGCCGGCCGGCGACGACGCGGACGCCAAGGCCAAGTACGACCGCCAGATGCAGAACGTGCAGGACACCATCGCCCGCGGCGTGCTGCCGGGCAACCTGCTCGCCTTCGCCGGCCCGAGCTCGGCCAAGACCGCCGATTTCGTGATCGCCGCCTTCAAGGACGCCAAGCCCGGCTCCTTCAAGGACGTGATCGTGCTGTTCATCGGCGACCAGGCCGACAAGGACCGCGTGACGACCGCACTGCAGCCGACCGGCGCGAACGTGCGCTTCGTGGCGATGTAAGCCACGCGCGAACCGCTCGATGCGCCCGCGATGCCGACGGCATCGCGGGCGTTTTCTTTTGGGCGCAACGAAAGAGCGCCACAGGAAGTAAGGACGGCCTCTCCGCGCTACCATGCTCCGATGTCCCTGAAAATCCTCGACACCTGCGTCAACTGCGACGTCTGCGAACCCGCGTGCCCGAACAAGGCGATCTCGATGGGCGCGGACTACTACGTGATCGACCCGGCGCTGTGCACCGAGTGCGTGGGCCATCATGACGAGCCGCAGTGCATGCTGGTGTGCCCGGTCGAATGCATCGTCGTGGACGACGCGCTGGCCGAGACGCGCGAGCAGCTCGAACTCAGATACCGCCAGTTGATGGCCAAGGAGACCACCGAATGAGTCTTTATCCGCGTTGGCGCATCCTGCTGCTGAGCCTGTTGCTGACCTGCGGCGGTGCATTCGCCGCGGACCGGCCGGTAGCGGCGGCCCATGCGCCCACCGCCGCCGCGCAGGCGCAGAGGCCCGGCCACGCGGCCATCGCCAGCGCGAATTTCCTGGCCACCCATGCGGGGCTGGAAGTGATCGCCGCCGGCGGCAACGCATTCGACGCCGCGGTGGCGGTGGCGTCCACGTTGTCGGTGGTCGAACCGGAAAGTTCGGGGATGGGCGGCGGCTTCATGGCCGTGCTGCGACGCGCGAGCGACGGGCGCGAGGTGTTCATCGACGCGCGCGAAGTGGCGCCAGGGGCAGTGAACGCCAAGGACTATCTCAAGGCCGACGGCACGCCCAACCGCGACGCCGCGCTCAACGGACCGCTGTCGGCCGGCATCCCGGGCGAGCCGGCCGGCCTGGCCTGGCTGGCCGAACACTATGGCCGGCTGCCGCTGAAGCAGTCGCTGGCGCCGGCCATTCGCACCGCGCGCGACGGCTTCGAGCCGGACGGCCGCCTGCGCGATTCGATCGCCGCGCGCGCCGACGACCTCAGGCGCTGGCCCGCCTCGGCGGCAAAGTACTTCGTCGACGGCAAGCCGCCGGCGGCCGGCAAGCTCTGGCGCGACCCGGACCAGGCACGCACGATCGAGCTGCTGGCCGAGCACGGCCGTGACGGCTTCTACAAGGGCGAGGTGGCCAGGAAACTGGTCGCCGCCGTGCGCGACGCCGGCGGCAACTGGAGCGAGGCCGACCTCGCCGCCTACGGGGTGAAGGAGCGCGTGCCGATCAGCGTGGACTACCGCGGCTACCGCATCGTCACCGCGCCGCCGCCGTCTTCCGGCGGCGTCGCGGTCGCGGAGATCCTCAACATCCTGCGTGGCGTGGAAACCGAGAAGCTCGACCGCGCGCACCGCATCCACTACGTGATCGAGGCGATGCGCCGCGCTTTCCGCGACCACAACGAC
Organism: Frateuria sp.; assembly: GCF_035944355.1. Classification (GTDB taxonomy): domain Bacteria; phylum Pseudomonadota; class Gammaproteobacteria; order Xanthomonadales; family Rhodanobacteraceae; genus Frateuria_A. Next base: position 175,609 of record NZ_DASZBH010000007.1, on the reverse strand, counting down.
TACCTGGGCGATCCGGACTTCGTGAAGATGCCGCTGGACATGCTGCTCTCGCCGTACTACGCCGACGGCCTGCGCCAGAGCATCCTGCCCGACAAGGCCACGCCTTCCTCGATGCTGCCCTCGAGCGCGGCGCGCGACCCGGGCCCGCACACCACCCATTTTTCGATCATCGACAAGGACGGCAACATGATCGCCGTGACCTCGACGGTGAACTACACGCTGGGCTCCACCTTCGTGGCCGCCGGCACCGGCGTGCTGCTCAACGACGAGATGGACGACTTCGCGCTGGTGCCCAACAAGCCCAACGTGTACGGCCTGCTCGGCAGCACGGCCAACGCGCCCAAGCCGGGCAAGCGCATGCTTTCCTCGATGACGCCCAGCCTGGTGATCGGCGCCGACCGCACGGCGGTGATCGGCTCGCCCGGCGGCTCGACCATCATCACGCAGGTGCTGGAGGGCATCCTCGCCTTCATCGACGGCAGGGACGCCAGCGACATCGTGGCGCAGAAGCGCTACCACCACCAGTTCATGCCCGACCGCGTGGACGTGGAGCCGGGCGTGTTCGACGCGGCCACCACCGGAGAGCTCGAACGCATGGGCTACACGCTGCATCCGCGCGAGCCCTGGGGCTTCATGAACGTGGTCACCTGGGACCACCGCGACAACAAGCTCGACGCGGCCAGCGATCCACGCAGGCCGTCGGGGCTGGGTAAGGTGCAGTAGGGCGGGCTGGCTTTTCGCAAGACCTCCCCCATTCGCCTGTCGGCAGCTTCCCCGTAAACGGGGGAAGGCTCGCTCAGGGGCGTCATGCTCGATCCTTCCCCGTTTACGGGGCAGGCTCGCTCAGGGGGCATCTCGCTCGACCCTGCCCTCGTTTGCCGGGGCAGGCGCCCGAGGGCGGATGGGGAGGCCCTGCGAAGGGCCTCGGCAGACATTGCCGGCCCCCCTGCGTAGAATCCCCAGGGGCATTCTTCAGGTACAGGGCGACACCCATGCAGCTGTGGTCCCTCGAGGGCAACACGCAGAAACTCGATGGCGGCGCGATGTTCGGCAACGCGCCCAAGGCCATGTGGGCGCGCTGGATCGAGCCGGACGCGGAAAACCGCATCCCGCTCGCCTGCCGCTGCCTGCTGGTCAGGGACCTGGACGGCCGCAACGTGCTGTTCGAAACCGGCATCGGCGCGTTCTTCGAGCCTAAGCTGCGCGAACGCTACGGCGTGGTGGAGGACCGCCACGTGCTGCTCGAATCGCTGGCCGAAGCCGGCCTCTCGCACGAGGACATCGATGCCGTGGTGCTCTCGCACCTGCATTTCGACCACGCCGGCGGCCTGCTGGCGACGTGGGCCGAAGGCGAACCGCCACGGCTGCTGTTCCCCAACGCCACTTTCCTGGTCGGCGCCGAGCACTGGCGGCGCGCGCAGTCGCCGCATCCGCGCGACCGCGCCTCGTTCATCCCGGAACTGGCCGGCCTGCTCGAGGCGAGCGGGCGGCTGGAGCGGGTCGAGGGCGAGCATTCGCGGACGCTGGGCCGCGCGGTCCGCTTCCATTTTTCCGACGGCCACACGCCCGGGCTGATGCTGGCCGAGGTCGGCGGCGTGGTGTTCTGCGCCGACCTGATTCCCGGCCGCTCCTGGGTGCACCTGCCGATCACCATGGGCTACGACCGCGCGCCGGAAACCCTGATCGACGAGAAGCGCGCGTTCCTCGAGGACAAGCTGGCCCGCGGCGTACAACTGTTCTTCACGCATGACCACGCCTGTGCGCTGGCGCGGGTGACCCGCGACGAGCGCGGGCGCTTCGGTACCGCGGACGAGAAGGCGCGCCTGCGCGGCGAGCCTGCCGTTGGGACCGCCGGGTGAACCGGCCTGCGCGTATCGGCACGCGTGCCTTGCTGCTGCGCGGGAGCGGCGCGGTGCTGCTCATCGCCGGCCTGGGCACGGCTGCGATCACCGAGCGCGGCCTGCTGGTGCATCACCTGGCCGCGGCGCGCCATGGCGGCGATATCGTCGAAGCCGGCTCGCAGGGCCCGCAGCCGGGGCTGCATGGCAGCATGGTGCTGGTATCGGGCACGCCCGAGGTGGTCGAGGCGCCACGCGATCCCGACTTCAACTTGAGCGTCCCGGCGCCGGTGCTGGAGCGCCACGTGGAAATGTTCCAGTGGCGCGAGGTGCGGGTAAGCACCGACCTGCACTACGAACTGGACTGGTCCGAAGAGCTGCAGGACCCGGGCAAGTTCCGGCAGCCGCGCGGCCACGCCAACCCCGGCACCATGCCGCTGAAGAGCGAGCGTTTCGAGGCGGGCATGGTGCGCGTCGGCGGCTTCGCGCTGGGGCCGCTGCTGGTTCACGCGCTGCCCGGCTCGCAGGCGGTGGCTCCCGATCCGTCGAAGCTTCCGGCCAACCTGGCGGCGAGCTTCAGCCTGTACCACGACTACCTGACCACCAGCGCGGATCCCGGTTCGCCGCGGCTGGGCGACATCCGGGTGAGCTGGCAGGCGGTGCCGCTGCAGCCGGTGACGATCCTGGCGCGGCTGGACGGCGACCGGCTGGTGCGCGCCAGCAAGGCGGACGACGGCCAGGGCTACCAGGTGCAGGTCGGCGTGCGTTCGCTCAGCGACGTGCTGCCGGACGTGCCCGAGCCGCCCGAATTCACCATGGCGCGCCGTGGCGCGGCGATCGTGCTGGCCGCACTGGGATCGTTCCTGCTGCTGTGGGAACGTCGCCGCCGCGTGAGCGATCCGCTGCTGGCGCTGGCCGTGGGCGTGACCACGATCGGCGCGGTGTCCTGCGCTTCCTGGCTGGGCGGCGACTGGCCGCCGGTGCTCAACTGGTTCGCAGTGACCGCGGCCGGCGTGCTGGTGGTGGCGCTGCTGCACCGGCGCACCGGGCGGGCCGGCCGGGCGTAGCCTTGCCGCAAGAGGGCGGAACGCTCGCGGGTGGCGCCGTCAGGCCGCGGCCGCCGGCGCCTTCGGGTCGGCGAAGGCGTACACCTGGTCAGCCCACTGGGTCGCCTCCAGGTAGATCGCGGCCATGCGCTGGATCTGCTGCGGCTGGACCTGGCCGCTGAGCTGGCCCGCCTCCCAGGCGTGGATCTGCTCCAGCAGCGGGCCGAACGGGCCGCCGCCGCCGACCAGCGCGTCGCGGATCTCCGGCACCAGCGGCAGCTGCGCCAGCACGAACTCCATCGGCGCGCACATCAGCGTGTCCAGCAGCGAGAACAGGCCGACGGTGAAGGCCATTTCCTTCTGCTGGCGCGGCATGTTGCCGGCCAGCTGTTCGCACATGTGCGCGCGGATCAGCGCGGTGCGCAAAAGCTCCGGCGGACGGTCGTCCATGCCGCCCAACGACATGGTGTAGATCCAGTTGCGCATGCGCGTGACGCCGAAGAAGATCGCCGCCTGCTGCACGGATTTCAGCTGCTTGGGCAGGCCGAAATAGGCCGAGTTCACGCAGCTAAGGAGCTTGTAGGAAAGGATCGCGTCGTTGCGGATGATGTCGCCCAGTTCGACCGGGCCGGGGCTGTTCTCTTGCAGCTCGCGCATCAGGCGCAGCATCGACAGGCGGTTGGCCGAGAGCACCGGCACCTCGACCTGGTCGGGAATCAGCAGGTAGCGGCCCTGGATCGCCTGCAGCGGCAGCTCCAGGCAGCGCTGGTAGGTGGCGTGGTCGTCCACTTGCCCCGCGACCACCCAGATGCCGCGCTCGTGCAGGTGTTCGGCGCGCTCGCGCAATTGCTCGGGCGTGAGCGCCTTGGCGTCCAGCCGCACGAACTGCACCATCTGGACCAGCGCCTCGATCGCCACGGAGCCGTGCAGGTCGGTCGCGCCGGCGTCGTACATCAGCAGGCAGCCGCGCTGGGCCATCTTCTGCAGGCGCTCCATCAGCTCGGCGTCCTCGGCCATGGCCGGCTGCAGCACCACGCCGAAGCGCGGCTGGTGCAGCAGGACGTCGGTCTGCTCCAGCAGCAGCTCGCGCGACAGGGTGAGGAAGGTGCGGTTGCCGCGCACCAGCCGGGTCAGCGCGCCATCGGCCAGGGTCGAGAGCACGCGCTGCATCAGCTCCTGCTCGTCGCCGGCGTGGCGGTGGAACATCACCTCGTAGGCGAACAGCTCGCGCTTCTGGTCCAGCATCGGCACCCGCACCACCGGCAGGGGCATTTCGCGGTTGCCGGCGAGGCGGGACTGGGCGGAAGCGGCGGTATCGCTCATGGCTTTGATCTGCTTGCGGGCGGGCCCGCCTTGGGTTGGATCGCCACCGGCCCTGCGGCCCGGTGTCCGTAAGGCTTGTCGTTCGTTCGTCAGGCCGAGGCCAGGTGGTGCGAGCGCAGCGCCATGCGCACCTCGCCAGCCGGGCCGTAGAGCCCCTTGGCGTCGCCGCCCTGGCCGGCCAGCACGGCCAGCGCTTCGCGCACCTGGGTCAGCCGTTGGCTGACCAGGCTGCCGTTGCGCTGGTTCAGTTCATGGCAGCGCTTGAGCTCCTCGAGCACTTCGCGCCAGCGCGCTTCCACGCGCGCGGCGGCGGCCGGCTCCAGCTTGAGCATCTGCACCCGCTCGGCATCCAGCTGTTCCAGTTGCCGCATCAACGCCTGCTTGCGCTCCCCGGCGCGATCCAGCGCGAGCGCGTCGGCGGCGATCAGCGCCTCGCGTTCGTCGGCCAGGGTCGCGGCAAGCTCGGTGACGGACCGGCCGAGGTCCTCCACCACCGCGGCCAGCGCGGCTTCGAGCTCGTGATGCAGCAGTTTGCCCATGGCTGGATTACGGCTTGGCGGCGCCGGCGATCTGCGTGTCGAGCGCGATCATCTTGTCGGCGATGCGGGTCGGGTTTACCTGGTAGCTGCCGTCGGCGATCGCCTTGCGGATCTGCTCGACCCGCTTGGTGTCGATCGCGGCGTTGCCGTCGACCTTGGCGGCGTCCTGCAGGGCGCGCGCCGAATCGGTCAGGCGGACGCTGTCGTCCGTGCCCGGCACGCTGGCGGGAGCGTCACTGGCCGTGCCGCCGGTGCCGGTAGCCGTGCTGTTGGTCTGGCTGCCCGGTGCCTGGGGCAGGAGCGGCAAGCCGTTGTTGGAAATGGTCGTGTTCATCGGTCCTTCTCGAGTCGGTTAGGCCCTGTCCCTAGGGGAATCGGCCGGGGCGCGGGAAACTTTAGTCCGTTCCAGTGTTTCGGTTCCTGCGGTTCGTTCAGGGAAGCGCCACCACCACGCCGGGGGCGCGTACGACGGCATCCACCACGCGCCCGGAACTGCCGTTGCGCACGCGCAGCCGGGCGCCCGAATCGCCGCCACCCAGCGCGGTGCCCTCGGCGCGCACCGCGATGCCGTCCAGTTCGGCCACCAGCTGCACGTGGTCGCCGGCGCGCACCATCTGCCGCCCGCCCAGCGCGCCGGGCGTGAGCACGCTGCCGGCGGCGAGCGGCCGCGACAGGCTGCGCTCTGCGATCTGGTCCATGTTGTCGATGTAGCCGTAGGGCAGGCGCGCGACGTCGCGCTCCTCGGCGTGCACGTCGGCCGCCACGATGCCGTCGCCGCGGACCAGCGGCCGGCTGGCCACCAGCACCTGGCGCCAGACCGACAACGTCACCGGCACGCGCACGTTCCAGCCGTCGGCCGCCGGGCAACGCACCAGCACGCTCAGCCGGGGCGCGATGCGGTCGCCGCCGGGCAGGCTCGCCTGCAGCGGTGCGGCGCAGTCGGCGATGCGCAGGCGTGCATCGAGCGGGTCGGACTTCACTTCGATGCGGCTGCCCGGCGCGGCGAAGTGCTGCTGCACGTAGCGCTCGGCCTGGCCGCGCACATCCGCTTCCGACGGCGACGCGGCCAGGGCCGGGAGAGCCGTCCCCAGCAGCGCGAGCAGCAGGCAGCGGCGCGGCAGCGTCATCAGGCCTGTGCCAGCAAGGCGGCCAGCTGGCCGACCAGCGCCTCGCGGTCGGCCTCCAGCCGCTGGCTGATCTGCCGGGCCTGGTCGAGCTGGCCGTTGACCAGCAGGCCGACGAAGGCGTTGCCGTGCTCGGACAGGCGCGTGCCCGCCTCGCTCAGCGCGCTGGCGGCCGGATGCTGCGGATGCTGCGCGGCCAGCCGGCGCACGGTGCGGTCCAGCGCCTCGGTGTCGAACCAGCGCCGGTCCAGCGCGCCGGGCTCCAGCAACGCCAGTTCCATCGCCTGGCGAATGCCCTGCGCCGACTCGCGCACGGTCAGGCTGAGGCTGGCCGGGTCGTTGCCGGCCTCGTGTTCCAGCCAGCCCAGCGCCAGGCGATGGGCCAGCAGCGCGGCGCGGCTGAGCGCCTCGCTCTGCCGGCGCGCCTCGGTGCTGCGCCGCTGCAGCGCGCCCAGCGAGGCCTGCGCCGCGGCGGCGCGCGCCTGCTGCACGTCCTGGCCCTGGCGCAGCTGGGCGACCTTCTCGCTGGCGCCGGCCAGCGCCTCGCCGCTCTGGCGCATGGCGCCATCGGCCTGGCTCACGCCGGCCTGCGCCTGCTCCAGCCGCTGCATGCCCTGCTGCACGTCGCCGTCCAGTTGCTGCGAGAACTCGCCGATCGAACCGGTGACGGTCTCGATCTCGGTGGTGGCCTGGGTGGTCTTCTCGGCCAGTTGCTTGACCTCGTCGGCGACCACCGCGAAACCGCGGCCGGCCTCGCCCGCACGGGCCGCTTCGATCGCGGCGTTGAGCGCGACCAGGTTGGTCTGGTGGGCGATCTCCTGCACCACGCCGGTGAGCTTGCGAATCTGCTCCACCTGCTCGGCCAGGCGTGCCTGGTTGCGGTTCATCGCCGACAGCGCGCTGCGCAGCAGGCGCAGCTGGCCATCGAGTTCGCGCACGCCGGCGCTGCCACTCTGGCGCGTCTGTTCGACCTGCGTCAAAGCGGCGGCGACCTGCTGCAGCGCCGTCGAGATTCCGGCGCTGGCGTCCGTCAAGCGGCCGACGCCGTCGCGGCTTTCCTGGCTGGCCTTGTCCAGGGCGGACTGCTCGCGTCCCAGCATCTGCGCCGCTGCCAGCACCAGGCCCTGCTGTTCGAGGGTCTGCAGCGCCAACGCCGCGGGCTGGCCGGCATGGAGGCGGGCCAGCAGCGGCGACAGCACGCGGGCCGCCGCCGGATGCTGGAGGGACAACTGTTCGAGGCGTGCCTCGTCGCCAGCGGCGGCCGCTTGGACCAGCGCGGCCAGGGACTGGCTACGGATCAGGCTCATGGAGATGCGGTTTCCTGCGAATGAGTGTTCAGGACATCGTCTGGATGCGTCGAAACTTGAACAAGCAACGCGTGTGCCAGTGGGGGCGGGGAATGGGGAACGGGGAATGGGGAATGGGGAATGGGGAATGGGGAATGGGGAACGAATTGCTCAAGGCCAGGGGCCTCCTGCCGATACGCGGGGACGGGCCTGGCCCGCCTATTCAACTGGAGTGATGCATGGCCGGCGCCCTGCTGGAAAACGTCGAACGCCAGACCCGCCTCGCGGGGCACAACCGCGTGGCGATGCTGCTGTTCCGCCTGGGCGAGCCACAGCTGTTCGCGATCAACGTATTCAAGGTGCGCGAGGTGCTGCGCCGGCCGCCGCTGGAACGCATGCCTGGCGCGCACGCGCTGATCGCCGGCAGCTGCGACTACCGTGGGCAGACCATTCCGGTGATCGACCTGGCCGCGGCGCTGGGCTATCCGCCGCTGATCGACGAGCCCTCCGCGCACCTCATGGTCACCGAGTTCAGCCGCTCGATGCAGGGTTTCCTGGTGTCGGACCTGCAGCACATGGTGCATTGCGAGGGCGCATCCCTGGTGGCGCCCAGCAGCGCGCTGGGCTTCGGCTCGCGGGTCAACGCGGTGACGCGCATCAACGGCGCGCTGGTCGCGGTGGTCGACGTGGAGCACGTGCTGGCCAGCATCGACGCCTCGCCGCACGAGCTCTCGGCGCAGATGCAGCGCGCCGCCGGCGCCCATCCGCTGAGCCCGCGCCGGGTGCTGGTGGCGGACGATTCGCTGATCGCACGTCGCCGCCTGGTCAGCCTGTTCAAGCAGATGAACATCGAGTGCGTGGTGGCGCAGGACGGCCGCGAGGCGCTGGACCGCCTGCACGAACTGGCCGCGCTACCGCCGGAGGAAGGCGTCAGGCTGGTGGTGTCCGACATCGAGATGCCGCAGCTGGACGGCTACGCGCTCACCCGCGCGATCCGCGAGACGCCCACGCTGCGCCGCCTGAAGGTGGTGCTGCACAGCTCGCTCTCGGGCCTGTTCAACGAGGCGATGGTGCGCGAGGTCAACGCCGACCGCTTCGTCGCCAAGTTCCAGCCGGATCTGCTGGCGCAGGCGGTGATCGATCTGCTGCCGGACGAGGCGACGGACTGACGCCCCCTCTCCTCCGACGCGGCCGGAGGAAAGGGTAGGCCCACGGCGGCGTCGGAAATCCGTCTCCGCCCTTGAAGCCGCGTAAGGGTGGAAACCCGGACCACGCGCAAAGCCTGCTGCGGCAAGGCTTAGCGCGCCCATGGCACACAACTTGCCTCCAGCCCCGTGCGGACGTATCGACCCGCGCGGAGGCAAGCGATGAGCCAACCCATCGACAACCTGTTCGGCATGCACACCGGCGCGCTCGCGCTGTGGCAGCGCCGTACCGAGGTGCTGGCCAGCAACCTGGCCAATGCCGACACCCCCGGCTATCTCGCCCGCGACGTCGACTTCCGCAAGGCACTGGCCGCCGCCGGCGGCAGCGGCGACGGCAGCCTGCCGCTGGCCGCACCCACGCCCGGCCAGATCGACCCGGTCGCCCAGGCGCGCGACACGCTTGCCTACCGCGTGCCCACCCAGCCCAGCATGGACGGCAACACCGTCGACGCGCAGCAGGAGCAGGCCGCCTTCGCCGCCAACGGCGTGCATTACCAGGCGAGCCTGGCCTTCATCACCGCGCAGATCCGCATGCTGCGCACGGCGATCACCGGAGGCCAGGGCTGATGTCCCTCTTCAATATCTTCAACGTCGCCGGCTCAGGCATGGCGGCGCAATCCACCCGGCTCAACACGGTCGCCAGCAACCTGGCCAACGCCGACAGCGTGGCCAGCACGCCGCAGGCAGCCTACCGCGCCAAGGAGCCGCTGTTCGCGGCGATCCGCAACGGCCTGGACGGCAAGCCGGCCGAGGCCGGCAGCGAGGGCGTCAAGGTGCTCGGTGTCACCGAAAGCCCCAACGCGATCACCAGTCGCTACGAGCCGGGCAACCCGATGGCCGACGCCGACGGCTACGTCTACCAGAGCAACGTCAACCCGGTGGACGAGCTGGTCAACATGATCTCGGCCTCGCGCTCCTACCAGAACAACGTCGAAGTGATGAACACCGCGCGCCAGCTGATGCAGAAGACGCTGGACCTGGGGAAATAAGGAACGGCCATGAGCGACATCGCAGTCAATTCCTCGGGCTCCGCCGGCGCCGACGTGCAGTCCGCAAAGAAGGACAACAAGACGCTCAGCCAGGCGGACTTCCTGAGCCTGCTGATCCAGCAGATGCGCAACCAGGACCCGACCCAGCCGATGGATTCCTCGCAGATGGTCAGCCAGCTCGCCCAGATCAACCAGGTCTCGGCCACGCAGAACCTGCAGACCTCCTTCGACGCACTCTCCAAGTCGATGCAGGGCAACCAGTTGCTGCAGGCCTCCAGCATGGTCGGCCACAGCGTCACCGTGCCTTCGGCGGTCGGCAAGCTGCAGGGCGGGGCGCTGGACGGGGCGGTCAACATTCCCGACGGCGGCGGGCGCACCTTCGTGCGCATCACCGACGCCGCCGGCAACGTGGTGCGGACGATGGATCTCGGCACGCAGATAGCGGGCCTGGCCGATTTCCATTGGAACGGCGTGGGCGACGACGGCCAGCCGTTGCCGCCGGGTACCTATGGCCTGTCCGCGCAGGTGGGTACCGCCGCGGCGGCGACCTACGTCAGCGGCAAGGTCGCCGGCGTGGGCATGACCGGCGCCGACGGCGCCTACCTGGACGTGGATGGCTTCGGCGGCGTGCTGCTGAGCCAGGTCGCGCGCGTCAACTAGAACATCAATCCATCCCACCCAACGGGGAACACCGATGGCTTTCAATATCGCGCTGAGCGGCCTGAACGCGGCTTCCAAGGACCTGGAAGTCACCGCCAACAACATCGCCAACACCGGCACCACCGGCTTCAAGGGCTCGCGCGCGGAGTTCGCGGAGCTCTACAACTCCGCCGGCCGCAACCTGTCGGCCACCGCCATCGGCAGCGGCGTGCGGCTGGCCGAGGTGGCGCAGCAGTTCGGCGCCGGCAACGTGGAGAACACCGGCAACAGCCTGGACTTCGCGCTCAACGGCGACGGCTTCTTCACCCTGCGCGACGGCAAGGGCTATGCCTACACCCGCGCCGGCGCGTTCCAGCAGGACGCCAACGGCTACGTGGTCAATGCCAGCGGCCAGCACCTGCAGGTGTTTCCGCCCGCGGGCAACGGCTTCGACACCAGCACGCTGGTCGACCTGCAGATGACCACTGCGCAGAGCGCGGCCAAGGCCACCGGCAGCGTGCAGATGTCGCTGAACCTGCCCTCCGATGCGACCGGGCCGACCACCACGCCGTTCAGTCCCACCGACGCGCAGAGCTACAACCAGGCCACGCCGTTCACCGCCTACGACTCGCTGGGCGCCAGCCACAATGGCACCGTCTACTTCGTCAAGCAGCCCGCTGCCAACACCTGGAACGCCTACCTGTACGTCGATGGCGTCTCGGCCGGCGCGCCGCAGGCGGTTTCCTTCACCAGCAGCGGCGCGCTGGCCACGCCGGCCGGCGGCAAGCTCAACTTCCCGGCGATGTCGGTCAGCCCGGGCGCCAACCCGCTGACGCTCTCGCTGGACCTTTCCAAGGCCACGCAGTTCGGCAACAGCTATTCGCTGAGCGCGATCAACCAGGACGGCTATCCCAGCGGCACGCTCTCGAGCATCGACGTGTCCAGCCAAGGGGTGGTGCAGGCGAAGTATTCGAACGGCCAGTCCACTGCGCTGGGCCAGCTCGCGCTGGCCAACTTCAGCAACTTGAACGGTCTGCGCCAGCTGGACAACACCAACTGGGCGGCCTCGTTCGACTCGGGCGCGCCGGTGATGGGCGCAGCCGGCCAGGGCACTTTCGGCGCCGTGCAGTCGGGCGCGCTGGAGGCTTCCAACACCGCCGACCTCACCGCGCAACTGGTGAACATGATCAAGGCGCAGCGCAACTACCAGGCCAACGCCCAGGTGATCTCCACCGACGACAAGCTGACCCAGACCATCATCAACATCCGCAACTGACGCGGGGGCTGAGGCAATCCCATGGATCGTTCGCTCTACGTCGCCATGACCGGCGCCACGCAGATGATGCGGGCGCAGACCGAAGTGGCGCACAACCTGGCCAACGCCGACACGGTCGGCTTCAAGGCGCAGATGTCGGCCTTCCAGGCGCTGCCGGTGCAGGGGCCCGGTATGCCCACGCGGATCAACGGCGTGGCGCAGGGCGAGGGCGTGGACCTGCGCTCGGGCGCGGAGATCCAGACCGGCCGCGAGTTCGACGTTGCGGTGCAGGGCGATGGCTGGATCGCGGTGCAGGCGGCCGATGGCAGCGAAGCCTACACGCGCGCCGGCAACCTGCAGCTCACCCCCGATGGCCTGCTCACCGACGCGCGCGGCAACCTGGTACTGGGCGACGGCGGCCCGATCAGCCTGCCGCCGGCGAGCCAGGTGAGCATCGGCAACGACGGCACCATCTCGGTGGTGCCGACCGGCCAGGGCCCGCAGACGATCGCCTCGGTCGGCAAGCTCAAGCTGGTCAACCCGCCGGCCAACCAACTGGCGCTGGGCAGCGACGGGCTGATGCACCTGGCCGGCGGCGGCACCGCCGACGCCGATCCGGCCGTGACCGTGAAATCGGGCGTGCTCGAGTCCAGCAACGTCAACCCGTCGCAGACGCTGGTGCAGATGATCGAGCTCTCGCGCCAGTACGAACTCCAGGTCAAGGCGATCAAGAACGCCGACGACAACGCGCAGTCGGCGACCCGCCTGCTGTCACTCACCTAAGTTTTACAGGAGACACCCATGTTCTCTTCCCTGTGGGTCGCCAAGACTGGCCTCGATGCGCAGCAGACGCGCATGGACGTGGTCTCGCACAACCTGGCCAACGCCAACACCACCGGCTTCAAGAGCTCGCGCGCCGCGTTCCAGGACCTGGTCTACCAGAACCTGCGCCAGCCCGGCGGGCAGACCACCGAGCAGACCGCCGCCCCCTCGGGCCTGATGCTGGGCACCGGTGTGCGCGTGGTCGGCAACGAGAAGCTGTTCACCCAGGGCAACATCGAGCAGACCGGCAATTCGCTGGACCTGGCCATCCAGGGCCGCGGCTTCCTGCAGGTGACCATGCCCGACGGCACCACCGCCTACACCCGCGACGGCTCGCTGCACATGGACCAGAACGGGCAGGTCGTCACGGCCAACGGCTATGCGGTGGCACCGGCCATCACCATTCCGGCCAACGCCCAGTCGATCACCATCGGCAGCGACGGCACGGTCAGCATCACGCTGCCGGGCCAGGCAGCGCCCCAGCAGGTGGGCACCGTGCAGCTGGCCGACTTCATCAACCCGGCGGGTCTGCAGCCCAACGGCGACAACCTTTACCTGGAAACCGCCTCCAGCGGCACGCCGCAGCCGGGCCAGCCGGGGCTCAACGGCCTGGGCACGCTCTCGCAAGGCGCGCTGGAGAGCTCGAACGTCAACGTGGTCGAGCAGATGGTCGACATGATCGAGACCCAGCGCACCTATGAAATGAATTCCAAGGCCATCTCCGCGGCCGACCAGATGCTGCAGTTCCTCACCAACAAGACCTGATTCCATGCACGCCGCTTTCCGTTTCCTCGCCGCCGCCGCGCTGCTCGCGCTCGCCGGCTGCGCCACCATGCAGCCCAGCCACGACGACGCGGCATGGGCGGCCACGCCGCCAATGCAGCCGGACGTCGCCGCCGCGCCGTCCGATGGCGCGATCTACCACGATTCGCAGGGCATGGAGCTGTTCTCCGATCCGCGCGCGCACCGCGTGGGCGACATCCTCACCATCGTGCTGGTGGAAAGCACGCAGGCGAGCAAGAAGGCCAGCACCAGCACCAGCAAGACCGACAAGGCCAAGATCGCCTCGCCCACGATCCTGGGCCAGGGCGTCTCCATCGGCGGCAAGGCGGCGGACATCGGTCTGGACGGCGAGCGCACGTTCGACGGCAACGGTTCGTCCAGCCAGTCCAACCAGCTCACCGGCCAGATCACCGTGACCGTGGCGCAGCGCCTGTCCAACGGCAACCTGATGGTGCGCGGCGAGAAGTGGCTGACCATCAACCAGGGGCAGGAGCTGGTGCGTATCGCCGGCATCGTGCGCCCGCAGGACATCGGCCAGGACAACACCGTGCCCTCCACCCGCGTGGCCGACGCGCGCATCAGCTACACCGGCCGCGGCACGCTGGCCGACGCCAATACGCGCGGATGGCTGTCGCGCTTCTTCAATTCCAAGTGGATGCCGTTCTGATGAAGCCGCAGCTTCCCGAGCCGTCGCAGCCCGCCGGGGAAACCCGCGAGGTTTCCCCCCTGCCGGCGTCCACCGCCGCCGAGCCATACGACCACTCGCGTGCCGAGGAAACCCGCCGCGCCGCGCTGCGCCGCGCGCTGCAGCGCTGGCGCAGCTTCGGCCTGCACGTGGTGGCAGCGCTCGTGGCGATGCTCGCCTGCGCGCCGCTGCACGCGGACAAGATCCGCGACCTGGCCTCCGTCGGCGGCGTGCGCTCCAACCAGCTGATCGGCTACGGCCTGGTGGTGGGCCTGGACGGCTCGGGCGATCAGACCACCCAGGCCCCGTTCACCACGCAGAGCCTGGAGAACATGCTGCAGCAGTTCGGCATCACGGTGCCGCCCAACGCGCGGCCGCAGCTGAAGAACGCCGCGGCGGTGACCATCACCGCCGAGCTGCCGCCCTTCGCCAAGCCCGGCCAGCAGATCGACGTCACCGTGGCCTCGATCGGCAACGCCAAAAGCCTGCGCGGCGGCGAGCTGCTGATGTCGCCGCTGCGCGGCGCCGACGGCAACGTCTATGCGATCGCGCAAGGCAGCGTGGTGGTCGGCGGCGTCAGTGCGCAGGGCAAGAGCGGCTCCAGCGTGCAGGTGAACATCTCCGCCAGCGGGCGCATCCCCAACGGCGCCTCGGTCGAGCGCAGCGTGCCGTCCGCGTTCGCCGGCGGCGGTGACCTGATGCTCAACCTCAACACGCCCGACTTCACCACCGCCGCGCGCATCGCGCAGGCGGTCAATGGCGCCTTCGGCGCGGGCACCGCCACGCCGGTCGACGGCGGCACGATCTCGGTGCGCGGCCCGCAGGACCCGGCGCAGAAAGTGGCCTGGCTGGGCATGATCCAGAACCTCGACGTCACCCCGGGCGACGCGCCCGCGCGCGTGGTGGTCAACTCGCGCACCGGCACCGTGGTGATCGGTTCGGACGTGAAGGTCTCCGCCGCCGCAGTGGCGCACGGCGCGATCCAGGTCACCATCAGCGAGCAGCCGCAGGTCAGCCAGCCGGGGCCGTTCTCGCGCGGCCAGACCGCGGTGGTGCCCAGTTCCGACGTGCAGGTCAGCGAAAGCGGCGCGCACATGTTCAAGTTCGGCCCGGGCGTGAGCCTGGACACCATCGTGCGCGCGGTGAACCAGGTGGGCGCGGCGCCGAGCGACCTGATCTCGATCCTGCAGGCGCTCAAGCAGGCTGGCGCGCTTCATGCAGAGCTCGTCGTGATCTAGCTCCACGCGACGGAAACATGACGCCCGCCACGCCCGCCACGCCCGCGCTCGACACCTGGACCGACCTGTCCGGGTTCAACCAGCTGCGCGCGCAGGCCAAGGGCGACGACAAGGCGGCGCTGCCGAAGGTCGCCAGGCAGTTCGAGGCGATCTTCACCCAGATGATGCTGAAGTCGATGCGCGAGGCGAACGCCAGCTTCGGCGACAACGACGTGGGCGACAGCGAGCAGGGCAAGGCCTACCGCGACCTGTTCGACCAGCAGCTTTCGCTCTCGCTGTCCCAGGGCAACAACGGCCTTGGGATCGCGCGCATGCTGGTGCGCCAGCTCGGCGGCAAGGACGCGCAGTCCGCCCCGGCACCGGCCACCGACGACAAGACCCTGCTCGCCGGCGTCGCTGCCGGTGCGCTGCCCGGCGGCGCCGTCTCCGGCCTGTTCGCCCCGCTTGCCGCGGGCGCCGAGGCGGGCACCCGTGCCTTGCTGAACCTGGGCTCTGGCGCGGACGCACAGGACGGCGCGCTGCTGCCGCTGACCAGCGACGCTCTCGCCGCGAAGGACTGGCGGGCCACGCTCGGCCAGCTGGCGCAGGGCGCGGTAAACGTGGCCAGCAAGTTCGTCCCGGGCGACCCGGTCGGCTTCGTGCAGGCGATGGCGCCGCACGCGCAGGCCGCCGCCGCCAAGCTGGGCGTCTCGGTGCGCGCGCTGCTGGCGCAGGCCGCGTTGGAAACCGGCTGGGGCAAGCACCTGCCGCAGCGCCACGACGGTTCCAGCAGCTTCAACCTGTTCGGCATCAAGGCCGGCGGTGGCTGGGCCGGCGACAAGGTCAGCGTGCCCACGCTCGAGTACGAGAACGGCGTGGCGGTGCGCAAGCGGGACAACTTCCGCGCCTACGCCAGCCCGGCCGACGCCTTCGCCGACTACGCACGCATGCTCACCGACAGCCCGCGCTACGCGCAGGCACTGGGCAAGGGCGAGAACGTCGCCGGCTTCGCGCATGCGCTGAGCCGCGGCGGCTACGCCACGGATCCGGGCTACGCGGCCAAGCTCACCGCCATCGCCAACAGCCCGCAGATGCGCGAGGCGCTGGCTGCGCTGGATGCGGGGGCGTTCAAGTGAGACGCCAAGTTGCCGTCAAAGGGGGCATGACGCATGCCCTGATTCCGCCGATCGGGTCTTGGCCGGGCCGCTTGCCGCGGTCCGCCCGCCCGCGTGCCATCCGTCCGGGAAATCATCATGGCTGACCTGCTTTCCACCGGCGTCTCCGGCCTGCTCGCCGCGCAAGTGGGCCTGAGCACCGTGGGCCACAACGTGTCCAACGCCAACACCGACGGCTACAGCCGCCAGCAGGTGAGCTTCGCCGCGCGCGCGCCGCAGCAGGAAGGGAATTACTACGTCGGCACTGGCGTGGACACCCAGGCGGTGCAGCGCGCCTACAGCCAGTACCTCAACAGCGCGCTGTGGTCGGCCGCCTCCGCCCAGGGACGCGCCAACGCCTACCAGGGCCTGACCGGCCAGCTCAACAACCAGCTTTCCGGCAGCAGCAACCTGCAGAGTTCGCTGGACACCTTCTTCGGCTCGATGCAGGACGTGGCCAATGCCCCGGCGGACGCCTCCGCCCGCAGCGTGTTGCTGGCCCGCGCCGGCGGCCTGACCAGCACCTTTCAGGCACTGTCCGGCCAGTTCGACAGCCTGGGCGGGCAAGTGCAGCGTCAACTCGCCGATACGGTCGCCGCCATCAACAGCGACAGCGCGGGGATCGCCAAGCTCAACGAGCGCATCCGCGCCTCCACCGGCCAGCAGCCGTCCGACCTGCTCGACCAGCGTGACGCGCTGATCAAGAAGCTCTCGGGCGAGGTCGGCATCAGCGTGGCGCCGCAGAACGACGGTACCCTGAGCGTGTTCGTCGGCAATGGGCAGGCGCTGGTCAGCGGCACGCAATCCTACGACCTGGGTACCGCGGCCAACACCTATGACGCGACCCGGCTGGAAGTGGTCGACAAAGGTACCGGCGCGGTGCTGAGCAGCCGCATCGGCGGAGGCACGCTGGGCGCGCTGCTGGATTTCCGCAGCAACGTGCTCGACCCCGCGCAGAATCAGCTCGGTCGCGCCGCGCTGGCGCTGGCTGGCGCCTTCAACGCGCAGCACGCGCAGGGCGTGGACCTCAACGGCCAGCTCGGCGGCACCTTTTTCAACGTCGCCGGCCCCGCCGTGCAGGCGGCCGGCAGCAATACCGGCATCGCCACGCTCACGGCGAGCATCAGCGACATCGGCGCGCTCGGCAGCCAGGACTACGTGCTGAGCTACGACGGTAGCGCCTGGAGCCTGCGTGACGGCAGCGGCGCTACGGTGGCGATGACCGGCACCGGCACAGGGGCCGATCCGTTCAAGGCCGGCGGCCTGAGCTTCACCCTGGGTGGCGGTGCCGCCAACGCCGGCGACAGCTTCCGCATCCAACCCAGCCGCAATGCAGCCGGCGGCATAGCCGTGGCGATCACCGATCCGAACAAAGTGGCTGCAGCCGCGCCGCTGGTAGGCAGCGCGGCCAGCGCGAACACCGGCAACGCTGCCATCGGTGCGCTCAGCGTCGCCGACGGCAGCAATCCGAACCTGTTCACCGCCTCCAGCATCGTGTTCTCCTCGCCGACCAGCTACAGCATCGACGGTGGTCCGGCGCAGACCTTCACCGCCGGCACGCCCGTCGTGCACAACGGCTGGAGCCTCGTGCTCTCGGGCGCGCCCGCCAATGGCGACAGCTTCACCGTGAAGGCCAACACCAACGCGCGCGGCGACAACGCAAACGCGCTCAAGCTCGGCGCGGTGGCCAACCTGGGCGTGCTCGATGGCGGCGCGACCAGCGTAGGCGGCGCCTATGGCCAGCTGGTCGGCCAGGTCGGCAGCGCCGGTTCGCTGGCCGACGACGCAGCCAAGACGCAGACCGCCGTCTACAACCAGGCGATGGCCGCGCAACAGAGCGTCAGCGGCGTCAACGTCGACGAGGAGGCGGCCAATCTGGTGCGCTTCCAGCAGGCCTACCAGGCGTCGGCGCAGGTCATCAACGCCGCCAACACCGTGTTCAACGCATTGCTCGGCGCGGTCAAGAGCTAAGGGCCACCGTCATGAGAGTCTCCACCAGCTGGATGCAACAGCAGTCGGTTAACACGATGATGGAGCGGCAGGGCGACCTGTCCGGCATCCAGACGCAGATGGGCACTGGCAAGCGCATCAACCAGCCCTCGGACGATCCGGTGGGCGCGACGCGCGCCGTGGAACTGACTCATCTTGGCGCCGACACCGACCAGTACCAGCGCAACATCACTTCGGCCAACGCGCGGCTGGGGCTGGAGGACACGACGCTGTCCTCGGTCGGCAACGTGCTGGGCCGCGTGCGCACGCTGCTGCTGCAGGGCATGAACCCCAGCCAGACGGCCGAGTCGCGCAACGACATCGCCGCCGAAATGGTGCAGCTGCGCGGCCAGTTGTTGGGCATGGCCAACAGCAAGGATGCGCAGGGCGACTACATCTTCGCCGGCAACCGCACGGGCGCCGTGCCGTTCCTCTCGCAATCTGGCGGCGTGAGCTATGTGGGCGACCAGGGCCAGCGCATGGTCGCGGCCGGCCCCGGTCTGCAGGTCGCCACCGGCGATCCGGGCAGCGCGGTGTTCATGGACATTCCTACCGGCAACGGCAGCTTCGCCGTGGGCGCGGCTGCCGGCAACACCGGCAGCGCGCTGGCCGGTGCCACCGGCGTAACCGACCCGAGCGCGTGGAATGGCGGCAACTACCAGATCGTGTTCACCGCGCCCAACGCCTACGAGGTGCGTGATAGCGGCGGCGCCGTGGTCAGCAGCGGCGCCTACGATCCGGAGAAGGGCGGCACGATCGCCTTCAAGGGTGTGCAGGTCGCCTTCAGCGGCACGCCGGCGACGAACGACAGCTTCGCGGTGGCGCCTTCGTCCAAGCAGAGCATGTTCGACACGCTCGACGGCATCATCGGTGCGCTGCGCCAGTCCACGAGTGAGGCAGGCATGCAGAACGCGCTCGGCGGCCAGCTTGCCAACCTCGACCAGGCGATCGGCACGCTCACGCAGACGCGCGCGGGAGTGGGTGCCCGGATGAATGCGCTGGACCAGCAGGGCTCGCTCAACGGCGACCTCACCCTGCAGTACAAGACCGCGCTGTCGGACGTGCAGGACCTCAACTACTACGACGCGGTGAGCAAACTGAGCCTGCAGAGCTCCGCGCTGCAGGCCGCGCAGCTGACCTTCAGCAAGCTGCAGAACATGTCGTTGTTCGATTATCTCAAGTGATGCGGTCCGATGGTCCCCCCGCGCGACTTGCGCCGTCCGGAAGTGAAGGGGCGGCGCGGAAGGCGCAAAACAGGGAAATGCAGAAAAAGCAGTTGACCCGCTCAAGTTTCCATGGTGAGGGTCGAAAAAGGGTCTGAGGCGGCGGTGTTCCAATCGGCATCCCGCTGACTACCACCGCCGACCAACGGCACCCAAGACCCTAACGGAGACATTCCCATGGTCATGAGCGTTCTCACCAACATCATGTCGCTCAATGCGCAGCAGAACCTGTCCACGACGCAGAGCAAGCTGGCCACCGCCATCCAGCGCCTGTCCTCGGGCATGCGCATCAACAGCGCGAAGGACGATGCCGCCGGCCTGGCCATCGCCACCCGGTTCACCACCCAGATCAACGGCCTGAACCAGGCCGTGCGCAATGCCAACGACGGCATTTCGCTGGCGCAGACCACCGAGTCGGCGCTGAACGAGGTGACCAACAACATGCAGCGCATCCGCGAGCTGGCGGTGCAGTCGGCCAACGCGACCAACTCCGACAGCGACCGCGCCGCGCTCGACGCCGAAGTGCAGCAGCGCCTGGCGGAAATCACCCGTATCGCCAGCCAGACCACCTTCAACGGCCGCCACGTGCTCGATGGCACCTTCGGCCAGGCTGCATTCCAGGTCGGCGCCAACGTCGGCGAGACCATCTCGGTGAACCTGAGCCAGGGTTCGCGGGCTGACCAGTTGGGCCAGATCGCCACGTCCACCAGCGGCGCGGTCACCGGCAATGCGCTGACCAGCGGTGGCGTCACCATCGCCGTGGGCAGCGGTGCGGCCGTTTCCATCGGGGCATCCACCGCCGGCGGCGGCGCCGGCCAGACCGCCAGCAGCGCCTTCGCCAAGGCCGCCGCGATCAATGCTTCGGGCGTGGCTGGCCTGACCGCGACCGCCTCCAACAGCGTGACCGGCGCCTTCACCAGCACCGGCGGCGCCGCGGGCAACACCTATACGCTGAGCATCAATGGCGTCAGCATCTACAACGCCACGGACACCAGCGGCGCCGCGCTCACCGGCAGTGCCGTAGCCGCACAGGTCAACCTGTACTCGACCCAGACCGGCGTGTCCGCCAGCTTCACCGGCGGCAACCTGACCTTCTCCACCTCCGACGGCCGCGACATCAACATTGCCCAGACCCTGGGCGGCGGTGCCACCGGCGGCGTTGCCGCAGGCATCGTGAAGAACAACCAGGGCGACGTGACCCTGAGTGCGGCGGACAACATCACCATGACCGGCGCCTATGCTGACCTTGGGTTCGCTTCCAACACCATCACCAAGGACACCAACACGCTGGCGTCCACCAGCGTCAAGACCGTGGCCGGCGCCAACGACACGATGAACCGTATCGACGCGGCGCTCGCCACGATCAGCTCGATGCGCAGCAACCTGGGCGCCGTGCAGAACCGCTTCCAGTCCACCATCGCCAACCTGCAGACGATCTCGCAGAACCTGGACGCCTCGCGCAGCCAGATCCAGGACGCCGATTTCGCTGCCGAGACCGCGAACATGTCCAGCGCGAACATCCTGCAGCAGGCGGGTGTCTCGGTTCTGGCCCAGGCCAACTCCAGCACGCAGAGCGTCCTGAAGCTGCTCCAGTAACAGTGCGGTATCGGGCGGCCATGGCGACATGGCCGCCCTCTTCATTGAGGGTTTGCGACCATGGCTGTCACCGTCGGCTCCACCAGTACTCCGACTTCGGGCATTCTCACCGCCGCGGGCGTTGGATCGGGATTGGACGTAAACGGCCTGGTCAGCCAGCTCGTCGCCGCAAAGCGGGCGCCCCAGCAGAGCGCCATCGACAGTCAAAAGGCCTCTGCGCAGACCCAGTTGTCCGCCCTGGGCCAGGTGACGGCGGCGCTTTCGGCCCTGCAATCGTCGTTGTCATCGCTCAACGACGGCAGCGCGTTCACGGTGCGCAAGACGAGCGTGGGCGACAGCACCCTGCTGAGCGCCAGCGCGAGCAGCACGGCGACCACCGGCAACTATTCAGTCAACGTGACGCAGCTGGCCACGGCACTGAAAGCCTCGTCGGGAGCCTTTGCGAGCGATACCGCGAACCTCGGCACCGGCACGCTCACCATCAGCGTGGGCAGCCAGCAGATGAGCCTGTCGATCGACAGCACGAATTCCTCGCTCGCCTCGATTCGCGACGCGATCAACAACGCCAGCAACAATCCCGGCGTCAGCGCCACGATAGTGACGGGAACCGACGGTGCGCACCTGAGCATCAGCAGCACCCAGACCGGCACGGCAAACGTTTTCAAGGTGACCAGCAGCGGCGGCGACGGTGGCTTGGCTGCGCTCAACTATGATCCGAATGCGACCACGGGAAACAAGCTGAGCGTCGTTACCGCCGCAAAGGACGCCACCTACACCATCGATGGCCTGGCAGGCAGCAGTTCGCAGAACACGGTCACCACCGCGATCGATGGCGTGACGCTCAATCTCACCGCGGTCGGCACGACGACCGTCACCGTTGCCAACGACACCACCGCCGCTACCACGGCCATCGGCAACTTCGTCAACACGTACAACAGTTTCGTGGGGATATATAACAGCCTCACCCAGTACGACCCCACCAGCGGCACGGCCGGCGCCCTGATTGGCGATGCCACGCTCAACGGCATCCAGAGCACGTTTTCCAAGCTCGTCGGCGGTGCCGTCAACGGCAACACGCTCGCTTCGGTGGGCATATCGCTGCAGGTGGATGGCACGCTTCAGCTCGACAGCGGCAAGCTGGCTACCGCCATGAGCGGCGGTGGCGGCACGGTCAAGGCTTTCTTCAGCGGCACCGGCGGTTTCGCCGCGCAGTTCGGCACGCCGCTGGATGGATGGATCGGCAGCAGCGGCATCCTCGGCACGCGAACCAGCAACATCAACCAGCAGCTGAGCGACCTGGCCAACCAGCAAACCGCCCTGGACGCCAGCATGGCTGCGCTCACGGCGCGCTACCAGGCGCAGTTCAACGCCTTGGACGCCATGTTGGCCAAGCTCAACAGCACCAGCAGCTATCTGACCCAACAGTTCGACGCGCTCAACGGCTCGAGCAAGAAGTAACGGAGAACGCCATGGCATTCGGACAGGGCGCCAGCGCCTACCAGCAGATCCGCTCTCACGGCGGCGTGGAGTCGGCCGACCCGCATGGCCTGATCACGCTGCTCATGGACGGCGCCCTGGAGCGCCTGATCACCGCACGCGGCCACATGCAGCGCGGCGAGATCGCCGCCAAGGGCGAGGTGATCGGGCGCTGCATCGAGATCATCGGCGGCTTGCGCGATGCGCTGGATCCCGCGGTGGAGACCCCGCTGGTCAGCCAGCTCGACGCGCTGTACGACTACATGAGCCGGCGCCTGCTGCACGCCAACCTGCGCAACGACGTCGCCGCGCTGGACGAGGTGAGCGCGCTGCTGCAGAAGATCCGCACCAGCTGGGTACAGGTGCCGATGGAGGCGCGCCGCGCCGCCGGCGCCGCCGGCGCCGCCGCATGAGCACGCCGCAGCCGCTGGCCCTGGCCATGGCGCTGACGTGCGCCATGCTCGAGGCCGCGCGCGCGGGCGACTGGGAACAAGTCCTCGCGCTGGAAGATCAACGCCATCCGTTGGCGAAGCAACCCCTGGCCAGGGATGCAGACGGTGTGCGCCAGCTCGGCGAACTGCTTACGCTCGACCGCGAACTGCAGGCCCTGGTGGTCCAGGCGCGCGATGCGGCGGCCAGGCAGTGGCAGGCCGCGCATGACGGCGCCCGTGCCGTCGCCGCCTATGGTGAATGCCTCCTACGGGACGGACCGTAGCGTTCATCCTGCGGCGAACCCGATCGGCGGCCTGGGCCCGGTGCTTGCATACTCACGGTCCACGCAACTGCCCGCCGGAAACCCGTCATGACCGCCAGCGCCTGGAACGAGTTCGAGCAACGGCTTGCCTGCGAGGGCAGCTGGCATGCGGACAGCCAGGCGCTTGCCTGGCCGGTACCCGAAGCGCTGTCGCAGCGCCTGGCCGAGCGCAATGCCGCCGCGCTCGCCACCGTGTCCGCGCTGGAGGAACGCCGCGCCGACAACGCCGACGACGATGACCCGGTGATGCAGGAGCTCATGCGGCTGGATGCCAAGCTCAACGCCCTGATCGATATGGTCAGCCGCCTGTCGCTGTCCGCCGACGCGTTGGCGCCGCGCCAGGAGCTCAGCTTCAACGCGATCGGCGCCGTGGTGCCCGATGCCCTGGCAAGCGTGGGGGAAGAGCTGCTGCTGCGCCTGCGCTTCGATGCCTGTCCCAGCGTGCCGCTTGAACTGCCCGCGCGCGTCGACCGCCGGCTCGGTGACGGCCGCACCTTCATCGCCTTCCGGGGACTGGGCGATGGCGTCGCTGCGTCACTCGAACGTTTCGTGTTTCGTCACCACCGACGCAAAGTGGCAGGTGCGCGCCAAGCCAACGCATGAGTCCGCTCTGGGGCCATGTGAGTTGGTCCGCGTCCGGCACGTGAAGGGCTTCACACTTTTGCAGGCTCGCGCGTCGTCCGTTTGACGATCGACGACGCGGCGGTGTCACGCAAGGTCACTCGCCGTCGAACCGATGGCGCCGGCAAACCGTCGCCGTTGCACCATCCGCGCATCACGGCGCGTCGACATTTTTTTCACAGGTGACGCTTTAGGGCCATCCACGCGTCCGCGGACAGTGCGGTACGCCCCCTGCGCTGGCCTTCTTCTTGCTCCCTCCTCTGCGCAGCCGACGACGGAAAGTCGGCATCGAGCATCGCGAACACTGCGGGACGGTCGGCGGTTCGTCGGATTGGGCGTCAAAGCGGAGGCACTACATGAGCAAGGTCGATTTCCTGGTGATCGAATCGAACGAGGCGCGGGCCGAGTCCATTCTGTCCGCGTTGCACTTCCTCGGTTACCACCCGCAGCGGGGCGAAAGCTGCATCGCCGCGGACGAATCGACCCACGCCTGGCGCGCCGTCTACGTGGGCACCGTCGGCGACACGGCCGAGGCCGAGCGCCAGTTTGCGTTGCTGGGCGACGCCGCCGGGCACGTGCCGGTGCTGCTGGCCAGCGATTCGGCCTGGGCCACGCGCCTGACGGCTGCCAGCTCGCCGTTCGCCTCCCGCATCGGCATGGTGGAGTTCCCGCTGCGCTACGAGCAGCTGGCCGAAGTGATGCGCAGCCTGTACGCGCGGTTGCTGGGCGGCCGCCGCGGCGAACTGCGCTTCGTCGGCGAATCCGGGCCGATGCGCCGCGTCAATGCGCTGATCCGCCAGGTGGCGCCGTTCGACTCCAGCGTGCTGGTGCTGGGCGAATCGGGCACCGGCAAGGAAATGGTCGCGCGCACCATCCACGAGTGCTCGCCCCGCCGCGACAAGCCGTTCGTGGCGATCAACTGCGGTGCGATCCCGGCCGAGCTTCTGGAAAGCGAGCTGTTCGGCCACGAGAAGGGCGCCTTCACCGGCGCGATCAGCGCGCGCAAGGGGCGCTTCGAGCTGGCCGAGGGCGGCACGCTGTTCCTGGACGAGATCGGGGACATGAGCCTGACCATGCAGGTCAAGCTGCTGCGCGTGCTGCAGGAGCGTGTGTTCGAGCGCGTCGGCGGCACCAAGAGCCAGCGCTGCGACGTGCGCATCATCGCCGCCACCCACCGCAACCTCGAGCAGGCGATCGCCGGCGGCCAGTTCCGCGAGGACCTGTTCTATCGCCTGTCCGTGTTCCCGCTGGAAATGCCTGCGCTGCGCGAGCACCTGGACGACCTGCCGGTGCTGATCAACGAATTCAACCAGCGCCTGGCGCGCCGTGGCCTGTCCAGCGTGCGCTTCTCCGCCGGCGCGCTCCATGCGCTGCATCAGTACGCCTGGCCGGGCAACGTGCGCGAGCTGTGCAACCTGGTCGAGCGCCTGGCCATCCTCTACCCGCACGGTGAGATCCGCGGCAGCGACCTGCCGGAGAAATACCGCGGCCGCCAGGCCGTGGAGGAGGCGCCGGGCGTTTCGCTGCTGGCGCTGATGGAAGGCGCCGCCGCGCCCACGACGATGGACGCCGCCGCCCATGCCGGCGACGCCACCCTGCTGCCCGAGGGCGGCATCGACCTGAAGGATCACCTGGCCGACATCGAGGTGGGCCTGATCCGCCAGGCGCTCGACGTCACCGGTGGCGTGGTCGCGCACGCCGCCAAGCTGCTGCACATGCAGCGCACCACGCTGGTGGAGAAGCTGCGCAAGTACGGGCTGCAGAACAGCCTGGCGGCGTAAGGGCGGGGAACGGGGAACGGGGAACGGGGAACGTCGACATTGCGGCGACGCCTGGCAACGCCGCATCAGCCAGCACCACCTCCAGCATCTGCCGGCCTCCGCCTGAACCCACACGTTCCCCGTTCCCCGTTCCCCGCCCTCAATGGCACAGCTCGTGCAATCACACCCTCGAAAGCCGCCACGCGCCGGAATCCCGACATGACCACCATCGACGTCAACAACCTGCTCGCCCAGATGCGCCAGCTTTCCGCGCAGGTGCGCCCGACGGAGACGGCACTGAAGGCCGCGCCCGCCGCCACGGCGGACTTCGGCGCGCTGCTCAAGCAATCGATCGCGAGCGTGGGCGACACCCAGCAGCAGGCCGGGCAGATGGCCGCCAGCTTCGAGCGCGGCGATGCAGGTGCCGACCTCGGCCGCACGATGGTGGCGATCCAGAAGGCCGACCTCTCGCTGCGCGCGATGACCGAAGTGCGCAACAAGCTGGTCGATGCCTACAAGGACATCATGAACATGCCGGTCTGACGACGACCGGCCTTTAGAGGCCGCGCGTTTCCCTCTTCAAGTTTTACGGATGACTCTTCCCCATGGCCGACAACGCCATCGCGACCACCACCGACAGTCCCGCCAACCGCTTCGACCTCAAGCAGCTCGCGCGCAGCCCCGCTTCGCGCCAGTTGCTGCTGCTGGTCGGCATGGCCGCGGCCGTGGCGCTGGGCGTAGCGGTGGTGCTGTGGTCGCGCGGCCCCAATTGGGGCCTGCTCTACGCAGGCCTGGGCCAGCAGGACGCCGCCGCCATCACGCAGGCGCTGCAATCGACCAACACGCCCTACAAGCTGGGCGACGACGGCGGCTCGATCATGGTGCCGGCATCGGAGCTGGCGGCCACCCGCCTGCGCCTGGCCGGGCAGGGGCTGCCGCAGGGCACCGCCGCCAGCGGTTCGGTGCCGCAGGCCGACTCGCCCTTCGGCATGAGCGACCTGGCCGAGCGCACGCGCTACCAGCAGGCGCTGGAGGCGGACCTGGGCAACACCATCGGCAGCCTGCAGGGCGTGCGCTCGGCGCGCGTGCACCTGGCGTTGGCCAAGCCTTCGGCCTTCATCCGCGACGACCGCCAGGCCAGCGCCTCGGTGCTGGTCACGCTCTATCCCGGCCGGCAACTGGATGGGAGCCAGGTGGCGGCGATCGTGCACCTGGTCGCCGCTTCGGTGCCGGACCTCGACTCGCGCCAGGTCTCGGTGGTCGACCAGCAGGGCCAGCTATTGACCGGCACCGACCCGGACAGCGCCGCCGCGGTGGGCGACAGCCGCCTGCGCCTGGCCACGCGGATGGAAAATACCTACGCCCAGCGCGTCGAGCAGCTGCTCACGCCGCTGGTGGGCCCGGGCAAGGTGCATGCGCAGGTGTTCGTCGATCTGGATTTCAGCCAGACCGAAAAGGCCACCGAGACCTTCGACCACGACCATCCGGCCCTGCGCAGCGAGCAGACCAGCAGCGATCGCCGCGGCAACGGCGGCGCCGCCGACGGCGGCGTGCCCGGCGCGCTCAGCAACCAGCCGCCGGTGATGGCGGCGCAGCCGACCGCCGCCAACCCCAACGCCGGCGGCAAGCCCGCCGCGCCCGCCGCCACGGCGCAGGCCGACAGCGGCGACAGTTCCTCCAGCGCCACCCGCAACTACGAGCTGGACCGCACCATCAGCCACACCAGCGACCCGGCCGGCCGCTTGGCGCGGCTGACCGTGGCCGTGGTGCTCGACAACAAGAACGAGGCCGGGCCCAAGGGCAGCACCAGCACGCCGTTCACCGCGCAGGAACTGGCCCATCTGACCGAGCTGACCAAGAACGCGGTGGGCTTCAACGCCACGCGCGGCGACAGCGTCAGCGTGGTCAACCAGGCTTTCCAGCAGGCGCCCTCGGCCGACGCGCCCGAGCAGCAGCCGTTCTGGCAGCGACCCGGCATGCTGGACCTGATCAAACAGGCGATCGGCGTGCTGATCGCGCTCATCGTCGCCTTCGGCCTGCTGCGCCCGTTGCTCAAGGGCCTGCTGCGCGGTGCGCCGCAACCGGCGCTGGCCGCGGCCGGCCGCGTGCCTACGGTTTCCGTGCGCGTGGCCGATGACGGAGAAGACGAGCGCAGCCGGCTCGCCGCACCGACACAGGTCATCGGCTATGAACAGAAGGTGGGGCTGGCCCGGCGCATGGTCAGCGACGATCCCAGGCAGGTCGCCCAGGTGGTCCGCAATTGGGTTGGCGAGGATGGCGGTTAAGCGTCGATGAAACAGGAAACCCACATCACGGGCGCCCAGCGCGCCGCCATCCTGCTGCTCACGCTGGGCGAGCAGGACGCCGCCGAGGTGCTCAAGCACCTGTCCGCGCGCGACGTGCAGGCGGTGGGCCAGGCCATGGCCGTGCTCACTTCGGTTTCGCGTGAGCAGGTCGACCAGGTGCTCACCAAGCTGCACGACGACATGGGCCGCCAGACCGCGCTCGGCGTCGGCACCGAGGAGTACATCCGCAAGATCCTCACCAACGCGCTGGGCGAGACCAAGGCCGGCAACCTGATCGACCGCATCCTGCTGGGCCGCTCCAGCAAGGGGCTCGAATCGCTCAAGTGGATGGAAGGGCGCGCCATCGCCGAGATGATCGGCCAGGAGCACCCACAGATCATCGCGCTGGTGCTGGCGCACCTGGAGCACGACCAGGCGGCCGAGGTGCTCGGCTACCTGCCGGCGCGCACGCGCTCGGACGCGATCATGCGCATCGCCACGCTCGACGGCGTGCAGCCGCACGCGCTGAACGAGCTCGATGAAATCATGGAGCGCCAGTTCTCCGGCAACACCAACAAGCTCAAGTCGGCCAGCGTCGGCGGCCTGAAGGCCGCGGCGAACATCCTCAACGCCATGGAAACCAGCCGCGAGGCCGAACTGATGGCCGCCATCCGCAACCACGACCCGGGCCTGGGCAGCAAGATCGAGGACCTGATGTTCGTCTTCGACGACCTGGTGGAGCTGGACGACCGCTCGATGCAGGCGCTGCTGCGCGAAGTGCCTTCGCCGCGCCTGATCGTGGCGCTCAAGGGCGCCGAGCCCTCGATCCGCGAAAAAATGTTCGCCAACATGTCCAAGCGCGCCGCCGACATGCTGCGCGACGACCTGGAAGTGGCCGGTCCCGTGCGCGTGTCCGAGGTGGACGCGGCGCAGAAGGAGATCCTCGGCATCGCCCGGCGCCTGGCCGACGCCGGCCAGATCAACCTCGGCGGCTCGGATGACCTGGTCTGATGAGCGCCGTGCTCAACCGCGACGCCGTCGCCGGGTACCAGCGCTGGGAGCCGCCGCAGATGGGTCAGCCGTCGGCGCCCACGCCGTCCGAGGCCCCCGCCCATCCCACCGTCAGCGACCTGGAAGCGCTCGAACGGCAGGCGCATGAGGAAGGCCATGCCGCCGGCTTGGCCCAGGGCCTGGCCGAGGCGCGCGCGCAGGGGCGCGAGCACCTGGCGCGGCTGGAGTCGATCTGCGCCCAGGCCGCGCGCCCGCTCAATGCGCTGGACACGGCGGTGGAGCAGGAGCTGGCGCAGCTCGCCATGCTGGTCGCACGCCGTGTGATCGCGCACGAGCTGGCCGCGCGCCCGGAACTCGTCGTCCGGGCCGTGCGCCAGGCCGCCGCCGCGCTGCCCTCCGCCACCCGCGAGCTGCGGGTGCGGCTGCACCCGGACGATCTGGTGCTGATGCGCGAACTGGATGCGGCCGAAGCGCATTGGCAGCTGCTCGCCGACCCGACGCTCGCGCGCGGCGATTGCCTGCTCGAAAGCGGATGCTCACGCCTGGACGGCCGCGTGGAAACGCGTCTGGCCGCGATGGTCGATGCGGTGCTGGGCGACGAGGCATGACCCGCGCCGCCTGGACCGAGCAACTGGCCCGTCGCCGCCAGCGCGCCGAGACCGCGTCCACGGTCTTCGTCGAAGGTCGTCTGCGCCGCGTGGTCGGCCTCACCCTCGAAGCCGAGGGCTGCGAGGCGGCGCTCGGCGCGCGCTGCCTGGTGGATACCACCGACGGCAGCCAGCTCGACACCGAGGTGGTCGGCTTCGCCGACGAGCGCCTGCTGCTGATGCCGGTCGGCGAGATGCATGGCGTACTGCCCAACGCGCGCGTGCGCCCGCTCGCCCATGCCGGCGGCCTGCCGGTGGGCGCCGGCCTGCTCGGCCGCGTGATCGGCGCCGACGGCGTGCCGCTGGACGGCCAGGGCCCGCTGGACACCGGCGAGCACGCCGCGCTCAAGGCCGAGCCGATCAACCCGATGCAGCGCAAGCCCATCGACACCCCGCTGGACACCGGCGTGCGCGCGATCAACGCGCTGCTCACCGTCGGCCGCGGCCAGCGACTGGGCCTGTTCGCCGGCTCCGGCGTGGGCAAGTCCACGCTGCTGGGCATGATGACCAAGTACACCGACGCCGACGTGGTGGTGGTCGGCCTGATCGGCGAACGCGGGCGCGAGGTGAAGGAATTCGTCGAGCACACGTTGGGCGTGGAAGGGCGCCGCCGCGCAGTGATCGTCGCCGCACCGGCCGACGCGCCGCCGCTCAAGCGCCTGCGCGGCGCGCAGTACGCCACCGCGATCGCCGAGTGGTTCCGCGACCGCGGCCAGCGCGTGCTGCTGCTGATGGACTCGCTGACCCGCTATGCCCAGGCCCAGCGCGAGATCGCGTTGGCCATAGGCGAGCCGCCGGCGACCAAGGGCTACCCGCCGTCGGTGTTCGCCATGCTGCCCGCGCTGGTCGAGCGCGCCGGCAACGACGCCGAGGGCGTCGGCTCGATCACAGCGTTCTACACCGTGCTGACCGAGGGCGACGACTACCGCCACGACCCGATCGCCGATGCCGCGCGCGCCATCCTGGACGGCCACATCGTGC
The DNA here is from genome assembly GCF_035944355.1 of Frateuria sp. Taxonomy (GTDB): domain Bacteria; phylum Pseudomonadota; class Gammaproteobacteria; order Xanthomonadales; family Rhodanobacteraceae; genus Frateuria_A. The sequence continues at coordinate 145,361 of NZ_DASZBH010000007.1, read as the reverse complement.
TCACGCGCGACCTGGCCGAGGCCGGCCACTATCCGGCGATCGACATCGAAGCCTCGATCAGCCGCGTGATGCCGGCGGTGACCGAACGCGAGCACCAGCGCGCCGCGCAGCGCTTCCGCCAGGTCTACTCGGCCTACCGCCAGCAACGCGACCTGATCGCGGTGGGCGCCTACCAGAAGGGCTCGGACCCGCAGATCGACCAGGCCATCGTCATGTGGCCCAAGTTGCGCGCGTTCCTGCAGCAGGAAGTGGACGAACCGATGGACCTCGTCGCCGGCATCGCCGCGCTGAACGCCCTCGCCGCCGAGGCCGCGCAATGAACAAGCGCGCCGATCGCCTGCAGCCGGCCGCCGACCAGGCCAAGCAGCGCAGCGAAGATGCCGTGCTCAGGCTGGCCGAGCAGCAGCAGCGCCTGGCCAAGGCCGAGCGCCAGCTCGCCGAGCTGCGCGGCTACCGCCAGGACTACGCCGCACCGCCGAGCGTCGGCGGTTTGACGGCCACCGCGCTGATGAACCGCCAGCAATTCGTCGAACGCATCGATCGCGCGATCGCCCAGCAGGTGCTGGAAATCGAGCGCCAGCGCCGACTGCTGGATCAGGCGGGGGCGCAATGGCGTGACGCGCATGCCCGCGAGGCCGCGCTGGACAACGTGATCGACCGCTACCGCGAGCAGGACCGCAAGGCCGAGGAACGGCACGAGCAGAACCAGGTCGACGAGCGCATGCAGTACCGCCGGCCTGCGCGCTGACCACGCACATGCTTGGCGCGATGTTTGCTGGTCCCCGCATGACGCCCGTTGCCTGACGCTACCCCGAGGAAGTGCCCATGAGCGCGACCACCGCCGCCGTGAACCCCGTCGCCACGCCGCCGCCGGCGCGGCCGGCCGCCGACCAGGCGACCTCCGCCGGCGATCGCCGCTTCGACCGCCACCTGGATGCCGCGCGCCAGCAGCAGGGCGATTCGAGCGACGCTCCCGCGCACGACGACGACCACGAGGCGCAGTCCAAGCCGGCGTCGGAGGCCCCCGTGGCCAACAAGCCGCAGGCCGAGGAGTCCAGCAAGGAACCCGTCAACCCCGATGCCGCCGCGCTGGCGGCGGCGATGCTCGCGCTGATCGGCCAGGCCGCACCGGCCAAGCCGCTCGCCCAGGCCACCGCGGCGACGCATGTGCAGGCCAAGGCAGTCACCGGCGCCCAGGCGGGCGCCACGCCGGCCGCCCTCGTGCTGCTGGCCGGTGCCGCCGCCGCAGCAACGGCCGCCAAGCCGGCCGTCGGCGTGGATACCGGCGCGCTCGCGCCGATGCTGGCCAAGCCCGCGGAGCAGAAGGACGCACCGCTGGATGCCGCCCGGTTGGCCGGCCTGGCGAACGCACCGCTGGCCACCCCCGACAACGCCCCCGTCGCGGCGGCGCCCGCGCACCGCCTCGACATCGCCAGCCCGGTCGGTACGCCGGCCTTCAACGAGGAACTGGGCCAGCAGATCGCCTGGCTGGGTTCGCAGGACGTCAAGCAGGCACGCATCCGCCTGCATCCGGAGGATCTGGGCGCGCTCGACGTCAAGGTGAGCATCAACCAGGACCGCGTCGACGTGAGCTTCGCCGTGCAACACCCTGCGGCCGTCCACGCCCTGCAGCAGACGCTGCCACAGCTGGACACGTTGCTCGCCCACCACGGCCTGACCCTGGGCCAGGCTGACGTGGGGCAGCGCCAGCAGCAGGGCGAGGGCGCCCGCGGCGGTGAAGCGGGCAGTGCCCGCAGCGACACAGACCTCGAGCCGGCCGCCGTGGCCAGTGCCCCGGTCGCCGCGCTGGGAATGCTCGATACGTTCGCGTGATCTGGCTGCCTTAGAGCCAAGGCCGCCCCCTCTCCCCAACCCTCTCCCCCGGCTGCGCCGGGGGAGAGGGAGCTTGTGTCTCGCGGCGGTCCAGGGCGAGGTGGGCTTGTGCCCCCCTCTCCCCCGGCTGCGCCGGGGGAAGGGTTGGGGAGAGGGGGCGGCCTTCGCCTGGAGGCTCCTGTGAAACACGAGCACCGCAGTCCTCAATAGCGGTCGTCCACTCATTCCCATCTTCCCGCGCCGACTTCCGGACGCCCGCCGTGATCGCGACGCGCCTGCCGGCCGCCGCGCGTCAAGAAAGCGCCGCGCCGGCCGCAAACCTAGCCAGGCCAAGGCCTCCGGTCGTGGCATGCGGATTGCTACATGGGCTTGGCAGAGCAGCGCCCGGCGTTGCGACAGACAAAAAAACGGATCGAGGTAAGGCATGGCAATGACGGAAGACGAAGTAGCGGTAGCCGTGGCTTCGGCCAAGAAGCGCCGCTCCCCGCTGGTGATCGGCCTGGTGGTGGCGCTGCTGGCGGTGTCGGGCGTGTGCGCCTATGCGCTGACCGGCATGCGCGGGCACGACAAGAGCGCCGCGGTGGCCGACAAGGACGGCGGCGAGGCCAAGCCGGCCAAGCCGCAGCCGGAGCTCTTCCTGCCGCTCGAGCCCGCCTTCGTGGTCAATTTCCGTGACGACGAAGCCATGCGCTACCTGCAGGTCGGCGTGACCCTGATGGCTCACGACCAGGCCGCGCTGGACACCGTCAAGAGCGTCGATCCGGTCGTGCGCAACGCCCTCGTCATGCTGTTCAGCCGCCAGGACTACACCATCCTCAGCGATCCCGCCGGCAAGCAGAAGCTGCAGGCCGACGCGCTGGCGGCGGTGCGCAAGATCGTCGAGGCGCGCACCGGCAAGCCCGGCATCGACGCGCTGTACTTCACCAGCTTCGTGATGCAGTGAGGCCATCGCGCCCATGAGCGATCTTCTTTCCCAGGACGAAATCGACGCGCTGCTGGACGGCGTGGAAGGCGGTTCGGTCGCCACCGGCGAGGACGAGCCGCTGCCGGTCGATGCCGTGCAGTCCTATGACTTCACCCAGCAGGACCGCATCGTGCGCGGTCGCCTGCCCACGCTGGAGATGGTCAACGACCGTTTCGCGCGCTTCTTCCGCCTGGGCGTGTTCAACGTGCTGCGCAAGAGCTGCGAGGTGTCGGTGCTTGGCGTGAAGATGGTGAAGTTCGCCGAATACGTGCACAGCCTGGCGGTGCCGAGCAACCTGAACCTGGTGAAGATCAAGCCGCTGCGCGGCACCGCGCTCGTGGTGTTCGAGCCGCGGCTGGTGTTCACCGTGATCGACAATTTCTTCGGCGGTGACGGCCGCTTCCACGCCCGCATCGAGGGCCGCGATTTCAGCGCGATCGAGAACCGCGTGATCCAGATCATGCTCTCGGAACTGTTCGGAGCGATGACGGAGGCCTGGAATCCGGTGCTGCCGCTGGAGTTCGAGTACCTGAACTCCGAGATCAATCCGCAGTTCGCGAATATCGTCAGCCCGACGGAAACCGTGGTCGTCTCGCGCTTCCACGTCGAGCTCGACGGCGGCGGCGGCGAGATCCACCTGACCCTGCCCTACGCGATGGTCGAGCCGATCCGCACGCTGCTCGACGCCGGCGTGCAGAGCGACCTGGCCGACCGCGACGACCGCTTCACCGAGCACCTGCACGAGGAGGTGCTCGACGCCGAGGTCGAGCTGAGTTCGCTTCTGCTCGAGGCGCAACTTTCCATCGGCGATTTCCTCGGCCTGCGCCCCGGCGACGTGATCCCGGTGACGCTGCCCGAGTTGTGCACCGTCTTCGCCGAGGACGTGCCGGTGTTCCGCGGCCGCTTCGGCCAGGCCAACGGCCACACGGCGATCCAGTTCCAGGCCCATGTCGGCCGCCGCGAGATGCGCGCGTCCGGCGAGTTCACAGAGAAGAAAAGCGCATGACTGCCAACGACGCCGCGGTCGTAGACCGCATCGAATCCGACGCCCTGAACGGCTTTGCCGTCGAGGGCGGCGACGTCAACCTGGACATGATCCTCGACGTGCCGGTGACCCTGGCCATGGAGGTCGGCCGCACCCGCATCAGCATCCGCAACCTGCTGCAGTTGAACCAGGGCTCGGTGGTGGAGCTGGACCGCGCCGCCGGCGAGCCGCTGGACGTGTTCGTCAACGGCACGCTGGTCGCGCACGGCGAGGTAGTGGTGATCAACGAGAAGTTCGGCATCCGCCTGACCGACGTGGTCAGCCCGGCCGAGCGCGTGCGCAAGCTGCGGTGATGCAGGGGAACGGGGACCGGGAATCGGGGAACGTGCAGCGCTGGGCTTGCGCCTTGGCGCCAGCGGTCTCCTCAGCCGAAATCAACGTCGGCGGCGAGCTGTTGCGTGTGCTGCTCAGCCTGGCCGCGGTGATCGCCTTGATCTTCGTGGCCGGCTGGATGAGCCGCCGCCTGCAGGCGCGCAGCCTGCCGGGCGGGCGGCGCATCCGCTGCGTGGAATCCATGGCGGTGGGTGCGCGCGAACGCGTGCTGCTGATCGACGCCGATGGCAAGCGCCTGCTGGTCGGCGTGGGGCAGGGCGGCATGCGCACCCTGCACGTTTACGAGGGCGCGGCGCCGGCCGACGCCAACCCGCCGGCTCCGCCGCCGGCCGCTCCGAATTTCGCGCAACTGTTGTCGCGCTGGAAAGGCAAGTCGTGAAAGTGCAGGTCGTGAAAATGATGTCGTTCCGCGGCGCGCGCTGGTGGCTCGCACTCGCGCTGATGTTGCTGCCGCTGGTCACCTTCGCCGCGCCCCAGGCCGCCCCGCCGCCTCCGGCGCTGTCGATGCCGGCGAGCCCCAGCCTGGCGGGCGCCGGCATCCCCGTGCTGACCGTGCACGACGCGCCGGGCGGCGCGAAGAACTGGACGCTGTCGCTGCAGCTGCTGGGCCTGATGACGGTCCTCACGCTGCTGCCGGCGATCCTTCTGATGATGACTTCGTTCACGCGAATCATCATCGTGCTGGGATTCCTGCGCCAGGCGCTGGGCACGCAGTCGACGCCACCCAACCAGGTGCTGCTGGGCCTGGCGCTGTTCCTCACGATGTTCATCATGGGCCCGGTGTTCAACAAGGCCTACGGCGACGGCGTCAAGCCGTACATGGACGGCCAGATGACCGCCGAGCAGGCGCTGCCGGCCGCCAGCGCGCCGTTCAAGCGCTTCATGCTCGACCAGACCCGCGACGCCGACCTGCAGTTGTTCACCCGGCTGGCCAAGGAGAAGCCCTACGCGAGCAGGGACGACGTGCCCTTCCGCGTGGCGATGCCCGCGTTCCTGACCTCGGAGCTCAAGACCGCGTTCCAGATGGGTTTCCTGTTGTTCATCCCGTTCCTGATCATCGATCTGGTGGTGGCGAGCGTGCTGATGTCGATGGGCATGATGATGGTCTCGCCGATGATCATCTCGCTGCCCTTCAAGATCATGCTGTTCGTGCTGGTGGACGGCTGGACGCTGCTGATCGGCACGCTGGCAGGGAGCTTCTACACATGACGCGCCAAGGGCACTGACGCTCGTAGCTCTTCCGATTCCCTATTCACTATTCCCGATTCCCCAGCTTCGAACCATGACCCCCGAATCCGTCATCGCCTTCGGCCAGCACGCCCTCTACGTGGCGATTCTTGTCGCGGCGCCGCTGCTGCTCACCGCGCTGGCCGTGGGCCTGCTGATCGGCGTGATCCAGGCCGCTACGCAGATCAACGAGATGACCCTGTCGTTCATTCCCAAGCTGATCGCGATGGCGGTGGTGGCGCTGATCACCGGGCCGTGGATGCTGCGCACGCTGGTGCAGTTCACGCGGCAGCTCATCGAGGGGCTGCCCGGTGCCGTCAAGTAGCGGGGCCGCATGATGGGCGGCGTGGCGTCGGTCGACCTCGTCCAGCTCGAGCAGTGGCTGGGCGGCCTGCTGTGGGCGATGGGCCGGGTCGGCGGGCTGTGCCTGGTCGCGCCGGTGCTGGGTGCGCCGATGATCCCCGCACGCATCCGCGTCGGCCTGGTGCTGATGCTGACCCTGGTGCTGGCGCCGCTCGCGCCGGCGGCGATCGATCCGCTGAGCGCGGCCGGCATCGCGACGATGCTTAGCCAGGTCCTGCTGGGCGCCGCGGTCGGCTTCGTGCTCAAGCTGGTGTTCGAGGCGGTGGCCTTCGGCGGCGAGCTGGTGGGGCAGGGCATGAGCCTGGGCTTCGCCGAGATCGTCAACCCGGCCGGCGGCGGCAGCACGCCGGTGCTCAGCCAGTTCTACACCGTGCTGGTGACGCTGCTGTTCCTGGCGCTCAACGGGCATCTGCGGCTGATCGAGCTGCTCGCCGGCAGCTTCCAGACCTTGCCGCCGGGGCCGTTGGCGATCAATGCCGATGGCCTGCACGCGGTGGTCCTGTTCGGCGCGCACCTGTTCGCCGGTGCCGTGCGCGTGGCGCTGCCGGCGGTCACCGCGTTGCTGGTGGTCAACATCGGCTTTGCCGCGATCAGCCGCGCGGCGCCGTCGATGAACCTGTTCGCGGTGGGTTTCCCGATCACCCTGTGCCTGGGCTCGATCGCCTTGTGGCTGGGCCTGCGCGCGCTGCCCGGGGCGTTCGAGACCCTGCAGGACAGCGCCTGGTCGCTGATGCACGAGCTGGTGGGAGGCTGATTCTCCCATGGCCGAGAACGACGACCAGGAACGCACAGAACAACCCTCCGAAAAACGGCTCAGGGAGGCGCGCGAAAAGGGCGACGTCCCGCGATCGCGCGATCTCTCCGGCGCACTGGTGGTGCTGGCCGGCGTCTCGGCGCTGCTCTCGGGCGGCGAGCGCGCGATGGGTCACGCGCGCATCATCTATCGGCTGGGCCTTTCCTACAGCCGCGAGGCGTTGTTCTCCGATGCGCTGCCGGGCCGCGTGCTGGGCCTGGCGGTGCACGAGGCGCTGATGCTGGTCGCGCCGGTGGCGCTGGCCACGCTGCTGGCCGTGTTCGCGGGCCCCATGCTGCTGGGCGGCATCAGCTTCAGCGGCCAGGCGCTGCAGCCGAAGTTCGAGCGGATGAACCCGGTCCAGGGACTGGGCCGCATCTTCGCCATGCGCGGCCTGGTGGAGCTGGGCAAGACGCTGCTCAAGCTGCTCTTCATCGGCGCGGCGCTGGCGCTGCTGCTCAAGCATTCGGTGGACGAGCTGCAGGCGCTGGGCCGTGCCGACGTGGCCCTGGGCGTGGCGCGCGCGATGTCGCTGCTGGGGCGCTCCGCGCTGCTGTTCGGCGCGCTGCTGGCATTGGTCGGCGGTGCGGATGCCCTTTACCAGAAGTTCGACCACGCCAAGCGCCTGCGCATGACCCGCCAGGAACTGAAGGACGAGGCCAAGGAGACCGAGGGCAACCCGGAGCTCAAGGGCCGCATCCGTCAGGTGCAGTTCGAGATGTCGCGCCGGCGCATGATGCAGGAGCTGCCCAAGGCCGACGTGGTGGTGACCAACCCCACCCACTTCGCCGTGGCGCTCAAGTACGACGAGAGCGGCGCCGGCGCGCCGCGCGTGATCGCCAAGGGCGTCGACGTGCTGGCCCAGCAGATCCGCCTGGTCGCCGATGGCCACCGCATTCCCATGGTCGAGGCCCCGCCGCTGGCACGCGCCTTGTATGCCACCACTTCGCTGGGCCGGGAAATCCCGGTTTCGCTGTACGTGGCGGTGGCGCAGGTGCTGGCCTACGTCTACCAGCTGAAGCAGGCGACGGCACGCGGCGACGAGCCGCCGCCGGCGCCCAGGCCCGAGGTCGATCCGGACCTGATGGGCCCATACAAGCTCTAAGAGGAAGCGTAGATGGCCGCCGCAGGCGCAATGGAAAGTCTCAAGCAGCTCGGGCGCCGCGGCGTCGGCGCGCCGGTGGTGATGCTGGCCATGCTGGCCATGGTCATGCTGCCGCTGCCGCCGTTCCTGCTGGACATGCTCTTCAGCTTCAACATCGCGCTGTCGCTCGTCATTTTGTTGGCGGTGATCTACGTCATGCGGCCGCTGGAATTCGCCGCTTTTCCGACGGTCGTGCTGATGGCGACGCTTTTGCGTCTCGCCCTGAACATCGCCTCCACCCGCGTGGTGCTGCTGCACGGGCATGACGGCCCGGCGGCGGCAGGCAAGGTGATCGAGGCCTTCGGCGAGTTCGTGATCGGCGGCAACTTCGCCGTCGGCCTGGTGGTGTTCGCGATCCTGACCATCATCAACTTCGTGGTGGTCACCAAGGGCGCCACCCGCGTGTCGGAAGTGACCGCCCGTTTCACCCTGGATGCGATGCCCGGCAAGCAGATGGCGATCGACGCCGATCTCAACGCCGGCCTGCTGACCCAGGAACAGGCCCGCGAGCGCCGCCAGGAAGTGCGCGAGGAAGCGGACTTCTACGGCTCGATGGACGGCGCCTCCAAGTTCGTCCGCGGTGACGCCACCGCCGGCATCCTGATCCTGTTCATCAACATCATCGGCGGCTTCTTCGTCGGCATGCTGCAGCACGGCCTGGGCGCCGGCGAGGCGGCCAGGACCTATACGCTGCTGACCATCGGCGACGGCCTGGTCGCGCAGGTGCCGGCGCTGATGCTCTCGATCTCCACGGCGGTGATCGTCACCCGCGTGTCCAAGTCGCAGGACATGGGCAAGCAGGTGATCGGCCAGGTGTTCGGCCAGCCTCGCGCGCTGGCGGTGGCCGGCGCGGTGCTGGGCGTGATGGGCCTGATCCCCGGTATGCCGAACCTGGCTTTCCTGCTGCTGGGCGGCTGCTGCGGCGGCGCGGCCTACCTGATGATCAAGCGCGAGCGCGAGACGCGCGAGAAGCTGGCCGAGGCCGTCGCCGAGCCGGCCGCCGCAGCGGCGGTGCCGCCCGAGCGCATGGAACTGGGCTGGGACGACGTGGCCAGCGTCGATCCGCTCGGCCTGGAAGTGGGCTACCGGCTGATCCCGCTGGTGGACACCCACCAGGGCGGCGAGCTGATGGGCCGGATCAAGTCGGTGCGGCGCAAGCTCTCGCAGGAATTCGGCTTCCTGGTCCCGGCGGTGCACATCCGCGACAACCTGGACTTGGGTCCCAACACCTACCGCATCACCCTGATGGGCGTGCCGATGGGGGAGGCCGAGGTGCATAGCGAGCGGCTGCTGGCGATCAATCCTGGCCGCGTGCATGGCCCGCTGCAGGGCATCCAGACCAAGGACCCGGCGTTCGGCCTCGAGGCGGTATGGATCGATCAGGGCCAGCGCGAGATGGCGCAGAGCCTGGGCTACACCGTGGTCGATCCGGCCACCGTGGTGGCCACGCACCTGTCGCACATCCTGCAGACCCATGCGCACGAGCTGATCAGCCACCAGGACGTGCAGCAGCTGCTGGACCGCCTGGCGCAGACGGCGCCCAAGCTGGTCGAGGACCTGGTGCCCAAGCGGCTTTCGCTGGGCGTGGTGGTCAAGGTGCTGCAGAACCTGCTGGCCGAACGGGTGCCGATCCGCAACATGCGCACCATCGTCGAATCCTTGGCGGAGAACGCGGGGCAGAGTCAGGATCCCGGCATGCTCACCGCCGCCGTGCGCGTGGCGCTGGGCCGGCAGATCGTGCAGGAGATCACCGGGCTGGGCACCGAGGTGCCGGTCATCACGCTCGCGCCGGAGCTGGAGCAGATCCTGATGAACTCGCTCGCCGGCGGCGGCGTGGCTGGCGCGGCGGTGGAGCCGGGCCTGGCCGACCGCCTGCAGCAGAGCGTCGCCGACGCGGCGCGACGCCAGGAAATGGGCGGCGAGCCGGCCGTGCTGCTGGTGCCGCCGCAGCTGCGGCCGTGGCTCGCGCGCTTCACCCGCCACGTGGCACAGAACCTGCACGTACTGGCCTACAACGAGGTGCCGGACAACCGCAGGGTGCGGCTTGTCCAGGCGCTGGGTCGTTGAGGTTAGGAGAAGCGTGATGGCTCTTGTGCAGCGGGAACAGGGAACAGGGAACGGGGAACGTGCAGTTCGCCGAGTGCTTGCGGGCGCTCGGTTGGAACGTGCTCCCCATGCCTGCCTCGGTGGTGATGTTCCCCGTTCCCCGTTCCCCGTTCCCCGCTCTCCTGCCGTTCCCCGCGCGCGGAGCCCGCGCCCATGAAGATCAAACGTTTCGTGGCGCCGGACATGCGCCAGGCGATGCGCGAAGTGCGCGAGGAGCAAGGGCCCGATGCGGTGATCCTGTCCACGCGGCGGCTGGACGAGGGCATCGAGATCATCGCCGCGGTCGACTACGACGAGGCGCTGGTACGCGAGGCCGCGCGGCACGGCGCGGCGCCGGAACCGGCATCGGTGCCGCCGGCACTGCCGGCGCACGCCGCCGCTTCGGCCACGCCGCCTCCGCCGCCGGTGCGGGAGGCTCGTGTCGAAACGATGGCGCACGCCAATCGTCCGACGCCGGCCGAACATGCCGCCAAGGCCTCGTCCCGGCCCGTTGCTCCGGAAAGGGAGCCGACGCCGGCACGCCCGGAAGCGCGTTCCGCGCACGCTGCGTCCCGCGCCCAGGCTGAAGGGGTGCCGGCGGGAATCCAGGCGCAGGCCGAGGCCCGTGCCCAGAGCCAGCCGGCCGCCGAGGCGCCGGCCGAGGCGGCGCCGGTGCATCCGCTGATCGAGCGCGCCGCGGCCGACACCGTGCGCATGCGCGCCGAGCTTTCCAGCCTGCGCGAGATGCTGGAAATGCAGCTCTCCAGCCTCGCCTGGAACGACATGGAGCGGCGCCAGCCGATGCACGCCCGCGTGCTGCGCGAACTGACCCGCCTGGGCATCGACGCCGACGTCGCCCGCGCACTGGCCGAGGAATTGCCGGCGCAGATGACGCCCGAGCAGGCGCGCTACCTGCCGCTGGGCATGTTGAGCCGCGGCCTGGCGGTGAGCGGCCGCGGGCGCTCGGACGAAGCCGGCGTGACCGCGCTGGTCGGCCCGACCGGCGTGGGCAAGACCACGACGCTTGCGAAACTCGCGGCAAGGGCGGTGGTGCGCCACGGCGCCTCGCAGGTCGCGCTGGTCAGCACCGACCACTACCGCATCGGCGCCGCGGCGCAGCTGGAACACTACGGCCGCCTGCTCGGCGTGCGCGTGTACCCGGCCTACGACGCCGACAGCCTGCGCCAGGTGCTGCAGCTGCTGAAGGGCTGCCACACCGTGCTGGTCGACACCGCGGGGCTGGCCGGCAACGACCCGCGCCTGGCCGAGCAGCTCGATGCGCTGCGCGAGGCCGGCGAGCTGCGCGCCTGCCTGGTGCTGGCCGCCAACGCGCAGGCGCAGTCGCTGGAGGATGCCGTGCGCGCCTACCTGCCGATCAAGCCGCACGCGGCCATCCTTACCAAACTCGACGAGGCGCCGAGCCTCGGCGGCGCACTGTCGGTGCTGATCCGCCATCGGCTGGCGCTGGACTACACCACCGACGGCCAGCGCGTGCCCGAGGACATCGCCGCCGCCGACGCGCGCCTGCTGGTGTGCCGCGCCGCGCAGGCACTCAAAGGCCATGCGCCGGCGGCCGACGAGGCGCTGCTGGCCGAACGCTTCGGGACGATGGTGGCCCAGGCATGAGCGGAATCCTTGCAATGAATCAGGCGTGGGGCTTGAAAGACATGTTCAACGCGATCACGGGCGACCGAAACGATGCACCGCCCGCACCGCACCGCCCGCACCAGGCGGTCCAGCTCGGCGCGCCGCGCCGCCGTTGCCGCGCGATCGCGGTGGCCGGCGGCAAGGGCGGCGTGGGCAAGACCACCGTGGCGGTGAACCTCGGGATGAGCCTGGCCATGGCCGGCCGCGACGTGATGCTGCTGGACGCCGACATGGGCCTGGCCAACGTCGACGTGCTGCTGGGCCTGGCGCCCTCGCGGCACCTGGGCCACCTGCTCGACGGCAGCGCCACGCTGGAGGAACTGGTGCTCGAGGCGCCGCACGGGCTGAAAGTGATCCCCGGCGGCTCCGGCGCGCGCCGCCTGGCACAGCTGGGCAACGGCGAGCACGCCGCCGTGATCCGCGCCTTCGACGAGCTGCCCAGGCCGCCGGACTACCTGCTGGTGGACACCGCCGCGGGCCTCTCGGACAACGTGGCCATGTTCGCGGCCGCCGCCGACGACGTGATCCTGGTGGTCTGCGACGAGCCGGCCTCGCTCACCGACGCCTATGCGCTGATCAAGGTGCTCTCGCGCGATTTCGGGGTGCGCCGCTTCCGCATGGTCGCCAACCTGGTGCGCAACCTGGGCGAAGCCCGCGCGCTGCACCAGAAGCTGGCCAAGGTGAGCGACCGCTTCCTGGACGTGGTGCTCGACTTCCTCGGCATGGTGCCGCAGGACGAGCGCCTCAAGCAGGCGATCCGCCGTCAGAACGCGGTGGTGGACCTGTGGCCGGCCGCCCGGTCGTCGCAGGCATTCAAGCAATTGGCCGGTGCGGTCGATAACTGGGAAGAACCCGCGCGCGCGGGCCTGGACCGCATCGCTTTCTTCGGTGGCCAGGCCGTACCGGCTGCGGGGTGGTGAGATGAGCGTGGCATCGGAATACCTTCAACTGCAGAAACAGAGTGCAGATGAGTTGGTGCGTCAGCACGCGCCACTGGTGCGTCGTATTGCCTATCACCTGATGGGCCGCCTCCCGCCGAGCGTGGACGTGGGCGACCTGATCCAGTCCGGCATGATCGGCCTGCTGGAGGCCGCGCGGCACTATGCCACCGACCGCGCCGCCAGCTTCGAGACCTACGCGGGCATCCGCATCCGCGGCGCCATGCTGGACGAGCTGCGCAAGACCGACTGGACCCCGCGTTCGGTGCATCGCAAGGTGCGCGAGGTCGCCGAGGTGGTGCGCCAGATCGAGATCGAGACCGGCTCCGACGCCGAGGACGCCGAGATCATCAAGCGGTTGGGCATCAGTGCCGAGGAATACCACCAGGTGCTCGCGGACGCCGCCAGCGCGCGGCTGCTCAGCCTCACCGCGCCGGACGACGGCGACGGCTCGCCCGCCTTCGACGTGGCCGACCAGGCCAGCCTCGGGCCCTCGGAAAGCATCGAGCAGGACGGGCTGCGCCAGGCGCTCATCGACGGCATCTCCGGCCTGCCCGAACGCGAGCAGCTGGTGATGTCGCTGTACTACGAGCAGGAATTGAACCTGAAGGAGATCGGCGCGGTGCTCGGTGTGACCGAATCGCGCGTGTGCCAGATCCACGGCCAGGCGATCGTGCGCCTGCGCGCGCGGCTGGGCGACTGGCGCGACGGCGAGGCGGCACCGAAGAAGAAGGCATCACGGCGGCAATGACAGAACACACCGGACGTCGCTCCTGCGAAGGCAGGGACGGCGCCACGAAGAAGCGGGCGTTCGCGGCAACCCTCGCAACGGAGAAAAAGCGTTGGACAAGAACATGAAGATCCTCGTGGTGGACGACTTCTCCACCATGCGGCGCATCGTCAGGAACCTCCTGGTGGAGCTCGGCTTCAGCAATCCGCTGATCCAGGAAGCCGACGATGGCAACAACGCGCTGACCATGCTGAAGAGCCAGCCGTTCGACCTGGTGGTCACCGACTGGAACATGCCCAACATGACCGGCATCGACCTCCTGCGCGCGATCCGCGCCGAGCCTTCGCTCAAGGGCATGCCGGTGCTGATGGTCACCGCCGAGAACAACCGTGACCAGATCATCGCCGCGGCGCAGGCCGGCGTGAACGGTTACATCGTCAAGCCGTTCAACGCGGTCACGCTCAAGGAGAAGCTCACCAAGATCTTCGAGCGCATCGCCGCCGCGGGAGCCAGCGCATGAGCGCCGTGCTTTCGACCATCCATGAAGGGCCGATGCCCGCGGAGCTGAAGAACCTGCTCAACAGCACCGACGGCGCCGCCTTCGAGCAGGCGCTGGACGCGCTGGTGCGCCAGCGCGAGCAGCACCTGTTCCGCGCGCTGGGCCTGCTCGCGCGCGACCTGCACGGCGCGGTCAGCCGGCTCGGCAACGACCTGGCGCAAGAGGGCGTGCCTGGCCGCGTCGCCGATGTGCGCAAGCATCTCAACGACGTGCTGGAGATGAGCGCGCAGGCCGCCCACCGCAGCATCGACTTCGCCGAGCGCATGAGCCCCGAGGCTGATGCGCTGGCGCAGAACGCCGAGCAGGTCGCCGCCTGGGCCAAGCCCGGCGATCCCGCCGCAGTGCTGGCCAACCAGGCCGTGGCCTTCGCCGCGAACTGCCGCGAGGGCCTGAACGACATGGTGATGGCGCAGTCCTGGCAGGACCTCTCGGGCCAGCGTATCAAGAAGGTGGTCAACTTCATCGAGTCGGTCGAATCCTCGCTGCTGGAGCTGGTGCACCTGACCGGCGCCCTGGCCGGCCGCGAGCCGCCGCCGGTGGTGGAGAAGATCTCCGGCCAGGACGAGGCGGACCGCCTGCTCAGCGAATTCGGCTTCTAAGGGCGACCGGCGATGGATCCCTCGCTCGACGCCGAACTGCGCGACGATTTCCTGGTCGAGGCCGGAGAACTGGTCGAGCGCCTGTCGGAACAGCTGGTCGAGCTGGAGGCCAATCCGCGCGACGCCGAATTGCTCAATGCGGTGTTCCGCGCCTTCCACACGGTCAAGGGCGGCGCCGGCTTCCTCGCCATCGAACCGATGGTGCAGTTGTGCCACCATGCCGAGGACCTGCTCAACGTCGCCCGCAACGGCGCGCTGGTGCTGGACTCGGGCCGGATGGACGCGCTGCTGGAGGCGCTGGACCTGCTCAACGCGATGATGGACGCGCTGCGCAGCGGCGCCTCCATGGCGATGCCGCCGCCGGCGCTGCTCAAGCGGCTGACGCCGGGCGCCGCGGCGCCGGCACCGGCCGCGCCGCCGGTGGCCGCGCCCGTGGCCGCCCCGCCGGCCGACGGCAGCATCGACGACAGTGAATTCGAAGCGCTGCTCGACAGCCTGTACGGCACCGCCGCGCCCGGCACCGTGCCGCCGGCGGCGCCCGCACCGGCCACGATCAACGATGACGAATTCGAAGCGCTGCTGGACAACCTGCATGGCAAGGCCGCGCCGGGCGTGGCCACGCCGGCGGCGAGCAACACCATCGCCGATGACGAATTCGAAGCGCTGCTGGATGGCCTGCACGGCAAGGACGGCGCGCCCGGCGCCGCGCAGACATCGGGACATGCTCCTACTCCTACTCCTACTCCTGCTCCTGCTCCGGCACCCGCCCCCGCCCCCGCTCGCGCCGCCGCCCCGGCGGAAACCAGCGTGCGCGTGGACACCGGCCGGCTCGACGCGCTGGTCAATCGCGCCGGCGAACTGGTGCTGGTGCGCAACCGCCTGCAGAGCCTGGCCCAGAAGAGCGGCGACGAGACACTCGCGCAGGCGGCGGCCGAACTCGACCGCGTCGCCGACGAGATGCAGGGCGCCGTGCTCTCCATGCGCATGCAGCCGGTCGGCCGGCTGTTCCAGCGCTTTCCGCGCATCGTGCGCGACCTCGCCCGCCAGCTGGGCAAGGAAGTGGACCTGGTCACCGAGGGCGAGGGCACCGACCTGGACCGCAGCCTGGTCGAGGCGCTGGCCGATCCGCTGATCCACCTGCTGCGCAATGCGCTGGACCACGGCCTGGAAATGCCCGAGGAGCGGCTCAAGGCGGGCAAGTCCCGCCGCGGCACGGTGCGCCTGTCGGCCAGCCAGCGAGGCGAGCGCATCGTGATTTCCGTGGCCGACGACGGCCGCGGCATGAATCCCGAGGTGCTCAAGCGCAAGGCGGTGGAGAAGGGCGTCATCGACGAGGCCCAGGCTGCGCGCCTGTCCGAGGGCGAGTGCTACGAGCTGATCTTCCGCCCGGGCTTTTCCACCGCCGCGCAGATCTCCGACATCTCCGGCCGTGGCGTCGGCATGGACGTGGTCAAGACGCGCGTGGCCGAGCTGGGCGGCACCCTGCAGGTGCATTCCAGGCTCGGCCAGGGCAGCGAACTGCAGCTGACCGTGCCGCTGACCCTGGCGATCCTGCGCGTGCTGATGGTACGCGTCGGACCGCGCCTGTTCGCGCTGCCGCTCTCCAACGTGGAGGAGGTCTTCGAGCTCGCCGCCGGGCAGGACCGCATGCTCGATGGCCGCCTGGTCGCCAACCACCGGGGCCGCGCGTTGCCGCTGGGCGACCTGGCCGGCTGGGCCGGCGTGCTGGGCGCGCCGGCGCGGCACGTGGTGGTGCTGCACATCGGCCACCAGCGCATGGGCTGCCTGGTGCACGAAGTCCTGGGGCGCGAAGACGTCATGGCCAAGCCGCTGGGCCCGCTGTTCGAAGGCGTGCCCGGCATCGCCGGCGCCACCGTGACCGGCGACGGCCGCCTGGCGCTGGTGCTCGACCTTGCAGGCCTCGCCGACGAGGGCGGGCAGTTGCTTCCATCCCTGAGGGCGGCGGGCTGACATGGATGTGGTGAGCCTCATCGGCACGATCCTGGCCTTCCTGGTCATCATCGTGGGCACCATCCTCAAGGGCTCGACCGTCGGCGCGCTGATCAATCCGGCCGCGTTCGTGATCGTGTTCTGCGGCACCGTCGCCGCGCTGATGGTGCAGACCCCGGGCGCCGTGCTGCGGCGCGCGCTGGGCATGCTGCCGATGGTCTACCGGCCGCCGCTGTTCCATCCGTCCGACCTGATCGGGCGCATCGTCAACTGGAGCGAGATCTCGCGCCGCCAGGGCCTGCTCGGCCTGGAGCCGCAGATCGACCAGGAATCCGACGGATTCGTGCGCAAGGGCTTGCAGCTGCTGGTCGACGGCGGCGAGCCCGACGCCATCCGCGGCGTGCTCGAAGTGGAACTGGAGGCGCGCGAGCACAACGAACTGGTCGCCGCCAAGGTGTTCGAGAACGCCGGCATCTACTCGCCCACGATGGGCATCATCGGCGCCGTGATGGGGCTGATGGCGGTGATGCAGAACCTGGCCGACCCGAGCAAGCTCGGCCACGGTATCGCCGCCGCCTTCGTCGCCACCATCTACGGTGTCGGGCTGGCCAACCTGCTGATGCTGCCGATGTCCGCGCGGCTCAAGGGCCTGGTGCGCAAGCAGACGCAGATGCGCGAGATCCTCGTCGAAGGGCTGGTCTGCATCGCCGAGGGCGACAACCCGCGGCAGATCGAGGCCAAGCTGCAAGGCTACCTGTCGTGAAGCGCAAGCATCACGAGGACCACATCAACCACGAGGCGTGGGCGATCCCCTATGCCGACCTGATGACCCTGCTGCTCGCCTTTTTCGTGGTGATGTACGCGGTGTCGGTGGTCAACGAGGGCAAGTACCGCGTGATGTCCGAGTCGATCATCGAGGCGTTCAACGGCTCCAGCCACGTGATCGCGCCGATGCCGGCCGAACGGGCCAAGCCGCACAACGTCGACCCGGCCATCGCCACGCCGCCGGGCCAGCCCGGTGCCGCCACCGCGCCGATCGCGGTGCCGATCCCCTTGCGTCCGGCGCCGCTGCGCGCGGTCGCGCAGCGCGCGCCGCACGAAACCCTGCGCGAGGTGCAGGCCGCCCAGGAGGCACAGCGCCAGGCCAACCTCACGCGCATCCAGAACCAGGTCGAAAAGGCGCTGCAGCCGCTGATCGACAAACAGCAGGTGGTGGTGCGGCGCAACCCCAACTGGCTGGAGATCGAGATCCGCACCGACATCCTGTTCCCCAGCGGCGTGGCGCAGCTTTCGCGCCCGGCCGATGCCGTGCTGAGCAGCCTCGCCGGCATCCTCGCGCCGTTCGGCAATCCGCTGCGTGTCGAGGGCTATACCGACGACAAGCCGATCAACACGGCCGTCTATCCGTCCAACTGGGAACTCTCCGCCGCGCGCGCCGCCAGCGTGGCGCGGCTGTTCAGCGAGAGCGGGGTCAGCCCCGACCGGCTGGGGATCATCGGCTGGGGGCAGTTCCGCCCGGCCGCCGACAACGCCACCGCGGAAGGGCGCAACCGCAACCGCCGCGTGCTGGTGGTGGTGCTGAGCGACCACGCGACACCGGTGCGCTATTCGGGCGACGCCGAGCAGGCCGGCCAGCTCGCCGGGGCGGCGTCCACCGCTCCGGCGATGCCCGCGGCCGATACCGCGTTGCTGCCGGCGGCCAACCTGCTCGAGGCCGGCGCGCCGCGCGATGCTTCCGCGCAGGCCCGCCCGATCCGTATCGCCGAGCCCCCGCTGATCGTCACCCCGGAGCGCGGCAAATGAGCCCGCGCCACCCTCCTGGAGCCTCAAGGCCATGACTTCTCCGGCCATCTCTTCGACCGCCGCGCACTGGCTGACCTTCCAACTGGACGGCCAGGCCTACGCCGCGCCGCTGGCGCAGGTGAGCGAGGTGATCCGCATGGGCGAGGTGACCCCTGTCCCCGGCGCCGCCGCCGACCTGCTCGGCGTACGGCACCTGCGCGGCCGCGTCGTGCCGGTGCTCGACGGCCGCCGCCGCCTCGGGCTGCCTCCCTGCGACGCGGACAGTGAGGACGTTCGCGTGGTGATGCTTACCCATGCCACGTACTGGATCGGGCTGCGCGTGGACGCGGTGGGCGAACTGCTCGTCCCGGACGTCGCCGTCGCCCCGCCACCGCCCGGGCGCGCGGTACGCACCGACGACCCGGTCACCGGCGTGCTGCCGTGGAAAGGCGGCTTCGTCGCGCTGCTCGACGTACGGCGCCTGTGCCGGTTGCCGCAGACCGAGACGGCCTGACCGGTCGATACGGCGGCCGAATCCTTCCGCTGCCGCCACGCGTATCCGCGCCGCTCCGGCGGGCGTGACACCGGCGACGTCCGGTATCGGCGCTCCCAAGGCGCGAATCCTTCCCCGCGGACGCCGGGGGAAGGCGCCGGCAGGCGGAGGCGCTCTTGGGCGGAACGACCGAACCTCCGGCCAAGCCACCCTGGGCAACCTCCGACGGGGAAGAATCGAACGTCACGGTTCGCATGCTGTTCGCTGGAACGGGCTTGCCAGCCTCGGCCGCCTTGGCATTCGATCTTGCGTATGAAAATACGTAAATCGCAAACAATTTCGCGCGAGTCCTCCATGATTTTGCGTGCGTAAATTCCTGCCCGACCAGCGGTAGCGAAATTCCGACGAATGGTCGGCAGTCGCGATGTACCCGCCATGCATAATGACTCCGCCTTCGCTGGCCACCGGCGCCCATGGCGCTCCAAGGTCGCAAAAGGCGCGCCCAGAAAGGCAGATACCGGCCTGGGTCGATTAAATGGGGGGATCGATGAAAATGCCCGGCCGCCAATGGCGATTGCCGATTTACGGTTTTACGCTTATCGAATTGATGGTGACAATCGCCATTGTCGCCATTCTTTCAGCCATTGCGCTGCCGAGTTTGCGAACCTACGTAATGAACGGGCGCCGCGACAGCCTCGTCGACGGCCTGGTCGCGGCACTCCATTACACCCGGAATCAGGCTTTGGATCTGGACCAGCCGGCATCCCTGTGCGCCGGAACCGCCAGTCCGACGGGTACCTCCTGTCCCTCCGGCAGTTGGGCGAGCGGTTGGGAGGCCATCACGGTCCCCAGCAGTGCCTCCGTGGCGACGCAGCTGTCCACGCATGCGCTCAAATCCTCGGGGACGACGCCGACCATCACTGCCGTGCACGGCAGCACGTCTTTCGACTTCAATGCGCTGGGTTTGGTGCCGGGCATAACGACCGGCAACGAGACCCTGGTGGTGTGCGACTCGCGCGGCGCGTCCAAGGCCAGGGCGGTGCAGATCAACGCCACCGGATACATCCAGTCGTCTTCCGTTCCCGGCGCCGCGCCCGACGGCTCGGCGCTGACCTGTCCCTGAGCGGTGTGAACATGCAACGAGCCCAACGCGGTTTCACCCTGATCGAAGTGCTGGTGGCGGTAGTGGTCGTTTCGCTGGGCATGCTGGGCGTCGCCGGCACCCTGCTCACGGCTACCCGCAGCGCCAGCTCGAACTACCTCAAGCAGCAGGCCGTGCAATACGCCTATGACATGGTGGATCGCATTCGCGCGAACGCCGTGGCTGCGCAGACCTCCAGCGCCTATACGGCCAGCTTGACCGCGCCGTCGACCACCGCCCCGTCGCCGGACTGTGGCGTGAAGCTCTGCACATCGGCACAGATGGCCGCCTACGACATCTGGCAGTGGCAGACCGGCTTGAAGAAGGATCTTCCCTCGGGATTGGGCTCGGTCAGCGTCGCCACCGGAACCGGAGGCAGCACGGTCACCGTGCTGGTGCAATGGAGCGACCGGCCCGCGCAGTCCGCGTTCGGCGCAAGCAAGACCGCGGCAAACCCGACCTTCACGCTGGTTACCGTGCTATGAGAGCGAAACCCACAACCCGCCGTGTAAAGGGGTTCGGACTGATCGAGCTGATGATCGCGATGGCGATCGGCCTGGTCGTTGCCGCTGGCGTAATCGTGATCTTCGTGGCCGAACGGCAGGTCTACAGCAACTCGTCCGCGCAGGCGCTGATCCAGGACGCCGACAATGCGATTTCGGCGGTCATCTCGCCGGTGGCGCGCGGCACGGGTTTCGTGGGCTGCGGCGCGATCAGCAGCGGCATCGTCTCCTACATCGGCACGCATGCCACGCCCCTGACCTTCGATACCACCAGCAGCGTGAAGGGTTTCACAGGCACCGTCCCCACGCAGGTCGTGGACAACAGCGCGAACGACACCACGGCCAAGGACTGGACGCCCACCCTGGACGCCTCGCTGGTGAAGGCTGGCGGTGCGGAGCAGGGCAGCGACGTGATCTCGATGATCGGGGCGGCCCCGGGCGCCTCGCCCATCGGCGTACAGGCTCCCGTGCTGGGCAGCCCGATCCTCGTCAACGATGTCAGCCAGCTCAGCAAGATTAACGGCGGCGGTCCGCAGATGGTGGCCATTTCGGACTGCGGCAAGAGTTCCGCCTTCGAGATCACCAGCATCAGTGGCACCAGCCTGGCCTTCAGCAGCGGGCCGAACGGCACGCCGGCCTATCCGAAGGATTCCCAGATCATTCCGCTGCAGCAGACCGTGTTTTTCGTGGGCAAGGGCGATTCCGGCCAGAGCGCCCTGTTCCGCGGCGTGATGACGCTGCCGGCCAGCGGCGCGGCCTCCGGCGCTACCTGGACCGTCACCGAAATGGTGCCGGGCGTGATCGCCATGAAGGCCCTGTACGGCACCGGCCCTGCGTCGCAGGCGACCGAGTACTTCGACGCCAGCGGCGTCACCGACTGGACCGCCGTCACCACGGTCAGGCTCGGCTTCCTGGTCGAGGGGCCCCTCGGGTCCGCGCCCATGCCCAGCGGACCGCAGACCTACCAGCTGCTCAACGCTGCGATCACGGTGCCGGCCGACACGCGTCTGCGCCATGTGTTCAGCATGACCATCAACCCCCGGAACGACACGCTATGAGCATTTCGCGCGGGCATGCGCCGCGGCAGGACGGCATCGTGCTTCCGGTGGTGTTGATCCTGCTCCTGGTCCTCACGATCGCGTCGTTGCTCATCATCGAGCAGATCAGCTCGCAGACGCGCATGGCCACCAACGCCGCGGTCAGCCAGATCGCGTTGCAGGCCGCCGAGAGCGAACTGACCGGCGTCATCAGCGGACTGAACAGCGGCGCGATTTCCTCGGCGCCGTCTGCGTACTACGGCAACACCGGGGGCATGTATTTCTTCAACGCCAGCAACTACGGCGCCAGCAAGCCGTTGCCCTGGAAGAGCGCGTCCAATTTTGCGTCTTCTTCCACGCTGTGCGGCGCCTCGGTGCCGGCAGTCAGCGAGTGCAAGTACATGATCGAAATGCTGCCCTCGGTCCGCGCCAAGGGCGGCAGTGTCGTGAGGGTTTTCCGCATTACCGCTCGCGTCGTGGGTCCGGGTAACCACGGTGTGGTGATGCTGCAGGCGCTCTACCAGAAACCATGACTGCGGATCATCGCCATGACCATCGCTAAGCCCCGCGTCCTTCGTCCGCTCAACACCGTGTTCGTTGCGGCTGTGGGCGTGTTCTTCTGCGGCGCATTGAGCCTTTCGCCGGCCGCCCGCGCGGCGACCGCCTCGCCACTGCCGATCTCGCAGATCCCGTTGACCGTCGCGCAGCCGGTGCATCCACAGGTCTTGTTCGCGCTCGGCAACTCGCAGTCGATGGACGGCGACCTGAGCGGCGCGATCATGACCGGTTCGGGCGCCTTCGGCAGCAGCACGGGCCTGTCCTCGCTGAGCTCGTCCAGTTCACCGGTCGACTACACGGTGCCCAGCGGTTTCACACCGCCGCTCAATGCCGGCAGCGCCGTACCGGCCGGTAGCAGCACGGTCCTTGCGCCCTATACCGTCAACAGCAGCGGCGCCGAGTACGACACCAGCAGCGGCGGCACGCAGTACGACAACAGCGCCAGCCGGCTCAACGTGGCCAAGGCAGGCATCAGCGCGATCCTGCAGCAGTACATGCCCAGCACCGACTTCGCGTTGATGGACTACAGCGCGCCCAGTTCCTCCACCTACACCACGTGGGTGTACCTGATGTCGCCCGAGGGCGGGTTCAAATTTTCGGCCTCGAACACGAATCCGCCGTTGGGGACGCGCTACATCGCCAATCCCTGTTACAAGTACAGCAGTGCTTCGTCCAGCGTCCGGAGCAATTGCTCATCGATCGACAGCCTGTATGGCGGGACCATCGGCGGCTACCCCTATATGTTGATCGCCGCCTCCAGCGACGATCCGAGCATCAACGACGTCCTGTACGCCAGTGGGCTGTCGGGCGTCTTCGACACCTACAACAGGAGCGGTGGCGATCCCAGTTCGCCGTTCCCGCCCAATTTCACGCTTGCCCAGTACAACAGCGGCAGCATTTCGGTGGGCTACGACAGCAGCTCGCCCAACAACGGCGGCTTCTCCACCAATCCGACGAACGCGGGCTACGTTCCCTATTCGACGCAGGTGATCTATGCCGAGCGTGGCTTCGGCTTCTATTCCACCGCCTCGGCCACCACCGGCACTACCGTGGTGAAAATGACCACGGCGGGCCTGTCGCCCACTACCAGCTCGGTCAATACGGCGGTGGCGGCCTTCACGCCGTCGCTGAAGCCCGAGACGAACAGCGGCTCCTCGAGCGAAATCAAGGCGCTGACCGTGCAGTCGCCGCTGGCGGGATTGCTGAAGGGCGCCCAGGCGACGCTGAAAAGCAGCCTGCCCACCAGCAGCAATGGATGCGCGCAGCCCAAGCAGTACGTGGTCCTGATCACCGATGGCCTGCCCACGCAGGACCTGGCCAACAAGCTCTGGCCGCCCCTCGGCAGCGCATCGGCCAGCGGCTACGGCGTCACGGCCACGTTCAACACGGACGGGTCGCTGAAGACCACCAACGACCAGGCGCTGACCGACACCATCAGCCAGTTGCAGGCCCTCAATCAGGCCGGCATCCAGACCTACGTGATCGGCCTGGGCGCCGGCGTCGACCCCAGCAAGAACCCGCAGGCGGCTGCCACGCTGGCGGCGATGGCCGTAGCCGGCGGCACCGCCTCGGCCAGCCCGGACAAGTATTTCAAGGCCACCAGCCCGGCCGCGCTGGTGACCGACCTGCAGGCGATCCTGGCCAACGTGTCCAGCCAGAACAGTTCCTCGAGCTCCGCGGCGGCCAATTCCACCTCGTTGAACGCGAACTCGATGGTCTACCAGGCCACGTTCACCCCGGGCGCCTCCACCGGCAACGCGTGGATCGGCGACCTGGACGAATACAGCATCAGCACCGGCGCCGTGATCAGCAGCACGCCGACCTGGAGCGTGCAGGCCCAACTGGACATCCAGGGAACCGCACGCAACATCGCCACCTGGGATCCCTATCACACGGACAGTTCGGGCACCGTGGCGCCGGTCGGCGTGCCATTCCAGTGGAGCAACCTCTCGACCACCCTGCGCGGGCAGCTGCAACCCTCCGACAGCAACGGACAGATACGCGTCGACTACCTCAGGGGCAGCCACGCGAAGGAACAGACCAGCGGCGGCCCGTTCCGGAACCGCGCGCACCTGCTCGGCGACGTGGTCGACAGTTCGCCCGCCTTCGTCGGGCCGCCGTCCAGCTATTTCCCGGACGGTTCCTACCAGACCTTCGTGACCAACAACGCCAGCCGCACGCCGATGCTCTATTTCGGCGCCAACGACGGCATGCTCCACGGGGTTTCGGCGGCGACCGGCAACGAGCAGATGGCCTTCATCCCGAACGCGGTGTTCGGAAATCTCTATGCGCTCACCGATCCGCTCTACTACTACCACCACCAGTTCTTCGTCGATGGCTCGCCGCAGGTGGGCGATGCGCTGCTCTCCGACGGCAACTGGCACACCTTGCTGGTGGGTGGGGAAAACGCCGGCGGCAAGAGCGTCTACGCGCTGGACGTCACCAACCCTGCGGGCTTCACCTCCGACACCAGTGTCGCGAGCGCGGTGAAGTGGGAATTCACCGACGCAGGCATGGGCCTCAGCTACGGCACGCCCGTCATCGTGCGCTCCAATGCCGTCACGGTGACCGATAGCTCGAATAACGCCAAGGTGAACGGCTTCGCCGTGCTGTTCGGCAACGGCTACAACAGCGCCAGCGAACAGCCGATCTTCTATGCCGTCAACGCGTCCGACGGCAGCGTGATCGCCAAGATCAACCTGTGCTCGGCCTCCGGCGTGCCGGCCAGCGCCTGCAGCAGCAGCCTGCCGAACGGGTTGTCGGGCGTGGCGGCCGCCAATTCCAGCGGGCTGGTGGGCGTGCCCGCGGACATGGCCTACGCAGGCGACCTGCAGGGCAACCTGTGGGCCATCAACATCAGCGACGCCAACCCGTCCAACTGGACCGTCAAGCTGTTGTTCCAGGCACGCGACAGCTCGGGCAACCCGCAGCCCATCACCTCCACGCCGTCGCTGACGCCCAATCCCAATTTCCCGACCGAACTCGGCCTGATGGTCTACTTCGGCACAGGGCGCTTCTTCGTCACCGGCGACCTCACCACGACCAACCCGCAGAGCTTCTACGGCGTGTGGGACAACAGCAGCGACCTGAGCAGTTATCCCTCGGGCACCGCACCGACGATGCCCTACACGCGCAGCAACTTGCAGGCACAGACCCTGTCGCTCAGTACCTTTACGAGCGGCTCGACCAGCACGCCGGTGATCCTGTCGAGCAACAACACGGTCAACCTGACCTATTCGCCCATCACCATCAACAATCCCTCGCCGCCGCCGGCCACGCTGTCGTTGTCGCCGCAGGAGGGCTGGTATTTCGATCTCACGCCGCTGGGTGGCGGCGCCAGGTCGTATACCGACTCGCAGGTGGAAAGCGGTGGCGTGCTCTTTACCATCAACGTACCTCCGGGCGGCACCGGCTCGATATGCGGCCTGCCGACGTCCTACCTGATGAACGTGGCCTACGGCACCGGTGGCCCGTTCTCCCGGGCCGCGATCGGGCTCAACGGCGGCGCCAGCGTGGGACCGGGCAATACCGTGAACGGGCAGAATCCCACGGGCGTGTTCGTGTCCAACGCCTATGCGGCCGCCCCGACGACCATGCGGACCGGCAGTGGCGCGAACCTTCAGATCATCAGTACCGCCAACGGGCTGAAGGCCGTACCGACCATTGGCGACAAGTCCGGCCGCGTCGGCTGGTGGCAGATCCAGTGAGGCAGACGATGACCGCTACAACCCCATGCGCCCTCGACACGCTGGTCCTGGCCCCGACGGCCAGACCCGGCCGGCGCGGCTTCACCCTGATAGAACTGATGGTTACGGTCGCGATCGTCGCCATTCTCGCGGCGATCGCGATTCCGAACTACCTGCGCTACGCCCAGCGTAGCCGGCGGTCCGACGCCTACGCGGCGTTTTCCCTGGACCAGGGGATACTGGAGCGCTGCTACGCGCAGACGTTCGACTACAGCAAGGTCAACTCCACGTCGCCGCCGGCCGGCTGCAACGCCCTGCCGGCTACCTCGCCAGGGGGGTTCTACGCGATCGCCCTGGCCGCAGGCACGTCCGGCGCGCTGTCCACTTCGTACAAGCTCACCGCAAGCCCCGCGTCGGGATCGCCGCAGGCGCGGGATACCACCTGCGCATCGATCAGCGTGACCAGCGAAAACGTCAAATCGGCGTCCGACGCCGGCGGCAACGATCAGACCGCCACCTGCTGGCAACAATAGCCACGGGGCGGACAAGCCCCGGCGCCCGCCGGACGGGCCCTCCGGCTGTCATCTGGCGCAGCAGGCCCTGCGGGCGAGCGCTACTCGGGCTCCTTGGGCACCTCGCCATAGCCCACGGCCTGCAGTTCCTCGCGTGCGGTCAGGGCCGAGAGCGCCAGCGTCATGCCGGGGCGGATGTCGGAGGTGACGAAGTTCTGGTGGCCCAGCGCCTGCCCGCAGACCACCATCGACACGTTGGCCTGGCGGAGTTGCTTGATGACGTCGGCGTTGGGGTTGGGGTGGCCGAACTTCTCCTGGTAGGCCTCGTCGGACAGGGCCAGGTCCACGCCCTTGCCGTAGAACAGCACGACCAGGTGCACCTTGTCGTCCGGCACGCCGGCGAGCGCGTAGAGGTTGAGCAGCTTGGCGGCGGTGTGGAGGCGCGCGTTGACGCCGCCGCGTTCGCGGCCGTCGCCGTCCACGTCCACATACAGGCGATGGTCGGTGGTGGTCGAGGGCATCAGTGCGTGCGGACCCACCGGCAGCACGCCGCCGGCGGCTTGGATGCGTGGGTAAGCCAGGCGCGGGTCCGGCGTCGGACTGCGGTTGGCCAGCACCACGGCGATGGCGCAAGCGGCCAGCAGGAACAGCGCGGTACCGCTCCACAGCAATACCTTGCGAGCGGGTGACGTTGCGAGCTCATCAGACATGGCGGTGGCTTTGCTGTAGGACATTTCGACCTCCATTCGAACGGTTGCCTGCGAAAGGCGCCCGTCCAGTGTAGGAAAGGTATGTGAAGCACCGGACAAGGCTGGCGGCCGCGGCTGGCCGGTAGGACGCCAGGTGCATGGCTGACGTCTCCCTCAGCGTGCGGGCTGCGAGCCGAGCAGGTGGCCGTTGACGCGCCGGCCGTAGAGCGACATGGGGGTATCGTGAAAGGCCTTGCGGGTGGCGGCGAGGTCGCCGGTGTAGCGGGGATCCTGCGGGCGCTCGTGGGCGTCCATGAACATCGCCACGTCCCAGGCGTCCTGGTCGCTCAGCATGCCGCCGCGCCCCAGCGGCATGTTGGCCTTGATGAAGGCGGTGGCCTTGTCCAGCTCGTGCATGCCGGCCCCCCAGTTGAACGAGTCCTTGCCCCACAGCGGCGGGAACACGTAGCGGCCGGCGACCTGCTGGCCCTGGCCGTCGGCGCCGTGGCAGAGCGCGCAGTCGCGGTCGAACACGGCCTGGCCGCGGGCGTAGTCGGGCGCCTTGGCCGGCGCGGGCACGCGCGGATAACCGGCGCCCGGGAGCTTCACGCCCAGCGGCGCGCCCTGCGCCATCCAGTAGGAATAGGTTTCCAGCGCCACGATCACCTTGTCGTCCAGCGGCGGCGCCTTGCCGTTCATGCTGTACATGAAGCAGCCCTGCAGGCGCTCGCCGTAGCTGTTCACGTGTCCGTTCTTCTTGCGGTACTGCGGGTACATGCCGTAGGCGCCCCACAGCGGCGAGGAGCCGGCCAGCCGACCGGCGTCCAAGTGGCAGTTGGCGCAGTCCAAGCCGTTGCCCACGTAGGCGGGCGCGTTCTGGCGGGTGTGCCGGAAGATCTCGCGGCCCAGGCGCACCATGTCGCCATAGGGGCCCGGCGGGATCGCCGACTCCGGCGGCGGCACGAAGGCGGGCTGGCGCCCCTCGGCGGCTGGCCGCGCATCGGCGGCACGGGCCAGCGGCAGCCAATGGCCGACGCCGGCGCCGAGCGCAGCCAGGGCGAGCAGGGCAAGGGCCGGCAGGCGCGTCATGGGGTGTCGCCGCGCGTGGCTGGTTGTGCGGCGAACCACTGCGCCACGGCGGCGATGTCCTGCGCACTCAGCGCACGGCTCAGGTGCCGCATCAGCTCCAGCGGATCGTTGCGGCGCTCGCCCCGTTGCCAGGCCGTGAGCTGCGCCGCGATGTAGGCGGCCGGTTGTGCGGCCAGCGGCGGGAAATGCGCGCCCACGCCGATGCCTCCGGGGCCGTGGCACTGCTCGCAGGCGGGTACGCGGTCGGTCCACCGGCCGCGCATGGCGAGCATCGCTCCGGGTCCGTCCGCCGGAAGCTTCGGCGCCGCGGGCGGACGGGGTGCCGGCAGCTGCGCGTAGTACCCCGCCACCGCGGCGCGCTCGTCCGCCGACAGCGCGCGCGCGATCGGCTGCATCACGGCATGCAGCCGCGTGCCGGCAGCGTAGTCGGCCAGTTGCTTGCGCAGGTAAGCGGCATCCAGCCCGGCCAGCCGCGGGAATCCCGCAGCCGCCTGGCCGCCGCCGTCGGCGCCATGGCACGACTGGCACGCCGGCACGCCGTGGCCGTTGCCCTGGCTGGCCAGCGCCTGTGCCGTCGTGGCGTGCGCCACCAAAGGACACGCCAGCACGGACCAAGCGGTCACCGCCAGACGCCTCATGCCTCTGCTGCACATCGCAAGTTCGTCCCCTGGAACACCGGGCTCGACAAATAGCGAACGCGACGTGGACGAAACGTCAGGAGCGTCCTGACTTCGCGCTGACAGCCGCCTTGCCGGACGAGCAGCGATTGCCGCCCCCGCGCCCTGGCGGCCTATTCTTGCGCCGCGTCGTAGACGCTGGCCAGCACCGCGGCGGCGGCCGCGTAGAGCAGCACCGGCACGTCGTCGCGCAGGCGCAGGGTAGCCAGGATCGAGGCGACCTGGGGGTCGTGGTGCAGCGACAGGCCCAGCGCGCGGGCGCGGGCCAGCAATAGCTCCAGCGCCTCGGGCGGCAGCGGGGCGGTCCTGGTTTCGGGGCCGGCCAGGCGCAGGGTGACGCGGCGCTGCGGCGCAGGAAGGCCGGGGTTCACGCGGTGGCCTTCAACAGCAGCGCGCTGGCCTGGCCGTGGCCCTGCGGCAGGCCGGTCTGGCAGCTCAGCTGGTCCAATTGCAGGCCGCTGGCCGCAAGGCGCTGGCGCAGCGGGGTGAACTGGCGTTCGAGCCGCTCGGTAGTCGCGCTGCGCTCGGCCCACAGGCGCACGTTCAGGCGCAGGTCGCGCAGTTGCAGCTCGCCCTGCACCGGGCCCAGCGCGGGCAGGTCGAGGGCGAAGCCCAGGGTCCAGGTGTGGCCGCCGGCCTCCGTGTCCTGGCCATGTTCGAGGTGGATCTGCAGCACGTCGCGGCCGTGCGCGCCCTGTAGGGGAATCTCGATCATCCACGCCTGTGCCGCGGCGGCGTCGAGCTGGGCGATTTCGATCCGGGCGAGCGCGGCATGGACGTCGCCGCGCAGGCGGGCGAGCAACTGGCCGACGTCATCCTCGGTCGGCGCTTCGGCCAACGGCAGGGGCAGGGGAGCGCGCGGCTGCGCCTGCAGGCCGCGCTGGCGCAGCGGCGGCGGCGTGTCGGCGCCGCTGGCCGGCACGTGGGCAGGCAGGCGCGGCTGGCGGTCGAGCAGGGCCGCCAGGCGCAGCAGCACGCCCTTGAAGTCCTCCTCGCCGAGCGGCAGCGGGTTGGCGCGCGGCTGGGCCAGCTCGGATTCCAGGAACAGGCCGCTGCGCGCGATCGCTTCACGCAAGCCGTCGGCGCGGGTGAGGTCCTGCGGCGTGCGCACGCCCTGGTCCAGCAACGCCAGCGCGGCACGCACCTCCGGCGGCAACTGGCGCACCACCGGGCGCTGCGCCAGTGCGCCCAGCGTGGCCAGCAGGGGCGCATAGCCGTTCTGCTGCGGCAGGCGTTCGCGCAGGGCGCGCTGTACCAGTGGATCGGCGCCCGCGCCGGCGATGATCTCCAGCAATGGTGGGTTGCCCATGGCGAGCACGCGCACCTGGAACTGCGAGGGCAGCGGAATGCCCAGCGGATCGGCTTCCACCGTGAGCGCGCCGATCTGCAGCACCATCCGGCCCTGCTCGCCCATGCCCAGCGGGCGCGCGGACAGCATGGCGCCCACGCGCCAGCTTTCCGCGGCGGTGCCGGAGGCGGCACCCGCCCAGGTCATCGCGGCGAGGCTGGTGGGTTGGATGATCACGCGCTCTCCTGCCTGCCGGCCGGGAAGGGCCGGTTCCGTGCAGTCGGTAAAGGCATCGGCCGGGCGGACGATAACTTGAATGCGGCGGCCATGCGCGGATGGCGGGCCATCGCTGAAACCGGCTAAAGCCCCCCGGCATCGCGCCGATAAAGCCCTACGCAGGGGCCGGTACGTAGCGGAGGCAAGCATGGGCAGCAAACGAGAACACGGCGCGCCGGCCACGGTCGAGATCGGCCTGCCGGCGGACTGCCGCATGGCGGCACAGACGGCATTGCTGGGCGATCTGCTCGGTGCGCTGGACGCACCGGCGACCCGGATCGACGGCCGCGCGGTCGAACGCGTGGATACCGCGGCGCTGCAATTGCTGACGCTGTTCCGCCGCGAGGCGCTCGCGCGCGGTTGCGCGGTGAGCTGGCGCGGCGCCAGCGCGACCTTGTGCGAGGCGGCGGACACGCTGGGCCTGGTCAAGGCATTGGATCTTCCGGCAGCGATGCCGGCGTAACGCAAACGAGGAAAGACGATGGCAAAGATTCTTGCGGTGGACGATTCGGCTTCGATGCGCGGCATGGTGGCCTACACCCTGCGCGGGGCCGGCCACGAAGTGACCGAGGCGGAGAACGGCCAGCTCGCGCTGGACGCGGCTTCGGCCAATGGCTTCGACCTGGTGCTGGCCGACGTCAACATGCCGGTGATGGACGGCATCAGCATGGTGCGCGAACTGCGCACGCGGCCCAACTACAAGGGCGTGCCGATCCTGATGCTGACCACCGAGTCGCACACGGACAAGAAGATGGAAGGCAAGGCCGCCGGCGCCACCGGCTGGCTGGTCAAGCCGTTCGACCCGGAGCAGCTGCTGGCCACCGTCAAGCGCGTGCTCGGCTGATCCGAAGAGCAGAGAGAGTAGGCGATGAGCACGGGCGGCCTGGCGCAGTTCCAACAAGTCTTCATCGAGGAGAGCCTGGAAGGGCTCGACACGATGGAATCCTCGCTGCTCGCGCTGGACGAGGGCGGCGACGGGGAGCTGGTGCACACCATCTTCCGCGCGGCCCATTCAATCAAGGGCGGCGCGGCCACCTTCGGCTTCCCGGAGATGGCCTCCTTCACCCATGAGGCCGAGTCGCTGCTGGACGAGGTGCGCGGCGGCAAGCGCGCCATCGACAAGCCGATCATCGAGCTGCTGCTGCGCTCGGTGGACTGCCTGCGCGGCATGTTCGACCGCGCCAAGGCCGGGGCGCCGCTCAACGACGCCACCTCCGACGGCGTGCGCGGCGAGTTGGCGGCGATGATGGGGCGGGCCGCGCCCGCGCCTGCCGCGCAGGGGCGCCGCGCCAGCGACCAGGCCGAGGCCTGGATCATCCGCTTCCATCCGCACGCGGGCATGCTCGCCGGCGGCAACGATCCGCTGCGCCTGATCCGCGAACTGGCCGGGCTGGGCGAGCTGGTGGTCGAGGCCGACCTGTCGCGCCTGCCGACGCTGGCCAAACTCGATCCGGCGCAATGCCACCTGGGCTGGTCGATCGAATTGAAGGCGCCGGTCCGGCGCGAAGACATCGCAGCGGTATTCGACTGGGTCGAGGACGAGTGCGACCTGGCCATCGAACCCAGGCCCAGCGCCGTGGTGACGCCAGCCGCACCGCCGGCGCCGGCCAGCATCGCCGAGGCGGCCGCGCGCGGCACGCGCGAGGCCAATGCCGAATCGAGCTCGGTGCGCGTGGCGATCGACAAGATCGACGGCCTGATCAACCTGGTAGGCGAGCTGGTCATCACCCAGGCCATGCTCGACACCTTCCGCGAGGAGTTCGACCCCTCGCGCGTGGCGCTGCTGCAACAGGGGCTGACCCAGCTGGCACGCCATGCGCGCGAGCTGCAGGAAAGCGTGATGGGCATCCGCATGCTGCCGATCGCCTCGGTGTTCAATCGCTTCCCGCGGCTGGTGCGCGACCTGAGCCAGAAGCTCGGCAAGCAGGTGAAGCTCGAACTGCACGGCGAGCAGACCGAGCTGGACAAGACGGTGCTGGAGAAGATCGGCGACCCGATGGTGCACCTGGTGCGCAACGCCATCGACCACGGCCTGGAGTCGCCCCAGAAGCGCCGCGCCGCCGGCAAGAACGAGACCGGCACGCTCAAGCTGGACGCCTTCCACCGCGGCGGCACCATCGTGGTGGAGGTGTCCGACGACGGCGCCGGCCTCAACCGCGACGCGATCGTGCGCAAGGCGATCGAGCGCGGGCTGGTCAAGAGCGGCGAGGGCATGAGCGACGAGGCGGTGGCCGAGCTGATCTTCCAGCCGGGCTTCTCCACCGCGGCGGTCACCACCGACGTTTCCGGCCGCGGCGTGGGCATGGACGTGGTCCGCCGCAACGTGGCCAACCTCGGCGGCACGGTGACCATCCGCAGCAAGGCCGGGCAGGGCAGCGTGTTCACCATCACCCTGCCGCTCACGCTCGCGATCATCGACGGCCTCACCGCCGCGGTGGGCGAGGAGCGCTACATCGTGCCGCTGGTGTCCATCGTCGAGAGCGTGCAGCCGAAGGCCGACGCCCTCAGGACGATGCCCGGCGGCGGCGAGCTGTTCCGCTTCCGCGGCGAATACCTGCCGCTGCTGCGCCTGCATCAGCTGTTTGGCTGCGCCGGTGCCCGGCAGGCGATCGAGGATGGCCTGCTGATCGTGGTCGAGGGCGACGGCGGCCGCGTGGGACTGTTCGTCGACGGGCTGGTCGGCCAGCAGCAGGCGGTGGTCAAGTCGCTGGAAGCCAATTACCGACGCGTACAGGGCGTCTCCGGCGCGACCATCCTGGCCGACGGCTCGGTGGCGCTGATCGTGGACGTGGCCGGCGCGACCCGCCTGGCCCGCCGCAGCAAGGCGGCCTGAGCCGCCTTGGCGTGACCGCGGACCGGCTGCCTTCGGCAGGCCGGCGCCCGGCGATACACGATGCGCCATGAAGGCGAGTCGGCCGTGGCCATCGCCGCCCCCTTCCGCCAGCGCGCGGCCGGTGGCCAGCAACGCGGCTCGACGGCGGTGAGCAAGGCGGCGCAGCAGATCGCCAAGGGCAACGACGGTCTTTCCCGGCCAGGAGCATTTCGCTGGTCGAGGAGGCTTGCGCCGCGGCGCGGTGCGGGACTTCCGTCTCGGCGGCGCGGCCTGCGCCACGGGCGGCCGAGGCATCCCGGGCGCCGCCCCGGACGGTTTCCGCGCGCCTCGCCGTGGCCATGGCCCCCGACAGGGCGCAGGAGCGCCCGGGGGCGCCGGCGTGGTCCGGGTCGGTCCCGCCCGGGACGGGCTCACGGCTCAAGTTCCGGCCCGGGACGCCGACATCCTTGAACGAAGAGGACGCGTCCGAGGCGTCCGCCATCCCAGGTAACAGCTCCCATGCACGAAGAAACCAACGCCACGCTCGCGGTGCAGCAACTGACCATCAGGCTGGGCGCCGAGGAGTACGGGATCGACATCCTCGCGGTGCGCGAGATCCGCGGCTGGACGCCGGTGACCCGCATTCCGCAGGCGCCTTCCTACGTGTTGGGCGTGCTCAACCTGCGCGGCGCGATCGTGCCGGTGCTGGACCTGCGCCTGCGCTTCGGACTGCCGCGCGAGGAGTACACCGCGACCACGGTGACGGTCGTGGTGACCGTGGCCGGCCGACTGTTCGGCGTGGTCGTGGATGCGGTCTCCGACGTGCTGGACGTGGAAGCGGACCAGATTCGCCCGGTGCCGGACATGGGCACCACCGTAGATACCGAATACCTCAAGGGACTGACCGCCCTCGGCGAGCGCATGGTGCTCCTGCTCGACGTGGACAAGCTGTTGCAGCCGCAGGACGCGCAGATGCTGGAAGCCGCCTTGCCCGCGGCCGTCGACGTTAAAGCCGTGGCCTGACAGGACCGACCGATGAAACTCCCGAAAGTGAAGTTCAAGATTCCCGCACTGACCTTGCGCAACCGGCTTCGGCTGGTACTGGGCATGCTGATGGCCATGCTCGTTGCCGGCGCCATCATCGGTATCGGCTCGATGCAGATGCAGAACAAGGGCATGGCCGCGATGTACGAGCAGGAGATCCTGCCGGCGCAGACGGCGGCCGTGATGCGCTCGACGTCGCTGATGCAGTTCATCGTCCTGGGCGAGGCCGCTTCGCACGTGGACAACCCCGCCCTGCTCCAGCAGAAGATCGCCGAGCACGGGACCTACGAGAAGTCCTTCGCCGATGCGAAGAAGAAGTTCGAGGCCTTCCCCAAGAGCGAAAAGGTCGCCGCGCAGTACAAGAAGTACATGGCCGAAGAGTCGGACTACGTGGCCGCGATGAAGGACATGTCCGATGCTCTCGCCCAGCACGACGCCGGCGCACGTGATGTGCTGGAAATGGAAGTGCGGCCCCTGATGCTCATGCGCCTGGACGTGCTGAGCAAGCTGATCGAGATGCAGGGTGAGGAGGCGCGGGACACCTATCAGGCCCAGGTGGCACGCTTCGGGATCATCCGAGCGATCAGCATCGGCGCGCTTGCCGCCGGCCTGCTGATCGCCGTCCTCATGGCGCTCTCGCTCAGCCGTTCGATCATCAGCACGCTCACCTACGCCGGCCGCATCGCCCGCGAGATCGCCCAAGGCAAGCTCGGTCACGCCATCGAGGTCAAGCGCAACGACGAGCTGGGCCAGTTGCTGGAAGCCTTCCGCACCATGGACGAGCGCCTCTCGGCGATCGTCGGCGAGGTCCGCCACGGTTCCGGCGCGGTGAGCACCGCCGCCCAGCAGATCGCCCGCGGCAACGACGATCTGTCCCAGCGTACGCAGGAGCAGGCCTCCAGCCTGGAGGAAACCGCTTCCTCGATGGAGGAGATGACCTCCACCGTCAAGCAGAACGCCGAGAACGCCAGCCACGCCAACCAGCTGGCCCGCGGCGCCCGCGAACAGGCCGAGCGCGGCGGCGAGGTGGCCTCGCAGGCGGTGGTGGCGATGAAGGAGATCAACGCCTCCAGCCGCAAGATTTCCGACATCGTCAGCCTGATCGACGAGATCGCCTTCCAGACCAACCTGCTTTCGCTGAACGCGGCCGTGGAAGCGGCACGCGCAGGCGAGCAGGGTCGCGGCTTCGCGGTGGTCGCCACCGAGGTGCGCAACCTGGCGCAGCGCTCGGCCGGCGCGGCCAAGGAGATCAAGGCGCTGATCAACGACAGCGCGGAAAAGGTGCGCACCGGCTCGGAGCTGGTCGACCAGTCGGGCAAGGCGCTCGCCGAGATCGTCGACAGCGTCAAGAAGGTCACCGACATCGTCGCCGAGATCGCCGCAGCCAGCCAGGAACAGTCCGCCGGCATCGACCAGGTCAACAACGCCGTCTCGCAGATGGACGAGATGACCCAGCAGAACGCCGCGCTGGTCGAGGAAGCCGCCGCCGCCGCCCGCGCCATGCAGGAGCAGGCCGGCGAGCTGGCCCGCCAGGTGGCGTTCTTCAGGCTCGAGGGCGACGCGGCGCCGGCCGCTCCCGCTCCGGCGCAGGCCCGTTCGACGGTGGTGGCCGAGGCCGAGGCGGTGTTCGCCGCGGTGCGCAACACCACGCCATTGCGGGCGCGCGCGGCCGAGCCGGTCGCCGCGGTGGCCGACGCGGGCGCCTGGAAAGAGTTCTGAGCATGAGCGCGGTCGCCGACCAGGACAGTGTGGCCGGCCTCGCCGGCCCGGTGCTCGGCGACGGCGACTTCCAGTTCCTGCGCGGTTTCGTCTATGAGCACTGCGGCATCGCGCTCAGCGAGCAGAAGCGCCAGCTGGTGCAGGGGCGTCTGGTGCGGCGCCTGCGCGCGCTGGGCATGAAGAGCTTCGGCGCCTATTGCGAGCTGCTGCGCAGCGATCCGGACAGCGAGCTGGGCGAACTGGCCAGCGCGATCAGCACCAACGTCACGGCGTTCTTCCGCGAGGTGCATCACTTCGAGGCGCTGGCCAGCGAGCTGCTGCCGCGCTGGCTGGAGCAGAAGCGCCGCGAGGGCGACCGCCTGCGTATCTGGTCGGCCGGCTGCTCCAGCGGTGAGGAGCCCTACTCGCTGGCCATGGTCCTGGCCGAGGCGCTGGAACGCTGCGGCCGCAGCGTGGACGCCAAGATCCTCGCCACCGACCTCTCGCCTGCGGCGCTGGCCACGGCCCGGAAAGGCGTCTACCCGCTCGAGCGCATCGAGGGAGTCAGCGAGGAGCGGCGCCGGCGGTGGTTCCTGCGCGGCGAAGGCGAGTACGCGGGCCTGGCCTGCGTGCATCCGCGCTTGCGCGAGCTGACCACCATCCTGCCGCTCAACCTGCTGCACGAGTGGCCGATGCAGGGACCGTTCGACGCGATCTTCTGCCGCAACGTGATCATCTATTTCGACCAGCCGACCAAGCAGAAGCTGTTCCAGCGCTTCGCCCGGCTGCTGCCCGCGGGTGGCCCGCTGTTCCTGGGCCATTCCGAATCCATGCACGGTCTCTCCGACGAGTTCGAACTGATCGGCCGCACCATCTACCGGAAAAAGACCGCATGACCCAGGTTGTCGCGAGCCTGCCCTTCCGCCAGGCCATCGCACCCGCCTTACCCGGTTTCGAGCATCTGCGCAGGTTCTGGGATCCGACCCACCAATGCGTGACCGCCAAGGTGCTTCCCGGCGAGTACTACGTGAGCACGCAGGAGGAGATGATCTCCACCGTGCTCGGTTCCTGCATCGCCGCCTGCATCCGCGACAAGCGCCGGCGCGTAGGCGGCATGAATCACTTCATGCTGCCCGAGCCGGTCGGCGAGCGCGATGGCTGGTCGGCCGCGATCGGCCGCGCCGCGCGCTACGGCTCCGACGCGATGGAGCAGCTGATCAACGCCATCCTCAAGGCCGGCGGCCAGCGCCAGGACCTGGAGGTGAAAGTGTTCGGCGGCGGCCGCGTGCTGGCGCAGATGACCGACATCGGCCGGCGCAACATCGAGTTCGTCGAGCGCTACCTGGCCACCGAGAAGCTGGACGTGGCGGCCTCGGACCTGGGCGACGTGTACCCGCGCCAGGTCCAGTTCTTTCCCGCCAGCGGCAAGGTGCGCGTGCGCCAGCTGCGCGGCACGCGCGATGCGGCGCTGGTCGACGGCGAACGGTACTACCTCAAGCGTTTGGCAAACGATCCGATAAAGGGAGAGGTGGAGCTGTTCTAGAGCGCGTCCTGCTCCCCGGCGTCATTCCCGCGAAAGCGGGAATCCACTTCGCCTTGTGCATCAGGGCAAGAGATTCCCGCTTTTGCGGGAATGACGACCGGGCGGGCCGCGAGCAGCCCATCCCCGAATCCGAGAGAAGCAAGAAATGACGAGCGTGCGCGTTCTGGTAATCGACGATTCCGCACTGGTGCGCAAGCTCCTGTCGACCATGCTCGCCTCCGATCCGGGCATCGAGGTGGTCGGCACCGCGCCGGATCCGCTGATCGCACGCGACAAGATCAAGCAGTTGAATCCCGACGTGCTCACGCTGGACGTCGAGATGCCGCGCATGGACGGGCTGACCTTTCTGGAAAACCTGATGCGGCTGCGGCCGATGCCGGTGGTGATGGTGTCCTCGCTGACCGAGCAGGGCGCCGACGTCACTCTGCGCGCGCTGGAACTGGGCGCGGTGGATTTCTTCACCAAGCCCTCCAGCGACCTGGCCAGCACCTTCGCCGACAGCGCGCACGACATCTGCGCCAAGGTGAAGGCCGCGGCGCGCTCCCGGCCGCGCTCGCGCACGGCCGTGCGCAAGCTGGACGTGGCACCGCGGCTGTCGGCCGACGCCGTGCTGCCGCTGTCGCAGTCGGCCGGCACACGCGGTGGCAGCCCGATCATCGCCATCGGCGCCTCCACCGGCGGCACCGAGGCCATCCGCGTGGTGCTCGAAGCCATGCCGCCGGACGCGCCACCCATCGTGATCACCCAGCACATCCCGGCGGCTTTCAGCGGGCCGTTCGCCGTACGCATGGACAGCTGCTCGGCCATGCGCGTATGCGAGGCGCGCGACGGCCAGCCGATCCAGCAGGGGCATGCCTACATCGCGCCCGGCGGCCAGCACCTGCTGGTGATGTGGGACGGCGCCAGGCACGTCTGCCGCCTGCACGACGGCCCGCCGGTGAACCGCCACAAGCCCAGCGTGGACGTGCTGTTCCGCTCGATGGCGGCGAGCGTGGGCAAGGCCACCATCGCCGCGCTGCTGACCGGCATGGGCGACGACGGCGCGCGCGGCCTGCTGGAACTTTCCCAGGCCGGCGCCGCCACCCTGGTGCAGGACGAGGATTCCTCGGTGGTGTGGGGCATGCCCGGCGCCGCCTTCAAGCTCGGCGCGGCCCGCGAGGCGCTGCCGCTGGACCAGATCGCCGCGCGCCTGCTCAGGCTCGCGCGCCAACCCATCGACAGCGCGTTGCGCGTCGCCCTATGAACCGCGGAAGAGTTCCATGAACGCCATCCTTTCCTTCTTCCACACCCGCCACCTGATCGGCTTCTCGGCCAGCGCCGCGGCGCTGCTGGTCAGCCTGCTGTGGCATCCCGCCTGGCTGCCGCCCGTGCTGGTGATCGCGCTGGCCGCCGCCTGGATCGTGGAGGCCCGCCGCACCGCGGCGCAGGCCGCGGCCGAAGTGCCCGTCGAGGCCGACAGCACGCCTGTGCGCGAAGCGATGGAGGACGTGCGCAGCGCGCTGGTCGACGAACTGGGCCACGCCACCCGCGAGCTGCACCAGGGGCTGGACCTGCTGCGCGACGCGGTGCTGGAGCTGGGCGGCGGCTTCGACGGCCTGTCGCAGAAGACCGGCCTGCAGCAGTCGCTGCTCAAGCAGATCATCGACGTGCAGAACGGCGGCGTGTCGGTGCAGGACTTCGCCGCGCGCACCGGCGACCTGCTCGAGCACTTCGTCGGCATGATCGTGCAGATGTCGCGCGAGAGCCTGCGCATCGTCTACCGCATCGACGGCATGGCCAAGGAAATGGACGCGGTGTTCGGCCTGCTGAAGAACGTCAACACCATCGCCGAGGAGACCAACCTGCTGGCGCT
This sequence comes from Frateuria sp., assembly GCF_035944355.1. Lineage (GTDB taxonomy): Bacteria > Pseudomonadota > Gammaproteobacteria > Xanthomonadales > Rhodanobacteraceae > Frateuria_A. Next base: position 106,471 of record NZ_DASZBH010000007.1, on the reverse strand, counting down.
CAACGCCTCGATCGAGGCGGCGCGCGCGGGCGAGTCGGGCCGCGGCTTCGCGGTGGTCGCCGGCGAGATCCGCAACCTGGCCAGCAACTCCAACCAGTTCAACGAGCAGATCGGCAGCCACGTCGAGCGCGCCCGCGCCGCGATGGAGCAGCTGCGCGGCCTGGTCGGCACCATGGCTTCCCAGGACCTGAACGTTGCGCTGTCGGCCAAGGGCGGCATCGACGCGATGATGGCCCACGTCACCGAGTCCGACGCGCGCACCAACGCGGTCGCCGACCAGGTGGTCGAGATCAACCGCGGCCTGGGTTCGGACGTGTCCACCACGATCCGCTCGCTGCAGTTCGAGGACATCCTGAGCCAGCTGCTGCAGCAGACGCGCACGCGCCTGGTCGAGCTGCAGGAAATCACCGCCGATTGCACCCGCGACATCGAGGAGCTGGCCTGCAGCCGGATCGACGCCGAGGCGCTGGAAGCCCGCGCACAGCGCGTACGCGCCCGCCTGGCGGTCCAGCGCGAAAAGGCCCGCCTGCGCTCGCGCGGTCCGGCGCTGCAGAGTTCGATGGACGCCGGCGAGATCGAACTGTTCTAGCAAGCCACCTGGAGCACCGCTCCCGGGAGCGTCAATCCCGCGAGCGCGCGAATCCGTTTCGACCTTCGGCGCCAAGCAAGATGGATTCCCGCTTTCGCGGGATTGACGGCAGAGAAAGCTCCGCCAATTCGAGGCAACCCATGAGCATCAACGTCCACCACGACAGCGACACCGATTGCCTGACCCTGCACCTGGGCGAGCACTTCGACTTCAGCATGCACCGCGACTTCCACGACGCCTGCCTGGCCTCGGGCCTCAAGGCGCGCAGCTACGTGATCGACCTGGGCGAAGTGACCCGCATGGACAGCTCCGCGCTGGGCATGCTGCTGCTGCTGCGCGAGCACGCCGGCGCCGACCACGCCGAGATCCGCATCGTCAACGCCCGCGACGAGCTGCGTGGCACGCTGCGCGTGGCCGGCTTCGACAAGCTGTTCGTGCTGCACTGACCAACGCTTTTCCTCCCCGTCCCGGCGGGGGGAGAGGAAGCAGGGAAGGGTCATCCCAACCGGCGCGCGATGCCGTAGAACACCAGATTGCCCAGCCCGGTCGCGACCGCCAGCACGGCCACCAGGCCGGGCGTCAGGTCCTGCCATCCGAAGGCCTGGATCAGCGCGAAGCCCAGGCCCAGCGCGACCAGCACCACGCCCCAGTGCAGCGAGGCATGCCGCCGCCGCAGCTCCTCGCTCTGCAGCACCGAGCGCACCAGCTCTTCCGAGCCGCCGACGCTGACCATCTTCTGCCGCACCCGCGCATCGACGATGACCTTGATCGCGTAGGTGATGCAGATGAACAGCGTGATGGGGATGAGATCGCCGAGATTCATGGTTCCTGCTCCAGTGTGGACGGGTTTGGCACAAGAGAGACGGCCGGCCCCGGTACGGTTGCAGCCGAAGGCACTTGCAACCGTTTGCCCTGCGCGCGTATCCCAGCTGCGATGGATACGCGCCCACCCAATCCGGACCGCGAGCTGGTCGATGCCGTACTGCGCGGCGCGTCCGGCGCATTCGAGCGCCTGGTGCGCGACTACCAGGGCCTGTGCTGGCACATCATCTACCGCATGGTGCGCCACCCCGAGGATGCCAGGGAGCTGTGCCAGGAAACCTTCCTGCGCGTGCACCAGTGCCTGCACCAGTACCGCTACGAAAGCGCATTGAAGTCGTGGATCGGGCAGGTGGCCTACTCGATCGCGCTGCGCCATCTGCAGCGCAAACGGATCCCGCTGCTGGAGCCTGCCGCCGACGAAGGCGCGGCCTCGCCGGTGGAGAACGTAGGCGACGACTTCGATCTGGAGCAGGCCTTCGGCGACGCGCAGATCGCGCGCCGCCTGCATGCCGCGGTCGATGCGCTGCCACCGGTGCAGCGCACCGTGCTCACGCTCTACCATCTGGAGGAGGCCAGCATCCCGGAGATCGCAGCGATCACCGGCATGGCCTCCGGCACCATCAAGAGTCATCTGTTCCGCGCGCGCCTGCGCCTTCGCGAGATGCTCGAAGGCCGGCTGGGAGTTGCCGTATGAACCACGAACGTCCTTTTTCGCCACCTGTCGATGAAAACGAGTGGGCCACACAGGAGCGTGCCCTGGCCGACGAGCGCGCCGGCGTGGCCTCGCCCGCCGGCGACCCCCGGGTACGCAGCTATCGCTTGCTGGCGCACGTGCTGGCGCAGCCGCCTGAGGCGCAGCTGCCGCCCGATTTCGCCCGCCGCATGGCGCAACGCGTGCAGCCGCCCGCACGAGCGGCCGACAACCGCCTGGAAACCTGGCTGTTCGGACTGCTTGCGCTGGCCGGGCTGGTGTCCGCCGCGATCTACGGCAACGCCTGGCTGCCTTCGCTGGATCAGGGCGCGACCGGCGCGCTGCTGGCCAAGCCATGGCTATGGGCGCTCGTGGCCTGCCTCGGGTTCTCGCGCCTGTCGCGCCACTGGCTGCAGCACCACCAGGCTCGTTAGCAGGCCGGTAGCGCCGGTGGCGGCCTTGCCCCGCATCCCAGGGGAGGTTGGCCGCGGCCCGGCTAGAGGCGCCGCTCATGCGCCTAGCCCAGAGGTCATGCACGCGCTCTTGTCGCATCGGGGCTATCGTGGGCGCCTGTTTGGCCTGGAGTACTCAAATGCAAGCGATGCGATGGATGGTGACGGCCGCACTGCTGTGCGGCTCGGCGGTGAGCGCGGGTGCGTTCGCGGCGGCGGCGCAGCAGGGCAAGGCGCCGCTGGGCGTGGATCTGAAGGGCATGGACCGTTCGGTGCAGCCGGGCGACGACTTCGACAATTACGCCAACGGCAACTGGCGCAAGAACGCCGTGATCCCGGCCGACCGGGCCAGCACGGGCATCTTCCTGGAGGTGTTCCAAAAGGCCGAGAAGCGCAATGCGCAGATCATCCGCGATGCCGGCGCCGGCCATCCGGCCGCGGGCAGCAATGCGCGCAAGATCGCCGATTACTACGCCGCCTTCATGAACGAAGCGGCGATCGAGAAGGCCGGCCTCGCCCCGCTCAAGCCCGAGCTGGACAAGATCGATGCGATCAAGACCCGCACCGACCTCTCGCGCGTGCTCGGCGGCCAGCTGCGTGCCGACGTCGATCCGGTCAATGCGACCCACTGGGATACCGAGCACCTGTTCGGTCTGTTCGTGACGCAGGGCCTGGAAGATCCCTCGCACAATATCGCCTACCTGCTGCAGGGCGGCCTGGGCATGCCCAACCGCGACTACTACCTGAAGAACGACGCGGAAATGGCCGGCTTCCGCGACAAGTACAAGGCCTACGTCGCCGCCACCCTGCAGCGCGCCGGCGTGGCCGATGCCCAGGCCAAGGCGGGCGCGGTCATGGCCCTGGAAACGAAGATCGCTAACGCGCAGGAAAGCCTGGTCGAGAGCGAGGACGTGCACAAGGCGAACAACCCGTGGCCTGCCAGCGCCTATGCGCAGAAGGCGCCCGGCATCGACTGGAACGCGTTCTTCGAGGCCGCCGGCCTGGCCGGGCAGCCGGTGGTCGACGCCTGGCAGCCGCAGGGCATCAAGGGTCTTTCGGCGCTGGTCGCCAGCGAGCCGCTGGACACCTGGAAGGCCTACCTCGCCTTCCACACCATCAACGAGAGCGCCGGCCTGCTGCCCAAGGCCTACGCCGACGCCAGCTTCGAGTTCTACGGCCACACCCTGCAGGGCACGCCCAAGCAGCGCGACCGCTGGAAGCGCGCGATCGGCGCGGTCAACAACGACCTGGGCGACGCGGTCGGCCAGATCTACGTGAAGAAGTACTTCCCCGCCTCGTCCAAGGCGCAAGTGCAGGACATGGTCAAGAACATCCTGGCCGCCTTCGACGAACGCGTGGACTCGCTCGACTGGATGACCCCGGCCACCAAGCAGAAGGCCAAGGCCAAGATCGAGACGCTCAAGGTCGGCGTGGGCTATCCGGAAACCTGGCGTGATTACAGCGCGCTCGAGATCCGCCCGGACGACGCGCTGGGCAACCACCTGCGCGCGGTCGAACAGGAATACCGCCACCAGAAGGCCAAGCTGGGCCAGAGCGTGGACCGCGGCGAATGGTGGATGACGCCGCAGACGGTCAACGCGGTGAACCTGCCGCTGCAGAACGCGCTCAACTTCCCGGCGGCGATCCTGGAGGCTCCGTTCTTCGATCCGAAGGCCGACGCAGCCGCGAACTACGGCTCGATCGGCGCGGTGATCGGCCACGAGATCAGCCACAGCTTCGACAACACCGGCGCCGAGTTCGACGCGCAGGGCCGCCTGGCCAACTGGTGGACGCCGCAGGACCTGGCCCATTTCAAGGCGGCCGGCCAGAAGCTGGTCGAGCAATACGACGCCTACGAGCCGTTGCCCGGCCTGCACATCAACGGCCAGCAGACCCTGGGCGAGAACATCGCGGACGTATCGGGCCTCACCGCCGCATGGATCGCCTACCACAAGTCGCTGGGCGGCAAGGACGCGCCGGTGATCGACGGCATGACCGGCGACCAGCGGTTCTTCCTGGCCTTCGCGCAGTCCTGGCGCACCAAGACGCGCGATGCGGCGCTGCGCCAGCAGGTGATCACCGACGGCCACGCGCCGGGTCGCTACCGCGCGCAGACGGTGCGCAACATCGACGCCTGGTACAAGGCCTTCGATCCGAAGCCGGGCCAGAAGCTCTACCTCGATCCGAAGGACCGGGTGCATATCTGGTAAGCACGCAGAGCGCGGTACCGGGCCTCCCCCGTGTTTGCGGGGGAAGGTTCGGTGTGCGGTTGGGCGGCGCTGTACCCCCCGCCCAACAAAAAAGGCCCCGTTCGGGGCCTTTTTGCTGGGCAGTGCATCCGGTCCGATGCTTACCAGGTACGCACGTCCGCCACGCCGGCGGTGAAACTCTGCATGTCGGACGAATAACGGAACAGGCGGCCCAGGTCGAAGTCGACCGACTGGCCGGGGCCGATGTTGGCGGTGCCGGCCGGCCAGCCCTTCTTGCTCACCAGCACGTTGCCGCTGGCGTCCTTGGCCTCGATCGTGACCTGCGCGGCGGCAGCCTCGGCGCAATGGTTGACCAGCTGGCCCTTCAGGCTCAGGCGGCCGCCGTTGGCGGCGATCTTGAAGTCCTGCACCGCAAAGTCGGTAGGCGAGCAGGCGGCGTGGGCGGCCATCGGCGCGAGCAGGAACAGGGCGGAGGCGAGCAGGATTTTCATGGCGGATTCCGTTGCGTTAGGGAGTCGATAGGAGGCGACACCCTGGGAATCGGCCGGTTGCGGGAATCCTTTAGGCCGTCGTATCGCCGCCGGCCGGATCGGTTCCGGCGTGCTCCAGGAACCACAGTCCGGCGAACAGCTTGGGGTCCACCGAATAGCCTTCGGCCGCGCGGGCGAACAGCCAGGCGCCGGCCTCCCGGCGCGGAACCTCGTGGACCACGATGTTCTCGGTCTCGTCGCCGCCGCCTGGCCCCACCCGCACCAGACCATGGGCTCGCACGAAGGCGATCATCTCCGTGCTCATGCCCGAGGACGATGGCCCCTCGTGGATGAATTCCACCCGCTCGCAGCGGTAGCCGGTTTCCTCCTCCAGCTCGCGCGCTGCGGCCAGCAGCGCGCTCTCGTCGGGCTGGTCGCCCAGATCCCCGACCAGCCCGGCCGGCATCTCGATGGTGTTCTTGAGGATCGACACGCGGTACTGCTCGACGAACAGCACCCGGTCTTCCGGTGTCACCGCCACGATGATGACCGCGCCGCCTGGATTGTTGCGTTCGGCGTACTCCCAGCGGCCGCGCTTGCGCAGGGTGAGCCAGCGGCCCTCGCAGAGGGTTTCGACGGGGGCGTGGGCGTCGGGCGGAAGCGGGGAGGCGTTCGGGTCCATCCACCCATGGTGCCGTGCCCTGCCGCGGCGCTCAACCGCCCGCCAGCACCGCCCGCAGCCGGCTGCGCGTCAGCGGGCCGAAGCGCAACTGCTCGCACAGCGCGTCCAGGTCACCCTTGCCCGTGCCGCGGCGCAGGGCATCGGCGGCGGGCGCCACCGGGGCGTCCAGCGCGATCCGGGTCAGCCGGCGGTACAGCAGGGCCAGCTCGGCGTGCTCGCGCAGCCGCGCGGCGCAGGCGGCGGCACCGCGGATGCGCAGGAAGGCCACCTCCTCGACCCGCTCCAGCAGCACGTCCAGGCTGCCGAAGTGGGCGAGCAGGCTGGCGGCGGTCTTGGCGCCGATGCCCGGCACGCCGGGGATGTTGTCCACCGCGTCGCCGCATAGGGCCAGGTAGTCGGCCACCTGATGCGGGTGCACGCCGAGTTTCTCGTGCACGCCGGCCGGTCCCCAGCGATGGTTGCGGGCGAAGTCCCATTGTTCGTCGTGCTCGCCCAGGAGCTGGCCGAAATCCTTGTCGGCCGAGACGATCACGCTGGCCAGGCCGTGCCCGCGCAGGCTCCACAGCGCGCTGCCGATCAGGTCGTCGGCCTCGTAGCTGTGGTCGATCAGCACGCTGACGCCCAGCGCCTCGGTGATCGCCCGACAGAGCACGAACTGGCGTTCCAGCTCCGGCGGCGGCAGTTCGCGGTTGGCCTTGTAAGCCGGGTAGATCGCGTTGCGGAAGGAGCTGGTGAGCGAGGCGTCGAAGGCCACGGCCACGTGCTCGGCGCGGGTCTTTTCCAGCAGCTCGCACAGGAAGCGGGCGAAGCCGTGCACCGCGTTGACCGGGTGTCCGTCGGCGTCGTGGAACGCGTCCGGCATCGAGTGCCAGGCGCGGAACACGTACAGGCTGCCGTCGACCAGATGGACGGCGGATGCGCCAGGGTCCATCCGGGTCACGGCGTCCATGTGGAAAGCAGATCGTCCAGCGTGGGGCGGTCACGGTCGGGCACCTCGATCTGCGGCGTGCCGATGTGCACGAAGCCCACCACCTGCTCGTTGGCCGCCAGGCCAAGCAGCGCGGCCACTTCGGCGTCGTAGGCGGCCCAGCCGGTCAGCCACTGCGCGCCGTAGCCCATCGCGTGCGCGCCCAGCAGCAGGTTATAGGCCACGCAGGCGGCGGTGTTCACCTGCTCCACCGGCGGCACCTTGCTGTCTTCGGTCAGGCGCGCGACCACCACCAGCACCAGCGGCGCGAAGGCATAGCGCGTGCGCTCCTTCTCGCGCTTGGCCTCCGAAAGCTCCGGATCGCGGCGGATCGCACGCTCCGCCAGCCGCTCGCCGAAGGCGAGCTTGGCCGCCCCGCGCAGTTCGATCAGCCGGAACGGCACCCGCTTGCCGTGATCGGGCACCCGGATGGCGGCCTCCAGCAGCGCGCGCAGCGATGCCCCTTCCGGGGCCGGCGCGCCGAGCTGGCGCGAAGGGATGGAATGGCGTTCCAGCAACAGGGACAACGGATCGGACATGGGAGGACGCACGGGGAAAGCCGACATCCTACACAAGCCGGCCTCGCGCCCGCTCAACAGGAGCGCGAGACGTTCAGCGCCCACGCCTGGCGCGCGAGCCAGGGCTCGCGCCGCCGCCGCACCGCTCTGCGCTCAACTCGGCGGCAAAGTGAAGGCGCCGGGCAACAGCGCGCCCACGGTGGTGCGTTGCACGTCCCCGGCGAGGTTGCCAAGCAGCACCGGCATGCCGGCGTCGCACAGTTCGGCCATCACCTGGCGACAGGCGCCACAGGGGCTGACCGGCCCCGGCGTGTCGGCGACGACCGCGAGCTGGGAAAAGTCCCCGGGCCGGCAACCGGCCGCGACGGCGCTGAACAGCGCCGTGCGCTCGGCGCAGTTGCATAGGCCGTAGGCGGCGTTTTCCACGTTGCAGCCGGCGAAGCTGCGGCCATCGTGGGTGAGCAACGCGGCGCCGACCTGGAAACTCGAATACGGCGCATAGGCCTGCTCGCGTGCCTGGCGGGCCACGAGCATCAGCGGGTCGACGGCTGGAAGCGGCATGGGTGGGGACACGAGGGATCTCCTGCAAAGACCCCGTGCGCGCCGCTGGCGGCGCTGCCGGTGGGCCAGTCTACTGCGGCCGCCGGCGCGCCGGTCGACCGGCGTGTGCGGGCGCCCATGGGCTAGGATGGCGCATCGGGACGCGGGGGAGACACATGGCGATTACCGTGGGCGCATTGCGCGAGGCGGCTGCCGGCGAGCGGCGGGTGGCGATCACGCCCGAGGTGGCGAAGAAATTGCGCGGCAAGGGCGTGCGGGTGCTGTTGGAGCATGCCGCCGGCACGGCCGCCGGTTTCCCCGAGGGCGCCTACGCCGATGTGGAATTCGCCGACGCGGCGCAGGTGCTCGCCCAGGCCGACCTGCTCGCCTGCGTGCTGCCGCCGGAAGACGCCGTCTACGGCCAGTTGCGCGAAGGCGCGATGGTGGTCGGCCAGTTGCGGCCGCACGGCGCCGCCGAGCGCATCGCCGCGCTGGGCAAGCGCCGGATCACCGCCTTCGCGTTGGAACTGCTGCCGCGCACCACCCGCGCGCAGGCGATGGACGTGCTGAGTTCACAGGCCGCCGTGGCCGGTTATCGCGCGATGCTGATCGCCGCCGAAGCCTGCCCGAAGTTCTTCCCCATGCTGACCACCGCCGCCGGCACCATCCGGCCCTCGCGGGTGCTGGTGATCGGCGCCGGCGTGGCCGGCCTGCAGGCCATCGCCACCGCGCGCCGGCTGGGCGCGCAGATCGAGGGCTACGACGTGCGTCCGGAGACGCGCGAGCAGGTCGAGTCGCTGGGCGCGAAATTCCTGGACCTGGGCGTCAGCGCCGCCGGCAGCGGCGGCTACGCGCGCGAGCTTTCCGCCGAGGAGCGCGCCGCGCAGCAGCAGGCGCTGGCCGAACACCTCAAGCTCGTCGACGTGATCGTCAGCACCGCCGCGGTGCCCGGCCGCCCGGCCCCGAAGATCGTCACGCAGGCGATGGTCGAGGGCATGAAGCCCGGCGCACTGGTGGTGGACCTGGCCGCCGAAGGCGGCGGCAACTGCGAGCTGACCCGGCCGGGCGAACGCGTCGAGCATGCGGGCGTGAGCATCCTCGGCCCGCTGAACCTACCCGCGGGCGCGCCTCTGCATGCCTCGGAGATGTATGCGCGCAACGTCTACAACTTCGTCGAGCTGATGCTCCGCGATGGGGCGCTCGCGCCCGACTTCGGTGACGAACTGATCGCCAAGACCTGCCTCACGCGTGAAGGCGAGCCGCGGCCCTGAATCGTCGGCGGTACTGGCGCGGCAGGCGGCCCTGCGCCGAGATCCACCGTATTGCCCCTTTCCCGAAAGACGGTCCCGGGTCAGTGTCCCGCAGACCGAGGCGGATGGTCGAGCCCCTGCAACCGCTGCTCGATCGTCTGCGAGCGCCACTGGCGCAGCAGGCGTTCGCGCTGGTCCGGCGGCAGGTGCTGAAAGCGCTGATAGGCATCGTGCAGGCGTTCGCGCTGGCCTGGCGGCAGGTGGTGGAACTTGTGCATGTTGGCCCGTGCGCGCTGGCGCTCCTCGGGCGTCATCTGTTGCCAGCGGGCGATGCGTTCGCGGATTTCCTGGCGGCGGTCGGGCGGCAGGGTGACCCAGTGCTCGGCGCGCTTGAGCATGTGCGACTGCTTGCGCGGCGGCATGCTGTCCCAGTCGTTTCGCAAGGGGGCGAGCACTTCCTGCTGGGCAGGATCCAGGCTGCGCCAGGGGCGTGGCGCCGGCAGCTCGGCATTTTCGCCGGACGGCGGGGGAGGCGGCGCCTCCTGCGCGTGCGATGGCGCAAGGGCGAGCAGGGCAAGCAGCAGCGGTAGGAGTGCGAAGCGCGTCATGGCTCAGTGCTGCGGCTGGAGGTGTCGTTGGCGGCGAGCCAATCGAAGAAGTCGAGGTTCTGGTAGAGCTGCGGATCGGCGCTGTCGGCGTCGGGCGGCAGGTCCACATCCGCGTCGGCGGTCTGCGCCGTGGAGGCCGCCTGCGGCGTTGCGCTGTCGGCGCGCCGCAGCGGCTGCCAGATCATCAGCGTGGCCAGGGCGAGCACGGCGAAGGCACCGACCGGCAGCAGCACGCGCGAGGCGAACCGGTGCGGCGCCGGACGCGCGGCGGCAAGCGCCTGCCGGCGCGTCGCGCGCAGGCGCTCGGCCGTGGACGGATCGAGCTGCCGGCTGGCTTCCAGGTACAGCGCGCGGGCGCGCCGGGCGAACTTGTCGGGATCGGGCGTCATCGCCAGTCCTCCAGTTGGTCGCGCAGATGGTGCATCGCACGCGACAGATGAGTCTTGACACTGCCTTCGGAGCAACCCATGGCCCTGGCCGTGTCCGCCACGTCCAGGCCTTCGAGCATGCGCAGCAGGAACGCTTCGCGCTGGCGCCGGGGCAGGCGCTGCACCGCGGCGGAGATCTCGCTCCACGCCTTGCCGTCCTCCAGCCGCTGCAGCGGGCCGGGCGTGCTGTCGGCGGGCTCCCAGGCGGGCAGGTCCTCGCCGTCCTCGTCGCGGCCGCCGAGCCAGCCGACCACGATCGAGCGCACCTTGCGCCGGCGCTGCAGGTCGACGATGCGCCTGCGCAGGATGCCCCAGAACAACGGCGTCCACTCCTGCGCGGGCTTGTCGCGGTAGTGCCGGACCAGACGCAGCATGGCGTCCTGCACCGCGTCCAGCGCGTCCTCGCGATGGCCCAGCTGCAGTTCGGCCAGGCGGAAAGCGCGGCGCTCGACGTCGGCCAGGAACGCGTCCAGGGTGGCCGGCACGGCGCGCGCATCCGGCGCCAGCAGGCCGCTGTCGAGGGCGCCGGCAAGGCTGTTCATGGCGTCGGGGTCCGCGTCATCGGCGTCCTGGCCCGGTTGCGAAAGGATCGGATGCATCAACGCGACAGGCTCGCACGGGTTGACGTGCGACCGTATGATGCGGCGACAGCCGCTCGGCGGGGCGCGCGGACGGGGGGAGAGGTCATGCTCGACGGGTTCCTTGCGCTGTACATCTTCATGCTGGCGGCCTTCACCGGCCACGAGATCATCGCGCGTGTGCCGGTGATCTTGCATACGCCGCTGATGTCCGGTTCGAACTTCATTCACGGGATCGTACTGGTCGGCGCGATGATCGCGCTGGGCCACGCGCAGACGCCGCTGGAAATCGGCATCGGCTTCGTCGGCGTGCTGCTGGGCGCCGGCAACGCGGCGGGCGGCTACGTGGTCACCGAGCGGATGCTCGAGATGTTCAAGTCCAGCCGCCCGGGCGGCCGGGGGACGCACTGATGGCCTGGCTGCCGGGGGCGATCCAGGCCTGCTATTTCATCGCCGCGCTGCTGTTCATCCTGGGGCTGAAGCGCATGAGTTCGCCGCGCACGGCGCGCGGCGGCATCGTCTGGGCCGGCCTGGGCATGGCGCTGGCGGTGGCGGCCACCTTCGCGCTGCCCGGGCTGGCGCACCGTGGGCTCATGCTGGCCGCGCTGCTGCTGGGCACCGCCGCGGCGTGGTGGTCGGGCCGGCGCGTGGCGATGACCGCGATGCCGCAGATGGTGGCGCTCTACAACGGCATGGGCGGCGGCGCGGCGGCGGCCATCGGCGCGGCCGAGCTGGTCGGCTTCGCCGGCGCGGCGGTGACGCTGCTCGGCGGCGGGCGGTTCGCCGCCGGCGGCCAGGCGCCCGGCACGGCGCAGCTGGCGCTGGCGGTGCTGGGCGCGCTCATCGGCGCGGTGAGTTTTTCCGGTTCGCTGGTCGCCTTCGCCAAGCTGCAGGGCTGGCTGGATCGGCGCTTCACGTTTCCCGGCCAGCGCGCGGCCAACCTGCTGGTGCTCGCGCTCGCGCTCGTGCTGGGAGCCCTGCTGGTCGCCGGCACGCTCCGGCCCGGCCTGATCGCGATTTTCTTTGCGCTGGCGCTCCTGTTCGGGCTGATGATGACGCTGCCGATCGGCGGCGCCGACATGCCGGTGGTGATCTCGCTGTACAACGCATTCACCGGCCTGGCGGTCGCGTTCGAGGGCTTCGTACTGGGCAACGAGGCGATGATCATCGCCGGCACCGTGGTCGGCGCGGCCGGCACGCTGCTGACCCAGCTGATGGCCAAGGCGATGAACCGCTCGCTGGGCAACGTGCTGTTCGGCAGCTTCGGCGCTGCGGCCGGCGCGGCGCAGGCGATAAGCGGCGCGCAGAAGCCCATCGAGGCGCCGGACGCGGCGGTGATGATGGCCTATGCCGAGCGCGTGGTGATCGTGCCCGGCTACGGCATGGCGGTGGCGCAGGCGCAGCACAAGGTGTGGGAGTTCGCGCGGCTGCTGATCGAGGGCGGGGTCAAGGTGAAATTCGCCATCCACCCGGTGGCCGGCCGCATGCCGGGCCATATGAACGTGCTGCTGGCCGAGGCGGGCGTGCCCTACGACCTGATCGCCGACATGGACGAGATCAACCCCGAGTTTCCGAGCACCGACGTGGCGCTGGTGATCGGCGCCAACGACGTGGTCAACCCGCTGGCCAAGACCGATCCGGCCTCGCCCATCTACGGCATGCCGATCCTGGACGTGGCGGCCGCGAGAAACGTCATCGTGGTCAAGCGCGGCAAGGGCACCGGCTTCGCCGGCATCGAGAACGCGCTGTTCTACGCCGACAACGCGCGCATGCTCTACGGCGACGGGCAGGCGGTGGCGGCCGAACTGGTGGCGGCGCTCAAGGCGCTGGAAGCGTAGGCGCTTACGGAACCCGTCGGGGCCTGCGGCCGGCCAGCCACGCGGCAAGCAGCGCGCCGCCCAGGCCGAAGGCGACATCGACCGGCCGCACCGCCAGTTGCGCCAACACCAGCAGCATCGTCGGACCGGCCCCGCGCAGGGCGTCGAGCAGGCCGATGCCCATGGCTCCGGCGATCCGCGCCGCAGCGGTGAGCATGTCCACGTAGATCGCCGCTAGCACCGTGGCGCCGGCAGCCAGTGCGGCAGCCGCACGGCCAGCCGGGCGCACCCAGCTCCGTACCGCCAGCGCCAGCAGCCCGCCGGCCACCAGCGCGAGCACCGGCAGCGGGCGCCGCAACGCCATCGTCGGCAACATCCAGACGGCGCCCGCGGCGAGCCCCAGCATGGCCGCGCTGAAGGCGGCGAACAGCGCGGAAATCAGGCGCACGAGCGGGGACGGGGCTGCGGCGGGTGGTCGGGAGCCATGCGGGTCCTGCAGTCTTCTGGCGAGCGTGAATGATAACCGCGCGGCCGTCCCGTCCGCCCGGATGTCTTGAGATCGGCAGCGCGGGCCTGATCTTGATCAGCGGCGTGCCGCCGCGGCGCGGCATAATAGAGCGCTTCCCGCGGCCGTGGCCGCGGCCTCGACGGATTTTTAGCAGGATCGGCATGAGTGGCTTCAGTCTGAGCAGCGAACCCTTCACCCTGGAGCGCGATTGCGCGGCGGTGATGGTGCCGCAGGGCGAGAGCGTGATGCTTCCGGCCGGCCAGATCGGCTACATCACGCAGGCGCTCGGCGGCAGTTTCACCGTCTACGTCGAGGGCAACCTGTTCCGCATCGCCGGCAACGATGCCGACGCCCTGGGCAAGGAACCGCCGCCGCCGATCGAGCTGGCCGCCGATGCCAGCGACGAGGACGTGGAAAAGCTGGTGTGGGAGCAACTGCGCACGGTGTTCGATCCGGAGATCCCGATCAACGTGGTGGAGCTCGGGCTGGTCTACGACGTGTCGATCGATGCGCTCGCCGACGGCACGCGCAAGGTCTACGTCAAGCTGACCCTGACCGCGCCCGGCTGCGGCATGGGCGACATCCTGGTGGACGACGTGCGCACCAAGCTCGAATTGATCCCCACCGTCGGCGAGACGGACGTGGACCTGGTCTTCGACCCGCCGTGGAACCACTCGATGATGTCGGATGCGGCCAAGCTCGAGACCGGCATGCTCTAGCGTTCCGGTGCCATCCCGCAGCACCCGAAGACCCGGCACAAAGCCGGGCTCTATGCGTTTGCGGCATGGGCGTGATGCCTCGTGGGCGTCGCTGCGGCGCGCTTTCCGCGGCTGCTAACAGCGCCAATCACGGATCCGAATCCCAGGAAATCTCTCTGCCACGGCGTACGGCCTCCGCATGCTCGGAGCGTGACCAGGACGCGTCACGCGCCCGGCCGTATCGGGTGCGCCGACAGCGCAGGCAAAGGGCTCTGCTTCGGCCGGGCCCTTATTCATGGGGGAATCTCTGCAACGGCCCGGACAGCCGCTCCCGGGCGCGTACGTTTGCCACCGATGGCGGCGCAAGGTCTTGTGTTTAACCAGGGTTTAGGCGCCTTCGCGCGCATGCAAAACCTTCACGCGAGCGCGAAGCGATGCTCCGGAAGCCTTGCGCCGACTTGGTCGAGCGATGCCATCACACAGGCCTGCGTCGCCCGGTTAACGCACTGCGTCACACTTGCGCGCACGAAGGTTTTTTCGATATCAGCCAGGCGCTTCTCCCCTACGAAAAAGTCCAATTGTCCGCGTCGATTTGGCCCGCCTATCGTCAAACCATTCGTCGGCGGGGAGGTTGACGGATGGTTCGTCCCGTTTGCGTGCCGCACTCTCCAGCCGCACCAGACGGGCCCCGATCGCTGCTGAGGGACCGCAGGGGGAACTGCGGTTCGGGGCATTGACGCAACTTTAGGGCACACCAGCTAGCTCGATTGAACTGTGGCCTCTGCCGCAGCAGGTCTTCTCGTCCTCAAATTCGGAGCAACCATGAAAAGCAGCTTGATGAAAGCCATGGCCTCAGCCGTGCTGAGCGTGACCGCGGGGTTTGCGTTCGCGGGCAGCGGCGTGGCGGCACAGGTCGGCATGTCCAACGCGCAGAACACGAATGCGCAGACCCTCAACCCCTACTCGCCGCGCTATAAGCATCTTTATCGCCACGGCGCCGTGCCGACCCGCGAGGCGCATGCGCAGATGAAGCGGTACGGGGCGACCCATGCCTTGGCCACCAATGCCGCCACCGGTCCCGAGACCCTGAGCTATGGCGGCGGTGTGGACGGCATCGGCGTCACCAGCGGCACGCCCAAGGTCTACCTGGTGGTCTACGGCAACCAGTGGGGCACGGCCAGCACCGGTTCGGATGGACTTATGCACCTGTCAGGCGACCCGGTCGGCGCCGTGCCCTACCTGCAGAACCTGTTCAAGGGCCTGGGCACCGGCGGCGAGTTGTGGTCCGGCGTGATGACCCAGTATTGCGACGGTCCCTCGGTGTCCAGCGGCGCCACCTTCTGCCCGTCTGGTGCCGCGCAGATCGGCTATCCGACCGGCGGCGCCTTCGCCGGCATCTGGTACGACAACTCGGTCGCCTCGCCTTCGCAGGCCACCGGCGCCCAGCTGGCGCAGGAAGCGATCAAGGCAGCGCAGCATTTCGGCAACACCACCGCGGCCTCCAACCGCTACGTGCAGTACGTAGTGCTGTCGCCTTCGGGCACCCATCCGGACGGATTCAACACGCCGAGCGGTTCGTTCTGCGCCTGGCACGACTGGAACGGTGACCAGAACGTCTCTTCGCCGGTGGGTGATGTCGCCTTCACCAACATGCCCTACGTGTACGACATGGGTTCCAGCTGCGGCACGGGCTCGGTCAACGGCAGTTCCTCGCAGGGCAATCTGGACGGCTTCTCGATCGTCGAAGGCCACGAGTACGCCGAGACCGTCACCGACCAGAACCCGGCCGGCGGCTGGACCAACCACACCGGAGACGCTACCTACAACGGCGAGGAAGACGGCGACGAGTGCGCGTGGCTCACCTCGCCGTCGAACGCTGCCACCCAGAACGTGATCATGGGCAACGGCACTTATGCCATGCAGAGCACCTGGTCCAACGACACCAACGAATGCGACATCTCGCATCCGATCGTGGGCGGCAGCAGCGGCGGCGGCAGTACGCCGGTGGCCAACTTCGGCGAGACGATCAGCGGCCTGACGGTGAACTTCACCGACAGCTCGACCGACACTGGCGGCACGATCAGTTCGCGCTCGTGGGCCTTCGGCGACGGCGGCACCTCGACCGTGACCAACCCCAGCCACACCTATGCCGCGGCCGGTACCTACAACGTCTCGCTGAAGGTGACCGACAACCTCGGCGCCACCAACACCAAGACGCAGTCGGTGACGGTTTCCGGCGGCGGTGGCAGCAGCCAGCTGCTGGGTAACACCGGGTTCGAAACCGGTACGGCGGCCCCCTGGACGACGACCGCGGGCGTGATCGACAACAGCAGTTCGGAGCCGGCGCACAGCGGTTCGTGGAAGGCCTGGCTGGATGGCTATGGCACCACCCATACCGACACGGTCTCGCAGCAGGTCACCATCCCGAGCGGCAAGACCTCGGCGACGCTGCAGTACTACCTGCACATCGACACGGCCGAAACCGGCTCGACCGCCTACGATCACCTGTACGTGCAGGTCTACAACACCTCCGGCACGCTGCTTGGCACGCTGGCGACGTTCTCCAACGTCAACGCCGCTGCGGGCTACACCGTGCATACGGCGAACATGTCCAGCTATATCGGCAAGACGGTGGTGCTGAAGTTCACCGGTACGGAGGATGCGTCGCTGCAGACCTCGTTCGTGCTGGATGACGTGACCTTGACGGTGCAGTAAGGCAACACGCGCGAAAGCGACGAGGGGCCGCTTGCGGGCGGCCCCTCGGTTCGTTCCGAGGGATGCCCTCAGACCTGTTCGAAGCGGTTGGCGTCGCGGTTCTTGCGCACCTTGGCCGGATCCCACACGCGGCCGTTCATGGTGATGTAGACGCCGTCGGGCAGCGTCTGCACCGCGGCCACCGCGCAGCCGATGTTGAACACGGCATCGGAGCCCTGGAAGCGCGCCGGATTCAGCGCGCCGGTCAGCACGATCACCTTGCCGGGAATCGAGGCCAGTTCGCGCGCGGTCTCCACCATGGTGTCGGTGCCATGGGTCACCAGCACGTGCCGGTGCGGCTGCGCCTCGATGGTCGAGCGCACCAGCGCACGGTCCTCGTCGGACATGTGCAGGCTGTCCTTGCGCAGGATCGGGATCACGTCGAAGGCGAACGCCACCCCGAGCTGGCTCAGGATCTCGCCGATCTGTGGCGCGCCGATCTTGTAGTCCGACTTGTCGTCGAAGTAGATCTTGTCGATGGTGCCGCCGGTGGTGACGATGGTCAGGTGCTGCATGGTGGCCGGAAACCAGGAGTGGGGGACTTAGTTTAGCGGGAGTCCCGCGGCCGCGATGGCTGCCCTTGGCCTGCGGGTTGCCGCGGCTCACAACAGCAGGTGCGTGTCGGCCAGGTCCGGGACGATCGTCCGGTCCAGCCCGTGCGCCACGAAGCGGCGCAGGGCGGCACCGGGACGCATGTCGCCGCGCCCGCGGGCGAAGGTCGACTGGCGGGCGAGCAGGGCAGCGGCAGCGCTGCGCGCAAGCGTGAGCGAGAGTCCGCGCGCCGCGGCTTCCAGTGTGGCGCGCTCGCCGTGCAGCGATTGCGGCTGTCGCGCGGCGGCGTCGAGCGCGGCATGGATGGGCGCCAGCATCTCAGGCTCATGGCTGCCGCCGGTCCAGCCGCCGATGGCCGTGCGCAGCGCCGGCAGGCCTTCGCCGAGCGCGCGCAGGCTGTCCAGCGCCAGCACGTTGGTGGTGCCTTCCCAGATCGCGTAGACCTGTGCGTCGCGCAGGAGCTGCGGCAGGCCGGTGTCCTCGATGTAGCCCGCGCCGCCGAAGCATTCGAGCGCCTCCGAGCACAGCGCCACGGCGAGCTTGCCGGTCCACAGCTTGGCCAGCGGCGTGAGCAGGCGCAGCAGCGCCGCCTCGTGGGGCGCGTCCTGCCCCTGTTCGACACGGCCGAGCAGCTGCACCACCTCGAACGCCAGCGCGAACGCGCCCTCGAATTCGGCGCGCATGTCCGCCAGCGTCTGCGCGTGCAGCGGCTGTTCGATCAGCGGCCGGCCGAAGGCTTCGCGCCGCACCGCATAGTCGCAGGCCAGCGCCAACGCGCGGGCCATGCTCGCCACCGCGCAGACCGCGTTCCAGGTGCGCGTGACATTGAGCATCGGCGCCACCTGGCGCACGCCGTTGGCGAGTTCGCCCAGCGGCCAGGCGGGCAGGCCATCGAGGTGGATCTCCGCGGTGGGCAGTTCGCGCGTGCCGAGCTTGTCCTTGAGGCGGTCGACGACCAGTTGCGGCTTGCGTTCCCCGCCATCCATCGTCTCGACGTAGAACAGCGCCAGCGCCGCCGCGCCCTCGCCGGCGCCCTCGGGCCGCGCCAGCGCGAGCGCCGCCTCGCCGACCACCGCCGAGCTGAACCACTTGCGGCCGTGCAGTCGCCACTGGCCATCGGCGTCCTGGCGTGCGACGGTCCCGGTGCGGCCGACGTCCGAGCCGCCGCCGGTTTCGGTCATCCATTGGCCGCTCAGCCAGAAGGTGGCCGGATCGCGGCTGAGGAAATGCGGCAGCGCGCGTTGGATCAACGCCTGGTTGCCGGACGCGCGCAGCGCTGCGATCGCGCCGTCGGTCATCGCCAGCGGGCAGGTATAGAACTCGCTGGCCAGGTGATACAGATAGACGCGGGCGAACTGCTCCAGCCGCGCGTGTGCGTGCGGTTCGTGGCCGGCGGCGAGGATCGCGTGGCGGGTGGTCAGCCCGGGGCCTTCCTGCCAGGCCGTGGTCAGTTCGATCCGGTCCACGCGCCGGCCCCAGGCGTCCCACTGCGTCAGCACCGGCGTGCGCGGCGTGCCGCGGCGGGCGCGCTCCCAGGCCCGTTGCGCGTAGTCGCCCAAGGCGTCCAGGTCCGCATCGAGCGCGCTACGGCGCTCGGGCGGAATCACCCGGTCCAGCAAGGCCAGCAGCGTGCGATCGTTGCGGTAGGGATGAACCAATTGCGGCGCGGTCTGCAGTAAGCCCATGGCGCGCTCCGGCGGTGCGATGCGGGTCAGTATAGGCACCCGTGGTAGGCGGAGCGTGCTTCGGCGAACCGCCGGTTCGCCGAAGCGATCAGCGGCCCGGCCTGCGCTTCACGCCCGCCCCCAGCGCCACGATGACCAGCAGCGACAGGCCGATCTCCACCAGCGCGAGCCACTTCACCGTGGGTTCGCTCCATGCCTCGGCCACGCCATGGCAGAAGTAGAACAGGCTGAGGATGCCGACCCACAGCAGCGCGCGGCGCAGGTCGCGCAACGCGGCCAGCGGCAGCAGCAAGGGGATCACAGTGATCCCCAGCACCAGCCACAGCGGCATGCGCTCCGGCCGGGCGAGCCAGCCGTGCCACAGCAGCTGCAGCGCGATCAGCGCGAACCACGCCGCGCGGCCGGCGCGGTAGGCGAGCGGCACCGGCGCACTCATGCCTGCGCCGCCAGCTTGCGGGCGGTCAGCGCCAGGCGTCGCCCCAGCGCGCGGGCGAGCTCGCGCTCGTGCTCGCTGACCGGGTTGTCGCCGCGCGTGCCGGCGACGTGGCTGGCGCCGTACGGCGTGCCCCCGCTCGCCGTGGCGTTGAGCGCCGGCTCGGTGAACGGCAGGCCCAGCAGCAGCATGCCGTGGTGCAGCAGCGGCAGCGCCATCGTGAGCAGGGTCGATTCCTGCCCGCCGTGCATGGTGCCGGTGGAGGTGAACACCGCCGCCGGCTTGCCGGCCAGCGTACCGCTGGCCCATTCGGCGCCGGTGGAATCGAGGAAATGTTTGAGCGGCGCGGCCATGTTGCCGAAGCGCGTGGGGCTGCCCAGCGCCAGGCCCGCGCACTCGGCCAGGTCCTCGCGGCGCACGTAGGGCGCGCCTTCGTCCGGCTCCGGCGGCTGCGCCACCTCGGTGACCGGCGCGACCGGCGGCACCTGGCGCAGGCGTGCCTCCAGGCCGGCCTCCTCCACGCCGCGGGCGATCAGCCGCGCGAGCTGGGCGGTGTGTCCGCTGCGGCTGTAGTACAGGACCAGAATGACGTGCTTTTCGGGTTCCGGGCTCATGGCTTCCGTTCGATTGGGCGTTCACCGGCGATCGGGTAGTGTAGCGGCCGCCTTCCGCTTGATGGTGCCGCCCATGGCCTGGCGTTTCGACCGCGACCGTGCGCTCAGCTTCAGCCGCTTCATCTGGCAGCGGTTCGTCGACGACAAGTGCTTCGAGACCGCGGGCGCCCTGTCCTACACCACCCTGGTGTCGCTGGTGCCGCTGATGGTGGCCGTGCTGGCGATGTTCTCGGTGTTTCCGGTGTTCGAGCCGGCGCGCAACATGCTGCTCGACTTCGTGTTCTCCAACTTCGTGCCGGCGACGGGCGAGAAGGTGCAGGAGACGCTGCTCAGCTTCGCCCAGAACGCCAGCCAGCTCACCGGCATCAGCATCCTGGTGATGCTGTTCAGCGCGCTGTCCATGATGGTCAGCATCGAGGACCGCATGAACCGCATCTGGCGCGTGCACGAATCGCGCAGCTGGGCCTCGCGGCTGCTGCTCTACTGGACGGCGCTGACGCTCGGCCCGATCCTGGTGGTGGGCGGCATCGCGGTGACTTCGTACGTCACGGCCATGCCGCTGCTGGCTGGCGCCTATCAGCAACTGGGCCTGGGCCAGCGCCTGCTCGGCGTGCTGCCCTTCGTGGTGACCTTCGTGACGCTGTGGCTGATGTACGGCACCGTGCCCAACTGCCGGGTGCGACGCAGCGACGCGGCGTTGGGCGCGCTGATCGCAGCGGTCCTGTTCGAGATCGCGCGCTGGGGCTTCACTCTGTTCGTCAGCCGAGCGCAGACCTATCAGCAGATCTACGGGGTGCTGGCTACCATCCCGATCTTCCTGCTGTGGATCTACCTGTCGTGGGTGATCGCCATTCTCGGCGCGTCGGTGGCCGCCTCGCTGTCCGCCTACGAATACCACGCGCCGGCGCAGACGCTGCCGGAAGGAGCCGAGTTCCTCGGCTTGCTGGTGGTGCTGCGGCATTTCGTCGATGCGCAGCGCGCCGGCTGCAGCCTCGATCCGGCGACCGTGCGCGTGCACGCGCCCTACCTTCGCAGCGCCGCGATCGCCTGCTATTTCCAGGACCTGCAACGGGCCGACCTGATCCAGCGCGGCGAGGCCGGCGGCTGGCTGCTGAGCCGCAGCCTGGACAGCACCGATCTGCTGCGGGTGTATCGTCACAGCGATTACCGGTTGCCGCTCAGGCCCGCGCTGGAGGCGCGCACGCTGGGCATCGACCTGCCGCCCGCACTGCTCGATCTGCTCGCCGAGATGGCGCGCATGCTGGAGGATGGGCTGGGCACGCGGCTGGACCACGCTTTCCCCCCCGACCCGAACGAAGCGGAGAACGTTTCCCCATGAAGATGCCAAGCCTCCTGCTCGCGGCGACGCTTTTTGCAGCCGTGGCATCGGTGCATGCGGCCATGCCCGCGCAGCCTTCGCTGCAGGTGACCACGCTGGAGGGCAAGCCCTTCGACCTGGCCGCGCAGCGCGGGCACTGGGTGATCGTCAACTTCTGGGCGACCTGGTGCGTGCCCTGCATCAAGGAGATGCCGGACATCTCCCGCTTCGTCGCCAGCCACGCCACCGTGCGCGCCATCGGCCTGGCCTACGAGGACAGCGACAAGGCGGACATCCAGGCCTTCCTGGCCAAACACCCGGTGAGCTACCCGATCGCCCAGGTGGCGCTGGACAGCCCGCCGAAGGATTTCGAGGAGCCGCGCGGGCTGCCCACCACCTACCTGATCGCACCCGACGGGCACGTGGCCAAGCGCTTCGTCGGTCCGGTGACGCCGCAGTCGCTGGGCGCGGCGATCGGCGCGGGCAAGTGAGATGGCCGGCGCGCGCTTCCTGGTGAGCGGCCGCGTGCAGGGCGTGTTCTACCGCGCCAGCACCCGCGAGCAGGCGCGGCAGCTGGGCCTGACCGGCCACGCGCGCAACCTGCACGACGGCCGCGTCGAAGTGTTCGCCTATGGCGAAGCCGCGGCGCTGGACGCGCTGGAGCGCTGGTTGTGGCAGGGGCCGGCGGCGGCGAAGGTGACCGGCGTCCTGCGCGAGGATGGCCCGGGCCAGCCGCCCGGAGGATTTGGCACCGGCGAGCCGCCCGAAGGATTCGGCACGGGGTGACCACGGATCCCGGTGGCCGGGCGGATCTCCGTCCGGCCGTCTAGAAGTCCAGGTCGATCGGTGGCCGCCCCATCCTGCGCCGTGTCCCGATCGACTGCATCGCGCGCCGGAAATCGCCGGCGAAGGCGCTCATGTCGAACAAGGGCGATCGCCCGCGCATCCCGGCAAGGCGGCCGCGCAAGTCCGCCAGCGCAGCCGGGTCGCGGCCGAGTCGCACGGCCGTCGCCACGAAGCCGTCGGCTTCCTCGGCCACCAGCTCGGGCATGTGGGCATGGTGCAGCAGGCTCGCGCAAACGCGGCCCGCGAAGGTGTCGCCGGTCGTGGTCAGCACCGGGCAACCGGCCCACAGCGCGTCGGCCGCGGTGGTGCGGGCGCTGCAGGGCAGGGTGTCGAGGAAGAGGTCGACCAGGGCGTAGCGCGCCAGGTATTCCTCATGCTGCAGTTGCGGCAGGAACAGCAGCCGCTCCGGCGCCACCTGGTGTTCAGCGGCTGCGGCGCGCAGACGTTCGTCGGCGCCGTCCGGGCCGGCGCGCAGCCACAGTACGCTGCCGGAGACTTCGCGCAGGATCAGCATGAAGCGCGCGAACGTGGCCGGGTCGAGCTTGCGCACGTCGCTGAAGCAGCCGAACACCACGCCCGTCTCCGGCAGGCCGCAGGCGGAGCGAGCCGGCGGCGGCGCCGGCGCAACGCAGGCGACCGGCAGAAAACAGCGCGGCAGGCGCAGGACCTTCTCGCTGTAATCGGCCCGGTGCGAGGGCGGCAACACCACGGTGTCGGCCAGCAGGTAGTCGATCCAGGGCGCACCGGTGGTGCCCGGATAGCCCAGCCAGTTCATCTGCAGCGGCGCCGGGCGCAATGCGAGCAGGTCGGCATTCGTGTGCAGGCCATAGCCGGTGAGGTCGACCAGCACTTCGACGCCCAGTGCATGGATGCGCCCGGCCGCTTGCGGGGGCGGCAGCGCGTCGAGTACGTGCAGCGGCGCGGCGGCGGCCAGGCGCCGGCGCAGCGGGCCGCCATCGTCGGCGCAGGTCGCGAACAGGTGCAGTTCCAATCCGCCCGCCGTGGCCAGCGCCTCGACCAGGCCGGCCACGGTGCGCCCGGTCGGATGCTCGCCGAAGCCGTCAGACAGCAGTCCGACGCGGATCGGTTCGGCCGGCGCCGGCTGGCGCCAGCTGAACCGCAGTTGCCGGCGCGCCGGCGAAAGCTGCTGCTCGATCGGGCGGGCAAAGGTTTCCATTGCCTTGCGCTGCAGCGCGCGATCGAACGGCTCGAGCAGCAGCGCGAACGGCACGATGCCGTGCAGGCCGGCTTCCACCGCTTCGCGCAGGCGGGCGGTCAGCTTGTCCTGCTCGCGCCAATCGGCCAGGCGGCGTCGCGTGGAGGCAAGACGGCTCAGGGCAGGGCCAGAGCCAGGCGCGTTTTGCAGCGTACGGGCATAGGCCGCGGCCGCTCGGGCGAGTTCGCCGGAGGCTTCCAGCATGCGGGCCGCCTGGAACGCGTAGCGCGGCTCGCCGGGTGCCAGCCGCTCGGCCTCCAGCCACGCCTGGGCGGCCTCGGACAAATGGCCCTGGGCGTGCAGCACGTGGCCGAGCAGGTCGTGCGCGGCCGCCAGATGTGGTGCCAGCGCGAGCGCTTCGCGCACGTGGGCCAGTGCCTGGGCAGTCGCGCCGAGCTCCAGCTCGGCCTCCGCCTGGTTCAGTCGTAGACCGGGATGCTGCGGGGCCGCGCGAACCGCCTGGGCGAAGGTATCGCGCGCTTCCCCATGGCGCGCGGCGACCATCTGCGCCACGCCGAGCGCCTGCAGTACGCCCGGGTGGCCGGGCGCGCGCCCGAGCGTGGCCTGCAGCCGCTCGATCGCCGCCTCCGGGCGGCCGTCCTCCAGCGCCAGGTTGGCCAGGTTGCACTGCACTTCCAGGCTGGCCGGAGCCAGTTCCGCGGCGCGATGCAGCGCCGTCAGCGCCTCGCGCCGGTGACCCAGTTGCAGCAGGGCGATGCCGTGCAGGCGGGCCAGTTCACCGGAAAGCGGAAATTCCTTGCGCCCCTTCGCCGCGAGCGCTTCGGCTTCGCCGCTGGCGGTCCGCTGCAGCAGGTAGGCAAGCCGCTGCAGCAAGGCTTCCAGGTCGGCGCGGGCGTTTGGTGTCATGGGGCCGTGTACTTCTGGCCGGCCGTGCCTCGGGATGGAACGGTTGTCATCGCTATGGCTTCCGCAAGCCCGTTACGCTGGATCGCACTCAGCTGCCTCGCAAGGATGCCATGGTCGCCAGGTCGATGAACAAGGACGTATGGCAGTTCCCGCTCGGAAGGTGCGTTCCCCAAACGAGCCCGTGCTTGACGGTCGAGCCGGCGCAGGTGCCGATGCGCCAGGCGGCCGGCCGGTTCCTCAGGACGCGAGGCTTTTCAGCTCGTCGGCCTGGTGCTCGCGGGTGAGCGTGTCGACCAGCTCGTCCAGGTCGCCGGCGAGTACCTCGGGCAGGCGGTAGAGCGTGAGGTTGACGCGGTGGTCGGTGATGCGCCCTTGCGGGAAGTTGTAGGTGCGGATGCGCTGGCTGCGGTCGCCCGAACCCACCTGCAGGCGACGTTCCTGCGCCTGCGCGGCGGTCTGCTTGGCCTGCGCCTCGTCGAGCAGGCGCGCCTTCAGCAGCGACAGTGCGCGGGCGCGGTTCTTGTGCTGGCTGCGCTCGTCCTGGCATTCGACCACGATGCCCGTGGGCAGGTGCGTGATGCGGATCGCCGAGTCGGTCTTGTTGACGTGCTGGCCGCCGGCGCCGGAGGCGCGGAAGGTATCGGTCTTGAGGTCCGCCGGGTTGATCGGGATGTCCTCGATCTCGTCCATTTCCGGCAGGATCGCCACGGTCGCGGCCGAGGTATGGATGCGGCCCTGCGATTCGGTCTCGGGCACGCGCTGCACTCGGTGCGTGCCCGACTCGAACTTCAGCCGCGAGTAGGCCCCCTTGCCCTCGATGCGGGCGACGATCTCCTTGTAGCCGCCATGCTCGCCCGGATTCTCGCTCAGCACCTCGACGTGCCAGCGGCGGCGCTCGGCGTAGCGCGCGTACATGCGGAACAGGTCGCCGGCGAACAGCGCGGCCTCGTCGCCGCCGGTGCCCGCGCGCACTTCCAGGAACAGGTTCGCCTCGTCGCGCGGGTCCTTGGGCAGCAGCAGGATCTGCAGTTCGCCGTCCAGCGCGGCCAGGCGCGCTTCCAGGCGGGCGACGTCGTCGGCGGCCATGTCGCGCAGTTCCGGGTCGGCCAGCATCGCGCGCGTCTCGGTGAGCTCGCTCTGCGCCTGGTCGTGCTCGCGCAGCGCGGCGGCCACCGGCTCGATCTGCGCGTACTCGCGCGACAGCTCGCGGAAACGGTTGGCGTCTGCGAGCACGTCCGGCTGCGCCAGCAGCAGGCCGATTTCCTCGTGGCGCTCCGCCAGGGTTTCCAGTTTGCGGCGGATCGATGGGGTCATGGCGGTATGGATGGCACGGGTGGAAGGGGCCGGCAAGGTCCGGCTCGCGGCGCGGGAGCGGCAGCCAGCCGCTCTCGCTATGGGTCCCGTTCGTCCGTTTCGCCGTACAGCCGTCCGGCTGCCTGCAGCAGGTCCAGGTCGCCGTTGAGCGCCGCTTCGCGCAGGCGCGCGCTGGGGTGGTGCAACAGCTTGTTGGTCAGCGTGTTGGCGAGGAAGGCCAGCGCCTCGTCGGGCGACTTGCCGCGCGCCAGCATCGCCTGCGCCTTGACGAGTACCTCGTCGCGATAGCGCTCGGCGTGCTGGCGCAGGTCGATCGCCGGGTTGCGCAGGGTGAGCGCGCGGCGCCAGGCCATGTAGCGCTCCACCTGCAGGTCGATGATGGTCTGCGCTTCGCGCGCCGCCGTTTCGCGCGAGCGGCGGTTGTCGTCGATCACCTGTTGCAGGTCGTCGACGCCGTAGAGGTAGACGTCCTCCAGCGTGGCGACCGAGGGCTCGATGTCGCGCGGCACGGCGATGTCCACCATGAACATCGGCCGGCGCTTTCGCGCGGCCACCGCCTGCTCGACCATCGGCCGCGTCACCACCGGCTGCCGCGCGGCGGTGGAGGAGATCACGATGTCGGCTTCGGCCAGGTGCTGGGGCAGGTCGGTCAACGCGATGGCGTAGCCGCCGTAGCGGCTGGCCAGTTCCTGCGCGTTTTCCAGCGTGCGGTTGGCGACGATCAGGCGGCGCACCTGCTTGTCGGCGAGGTGGCGCGCGGCCAGCTCGATGGTGTCGCCGGCGCCGATGAGCAGCACGCAGGCCTGTTCGAGATCGGTGAACACCTGCTCGGCCAGGCGCACCGCGGTGAACGCCACCGACACGGTGTGCGCGCCGATGCGCGTGTCGGTGCGCACCCGCTTGGCCACCTGGAAGGTGCTCTGCAGCAGCCGGTCCAGCGGCGCGCCCAGCGCCTGCGCGTCGCGGGCGAGCTGGTAGGCATCCTTGACCTGGCCCAGGATCTGCGGCTCGCCCAGCACCATCGAATCGAGGCCGGTGGCCACGCGGTACATGTGCCGCACGGCAGCGTCCTCGTCGTGCCGGTAGAGGAACTCGTCCAGCTTGCCGGGGGTCAAGCGGTGGTGGCGGTTGAACCATGCCTGAGGCGCGTGTTCGGCGCCCTCGGCCACGCCGACGTAAAGCTCGGTGCGGTTGCAGGTGGAAAGGATCAGCGCCTCTTCCACGCCCGGCTCGGCCTTCAGCTCGCGCAGCGCTTCGCTGGCGGCGTCCGCATCGAACGCCACCTGCTCGCGCAGGCTGACCGGCGCGGTGAGGTGATTGAGCCCGAGGGCGATCAGCGGCATGGCGTGGAGTGCGAATTGACGACGGGGTATCCGCGGCGGCGTAGGCTAAGCTTTCGTACCTGTGGCGGTTGGGTACGGCCAGGACGGACGATGGGATGGCAACTAGTGTGCTGAGCGTGAAGACCAAGTTCAAGCAACTGCGGCAATTTGCTGGCGCGGCCGGCTGTGCGCTCGGCCTGGCCGCCTGCGCCGGCATGCCCGGGCCGCACGCCTCCACGCCGGCGCCCAAGCAGCCATTGGACCGGCTGACCGTGGTCACGCCCGATGCCGAGCACGACCTGCTGGCGCAGTTGCTGGCCGGGGAAATGGCGCTCACCCGCAACGACCTCAAGGAAGCGTCCGCCCGCTACGGCCGCGCCATGGCCCTGTCGGACGACCCCGACGTCGCCCAGCGCGCGGTGGAACTGGCGCTGGCGGTGCGTGACGAAGCGGCCGTGCAGCGCGCGATCGGCCGCTGGAAGGCGCTCGGCGCCAGTACCGCCGACCTGGCCCAGGCGCAGGCCGAGCTGGCGCTGGCCACCGGCGACAGCGCCGGCGCACGCGAGCAGTTGGAACGCCTGGTCGGCAGTGGCGATGCGCACGCCTGGCGCCGCTTCGGCCGCGCCCTGGTCGGCGCGCGCGACCCCGCCCAGGCGGCAGGGCTGCTCGAAGCCATGGCCACGCCCGCGCGGCTGCCTGCCGACCCCAAGGCCTGGCTGGCGATGAGCGAGCTTGGCGACAAGCTGGGACGGCCCGACTACGCGATGCGGCTGGCCGATGCCGCGGTCACGCGCTTCCACGACACCGAGACTTACGCCTGGGCGGCGCAGCTGAAGTTCAAGGCCGGCGACCGCAAGGGTGCGACTGCGCTGCTCGAGCAGGCGCTGGCCCGGTCGCCGAACGACGTGCGCCTGCGCCTGACCTACGCCAGCCTGCTCAGCCAGGGCGGCGACTATGCCGCGGCCGCCAGACTGCTCGACAACGGGCCGCAGAGCGCCGAGACCTACGCCCTGCGCGCGGCACTGGCCGCGCAGGCGCACGACCAGAAGGCCATCGCGCGGCTGTACCGCCAGCTCAGGCAGGCGCCGCCCGACGTGCGCGACGGCAACACTTTCCTGCTCGGCCAGCTGGCCGAGATGCAGGACCGCAAAGACGAGGCGCTGGCCTGGTACGACCAGGTGGGCGACCAGGACCCGCACGCCTTCGACGCCGACCTGCGCAGCGCGGTGATCCTGCACACCCAGGGCAAGCTGGCCGACGCGCACGCCTTGCTGGAGCAGCTGGAGACCGCCTACCTCGATCAGCCCGAGCAGCTGCGCCGCGCCTGGCAGGCCGACGCCGAGCTGTACATGCGCGAGCAGCGCTACGCGCAGGCGACCAAGGCCTACGATCACGCCCTGCAGGTGCTGCCGGACGATCCGGGCCTGCTCTACGGCCGCGGCCTGGCCTATGCCGAGGCCGGCCGGATCGACCAGGCGGTCGCCGATTTCCGCCACCTGCTGAAGATCAAGCCCGACGACGTGGATGCGAGCAACGCGCTGGGCTACACCCTCGCCGATGCCGGCCGCGACCTGCCCGAGGCGAAGAAGTTGATCGAAGTGGCGCGCGCGGCCAAGCCGCACGACCCGGCCATCGCCGATTCCTGGGGCTGGCTGCAATACCGCCTGGGCCACCTGGACGAGGCGGCCCGCTCGCTGCGCCAGGCCTGGAGCACCGCGCGGGATGCCGACGTCGGCGTGCACCTGGGCGAGGTGCTGTGGAAGCTGGGCAAGCGCCAGGATGCCCGGCAGGTGTTCGAACAGGTGCGCAAGCTGGACCCGAACAACGCCAACCTCCACAAGACCGTGCAGCGGCTCGAGCCATGAGGCGGCTGGTCCTGATGGGCGCGGCAGCCGGGCTGCTGCTCGCCGCCTGCGCGCCGGTGCCGGTGCGCAAGCCGGCCGACCAGGCCGCGCTGGCGGCGCAGGCCGCGCGCGAAAGGCAGCTGGCCGGCGTGGAAGGCTGGACGCTGGAGGGCCACCTGGCCGTCTCGGACGGCCACGACGGCGGCAGCGGCACGCTGACCTGGACGCAGAATGGCGAGCGCTACGACTTCGACTTGCGCGCGCCGATCACGGGCAAGAGTTTCCGGTTGAGCGGCGGCCCGGACGGAGCGGTGCTCGAAGGCGTCGAGGGCGGGCCGTTGCGTGGTCCGGATGCCGAGACGCTGATGCGCAGGGCGCTGGGCTGGGAGGTGCCGCTGCGCGAACTGCGCGCCTGGGTGCTCGGCTTGCGTGCGCCCGGCGGGGCGGCCGAGCTGAGCTTCGGCGAACACGAGCTGCCGGCGCTGCTGCAGCAGGACGGCTGGGCGGTCGATTACCGCGCCTGGGACCTGTCCCGCCAGCCGCCGCTGCCGCAGAAGGTCTTCGCCAGCCAGCCGCCATACAAAGTGAAGCTGTCGATCGACAGCTTCCGCCTTGCGCCGGCGCCGTGCGCCGATTGCGGACGCTGAAGCCGTGACGGTGACCATCGCACGCGCCGTGCCGGCGCAGGTCCCCGTGTTGTGCGCCATCGAGCGCGCGGCGGTGCAGCTGTTCCGTGGCCATCGTGCGTGGCCTTCCTATGCCGCCATGGCGCTGCCGCCGGACCTGCTGGAAGCGGCCATCGCGCGCGGTCTGGTGTGGGTCGCCCAGTTGCAGGACGGCACGCCGGTCGGCTTCGTATGGCTGGACGACGAGATTGGCGGCGGCGCCATCGGCATCGCCGAAATCGACGTGCTTCCCGATCATGGCCGCCGCGGCATCGGTGCGGCCCTGCTCGAGCATGCGTGCGGCTGGGCGCGTGCCGCCGGCTACGCGCGCGTCGACCTGGGTACGCTGGCGGACGTGCCGTGGAACGCGCCGTTCTACGCAAAGCATGGCTTCGTGGCGGTGGACAAGGCCGATGCCGCCTTCGCCTACGCCCGCGACCGCGACCGGGAAAACGGCTTTCCCGACGCGCTGCGGATGTTCATGTCGCGGACGCTGGCGCCGCCGGCCCGCGAGGAGTGGACCGCCTGGCCGGCGCCGGCCAAGCTCAACCTGTTCCTGCGCATCGTCGGCCGCCGCGCCGACGGCTACCACGAACTGCAGACGGTGTTCCGCCTGCTCGACTGGGGCGACGAAGTACGCCTGCGCGTGCGTGCCGACGGCGCCATCACGCGCGCCGGCGAGTTGCCGGGCGTGCCCGCCGAGTCGGACCTGACGGTGCGGGCCGCGCGGCTGCTGCAGGCGGAAGCCGGCCTGGCGCTCGGCGCGCAGATCGCGCTGGACAAGCGCATCCCGATGGGTGGCGGGCTCGGCGGCGGCAGTTCCGACGCGGCCACCGTGCTGGTGGCGCTCAACCACCTTTGGGGCTGCGGCCTGGACGAGGACGCGCTGGCCGCCCTGGCGCAGCGGCTGGGCGCGGACGTGCCGGTGTTCGTGCGCGGCCGTTCGGCCTGGGGCCAAGGCGTGGGCGAGCGGCTCACGCCCATCGCACTGCCACGGCGCTGGTACGTCGTGCTGGATCCCCGCGAACACGTGCCCACCGCGGCCTTGTTTCAAGCGCCTGAATTGACACGAAATGCACCCCGGGCGACAATTTCGTCCTTTGTTTCCGGCGAAACGGCGGAAAACGCGTTCGAGCCGGTCGTGCGCGCGCGACACCCTGGGGTGGCCGCGGCGCTGGACTGGCTTTCGCGTTTCGGCCGCGCCCGGCTTTCCGGCAGCGGCGGGTGCGTGTTCCTGGAAACCGCCTCGCTCGCGCAGGCGCGAAAGCTGGTGCGGCAATGTCCCGCGCAGTTCGCGGCGCAACTGGCCGAGGGCGTGGATGCATCGCCGTTGCAGGCGGCGCTGGCGCGCCAGCGCGGCAGGATCGCCTCGCCGGGGCAGTGAGTGCGGATGAGAAGGTCGGCAGGCCACCAGGACGGGGCTCGCCAAAACGAAACACTGGGGCGTCGCCAAGCTGGTTAAGGCACGGGATTTTGATTCCCGCATGCGCAGGTTCGAATCCTGCCGCCCCAGCCATTCCAAAAGATGGCCAATTGAGGAACCACTGTGGACACGTCCACCCCGATGCTCTTCACCGGCAATGCCCATCGCGCCCTGGCCGACGATGTGGCGCACCGGCTCGGCGTACCCCTGGGCAAGGCACTGGTCGGCAAGTTCAGTGACGGCGAGGTGCAGGTCGAGATCGAGGAGAACGTGCGCCGCCAGGAAGTGTTCGTGCTGCAGCCGACCGGCGCGCCGAGCGCGGAGAACCTGATCGAGCTGCTGACCCTGGTCGATGCGCTCAAGCGCGCTTCCGCCGCCAGCGTCACTGCGGTGATGCCGTACTTCGGCTACGCCCGGCAGGACCGCCGCCCGCGCTCGGCGCGCGTGCCGATCACCGCCAAGATGGTGGCCAAGATGATCGGCACCTCCGGCGTGGATCGCGTGCTCACGGTCGACCTGCACGCCGACCAGATCCAGGGCTTCTTCGACATCCCGGTGGACAACGTCTACGCCTCGCCGATCCTGCTGGCGGACATCTGGCGCAACCACTCGATGGACGACCTGATCGTGGTCAGCCCCGACGTCGGCGGCGTGGTGCGCGCCCGCGCGATCGCCAAGCGGCTGGACGACGCGGACCTGGCGATCATCGACAAGCGCCGCCCCAAGGCCAACGTGGCCACGGTGATGAACATCATCGGCGAGGTGGACGGCAAGACCTGCGTGCTGGTCGACGACATCGTCGACACCGCCGGCACGCTGTGCGCCGCGGCCGCGGCGCTGAAGGAGCGCGGCGCGCGCAAGGTGGTCGCCTACTGCGTGCATCCGGTGCTCTCCGGCGCTGCGATCGGCAACATCGAGAACTCCCAGCTCGACCAGCTGGTGGTCACCAACACGCTGCCGCTGCGCCCAGAGGCGCAGAGCTGCGGCAAGATCCGCCAGCTCTCGGTCGCCGAGCTGCTGGCCGAAACGATCCGCCGCATCGCCTTCGGCGAGTCGGTGAGTTCGCTTTACGTGGATTGAGTTAAGAGTCCGCCCAGGATGGGCGGTTTTTGAACTTCGCTTTTCGCGGCATGGATGCCGCGTGGAAGTAACGGACTTCCCTGGTCGCGGGGAAGTCACCCGTCCGCTGCGAGGCGGGCAAACACAACCTAAGGTAGTAACAAGCAATGGCCCAGACTCATGAAATCAAGGCCCAGAGCCGCAACGACGAGGGGAAAGGTGCGAGCCGCCGCCTGCGTCGTGCCGCCATGGTGCCTGCCGTCGTCTACGGCGCGAACCAGCCGCCGCAGAGCATCCAGATCGAGCACAACACCATCCTGCTCGCCGCCAAGCACGAGTGGTTCTTCTCCTCCATCCTCGACCTGAACGTCGACGGCAAGGTGCAGAAGGTGCTGGTGCGCGACTGGCAGAAGCATCCGTTCAAGCAGCAGATGCTGCACATGGACTTCCTGCGCATCAACGAGAACGAGGCGGTGCGCGTGAACGTGCCGCTGCACTTCCTCAACCAGGAGAAGTCTCCGGCCGGCAAGACCTCCGGCGTGGTGATCTCGCACAACCTGACGGAAGTGGAAGTGTCCTGCCTGCCCAAGGACCTGCCCGAGTTCATCGAACTGGACCTGGTGGACCTGAAGCCCGGCGAGATCGTCCATCTGTCGCAGGTCAAGCTGCCCAAGGGCGTGGAAGTTCCCTCGCTGCACCTGGGTGCGGACCACGACATCGCCGTGGTCACCGCCAACACGGTGAAGGAAGAGGCCGAGCCGGCTGCCGAAGCCGCGGCGGCGCCCGAGGGCGAAGCCAAGCCCGCCGAGAAGAAGTAAGCCTTGCGTCCGGCATCCCGCCGCGCGCGGGATGCCGGGCCATCGGCTTATCGCATGGCTGGTTTGCGACTCATCGTCGGCCTGGGCAACCCCGGTGCCGAATACCTCCGAACCCGGCACAACGCCGGGTTCTGGTTTGTTGACGCCCTCGCATCGGGGCAGGGCGAGCGCTTCGCCTTCGACGGCAAGCTGCACGGTGAGGCCTGCCGCGTGCGCATCGGCGGCGATAGTGTGTGGCTGCTCAAGCCCGCGACCTTCATGAACAAGAGCGGCATCGCGGTCGCCTCCGCGCTGCGCTATTACAAGATCGAGCCGGACGAGTGCCTGGTGGCGCACGACGAGCTGGATCTGCCTGCCGGCACCGTGCGCATGAAATTCGACGGCGGCCACGGCGGACAGAACGGCCTGCGCGACACCATGGCGCATCTGGGCCACGGCAAGTTCCACCGCCTGCGCATCGGCATCGGCCATCCGGGCCACAAGGACAAGGTCACGCCCTGGGTGCTGGGCAAGCCCTCCGCGCAGGACGAGGATGCGATCCTCGACGGCATCGCCCGCGCGCTGGACGTGCTCCCGCTGGCGGTGGCCGGACAGTTCGACAAGGCGATGCAGCAGCTACATACCGCGGGAACGGGGAACGGGGAACGGGGAACGTGAGGCGCCCGCAAGAGCCGCACCGTTTCGCCTCATCCTGATCCACACGTTCCCCGTTCCCCGTTCCCCGTTCCCCGTTCCCCGGAGTCACCCCATGGGCATCAAATGCGGCATCGTCGGCCTGCCCAACGTCGGCAAGTCCACCCTGTTCAACGCGCTGACCAAGGCCGGCATCGCCGCCGCGAACTTCCCGTTCTGCACGATCGAGCCGAACGTGGGCGTGGTGCCGGTGCCCGATGAGCGGCTGAACGCGCTGTCGGCCATCGTCAATCCGCAGAAGGTGGTGCCGACCGCGGTCGAGTTCGTCGACATCGCCGGCCTGGTCGCCGGCGCCTCCAAGGGCGAGGGCCTGGGCAACAAGTTTCTGGCGCACATCCGCGAGGTCGACGCCATCGCGCACGTGGTGCGTTGCTTCGAGCACAGCGACATCGTGCACGTGGCCGGCAAGGTCGACCCCATCGCCGACATCGAGACGATCGACACCGAGCTCGCGCTCGCCGATCTGGACTCGGTCGAGAAGGCGCTCAACCGCGCCGAGCGAGCCGCCAAGGCCAACGACAAGGAAGCGCTGGCCAAGAAGCCGGTGCTGGCCAGGCTCGCCGCCGCGCTGAACGAAGGCAGGTCCGCGCGCAGCGTCGATCTGGACGACGACGAGAAGGCGCTGGTGCGCGACCTGTTCCTGCTCACCCTGAAGCCGCTGATGTACATCGCCAACGTGCGCGAGGACGGCTTCGAGAACAATCCGCACCTGGATGCCGTGCGCGCGCGCGCCGCCACCGAGGGCGCCGAGGTGGTGCCGGTGTGCGCGGCGATCGAGGAAGAACTCGCGCAGCTGGACGACGCCGACCGCGACGAGTTCCTCAAGGACCTGGGGCTGGACGAGCCGGGCCTGAACCGCGTGATCCGCGCCGGCTACAAGCTGCTCAACCTGCAGACCTACTTCACCGCGGGCGTCAAGGAAGTGCGCGCCTGGACGGTGAAGAAGGGCGCCACCGCGCCGCAGGCCGCCGGCGTGATCCACACCGACTTCGAGCGCGGCTTCATCCGCGCCGAAACGGTCGCCTACGACGACTTCATCCAGTACAAGGGCGAAGCCGGCGCCGCCGCGGCCGGGCGCCTGCGCAAGGAAGGCAAGGACTACGTCGTCAAGGACGGCGACGTGCTGCACTTCCTGTTCAACG
Source organism: Frateuria sp. (assembly GCF_035944355.1). Taxonomy (GTDB): domain Bacteria; phylum Pseudomonadota; class Gammaproteobacteria; order Xanthomonadales; family Rhodanobacteraceae; genus Frateuria_A. Next base: position 72,078 of record NZ_DASZBH010000007.1, on the reverse strand, counting down.
TCTGAGCCCGCGCGGCCTTGCGCACGGAGCGGCGCCGATGGTCTGATCGGCGCATGCCCGACCTGCAACTGCGCCTGGCAAGGCCCGAGGACGTCCAAGCCGTCAGCCGGCTGGCGCGGCGGGTGGCACGCCGCTGGATCCTGCCCGAGCAGGAGCCGGCCGCCGGCCTGGCCTTGCTGGAACGGCTCGGCACGCGGACGCTGCGTGAACGCATGCGCGACGGCCAGCGCTTCCACCTCGCCTGGGTGGACGGGACGCTGGTCGGCATCGCGGCGATGCGCGGGGACAGCCATCTGGTCCACTTCTTCGTCGGCACCCGCTGGCAGGGGCGCGGCATCGCGCGTCGGCTGTGGCAGCGGGCGATGGCCGATGCGGTGCGCCGCGCCGGCACGCGCCGGTTCACCCTCAACGCCACGCGCATGGCGGTGCCGGTGTATGTGCGTTTCGGCTTTGCAGCCACAGGGCCCGAAGGCCTCTCGCCCAACGGCATCCGCAGCACGCCGATGGCGCTGGAAGCCCCGCGCCGGCCTGCGCGGGCATAATCGCCAGCCACCCGACCAGGACAGGACCGCCATGCCCGGCCAGCAGAACGAAGTCACCTTCCGCTTCCTCGCCCAGCCCACCGACGTGAACTTCGGCGGCAAGGTGCACGGTGGCATGGCCATGAAATGGATCGACCAGGCCGGCTACGCCTGCGCGGTGGGCTGGAGCGGCGCCTACTGCGTGACGGTGTCGGTCAGCGGGATCCAGTTCATCGCGCCGATCCTGATCGGCGACCTGGTCAGCGTGCGCGCGCGGCTGATCCATACCGGCACCAGCAGCATGCACCTGGCGGTCGACGTGCTGGCGCGCGACCTGCGCAAGGGCGAGCAGCGCCTGGCCACCAGCTGCGTGATGGTGTTCGTGGCGCTGGACAGCCCCGACGGCAAACCCACGCCGGTGCCGCGCTGGGAGCCGGGCAACGATGAGGACCGGCGCCTGCAGGACTACGCCCGCCGCCTGATGGAGATGTCCAAGACGATGGAGCAGCAGGTGGTCGCGCTGCGGCCGGAGGCCGTGCCGGTGGTCGACGCTTAGCCGGCCGACGTCCGCCACAGGTGTCGTTCCAGCCAGGGCGGGCAGGGCAGCGGGCCGAGCAGGCGCGCGGCCGGCAGGCGCGCACGGTTCATCGCAGGTCGCCCAGGCCTCACGCAGCCACGGCTACGCGCTCGATCCACGCCGCGAATGCCGCCATGAACCGCGACAGTGACGCCTGCAGGCCGGGATCGGCGAGCCGGCCCTGCGCATCGAAGCGCTGCCCGGCGTGCGCGACGAAGAGCGTGGGCGAGGGCATCACCAGGGCTCCGCAGGTATGCAGCACCTGGCGCAGCGAGGCCTGTGCCAGCCGCGTTCCCCAGGGACCGGCGCTCGCGCCGAGCACCGCGGCCGGCCGCCCGGCCAGCATCTCGCCCTGGGGACTTTCCCGCGACAGCCAGTCCAGCGCGTTCTTCAGCGCGCCGGGCATCGCATGGTTGTACTCGGGTGTGGCGATCAGCAGGCCATCGGCTGCCGCGATCGCGGCGCGCAAGGCGTGCACGCCGGCCGGTCCCTCGGGACCGGCCAGTTCCAGATCCTCGTCGAACAGCGGCACGGCGGCCAGCGCGTCGAAGACCTCGACCGCCACCGCGGGTGGCGCCAGCGTGGCGGCGGCATGCAGCAGGCGGCGGTTCCAGGAGCCGCGGCGCAGGCTGCCGGCCAGGCACAGGACGCGGATGGGACGGTCGGTCATGGGTCTCTCCTTGGGGATCAAAGGCCGGCCAGCAGCAGCGCCGCGCTTGCCAGCAGCAACAGGCCCATGGCGGCATCGGCGCGCCGGCGGAAGCGCGGGCAGGCCAGGCGCGTGGCCAGCCATCGGCCGCCCATGGCCCACAGCAGCAGGCAGACGAGCGGGACAAAGGTGAACAGCAACGCCAGCGGCAGGTAGTCGGCTGCGCGCGTGGCAGGCCAGGCGGCGACCACCGTCAGCGCCATCGCCCAGCCCTTGGGATTGAGGAACTGGAAACCGAACAGGCCCGGCATGCCGGTGGGCAGGGCCGTCGCGGCGCGGCTTGTCATGCCGTGTATCCGCACCAGTCCCAGTCCCAGCCAGCCCATGTAGAGCGCACCGGCCACGCCCAGCGCGGTGCGCGCGCCGCCGTGGCGGGCCAGTACGCCGCCCAGGCCCGCTGCGGCCGCGGCGAACAGCGCCAGCCCGCCCAGCACGATCCCGCCGATCGCCGCACCCGCGGCGCGCATGCCGCCGCGCCCGGCTTCGTGCAGAACCACCAGGTTGTTCGGTCCCGGGGTGGCGGCTGCGGCGAACAGCAGCCCGGCAACGGCGAGCAGGTCGTGCATGGGGTCCTCGATGCGGTCGCTGCATCCTGTGCGGCGGGTACAGGATCGCCTCGGAGGCTGGTCTGCGTGCGGCAGCCTATGGTCTAGAATTTCGACCATGGACTTGCCCCTGAACGCGCTGCGCGCCTACGCCCTGGTCTACCGGCACCGGGGCGTGCGTGCGGCCGCGCGCGAGCTGGGCATGTCGCACTCCTCGGTGAGCCGCCACCTGGGCGAACTGGCGCGCTGGCTGGGCGTGCCCTTGCTGCACGCCGGCGCAGGCCGGGCCGGATTGGTGTTCACGCCGCAGGGCGAGGCGCTGGGCAAGGCGGTCGGCGCGGGGCTGCGCGAGATCGAGCAGGCGGTCGCCGCGCTGCGCGAGGTACGGCCGGCCCACGCGGTCGCGCTGTCGACCACGCCCTCCTTCGCGATCCGCTGGTTGCTGCCGCGATTGCCGGCGTTCGAAACGGCGCATCCGAAGATCGAACTGTCGGTGCAGGTCGACCAGAAGCTGGAAGGATTCGAGGACGGCCGCATCGACCTGGCCATCCGCATGGGCGTCGGCCCGTGGCCCGAGCTGCACTGCGAGCCGCTGATGGACGACGTGCTGTACCCGGTGATGAGCCCGGCCTGCTGGCGTGGTCACGGCCGCCCGTCCCGGCCGGCCCAGTTGGCCGGGCTGCGCCTGCTGCACGACCGCGATCCGCAGGCCGCGTGGGAACTGTGGCGCCGCGCCCACGGGCCCGCCGGCCTCGTGCTGCAGGGTGGTGCGCGCTATGCCTCGTCCGACCTGGTGCTGCGCGCTGCCCAGCAGGGCCAGGGCGTGGCGCTGGCGCGGCACCGGCTGGCCGCCGATGACGTGGCGAGCGGTGTGCTGCTGCGCCCTTTCGGTACGCTGGAGCTACCACTGGGGCCGTCCTACTGGATCGTGCGCCCCAACGCCGCGCGGCCGCGTCCTGCACTGGCCGCGGTGATCGATTGGCTACGCTGGCAGGCTGCCGGACGCTGAGGCGTCGCCGCGCACGTCACCGGCGACAGGCCGCGAGAGCGGCGGCCTGGTAGCATCGATGGCACCGACCTAGCTGCGGCGACGGATCCCGGCATGGCGCGCCGCGATCCCTGCCTGCCACGCGCTACATCACCTCGCGCCGTACAGCGCCTTGACGTCCTTGAGCAGCGCCGCCTGGCTGTCCGGGCGAGCGTAGAACATGTGCCCGCCGGGATAGCTCTTCACCTGCACGCGGGTCGGATCGCCCATCGCCGGCATCTGGTCGACGATCAGCACCGAGGCCATGAACGGACAGGAGAGGTCGTCCCAGCCGTGCGCGATCAGCACGCGCAGGCCCGGATCGTTGGCCACCGACTCCCGCAGCTGCGCCACCGAGCCCGCGTTGGCGTCCTCGTCCTCGTGCCACAGCTTGCTCACCTCGTAGCTGAGGGCGTTGTAGCGGCCGTCGTACTTCCAGCCGACGGTACGGGTGACGAAGTCGACCATCGCCGTGGTGGTGGGCGCGATGATGCCGTTCAGGATCGGATCGCCGGTGCGCTGGCGGGACGCGTAGGGGAATGGGTCCCAGGCGGTGACGTTGGAATCGTAGCGGCTGCCCAGCTTGCCCTCGGCGCGGTAGACCTCGCGCAGGTAGGCCTGGGTTTCCAGGCGCCCGCCGGAACGGCGCACGAACAGCGGGTCCAGTCCGGTCAGCTCGGTCACCTTCTTGATCACCCGCTCGGTCGCCTGCGGGTCGGAGCGGCCGCGCATCAGGTCGGTGGCGTACTCGCCGCGGGTGTATTGGACCACCTGCGCCATCGCCTCGGGGGTGAGCCGGTGCTCGCGCTCCAGGTGCGCGGCGGCGATCGAGGGCAGGGTCAGCATCCAGGGCAGCGGCGAAACGTTCTCGTCGTCGGACGCGGCCGGATCGAGGTAGGGCGAGACCAGCACCACGCCCTTCATCGCCACGCCCAGCTGGGTCTGCAGGTAGTCGGTGATGCGCGGGCCGCGGAAGCCGCCGTAGCTTTCGCCGACCAGGTACTTGGGCGACTGCATGCGGCGGTGGGCGACCAGCCAGTCGTAGACGATGCGCGAGAGGTAGTGGATGTCGCTGTCGGTGCTGTAGAAGAGCTCGGTGGCCTTCTTGTCGTCGACCAGGGCGCGGCTGAAGCCGGTGCCGACCGGATCGATGAACACCAGGTCGGTGAAGGGCAGCCAGCTGCCGGGGTTGTCGTGCAGGGTGGCCGGATCGGAAGGGTTGTTGCCCTCGACGCCGAAGTTCACCCGCTTCGGGCCGATCGCGCCCAGGTTCAGGTACACCGAGGAAGCGCCCGGGCCACCGTTGAGCGCGAAGGTCACCGGGCGGTCGCCGCCGCCCATGGTGTAGGCCGTGAATACCACCTCGGCCACGGTGTTGCCCTTTTCATCGCGCACCGGCAGCGAGCCCACGGTGACCGTGTACTTGAGCGTGCGGCCGTCGATCTGCGCGGTCTGCTGCACGTGCGCGTCGGCGGGGAGGGGCGGCAGGTGGTAGTCGCCGTGGCCGGCTTCGGCGGCGGGCTTGTCGGCGGCGAAGGCGGGAACGGCGACGCCGGCCAGCAGCGAGGCGGCCAGCAGGGTGGCCTGGAGGGTCTTGCGCACGTGTGGAGTCCCCTGGTTGCGGAAGCGACCAGCCTAGCGGCTGCCAGGGGTGCTGGAGCGTGCCCAAAGGCATGGGAGCATTCCCATGCCCTCAGGCCGGCAAGGCGACGAGCTGTTCCTGCACCTGGTTGATCGAATCGCGGATGCGCTTGCTGAAGACCGATTCGTCGTGGTGGATCAGCACCAGCCGCTCGGTGGCGCGGGTCATCGCCACATAGAGCAACCGCGCCTCCTCGGCCTCGTCCTTGCCGTCCTTGGGCAGCGAACCCAGCCCGGGGATGATCACGAACGGGAATTCCAAACCCTTGCTCGAATGCATGGTGACCAGCTTGACCGTGTCGCCCACGGCGAACAGCGCGCCCTTGCCCGTGCCTTCGGCCAGGCGGGCGGGAATGCCCTCGCGCTCCAGCGCCTGGGCGAGCTTCTCGCCCTCCCACTGGTTGCGGAAGATCACCGCCATGTCCGACCACGGCCGGCCGTGCGCGTGCTCGTCGCGCAGCTGGGCGATCAGCACGGTGAGCTGGGCGGGCGCGGTCTCCACGCGGATCAGCTCCGGCAGCGCGCCGCGCCGGCCGGCGCTTTCCGGGGCGACCAGCGGCACGCCGTCCTCGTCGTCGGCGCGCTCGGCCAGCAGTTCGTTGGCGAAGCCGCGCGCCACCGCCAGGATCTCCAGCGTGTTGCGGTAGTTGAGCTTGAGGATGGTGGTGCGGCCTTGCGCCTGGACGCCGAGGCTCTTCCAGCTCACCTTGCGCCGGTCGGCCTTGCCGTAGATGTTCTGCGCGTCGTCGTAGAGCACCAGCAGCGAGTTGGTCGCCGGGTCGATCATCTGCACGATCAGCTTGTACCAGTCAGGCTCGAAGTCGTGGCCCTCGTCGATGAGCACCGCGCCGTACTGGAAGCGGGGGATCTGGCCGCGGTCGACGCCGTCGATCACCCGCTCGACCATCTGCTCGAAAAAGCGGTCGCCTCCCCCGTCCTTTGATTGACTGCGGGGCGGCAGCTCCACGTGGTAGGCCGTCAGCATCGCGCGGCACCACTTGTGGAAGTTGTAGACCTGCACCTTCTCGGCCAGGCCGCGCTCGCCGATGAGCTGCTCCAGCCGCGCGGCGAGGGTCTTGTTGTAGCAGAGCACCAGGATCGGCCGGCTCATCGTGCGCGCCAGCTGCATGGCGCGGAAGCCCAGGATCATGGTCTTTCCGGAGCCTGCGACGCCGTGGATGATGCGGTGCTCGTCGCCCAGCGAACGGGCCAGTTGCTCCTGCTGGGCGTCCATCACCTTGACCAGTTCCGGAATCTCAAGCGGCCGCACCGCCGCGTCGGTCGGCCCGAACAGGCCGAACTGGCCGCTGCCGGACTCCACCCGCAGCTCGGGAAACAGGTGCCAGCGCACGCGGTCGATCTGCGGCAGGGTCAGCGCCACCGGGAACACCTGGGGGAACATCGCCCACAGCCGTTCCTGCAGGTCTTCCGATTCCACCGACTCGTAGAACTCGTCGCGGCAGATGGCCAGGTGCGGCGGAATCACCGCGTCGAGCCCGCCGTCCTCGAACTGCTTGCGGCTGATGTTGGCCAGCACCACGCCCCAGGCCCAGGGCATGATGATCTTGCCGGCGTGGCGATGGCCGGGCGGGAATCGCAGCGCCGGGTCGCGCTCCAGCACCACGCCGATCTCCAGCGCGTAGGCGCGCGCCTGCAGCAGCGGATGGTTCTCCTTCACCAGCCCACGCTCGGTGACCAGGGTGAATTGGGTGCTGTCGGCGTGCTGGATGGTCTCGGCTTTCCAGTCCTTCACCTCCAGCACCAGCAGGCCGCGACGCGGGTGGAACACCACGAAGTCAGGGTGGCGCTGCTTGAGGCCCACCGGCACGTCGTACCAGAGCAGGTAGTCGTCCTCCAGCTTCTGCTCCAGCCGCTCGGAGAAGCGCTTCTCGCCCGCAGTCATGCGCGGCAGGCAGCTGTTGCGGGTGGGGATGAGCGTGGCCATTCGGCTTCCGTTGGGTATTTTGCGGGAAAAGTAGCGGACTCAAGGCCACTGTCAACGCTAAAGTCGGCACCGCCAGCGCCGATAGGACGGGCGACGGAGGGTCCCCGCGGGCAAGCTTAGGAAGCCTGCGGCAGACCGATCGCCACGTCCGGGCGCGGGGGAGAGCCCGTCCATGCCCATGCACATCGAAACCCTGTCGCTCATCAGCGCCATCCAGTCGCTGGCGCTGGCGGCGATGCTGTGGGCGGGTACCCAGGGCGGCCCGGGCGCCGCCCGCGACGCGCTGAAACTGCGGGCCGGCGCGCTGGCGGTGGAATCGGGCGGCTGGGCCATGCTGGCCGCGCAGGCCTGGCTGCATCCGGCGCAGCTGCTATTGGGCGGCAATGCGCTCAACCTGTTGGCGCATGGCATGGCGGTGGTGGCCCTGCGCAAGCTGCTGGGAGCGCCGCTGCGCTGGCGATCGGCGCTGGCGATCGGCGTGATCGGCTGGCTGGGCGTGGGCTGGTTCGGTGTGGTGCAGCCGGATTACCGCCTGCGCGTGGTGTGGGGCTCCATCGCGATCGTGGCGCTGATCTGGCTGCGCATGGAGGCGCTGCTGCAGGGCGGCCTGCGCCGCGCCACGCGGGCGCGGGCGATACTGCTCATGCTGCACACGCTTTCGGCACTGCTGCTGCTGTGGCGCAACGGCCAGCTGTGGTTCGACCTCAACCCGCCGGCCGACGTCATCCAGCCCGACACGGTCAACTACCTGTACGTGCTGCTGTCGGGCATGCAGCCGCTGTTCCTGAGCATCGCCTTCCTGCTGCTCTACAACGAAACCCTGCAGCGCGAGCTGTACCAGCTGGCCCGCGTCGACGCGCTCACCGGCGTGCAGAACCGCCTGGCGCTGAACGAGACGGCCACTCGGCTGCTGGCCCAGGCGAACCGCAGCGGACGCCCGCTGGGCGTGCTGATGATCGATGCCGACCACTTCAAGAGCGTCAACGACCGCTTCGGCCACGGCGGCGGCGACAAGGTGCTGCTGGCGCTGGTCGGCAGCATCCGCACGACGTTGCGCGCCGCCAACGTGGTCGGCCGGGTCGGCGGCGAGGAGTTCGTGGTGCTGGCGCCCGACACCTCCATGGAGCAGGCGCTGGTGCTGGCCGAGCGCATCCGCTGCACGGTCGAATCCACGCCGCTGCTGGTCGATGGGCACGTGCTGCAGCTGACCGTGTCCATCGGCGTGGCCGCCCCGCGGCCGGGCGAGCGCGATGTGAACGCGCTGCTGCACCGCGCCGACGCCGCGCTGTATGGAGCCAAGCGCGCAGGACGCAACCGCGTGATGGCGGCCGATCTGCAGATGGCCGGATCAGTGTCGGCCTGAGGCCGGCGCGCGCCCGGCCGAGGGCGCTCAGTCCTCCAGCTTGGCGTCCAGCGAGATCTCGGCGCGCAGCACCTTGGAGACCGGACAGCCCTGCTTGGTCTCCTGGGCGATGCGCTCGAACGTGCCGGCGTCGGCGTCCGGTACGCGGGCACGGCACTCAAGCGCGATCGTGGTGATGGCGAAGCCGTCGCCCTGCTTGTCCAGCGTCACCTGGGTGCGAGTCTCGATCCGCTCCGGCGTGAGCCCGGCGTTGCCCAGGCCCAGCGAGAGCGCCATCGAGTAGCAGCCGGCGAGCGCCGCGCCGATCAGCTCCTCCGGATTGGTGCCCGGACCGTCCTCGAAGCGGGACTTGAAGCCGTAGGGCGCCTCGCGCAGCACGCCGGTTCCGGTGGACATGGTGCCCTGGCCGTCCTTGAGGCCGCCGGTCCAGACGGCGGATGCGGATTTCTTCATGGCGTTCTCCCGTGAAGTGAGCGCCAAAGTGTGTCCGCCGTGCCATGCACGAGGTGCGAATGCGGCGCGGGACTGGCTTCACGGGCGCTTTTCCCCGTGCGGACGTATGCTCGGCGTTTGCCTCGAGGAGGGCGCATGGACCTGGACATCCGCCACGATCGCAGCGCGCAGCGCTTCGAGACGCGCGTCGATGGCGCGCTTTGCGTGCTCGACTACCGCCTGGCCGGCGGCTCCATGACGATCACCCACACCGGCGTGCCGCCGGCGGTGGAAGGCCGCGGCGTCGCGGCGGCGCTGACCCGGGCGGCGATGGAAAGCGCCCGCGCCGAAGGCTTGAAGGTGGTGCCTGCCTGCTCCTACGCGGCGGCCTGGCTGCGCCGCCATCCGGAATTTGCCGACCTGCGCGCCTGATACACTCGCGGCCACCCGCGGCGCCAGATCGGTACGCCAGCGTGGCCACGCGCCGCGGCACCGAACCCATGGAGAAAGTCCCTTGCCCCGGGATATCGACGACACCCTCGTTCCACCCCGCCGGCGCTGGCGCTGGCGGCCGCTGCACCATCTGCGCGCACGACCGCGGCTGAGCCTGTCCGGCGCGGTCTTCGTGCTGGCCACCGGTTCGCTGGTGCTCGCCGGGACACTCCCGCGCAGCGCGGTGCTGCTCGGGTTCGACGCCGGCGCCCTGGTCTACCTGGTGGCGCTCGGGCAGCTGTTCGCCCGGTCGACGCCCGAGCACATGCACAGCCAGGCGCGCGCCATGGATACCGGCCGCTGGGGCGTGCTGGGCAGCGCGCTGGTGCTGACCGGCGTGGTGCTGGTGGCGCTGACCAACGAACTGCACGCCAGCAAGAGCGGCGGCGTGACGGCGATCCTCCCGGCGGCACTGACCCTGGTGCTGTCGTGGCTGTTCATCAACACGATGTTCGCGCAGCACTACGCGCACGGCTACTACGGCGATTTCGGCAGCCAGCACCGAGGCCTGGATTTCCCGCAGACCGAGCATCCCGACTACTGGGACTTCATGTACTTCGCGCTGGTGATCGGCATGACCTTCCAGGTATCGGACGTGCAGATCACCAGCCGCGAGCTGCGGCGCATGGCCCTGCTGCACAGCGTGATCGCGTTCTTCTTCAACGTCTTCATCATCGCCGCCAGCGTGAACATCCTCGCCGGCATGGGCAGCTGAGTTTTCAGTCGCGGAAGTTGTCGAACTGCAGTGGCAGTTCGGTGGGCGACTTGCGCAGCTGCGCGATGGCCAGCTGCAGGTCGTCGCGTTTCTTGCCCGTCACGCGCAGCTTGTCGCCGTTGATCTGCGCCTCGACCTTGAGCTTGGCCGCCTTGAGCTCGGCGATCAGCTTCTTGGCGATGGGTTGCTCGATGCCCTGCTTGACGGTGATCTTCTGCCGCGCGCCGGCGAGGTTCACTTCCGGCTCGGCCACGTCCAGCGCGCGGATGTCGATCTTGCGGCTGGTCAGGCGGCCGCGCAGGATGTCCAGCATCTGCTGCAGCTGGAAATCGCTGGGCGCGCGCTGGGTGATCACGTAGCCGTCCAGTTCGTAGGCCGCATCGGTGCCCTTGAAGTCGAAGCGGTTGGCCAGCTCGCGGTTGGCCTGGTCGACCGCGTTGGTCAGTTCGTGCTTGTCCACTTCGGAGACGACGTCGAAGGAGGGCATGGATGTGCGCCTTTGGGTACGGGAGCGGAAAGTGTAAGCGCTCGGCGATAATGCGCGCCTTCGAAGCCGCTGCGACCCCATGAAAACCGACGTACTCGTCATCGGCGCGGGCGCCGCCGGCCTCATGTGCGCGATCACCGCCGGCCGGCGCGGCCGGCGCGTGCTGGTGCTTGACCACGCCAACAAGCCGGGCAAGAAGATCCTGATGTCCGGCGGCGGGCGCTGCAATTTCACCAACCTGGGCGTGACCCCGGCCAACTACCTGTCGGCCAACCCGCATTTCGCCAAGTCGGCGCTGGCGCGGTACACGCCGGCCGACTTCATCGCCCTGGTCGAGAAACACCGCATCGCCTACCACGAGAAGGAGCTTGGCCAGCTGTTCTGCGACGACTCCTCCAAGCAGATCGTGCGCATGCTGCTGGACGAATGCGCGGCCGCCGGCGTGCGGCTGGAAACCAGTTGCGCGGTGGAACGCGTGCGCCATGGCGAAGCGGGTTTCAGCGTGGCCACGGCACGCGGCGACGTGCACGCCGAGGCGCTGGTCGTCGCCAGCGGCGGGCTGTCGATCCCCAGCATGGGCGCGACCGGGTTCGGCTACGAATTGGCGCGGCAATTGGGCCATGTCGTACTGCCGACGCGCGCGGGGCTGGTGCCGCTGACGTTGAGCGGCAAGCACCAGGAGCGCTACGCAGACCTGGCCGGCGTGGCCTTGCCGGCCGAGGCGCGCAGCGGGCGGCAGTCCTTCCGCGGCGGCCTGCTGTTCACCCACCGTGGCGTCAGCGGGCCGTCGATCCTGCAGATTTCCTCGTACTGGCAGCCGGGCGGGGAGCTGCGGCTGGATCTGCTGCCCGACCGCGACGCGGCCGACTGGCTGCCTGTCCAGCGCGCGACGCGGCCGGCGGCGGAGCTTAAGACCGTGCTGGCGGATGTGCTGCCCAAGCGCCTGGCACAGCGCCTGTGCGAACTCGATTTTGGCAACCGGCCGATGCGCCAGTACCGCGAAGCGGAGCTGGCCGCGATCGGCGCGCGACTCAACGACTGGCCGCTGGTCGCCAGCGGCACCGAGGGCTACCGCACCGCCGAGGTCACGCTGGGCGGCGTGGACACTGACGGGCTTTCCTCCAGCACGATGCAATCGAAGCTCGTGCCGGGGCTGTACTTCATCGGCGAGGTGGTCGACGTGACCGGCTGGCTGGGCGGCTACAACTTCCAGTGGGCCTGGGCGTCGGGACATGCCGCGGGCGAGGCGGTATAGCGGTTCGCATGCCATCAACGCCGCGCGTGATGGACTGGACGCTTCGACGTCCACGCTGACCAGCGCTAGGCTCGGTGCGAACGGCTTCATCCTTCGCCGGGAGCGCGGGATCGGGTCGAAGGCATTCGCAGGAGAGACGCATGAACATCGGATTCCTCGGCCTGGGCGCCATGGGCAGCGCCATGGCCAGCAACCTGCTCGCCGCCGGTCACGCGCTGACCGTGTGGAACCGTTCCGAGGCTGCCGGCGAGCCGCTGGCCTCGCTCGGCGCCAGGGTCGCGCGCACTCCGGGGCGGGCGGTGCAGGGCGAGGTCGTGCACAGCATGCTGGCCAACGACCAGGCGGTACGCGAGGTGTTCCTGGACAGCGGCCTGCTCGAGGAAATGGACCGCGGCACCATCCACGTCAACCACGCCACCATTTCCGTAGCGCTGGCGCGCGAGCTGGCCGCCGAGCATGCGCGGCGAGGCCTGGGCTACGTGGCCGCGCCGGTGTTCGGCCGGCCCGACATGGCCGCGGCGGCCAAGCTCAACATCGTGGTCGCCGGGCATGCCGCCGTGGTGGAGACCGTGCGTCCGTTGCTGGAGGCGATGGGCAGCCGCATCTGGCCCGTGGGTGAGGTGCCCGAGCGGGCGAACGTGGTCAAGCTGGCCGGCAACTTCATGCTCGCCACCGCGATCGAGAGCATGGCCGAGGCCAGCGCGCTGACCCGCGCGCATGGCGTGGAGGCGGCCGACTTCCTCCAGATCATGACCGGCACGCTGTTCGCCGCACCCGCCTACCAGGGCTACGGCCGGCTGATCGCCGAAGGCCGCTATGCGCCGCCCGGGTTCGCCCTGCCGCTGGGCCTGAAGGACGTCAACCTCGCGCTCGCCGCCGGCGAGGCGGCGCGGGTGCCGCTGCCGTTCGCCGGCGTGGTGCGCGACGCCCTGATCGAGGCACTGGCCGGCGGCGGCGAGGGGCTGGACTGGGCCGCCCTGGCGCAGGTGGCCGCGCGGCGCGCGCACCTGGACTGAGCCTGGCGCTCACGCCGCCGCGCGTGTCCGGCGGGAAGCTGCGCGCGGTGTCGGCGCACGTCAGGTCCAGCCCGGGCAGGCCGGTGTGCTGGAAGCGGACGTCGGGCATCGGCGATGCGTCCGAAGGACGGCGGGCGTCCGCGAGGTTATCCCGGCGGCCGGCGCGCCGACTGCTGCAGCCAACGGTCGAGCTGGTTGGCGAAGGCCTGGCGGTCGCGCGCGTGGAAGGCCGCCGGGCCGCCGGTATCCACGCCGGCGCCGCGCAGCTCGTCCATGAAATTGCGCATCGAAAGCCGCTGCGCGATGGTCTCGCGGGTGTACAGCTCGCCGCGCGGGTGCAGGGCGAGCGCCCCCTTGTCGATGGCCTGCGCGGCCAGCGGGATGTCCTGCGTCACCACCAGGTCCCCCGCGGCCAGGCGCTGCACGATCTCGTCGTCGGCTACGTCGAAGCCGCCGGCGACCTGGATCGAATGCACCCAGCGCGATGGCGGCGTGCGCAAGGCCTGGTTGGCCACCAGCGTCACTATCACCTGCGCGCGGTCGGCGGCGCGGAACAGGATGTCCTTGATCGGTGCGGGGCAGGCGTCGGCGTCCACCCAGATGCGCGGCGGCTCGCTCATGCCCGGGTCCAATTCAGCACGCCGTCGACGACGGTGTGCGCGCGGCCGCCTACCCAGGTCGCCGCCGGCTCGATGCGCGCCAGCAACCGCGCGTCATGGCCCATCTCGCGTCCCTGGCTGATCGTGTAGCCGCGCGCGAGCGGCCCGTGCGGCTCGGCCTGCGCGATGTAGGCCGCGATCAGGCCGTTGGCTGCGCCCGAAGCGGGATCCTCGACGATGCCCACGCCGGCGGGAAAGGCGCGCACGACGAGCTGATGGTCCGCCGAGGCGCTGCGTGCGAAGGCGCACAGGCCCATGCTGTCGCTGGCGCGGGCCAGCGCGCCGATCGCACTGTGGTCGGGCGACCAGTGGCGCAGGCTGGCCTCGTCGGCGATCTCGGCCAGCCACCAGCGGCGTCCGCCGTCGACCAGTGCGGGCGGCAACGCGCCCAGTTCCACGCCGGCGAGCGAGGCATCGAGCAGCGGATGCGCATCGCGGCCGGTGGCGAGCACGCGTTCGCCCGGCGATTTGAGCAGCAGGTCGCGCGAGTGGCCTTCGCCTTCGACGCGGATCGGCAGCAGGCCCGCGCCGCATTCCTGCCAAAGCAGCCCGTCGACCGGCTCCGCCAGGGCGCAGGCCAGCACGGCGTGCGCGCTGCCGATGCTGGGGTGGCCGGCGAAGGGGATCTCCCGCTGCGGGGTGAAGATGCGCACGCGGTAGCTCGCGCCGGCCACCGAAGGCGGCAGCAGGAAGGTGGTCTCCACCAGCGCGGTCCAGCGCGCAAAGCGCTGCATGTCGCCCTCGCTCCAGCCTCGTGCGTCGGTCACCACGCCCAGGTGGTTGCCGCCGCCGCAACTGGCGGCAAAGACGTCCAAATGCAGGTAGCGGATCGGTTGCATGCGTATCCGTAGGGGACGGGCGGATAAAGGCGCGCATGATAGCGCCGTGCATGCAGGGTGCGTCGACAAGCCGCCTCGCCGCCGCCAAGATGGCGGGTCTGTCCGATCGAGGAAGCCTCGCGCATGCTCACCCTGGCCATCATCGCCGTCACCTGCATCGTCTCCTTCCTGGCCTTCAACAAGCCCAGGCTGATGGACGATCTGATCCTGTGGCCGCCGGCGATCCAGCGCCATCGCGAATACCACCGGCTGGTGACCTATGGCCTGGTCCATGCCGATTTCGGCCACCTGCTGTTCAACATGCTCACGCTGTATTTCTTCGGCCGGCTGATGGAGCAGTTCTACACCGCCGAGCTCGGGCGACTGGGCTTCCTGCTGTTCTATCTGGGCGGCCTGCTGGTCTCGATCCTGCCGACCTACCTGAAGAACCGCCGCAATCCGAACTACCACAGCCTGGGCGCCTCCGGCGCGGTGTCGGCCGTGCTGTTCTCCTTCATCCTGCTGTCGCCCTGGTCGCGCATCATCGTGCTGGTGGTGCCGATGCCGGCGATCCTCTACGCCGTGCTCTATGTCGGCTACTCGATCTACATGGACCGCTCCGGGCGCGACAACATCAACCACAGCGCGCACCTGTGGGGCGCGGCCTACGGCGTGGTGGTCACGTTGCTGGTCGAGCCGCGGGTGTTCGGGTACTTCCTAGCGGAGCTTTCCAGCCCGCGCATGTGAGGGGCCATCGCAGTTGTTCCGCAGCCTGAACTGGGCGGCGGTCTTGACGCGATCGCGCATGACAGCGGCAGGCGCTCGCGCAATACTGGGAGCGCAGGTCTTTCCGCCGCGTGCGTGAAGCACGGCAATGCGGGCAAGGCTGCACAGACCACCGCAGGAGTGATGACGCATGGCAACGACCCGCAAGTCGGCCGCGAAGAAATCCGCGGCAAAGAAGGCAGCCGCCGGCAGTGGCGCGACCAAGAAGGCCGCGGCCAAGAAGGCCGGCATCAAGACCGCGATCCACAAGACCGCCGCCCGGCCGGCCGCAGGGAAGGCTGGCGCGAAGACGGCCACGCGCAAGGCCGCAGCCAAGAACACACCCGCCAAGAAGGCGGCGGCAAAGAAGGCCGTTGCGAAGGCCGCTCCGAAGAAGGCCGCCCCAGGAAAGGCAGCCCTGAAGGCCGCCCCGGGGAAGGCCGCCAGGCCAGCAGCAAAGGCTGCCAATACGCCAGCCAGGCCGGCGGCCGGGAAGAAGGCTGCCGGCAACCGGAAGCCGGCAGCAGCAAGCGCCGTCAGGAAGGCCGCTTCGCCGGCACGCAAGGCGGCGGCCCGCAGCGGCGGGGCCGGTGGCCCGTCGGCCGGCCCAGCAGCGCGCAAGGAAACGATTGCACCGGCGGCCAAGCACATCAGTCCGGAAGAGGCGGTAGCGCACATCCAGGCACTGCTGGAGGCCAAACAGGAGCGCAACAGGCAGAACGCAGGCAACCCCGCGGCGCAGCCGCATGGCAACTCGGCAGTGCATACGCCGGCCAGTCCGGGCCTGCCCAGCGATGCACCCAAGACCACTATCCCGGTGCACGTGGGCCAGCGCGGTCCCAAGGCCTGAGCCGGCTTTCTCCCGCGTCGCGCCCGGACATTCTCCGGGCGCAACGCTCAGGGCTCATTCAAACCATCGCCACTAGCGTGGATCCGTGACGTCGAGTCACGGAGGTGAGCCATGAAACGCATGCTTGCAGGGTTGGCGCTCGCGCTGGGCACGGCGGCGCTGTCGGGCTGCTACTACGACCCCGGCTACAGCTACGTGCGCAGCAACGGCTACCAGGGCGATGCCTACTACGGCGAAGGCCCCGCAGTGATCTACGAGCCGGACTACTACTCCGGCTACTACGGCCCCGGCTGGGGCTACGGCGGTTGCTGCTATGCGCCGGGCGTGAGCGTAGGCATCAGCGGCACCTGGTACCACGATTCCGATCGTTACCGAGGACGCGACCGCGACTGGCGCGGCGAGCGCCACTGGAGCCGCGACGAGCGCGCCCCGGTCGAACGGCGCGGCCGCGGCGACAGGCGCGATTTCCACGACGAAGATCGCCACTGAATGGGCGCCGGCCGCGCGCCGCGGTCGCGGAACACGGGCTTTGGCACAATCGCGGCATGCCGCTTGCGCTCTTCCCGCGGCGCCTCGCGCGCCTGGCCGTCCTCGTTTCATGCCTGCCGCTGGCGGCATGCAGCAGCCTGCGCTACTACGTCCACGTGGCCCATGGCGAGGCATCGCTGCTCATGCACCGACGGCCGATCGCCCGGGTGCTGGGCGATGGCGGCACCGACCCGGCGCTGGCTTCGCGCCTGCGGCTGGCCGAGCAGGCGCGCGCCTTCGCCTCGACGCATTTGGACCTGCCGCGCAATCGCAGTTACACCAGCTACGTCGACCTGCAGCGTCCCTACGTGGCGTGGAACGTGTTCGCCACGCCGCCCTATGCCGTCGAGGCCGTGCCGCAGTGCTTTCCGATCGCCGGTTGCGTGGCCTACCGCGGCTATTTCGATCCGGCCCAGGCGCAGGCACGGGCGGCCCAGTTGAAGGCGCAAGGCGACGACGTGTGGATCGGCCCGGTGCCGGCGTACTCGACCCTGGGCTGGTTCGCCGACCCCATCGTTTCCAGCATGCTGCGCTGGGACGACGACGAACTGGCCAGCACGATCTTCCACGAACTGGCGCACCAGCGGCTTTACGTCAAGGGCGATACCGCCTTCAACGAATCCTTCGCCAGCTTCGTAGGGGAAGAGGGCCTGCGCCAGTGGCGCAAGGCACGCGGCCTGCCGCCACCGGATCCGCACGGGCAGGCGATGGATCGGGACTTCACCGGGCTGGTGCTGGACCTGCGCGGGAGGCTGCAGCGGCTGTATGCGAGCACGCACGATCTGGCGGCGCTGGCGCGCGGCAAGCAGGCACAGATCGAGGCCTTCCGCCGCCGCTACGCCCGCTGGCGCGACACCCGCTGGCCCGGCGACCACCGCTACGACGCCTGGGTCGCCGCGCCGATCAACAACGCGCGGCTGCTCCCCTTCGGCCTGTACGACCGCTGGACCGGCGCTTTCGCCGTACTGTTCGAGCGGGCCGAGGGGCGCTGGGGTGCGTTCTACGCGGCGGCCCGCGCGCTGGCGGGGGAACCCAGGGAGCAACGCGACCGCGCGCTGGATCTTCTGACTGGTGGCACGACTCCCCCCGGCGGCGGCGCCGGCCAATAAACCGCCGTGGAACAGGCGCTGGCCGGATAAGCGCGCGATAAGCCCCAGGCACCAGCATCGGCGGGTCCATCACGGAGAGCCGCCATGAATGCACCGTCCCGCATGCTCGTCGCCCTGTCGCTCGGCCTGCTTTGCGCCACCGCGGTAGGCGAGACCCCCTCTGCCGCCGGCTACCGCGTGCTGCACCGCTACGTATTGGGCGGCGACCAGGGTTGGGATTACCTGGCGTTCGACTCTGCCGCGCAGCGCGTGTACGTGAGCCACGGCGACGAAGTGGTCGTACTCGATGCCGAAGACGGCAAGCCGGTCGGGCGCATCGAGCATCTGGACGGAGTGCACGGCATCGCGCTCGCGCCGGCCCGCCATCGCGGCTGGATCAGCAACGGCCGCAGCGGCGAGGTGACGGTCTTCGACACCGCCACGCTGAAGACGCTGGGCACGCTCAAGGCCAGCGGCGTCAATCCCGACGCGATCCTCTACGACCCGGCCAGCGGGCGCGTATTCACCTTCAACGGGCGCAGCTCCAACGCCACGGCGTTCGATGCCGCCAGCGGCAAGCAGCTCGCCACGATCGCGCTGCCGGGCAAGCCGGAGTTCGCGGTCAGCGATGGCGCCGGCCACATCTGGGCGAACATCGAGGACAAGAGCGAACTGGTCGAAATGGATCCGAAGACCGCCTCGGTCCGCGCGACCTGGTCGCTGGCGCCGTGCCAGTCGCCGTCCGGGCTGGCGATCGACGTGGCGCACAGGCGCCTGTTCTCGGTGTGCGACAACCAGACGATGACGGTGCTGGATGCCGACAGCGGCCGCCACGTGGCGGACGTGCCGATCGGCGAGGGTCCGGATGCCGTTGCCTTCGACAGCCAGCGCGGCCTCATCTTCAGCTCCAACGGCGAAAGCGGCACGCTCACCGTGGTGCACGAGGACGACCCCGACCATTACCGCGTGCTGGCTACCGTGCCCACGCAGACCACGGCGCGTACGCTGGCGCTGGACCCCAAGAGCGGGCACCTGTTCCTCTCGGCGGCCAAGTTCGGGCCGCACACGGAGCAGGGTGGTGAGCACCACCGCCCGCCGGTGCTGCCCGGCAGCTTCACCGTGCTGGAGGTGGGAAAGGGGCCGTGAACCGCTGCCGCCGTCCATGCCGTGGGTATGGGCGGCGGTGGCGTACCACGGGTGCTTGAAAAGCCCCCCGCGAGGAGCATGCGCGGAGCCGGGCTCGGCGCCGCCTCGCCGAACCGGCGAAGTCTGGTGGTCCCCCATGGCTGCCGAGGCGCCATGCCCGACCGTGGCATCGGCTCGCCGCGATCGGACCGGCGCGCGGATAATGCGCGGGACGATCCGGTGCACCGGATCCCATCCGGCGCACGCATGATCATCCAGTCCCTGCTCGACACCGACCTGTACAAGTTCTCGATGATGCAGGTGGTGCTGCACCACTATCCGGCCGCGCAGGTCGAATACCGGTTCAAGTGCCGCAATCCCGGCGTCGACCTGGTGCCCTACATCGAGGAGATCCGTGCCGAGCTCGATGCGCTGTGCCGCCTGCGTTTCACCGCCGAGGAGCTCGACTACCTGCGCGGCTGGCGCTACATCAAAAGCGACTTCGTCGACTTCCTGGGGCTGTTCCAGCTCAATGCCAAATACGTGGATATCGCGCCGGCCCCTTCGGGCACCGGCGAGCTTGAGATCCGCATCGTCGGCCCGTGGCTGCACACCATCCTGTTCGAGGTGCCGCTGCTGGCGATCGTCAACGAGGTGTACTTCCGCAACACCCAGTCGGGCCTGGACCTCGCCGAAGGACGCCGGCGCCTGCACGCGAAGATCGAACTGCTGCGCGGCGAGGACGAGTACGCCGACTGCCGCATCGCCGACTACGGCACGCGCCGGCGCTTTTCGCGCCGGTGGCACGAGGAGGTGGCGCGCACGCTGCGCGATGGCCTGGGCGAGCAACTGGCGGGTACCAGCAACGTATGGCTGGCCTGGAAACTGGGCCTGACGCCGCTGGGCACGCTCGCGCACGAATACCTGCAGGCGCACCAGGCGCTGGGTCCGCGCCTGCGTGATTCACAGCGCGTGGCGCTGGAGACCTGGGCGAAGGAATACCGCGGCGACCTGGGGATCGCGCTGTCGGACGTCTATGGCCTGGACGCCTTCCTGCGCGATTTCGACATGTACTTCTGCAAGCTCTTCGACGGCACCCGCCACGACTCGGGCGACCCGTTCGTCTGGGGCGAGAAGGTGCTGGCCCACTACCGCGCCAACCGCGTCGACCCGCGCAGCAAGATCCTGGTGTTCAGCGACGCGCTGGACCTGCCCCGCGTGATGCAGCTCTACCGCCACTTCCGTGGGCGCTGCCAGCTGGCCTTCGGCGTGGGCACCAACCTCACCAACGACGTGGGTCCCTCGCCGCTGCAGATCGTGATCAAGATGGTCCGTTGCAACGGCCAGCCGGTGGCCAAGCTCAGCGATTCGCCGGGCAAGAACATGTGCGACGACCCGGCCTACGTGGCCTACCTGCGGCAGGTGTTCGACATTCCGCCGGAGGCGTGAGCCTGCGCGGAGTACGCCTGCTACAGGAAGCTGTCGTCACGGGTGGGGCGGGCGCGCAGCGGACGCTGCGGCGCCTCGCGGCAGGCGGAGCGTGCCAGCAGTACCAGGGTGGCGAGCGCGACCAGGGCGCAGATCAGCAGGTCCATCATGGCAGCGTCGCTCCCGGGCGGCGCAGGCGGAAATGACCTTCGCTCATGTGCATATGTGCGCCTCCGCCGGCGTAGACTGCCGCCACGCTACGGAGGCAAATGCATGGGCAGCGTCTACGACTTCACCGCGCGCGACATCGAAGGCCATGACCGGTCGCTGGCCGAATGGCGCGGGCGCTGGCTGCTGATCGTCAACGTCGCCTCCAAGTGCGGCTTCACGCCCCAGTACCAGGGCCTGGAGGCGCTGTGGCAGGCACGCCGGGAACAGGGCCTGACCGTCCTGGGGTTTCCCTGCGACCAGTTCGGGCACCAGGAGCCGGGCGACGAGCAGCAGATCCGCCAGTTCTGCAGCCTCAACTACGAGGTGAGCTTCCCGCTGTTTTCCAAGATCGAGGTCAACGGCGAACACGCCCATCCGCTCTATCGCTGGCTCAAGCGCGAGGGCCGGGGTCTGCTCGGCAGCGAGGCGATCAAGTGGAACTTCACCAAGTTCCTGGTCGACCCGCAGGGCCAGGTGGCGCGGCGCTATGCGCCGACCGACACGCCCGAAAAGATCGGCCGCGACCTGGCGGCCAGGCTGGCCAGCTGAGCCTCCGGCCTCAGGGCGGGGCCGCGCCGGGCTCGCCCAGCTCGGCCAGCCACACCGCGATGGCATCCACGTCGGCGCTGGCCGGCGTTCCCGCCGACGCCGCAACCGCGGCGCCACTGCGCAGGCTGGTGTGACGGGGCTTGCACCTGCAACTGATAGACTGGCCTATCCACCGATCACGAGAACGCCATGCAGATCGCAGACAACACCGTCGCCTCCTTCCACTACACGCTGACCGACGACGAAGGACGCGTCATCGACAGCTCCGAGGGACGCGAGCCGCTGTCCTACCTGCACGGCACCGGGCAGATCGTGCCCGGCCTGGAGAAGGTGATGGCCGGCCGCCAGGCGGGCGACCAGTTCAAGGTCGACGTGTCGCCGGAGGAAGGTTACGGCGTGCGCCAAGCCGAGCTGATGCAGGAAGTGCCGCGCGAGGCGTTCCAGGGCGTGGAGGACATCCAGCCGGGCATGCAGTTCCAGGGCCGCGGACCGCAGGGCGTCATCAACGTCACGGTGGTGCGCGTGGAGCCGGACAAGGTGCACATCGACGGCAACCATCCGCTCGCGGGCCAGACCCTGCATTTCAACGTCGAGGTGACCGACGTGCGCGCGGCCAGCGCGGAAGAGCTCGAGCATGGGCACGTGCACGGCCCGGGCGGCCATCATCACTGAAGTGGTGCCGGCAAAGGCCGCGGATGCGCTCCGCGGCCTTTTTCTTTCACCCGTGGGAACCCGGCGGCGTCAGTACCAATCCAGCAACGACACGCCCAGGCCCAGATACGTGGCGTTGTGGTTGTAGTCGATCAGGCTCTCGCCGTAGCCCTTGAACAGTTCCAGGTAGCCGTGCAGGTTGCCGGCGATCGGGAAGCTCCAGGTGAACTGGCCGGCGCCGTGGCTGCGGCTGCCGCCGCGCAGGGAATGGCGCAGCAGCAGGCTGAACTCCTGGCCGTTCCATTCGCGCACGATCTGCATCTGGCCACGGCCGATGTAGTCGCTGACGTCCGGGTTGTTGTCGTCCGGGCCGCCTTCGGGGATGCGCCACCAGGGTCGCAGCATCAGCGTCCAGCCGTCACGCTCGAAACCGACGTCGGCGACTACGCGGTTCCAACTGCGCGACAGCGGGTTGGAGCGCCCGTTGGACTGGTGGTTGATGCCGATGCCGAGCAGGCGCCCGTCCCAGCCGAACACGTCGTAGTGGGTGTCGAACACCAGCATGGCTTCGGGCTCGTAGTCCGTTTCGCGGAACGGGCGCGAGGTGCGGCTGTTGTAGACCTGCCAGCGCGAGGACTGGGTATAGCCCAGCCACAGGTCGCCGGCATCGCCGAACACGCCCTGCCAGAGCTTGGTCTTGAGGCTGAGCTGGAACTTGCCCTCGATGTTCTGCAATTGCTGCGGCGTGGTCACCGTGTTGAGCGGGTTGGGGCTGTGCGGGCTGGCGTTCTGGTTGCTGGTGGCGAACACCGGCAGCGCATAGACCGGCTTGTAGCCGCGCACGTTGAACGTGCCGAGCTTGGCTTCCGGCGAGAGTTCCCAGCGGCTGTCAAGCAGCGACAGCGGCGCGGCCACCTCCGGGTTGGCCTGGGCCTGGTCGACCGCCGCACGTGAATGGAGGTCGTGGCCGAACACGCTGGGCGTGGTGCCTTTGTCCGTGCGCCTCCTGGGCGCCGGCAGGTTCACGCGGCCGGTGGCGTGGTCGTAGCAGGCCAGCCGTTGCGCGTCGCTCTCGATGGCGGTACAGGCGCGGATGTCCATCGGGCTGGGGTTCTGTGCGCGCACAGCGCAGGCCCATGCGCTGCCGAGCAGTGTGCATGCCACGGTCAGGGTTCGCTTCATGGGGGCAGGCTCCCGGTCGCAAGGGGGCCAGTCTAGCGACGCGGGTCCGGACCGTTGGTGACAAAAAAAGCCGGCCACTGGGGCCGGCGAGGGGGGGAGTGTCGGAAACTCAGTGCGACTTCCACTGATCGTACTCACGCTGGGTGATGCGGCCGTCACGATTGCGGTCGGCGTGCTCGAAGTCGTTGGCCAGCGGTGGATAGCTCGCCGCTTCCTTCATGGTGATGAACTTTTTGCCTTTGGCCAGCTGGCTGAAGTCCGGCGCCGGGCCGGCGTCGGGTGCCGGTGGTATCGAAGACTTGAATTCCACGTTGGCGCCTGCGCCGGCGCTGTTCATGCCGCCGTGGTCGTTCATCCCGCCCTGGTTGCTCATGCCACCCTGGTTGTCCACGCCGCCCTGGGGATTGGCGCCGTTCATGCCGTGGTCCATCTGGCCGGCGGGCGGCGGGGGCGCGCTGGAAGCTGGCGGCGGCATGGTCTGCGGCATGCCCTGGCTGGTCGGCGGCGCGGGTTGCGTGTCGGCCGGATTCGGCGGCGACGGCGGTGTCGGCGGCATGCTCGACTGCGGCGAGCCCGGTGGCATGGGCGCGGTCGGCGGCGGAGGTGCAGGATTGGTCGGGCTCGGCGGCGGCACCGGCTGGTTCTGCGCCAGCAGCGCGCCGGACAACAGCAGCGAACCGGTTGCCAAGGCGGACAGCAGTGGCTTGCGGGGTTTCATCATCGATACTCCATGCCAGAATGCGGGAGCGCGGGCACAGGCGATCGATGGCTGCCGCGCTCCAGGCACGCTAACAAACGGTTTGTAAATGCCGCCTCACACTGCGCGACAGGGTTGCGTGAAGCCAACACCGCCGTTGCCCGCCATTCCGTCCGCTTCCATGCCGCTGAATCCGGCCCAGGCGCGCCGGCTGCACCTGGCCGCGCAGGGCCTGTTGCGCCCGCCCGCGCGACGCGCCCGCCCGGCCGACGTGGTGGCGGCGATCGAGCGTATGCGCCTGCTGCAGATCGACTCGATCCACGTGGTGGCGCGCAGCCCCTACCTGGTGCTGCACTCCCGTCTGGGCGACTACGACAGCTCCTGGCTGGACCGGGCGCTGGCGCAGGGGCGCATTGCCGAGTGCTGGGCGCACGAAGCCTGCTTCGTGCCCGCGGCGGACCTGCCACTGCACCGTGCCTGGCGCGAGCGCGGCGCGCACTGGGCACATCGCCATGCCGAGCGGATGCACCGCGAGCATCGCGCGCAGATGGACGAAATGCTCGAACGCATCCGGACTTCCGGCCCGGTGCGCGCGGCCGATTTTCCGCGCGCGGACCGCGGCGCCAGCGGCTGGTGGGAATGGAAGCCGGAGAAGCGCTGGCTGGAGGCCTGGTTCGCGCTGGGCGAGCTGATGATTCCGCGGCGCGAGCGCTTCCAGCGCGTCTATGACCTGGCCGGGCGCGTGCTGGCCGGCCTCGACCCGCCGTTCGTGCCGAGCGAACTGGACAAAAGCGGGCTACGGCGGCGTTTCATCCTGGACAGCGTACGTGCGCTGGGCATCACGCAGGCGCGCTGGATCGCCGACTACTACCGGCTTAAGCCCGCGGTGGGCGAGGCGGAGCTGGCGCCGCTGGTCGCCACGGGCGAGTTGCTGGCGGTGCCCGTGCGCGGCTGGGACGCGCCCGGCTACGTGCATCGGGAGCATGCGCCGCTGTTGGCGATGGCGCGGTCGGGCCGGCTGCGGGCGACCCATACCGCCCTGCTCTCGCCGTTCGATCCGCTGGTGTGGGATCGCGCCCGTGCCCAGGCCATGTTCGATTTCGAGTACGCGATCGAGTGTTATACGCCCGCCCTCCGGCGGCGCTACGGGTACTTCGTCCTGCCGTTGTTGTCACGCGGCAGCCTGGTCGGTCGGCTGGATGCCAAAGCGCACCGGGACGAGGGCGTGTTCGAGGTCAAGGCGCTGTTCCTGGAGCCTGGCCAGGCGGTCGCGCCGCGCCTGGTGGCGGACCTTGCCGAAGCGATTGCGCGCACCGCGTCCTGGCACGGTACGCCCACGATCCACCTCGAGCGCACCGAGCCGGCGGCGCTGGGGCGCGCGTTGCGTGCACAATGGAAGGCATCCGGCGCGGCGTGCTAGAGCGCGATCGCCGCGGCTGCGTCTGTCGGGACTAGGGATTCCCGTCGGACTGGCTGCTCGGCGCGGCCGGGCTGCCGGCGCAGGATTTGCCGTGCAGCGCCTCGCGCAACTGGCTGGCCAGCGAATTGCAGCGGGCCGCCAGATTGGGGCGGATCTGCGGATCCTGCGAGTCGCGCAGCAGGCTGGTTCGCATGGCCTCGTAACGGGGCTGGATCTGGTCAGGCTTATAGATCGCGGCGGCGCGATGGCAGGCCACGTAGCTGGCGAGGTAGTCATCGCAGGCAGGGATGCCGGTGTTTTCCGGCAATTCGGCGGCCGGTTCGGTGGTGGCGCCGGCATGGCGTTCGCCGCGCGGGGCACGGACCTGGCCATTGCGCTCACCCGCCTGGGTGCCTGGTTGCGGCTGGCTTTCGGACGCCGCCTGCGGACGGCTGCCGGCGGCCGTGGCGGGGCGGGCCGGATGGCTGGCGCATCCGGCCAGCAGCAGGCCGGCACCTAGCAGGAGGATGGTCAGGCGCGGAAGGGCAGGCTTCATGGCTGGATTTCCTCAGGCAACACAGTGGCCGATGCGCTGGCGGTCTGGACACTAGACAAACGGCGTCGTGAAGAAAATCTGAAATCCGACCGGTCGTGGAACCGGCCCGCTTGTTCAGCTTGGCGGTCGCGCGGGGGTTCGGTACCGGCTATCATGCGTGCACTGTGTTTGCCGGGGTCACCAGAGTTTTGTGGCCCGATGCCGCCGATCACGATCTGCGCTTCATCGATTCACCCCTAGGGTTTTCCTTGCACACCAGTAAGTCGGCCCCGCATGTCGCGGCGGTCGAGTCTCTTTGAAAAACCTACGGAGTGTTTCATGTCTGATCGTCAGATGGGTATGGTCAAGTGGTTCAATGACGCCAAGGGCTTCGGCTTCATCAGCCGCGACAACGGCCCGGACGTGTTCGTGCATTTCCGCGCCATCAGCGGTACCGGCTTCAAGAGCCTGCAGGAAGGCCAGAAGGTGAGCTTCAAGGTCGTGCAGGGCCAGAAGGGCCTGCAGGCCGACGAGGTCCTCCCGGCCTAAGGCGGTTTGCCGCAGAGCCTAGAAAGCCGGGCAGCGATGCCCGGCTTTTTTTATGCCGCCGGGCGGGCCATTGGGCATGGCTTGCTTTTACCTAAATTCCGTTATGCTTGAGCCACTGTGTCTGCTCGGTCCACGTGCGTGCCCCGAGGCAGGATTCCCGAATCACGCCTCGCTCCACCCGCTCCCTGCATGCCCAGTAAGCCGTCGGCCAAAGGGGAGGTCGACTTGTCTCAGCATCGTGCAGAACGGAGTGAGTCATGTCGGATCGTGAAATTGGCACCGTCAAATGGTTCAACGACGCCAAGGGCTTCGGCTTCATCAGCCGGGAGAGTGGCCCCGACGTCTTCGTGCATTTCCGCGCGATCAGCGGAACGGGCTTCAAGAGCCTGAAGGAAGGCCAGAAGGTGAGCTTCAAGGTGGTGCAGGGCCAGAAGGGCCTGCAGGCCGACGAAGTCGCTCCGGCCTGAGGGCGGAGCGAACGTTTGCCAAAGGCCGGCGCAAGCCGGCCTTTTTTTGTGCGCACGCCGCCGCTTCGCTTAGCCTTTGCCCTTTGCGCGGAGAGCCAATGGAAGCCAACCGGGACGAACCTGCGCGCACGCTGCGCGTAACCGCAGGCGACGGTGCCACCAGCCAGCTGCTGCTGGTCGGTCCGCCCGATGCGTCGCGTTGGCTGTACTGGCTGCCGGCGATGGGTGTGCCGGCGAAGCACTACCTGCCGCTGGCGCAGGCGCTGGCCGCTCGGGGCACGGCGGTGGCACTGCACGAGTGGCGCGGCAACGGTTCCAGCGACCGGCGTGCGGGTCGCGGCCAGGACTGGAGCTACCGCACGCTGCTGCACGACGACCTCCCGGCCGGACTCGCCGCCGCGCGCGCGGCCTGGCCGCGGACGCCTTGTTGGATGGGTGGCCACAGCCTGGGCGGCCAATTGGCGGCGCTGCACGTGGGCATGCAGCCGGAGCAGGCGGCGGGGCTGGTGCTGGTGGCGAGCGGCGCGCCGTACTGGCGCAGGTTCCGCCATGCGTGGTTGATCGGCGCCGCCTACGTGGCGGCGCCGGCGCTGGCGGGCGCATTGGGCCATTTCCCGGGGCGGCGCATCGGCTTCGGCGGCAACGAGGCGCGTGGCGTGATCCGCGACTGGGCACGCAGCGGACGCACGGGCCGCTACGCGGCGCAAGGCTTGGGCGACCTGGAAGCGGGCATGGCGAGCTTCGGTGGCGCGGTGCTCGCGCTGCGCCTGCGCGACGACTGGCTGGGGCCGGCCGCGTCGCTGGAGTGGCTGCTCGGCAAGCTGCCCGGCGCGCAGGTCACGCGCGAGCTTCTGACGCCGCAGGATCTGCAGGCGAAGGCCGACCACTTCAGCTGGATGAAAACGCCCCAGGTGGTGGCCGCACGCATCGCCGATTGGCTGGATCGGGCCCCGTAGAAAATTGTGGCCGTGGCGCAACCGTTTACAGTGCGATCGAGGCGGGCACGGACTGTGATGATCAGGCGCCACGGGCGGTGTGGACTGCCGCGCGGGCAGGGCCATAATGCCCCACCGCCATCCGGGAGGCTGCCATGTCCGCGTCGAACCGCCTGCGCCTGAGCCTGCTCGGCCCCATTCCTTCCCACGCACGCATGCCGGATCGTCCAGGGCTCGGACAGAGCCTGCTGGCGCTCGCCATGATCGGGCTCGGAGTGCGTGGATGCCTCTACGGCGATCTTGCCGGCGTATGGCAGCACTTGCCGATCGCGCACCTGTCGGCCGAAGCCGCCATCGCGCTGGCGGTCGCCCTGCTGGAGCTGGCCTGCGGGTTCGGCCTGCTGCTACGCCGCACGGCGCCGATGGCCGCCTTGGTGCTGGTCGCGCTGCTTGCGCTGTGGACGCTGCTGCTGAAGCTGCCGGGCCTGGTCGCGATGCCCGGCATGGAGGCGACCTGGCTGGGCGTGGCCGAGATCAGCCTGATCCTTGCCGGCGGCTGGACGCTGATGGCGCTGCACGGTCGGCGCCCGGGCGGCAGTCGCGGGGCGCGGCTGCTGTTCGCGCTCTCGCTGCTGCCGATCGGGCTGGCGCATTTCGTCTATGCGCCGCAGACGGTCGCGCTGATGCCCGCATGGCTGCCCTGGCACCTGGGCTGGGCCTGGTTCACCGGAGCGGCGAGCCTGGCGGCCGCCGCCGCGGTGATGCTCGGCTTGCTGCCGCGCTTGGCGGTGGCGCTGGAGGCAGCGATGCTGAGCATCATCACGCTCGTCATCTGGCTTCCGCGCCTGATCGCCGCGCCGGGCAACGACAACTGGACCGCCTTCCTGATGTCCTCGGCGATCGCCTGCGGCGCATGGGCCGTGCTGGACGGCTACCGTGACGCGCCGCTGTGGGCCTTGGCCAGGCCTTTGCCGCTGGTGCCGCAGCCCCTTTCGCAGCAAGCCTGAGGTCCGGAGAGCGCGTCGCGCCGGCCGCGTTCCTTCGCCATGGGCTCTTGAAGGATCGCCCGCGCGTCGTCATCTCGTGGGCTCTTTCCTGCAGGATCGCCGCGTGGAACTGTTCACTCCCTTCGCACAGCGCAGCCTGACGCTGCGCAACCGCATCGTCGTCTCGCCGATGTGCCAGTACTCGGCCACCGATGGCTTGCCGGATGACTGGCACCTCGTGCACCTTGGCAGCCGCGCCGTCGGCGGCTCGGCGGCAGTGGTCGCCGAGGCGACTTCGGTATCACCCGAGGGGCGCATCTCGCCCGGCGACACCGGCATCTGGAACGAGGCGCAGGTCGAGGCCTGGCGCCCGATCGCCGCGTTCATCCGCAGCCAGCACGCGGTAGCCGGCGTGCAGCTCGCGCATGCCGGGCGCAAGGCCAGCGCACGCGCGCCCTGGGAGGGTGGTGGCGCGCTGTCGGCGGGGCAGGGCGCATGGACCACCGTGGCGCCTTCGGCGATCGCCTTCGATGAAGGCTGGCACGTGCCGCTGGCGCTGGACGAGGCCGGCTTGCGCAAGGTCGTGGCGGATTTCCGCGCCGCCGCACAGCGCGCGCTGGAGGCCGGCTTCGAGCTGATCGAGGTGCACGCGGCGCACGGCTACCTGCTGCACCAGTTCCTGTCGCCGCTCAGCAACCACCGCACGGATGCCTATGGCGGCAGCTTCGAAAACCGCACGCGGCTGCTGCGCGAGGTGCTGGCGGCGGTGCGCGAGGTGTGGCCGGAGCGTCTGCCGCTGTGGTTGCGCGTCTCCGCGACGGACTGGGCCGAGGGCGGCTGGGACGTCGAACAGAGCGTGCGGCTGGCGCGCGAGGTCAAGCCGCTGGGCGTGGACCTCATCGATGTGTCCAGCGGCGGCCTGGTGCCGCACGTGAAGATCCCCGTCGGCCCCGGCTACCAGGTGCCCTTTGCCGCGCGTCTTCGCCGCGAGGCGGGCATCGCCACCGGCGCCGTGGGGCTCATCACCGATGCCGCGCAGGCCGCCAGCATCGTCGAAGACGGGCAGGCGGATCTGGTGCTGATCGCCCGCGAGAGCCTGCGCGATCCCTACTTTCCTCGCCGCGCCGCGCAGGAGCTGGGAGCCTCGCTGGAGGCGCCATTACAGTACCGGCGCGCCTGGTAGCGTCCGGAGCCTTGAACCGGGCATGCCGGCGGCGCAGGCTTGAGCTTCCCGTCTGCCGGGCGTTCCGCCGCCATGTCCGAGTTCACCAGCTTCCGCCAGTTCTACCCGTTCTATCTGAACGAGCATCGCAATCCGACCTGCCGCCGGCTCCATTTCGCCGGCAGCACGCTGGTGTTGCTGGTGATCGTGGCGGCGATCGTGACGCGCGATGCGCGCTGGCTGTGGCTCGCGCCGCTGGCGGGCTACGGTTTTGCCTGGGTCGGCCATTTCGTCTTCGAGAAGAACCGCCCCGCCACCTTCCGCCATCCGCTCTACAGCCTGGCCGGGGACTGGGTGATGTACTGGCAGATCCTGCGTCGCCGGCAACGTATGTAGTGCTCAGGCGCCCCGCGCCTGGTCCTGCTCGCTCAGCCAATCACGGTAGTTGCGCAGCTTGTCGAGCTGGAAGCGTGAGACGTCCTCGATCAACGCCAAGTTGCGTCCGGCCGTGGGCGGAGCCTAGCGATACCGCTGGTGGCAGGACTCGCAGGCATCACCGACCGGCTTGATCGCCTGGGCCAGTGCGGCGCAATCGGTGGGGTGCGCCTGTACCGCGCCCTGCAGCGCGGTGCGCAGCCGGCCGGCGTGGTCGACGAAATCCTGTTCCGCGCCCGGGAACGCGTCGGCGATGTCGGCCGAGGTCGACTGCAGGCGCAGCAGGTGGTCGTTCACCTGCGCCGCGTCGCATTGCTTGGCCTTCACCGACTGGCTCAGTGCGCCCATGTGATGGCCCATCACGGTCATCACCGCATGCGGCATGGGATTGCGGTTGCCCAGCGCCTTCATGGCGAACACCGTGCCGAGGGCACCGATGACCAGGCCGAGCAGGATGAGCAACGCGGAACGTGCATTCATGGGGAGGCCGTCGTCTTGGTTGGAACGGCCAGAATACCGAAGCGTCGCCCGCTTTCGTAGCCGTAAAATGAGCTTTTCCGCGTAGGAAACCGCACGTGATGGAAGGCAGTCTGCACCCCGCCACCTGGCAGTCCGCGTGAGCGGCCCGCACTACCCGGTCGAGCGCTTCGAGGGCGTCGAGCGCCTGTACGGGCGCGGCACGATCGAGCGCCTGATGGACGCCCACGTCTGCGTGATCGGCATCGGCGGGGTCGGCTCCTGGGCGGTCGAGGCGCTGGCGCGCAGCGGCGTGGGCCGGCTGACCCTCATCGACGCCGACGAGGTGTGCGTGTCCAACGCCAACCGCCAGCTGCACGCGCTGGACGGGCAGTGGGGCAAGCCCAAGGTCGGCGTGATGGCCGAGCGCGCCCATGCGATCAACCCGCGCATCCGGCTCGAGGCGATCGAGCGCTTCCTCACCACCGCCACGCTGGAGGAGCTGCTGGACCGCGGCTACGACGTGGTGCTGGATGCCTGCGATGCCTTCCGCGTCAAGCTGGAGGCGATCGCCTGGTGCCGGCGGCGCAAGCTGCCGATGGTGACGGTCGGCTCGGCCGGCGGGCGCACCGACCCGACGCAGATCCGCGTGCGCGACCTCTCCCGCACCGAGCATGACGCGATGTTCAGCCTGATCCGCAAGAAGCTTCGGCAGGATTTCCATTTTCCGCGCAACCCGGACCGCTACTTCGGCGTGTCGGCGGTCTATTCGCTGCAGAACGTGCAATACCCGCAGCCGGACGGCTCGGTCTGCGGCCTGCGCCCGCCCGGCGGCGACTCGCTCAACCTGGCCTGCGGCGGCGGCCTAGGCGCGGCCACGCACATCACGGGCGCGTTCGCCTTTGCGGCGGTGGGCAAGGTGCTGGAGAAGCTGCTGGAGAAGTAGCTCCGGCTTTTCTTCCTCTCCCCTCCGGGGAGAGGATCGAGGTGAGGGGCCGGGGCTCGCGGGGGAGCCGTCGGGCTCGTGCGGGACTTGTCCGCAAGAGCGGCCCCTCACCCCAACCCTCTCCCCCATCTTTGGTAGGGGCAGGGGGAGAGGGAGCAAATCACCAGCCCATGTAATGCCCGCCGTTGATCGCCAGGTTCGCACCGGTGATCCAGCTGGCCTCGTCGGTGGTGAAGAACGCCACTGCGTGCGCGATCTCCTCGGGCCTGCCCAGCCGGCCGATCGGGATCTGCGCGACGATCTTCTCGCGCACCTCCTCGGGCACCGCCATCACCATGTCGGTGCCCACATAGCCCGGCGACACGGTGTTGACGGTGATGCCGAACTTCGCGTTCTCCTGCGCGAGCGAGATGGTGAAGCCATGCATGCCGGCCTTGGCCGCGGCGTAGTTGGCCTGGCCGTACTGGCCTTTCTGGCCGTTGATGGAACTGATCTGCACGATGCGGCCCCACTTGCGCGCGCGCATGCCTTCGATCACCGGGCGGGTGACGTTGAAGCAGGCGTTCAAATTGGTGTTCACCACCTCGGTCCACTGCTGGTAGCTCATCTTGTGGAAGGTGGTGTCGCGGGTGATGCCGGCATTGTTGACCAGGATATCGACCGGGCCGCATTCCTCTTCCACCGAGCGCACCATCGCTTCGGCGTCGACCGGATCGGCCACGTCGCCGCGCACCATGCACACCTCGATGCCTTCGGCGGCCATCGCGGTGCGCCAGGCCTCGGCCTTGGCGGCGTCGCGGTAGTTGGTGGCGACGCGGTGCCCCTGGCGCGCCAGGTAGCGGACGATGGCGGTGCCGATGCCGCCGGTACCACCGGTAACCAGTGCGGTGCGTGGGTTCATTGCCAGAGTTCCCGAATCAGGGCGGCGACTGCCGCCGCCTGCCTGCATGTATACCCCAAGTTTGTGACACCTGCCGTGGGCGGCGCGCGTGAAGTCAGGCCGGGCGCGTTGCCGCATGCGGCAGGCACGCCGGCTCGAAGCCGTCGAGCGCGGCTGCCAGCAGCGCCTGCGGGGTGGATGAGGTCGCGGACGTCTGGACGTCCAGGAACGCCAGCGCCCGGCGCAGCGCGGGCATCGGGTCGGCCGGGTTCAGCGGATGCGCCTGTTCGGACTTGGACAGCTTGCGCCCCCCGGCGTCCAGCGCCAGCGGCAGGTGGCGATAGCCGGGCGTGGGCAGCGACAGGCAACGCTGCAGCCAGATCTGCCGCGGCGTCGAATCGAGCAGATCGTTGCCGCGCACCACTTCGGTGACGCCCTGGAAGGCGTCGTCCACCACGCAGGCGAGGTGATAGGCGTAGAAGCCCTCGACCCGGCGGATCACGAAGTCGCCGGCCTCGTCACGCAGGTTCTGCCGCTGGCGGCCCTGCAAGGCGTCATCGAAGGCGATCGTGACGTCCGGCACGCGCAGCCGCCAGGCCGGCGGGCGCGCCGGTTGCGGGCGCGCGATGCAATGCCCGTCGCGATGGATGCCGCCCGCTTCGGCCAGCTGCGTCCGACTGCACCAGCAGGGGAAAACCAGGTCCGCTGCCCGCAACCGTTCGAACGCCTCGTCGTAGGCCGCCCGCCGCTGCGACTGGAACAACGGCGGCGCATCGGCCGCCAGCCCGAACGCAGGCAGCGCCGCCAGGATCGCCTGAGCCGAGCCTGCCGCTTCGCGCGGCGGGTCGATGTCGTCCACCCGCAGCAGCCATTGGCCGCCCGCGTGGCGGGCGCACAGCCAGCTGCCCACCGCGGCCACCAGCGAGCCGAAGTGCAGCAGGCCGGTGGGAGAAGGAGCGAAGCGGCCGCGGTAGTTCATGCGGGGGAGTTTACGGTGCGGGCAGTCCGGTTCACTTGCCCGAAACGCCTCCGGCGCGAGCATCCCTTCATCCTTGGACCGGCGCTCCCCAGGAGGTTTTCCCATGGCCACTTCCATTCAAGGCCACGACGACCCGCGCGAACATACCCGCAAGATCAAGGGCATGCTGCGCGAGGCGATGGACCATGTCCGCCAGGACGTGGCCCAGGTGTCCGACCCGAAAGCGCAGGCCTTGTTCGAGACTTCGGCCGAGGTGCTGGGCGGCCTGATCACCGCCTATGAGCACTTCGAGCAACGCAGCGAGGACGCCTGGCGCTGAGCCAGGTCGCCGCGGATGACATCGCAGGGCGCACGCCCGAGCTCCGGCGAGGTGGCCGACCCAGGCCGCCGCCGCTGTATGGGGAGCGCAGGCATCGCCCTGGTCGGCGGTATCGCGGCCGCCGCGCCGCTGGCGGCCCTGGCCGACGGGCCGAAGTCCACCGACGTGCTCGCCGTGGAGGACCTGATGCGCGAGCACGGCGTATTGCGTCGGGCTTTGCTGGTCTATGCCCGGGCGGCCAGCCTGCTGCAACACCAGCGGGCGGTTCCGCTCGAACCCCTGCGTCGGACGGCCGAACTGTTCCGCCGCTTCGGCGAGGATTACCACGAGCACGCGCTGGAGGAGGCGCACGTGTTTCCCGCCGTGGTCGCAGCCGGCGGCCGAGCGGCGACGATTTGCCGCACCCTGGCGGAGCAGCATCGGCGCGGCCGACAGATCACCGATTACGTCCTGGCCGTCGGTGCAGGCGGCATCGGCCGTTCCGCGATGGCGCCGCTGGCAGGTGCGCTGGACGGTCTGGTGCGCATGTACCAGCACCACACCGCGATCGAGGACACGGTGGTCTTTCCCGCCTGGAAACGGACGCTTGCGCCGGCCCGCTACAGCGAGCTGTCCGACCAGTTCGAGGCGCTGGAAAAGCGCATGTTCGGCCATGACGGCTTCGAGGACGCGGTCGGCCGCATCGGCGCCATCGAACAGGCCTTCGGGCTGGCCGATCTCGCCGCGCTGACGGCCCCGCCACCGCCCCCGATCCTCCGCTGAGCCGCGCCGGCGCGCAAGGCGGGTCCGGCTCTTGAAACTAATACACGTCGCCCCGAGTCTCAGCCCGTGGCGCGAGCCACTTTTTTCATGACTGCCAAAGAGACAGCCGTGCGTCGAATCGTCCTTTTCCTTGCCACCAATATCGCCGTCCTCCTGCTGCTGAGCGTGGTCTGCCGGATCTTCGGCATCGACCAGTGGGCCGCTGCCCACGGCTACGGCGGCATGACCGGCTTGCTCGTCTATGCCGCCGTGTTCGGCATGGGCGGCGCCTTCATCTCCCTGGCGATGTCCAAGACCATCGCCAAGTACTCCACCGGCGCGCAAGTGATCGAGCAGCCGCGCAACGAGACCGAGCGCTGGCTGCTCGACACCGTGCGCCACCATGCGCAGAACGCCGGCATCGGCATGCCCGAGGTGGCCATCTATGACGCGCCGGAGATGAACGCCTTCGCCACCGGCATGACCAAGAACAGCTCGCTGGTGGCGGTCAGTTCCGGCCTCCTGCAGCAGATGGACCGCGAGCAGGTCTCTGCCGTGCTCGGCCACGAGATCGGCCATGTCGCCAACGGCGACATGGTCACCCTGACCCTGATCCAGGGCGTGCTCAACACGCTGGTGATCCTGGCCGCGCGCGTGGTCGGCAACCTGGTCGACAGCTGGCTCTCGGGCGGGCGCGACAACCGCGGCGGCAGCGGCATCGGCTACTTCGTCACCGTGATGGTGCTGCAGGTGGTGTTCGGCCTGTTCGCCTCGATGATCGTGGCGGCGTTCTCGCGCTGGCGCGAGTTCCGCGCCGACCGCGCCGGCGCGCAGTTCGCCGGCCGCGGCGCCATGATCTCCGCGCTGCAGCGGCTCAAGGGCGACCACGGCGAGACCACGCTGCCCAAGGCCATGGCCGCCTTCGGCATCTCCGGGCACATGGCCGCCGGCCTGCAGCGCCTGTTCATGAGCCACCCGCCGCTGGACGAGCGCATCGCTGCGCTGCAGGCGGCTCGATAAGCAAAGGGCGGTGCCGCTCCGGGCGGTCGACCTTTCTAAACGGGGCGTCACTCCCGCCAAAGCGGGAATCCATGGGCTCCTGGGCTGATCAGGGCCAAATGGGGTTCCCGCCTGCGCGGGAGCGACGCCAGGAAACCCCAAAGCAAACACGCAAGCCACGGAACCTCCACGCATGAACGCATCCACCGAAACCCGCAAGTTCGAAGCCGAAGTCGCCCAGGTGCTGCACCTGGTCACCCACTCGCTCTACTCGCACAAGGAGATCTTCCTGCGCGAGCTGATCTCCAACGCCTCCGACGCCTGCGACAAGCTGCGCTTCGAGTCGATCGCTCATCCGGAGCTGCTGGCCGGCGAGGGCGAGCTGCACATCGACGTGAGCTGGGACGAGCAAGCGCGCACCGTCACCGTGCGCGACAACGGCATCGGCATGAGCCGCGACGAGGTGGTGGCGAATATCGGAACGATCGCAAGTTCGGGCACGCGCCGCTTCCTCGAAGCCATGAGCGGCGAGCAGAAAGCCGACGCGCGCCTGATCGGCCAGTTCGGCGTGGGCTTCTACTCGGCCTTCGTGGTGGCCGACAAGGTCACCGTGCTGACCCGTCGTGCGGGTGCGCCCAACGGCGAGGGCGTGAAGTGGGAGAGCGACGGCAAGGGCGAGTACTCGCTGGAGTCGGCCGAGCTCGGCGAGCGCGGCACCACGGTGATCCTGCACCTGAAGGCCGACGAGGACGAGTTCCTGAAGCGCTGGCAGCTGGCCTCGCTGATCCGCAAGTACTCCGACCACGTCGCCTTCCCGATCCGCATGCCGAAGGAGCAAGACGGCAAGCCCACCGGCGAGTGGGAAACCGTCAACGACGCCGGCGCCCTGTGGACCAAGCCCAAAGCCGAGATCAGCGACGAGGACTACGTCAGCTTCTACAAGTCGCTAGGCCACGACTTCAACGATCCGCTGGCCTGGACGCACAACCGCGTCGAGGGCAGCCAGAGCTTCACCACGCTGCTCTATCTCCCCGCGCAGCCGCCGTTCGACCTGATGATGGGCGGACGCGACGAGCGCAAGGGGTTGAAGCTCTACATCAAGCGCGTCTTCATCATGGACGCGGCCGAGGAGCTGCTGCCCAACTATCTGCGTTTCGTGCGCGGCGTGGTCGATGCCGACGACCTGCCGCTCAACGTCAGCCGCGAGATCCTGCAGCACAACCGCCAGCTCGACCGGATCAAGGCTGCCTGCGTCAAGCGCGTGCTCGATCTGATCGAAAAGCTCGCCAAGGACGAGCCGGAAAAGTTCGCCACCTTCTACAAGGCCTTCGGCAATACGCTCAAGGAAGGCATCGGCGAAGACGCCAATAACCGCGAACGCATCGCCAAGCTGCTGCGCTATGCCTCGACCAAGAGCGAGGGCGCCGGCCAGACGGTCAGCTTCGATGACTACATCGGCCGCATGAAGGTCGGCCAGGATGCGATCTGGTACATCACGGCCGACAGCTACACCGCCGCCGCGGGCAGCCCGCAGCTGGAAGCCTTCAAGGCCAAGGATATCGAAGTGCTGCTGATGTCCGACCGCATCGATGAATGGATGCTCGGCTCGCTGAGCGAGTACGACGGCAAGAAGCTCAAGAGCGTCGCCAAGGGCGAGGTGCCGCTGGACGAAGCCGACAAGAAAAAGCAGGAGGAGGCCACCAGGGCGGCCGAGCCCCTGCTCAAGAAGCTCAAGGACCTGCTCGGCGAGCGTGTCAGCGACGTCAAGGTTTCCGCCCGTCTCACCGACAGCCCCTCGTGCCTGGCCCTGTCCGACTACGAGATGGCCCCGCACCTGGCGCGACTTCTGCGCGAGGCCGGCCACGACATGCCCGACTCCAAGCCGACGCTGGAAATCAACCCGGTCCATCCGTTGGTCCAGCGGGTGGAGACGGAAGCCGACGAGGGCAAGGCGCGCGACCTGGCCAACCTGCTGCTCGAACAGGCCGAGATCGCCGCCGGCGCGCAGCTGCCCGATCCGGCAGGCTTCGTGCACCGCATGAACCGGGTGCTGCTCGGCTGATCACCCGCGCGGCGTTGAAAGAAAAAGGCCCGCCATCCGGCGGGCCTTTTTGCGTCGTTTGCGTGGCGCCCGCTCAGGCGAGCCCGCGCGCCCGCAAAAAGGCCAGCGCCTCGGCGGCGTCCTGCTCGAACCAGGCCTGCGTCGAACCCAGACGGAAGCTGTAGCCCCAGGCGTCCATGTCGGCCATCAGCCGCGCGCGGCCGACGCCGGCCAGCTCGTCGGCGAGCAGGATCTGCAGGTAGCAGGTGGCGTCTTCCTCTTCCACCGAATCGGTGGCGTCGGTGTGCACCTGGGCGCGGCGTTCGGGCGGCAGCACCAGCAGGTGGCAGGCCTCGTGCAGCAGCGAGTGCACGGGCGTGTCGTCGCGCGCGTAGACGGCCGTGCCGATGATGCCGGCCTCCTCCTCGCCCCAGTAGCTGCCGGGAATCGGCTGGCCGGCGGGCACGCGCTGCAGGGATAGTCCGAGGCGGGAGAGCAGGGCGGCGGGGGTCGCGTAGCCGATGTCGGCCAGGCGCAGGACGGTGGGAGCATTCATGGGTACGTGGGGCTCTCAAGCCCACCGCTTCGGTGAAGCAAGGCGGGCCGAAGCCCGCCTGCGCTTTACGGCGTGGCCGTCTTGCCCTCCGGCAAAGCGACCGACAGCTCCAGCACCTCGTGCCCGCTGTCGCGCTCGACGTTGATGTTGATCGCCTCGATGTCGACGTGCACGTATTTCTTGATCACCTCGAGCAGCTCGTTGCGCAGCAGCGGCAGGTAATCCGGCGCGCCGCGAGTGGAGCGCTCCTGCGCCACGATGATGCGCAGGCGTTCCTTGGCGACCGAGGCGGTGGGTTCCGGCTTGCGCTTCAGGAAATCCAGGATGCCCATCACGATCAACCTCCGAATACGCGCTGGAGAAAGCCCTTCTTGGCTACTTCGGTGAAGCGCAGCGGTCGGGCTTCGCCGAGGATGCGTGCGACCGTATCGCGGTAGGCCTGGCCGGCATGGGAGTTCTCGTCCAGGATCACCGGGACGCCGGCGTTGGAGGCGGCCAGGACGTTTTCCGATTCCGGGATCACGCCGATCACGGTGATGCCCAGGATCTCCTCCACGTCCTTCACGCTCAGCATCTCGCCGGCCGCGACCCGGGTGGGGTTGTAGCGAGTCAGCAGCAGGTGCTGGGTGATGCCGGTCTCGCCGCGTTCGGCGCGGCGCGTCTTGCTGGAGAGCAGGCCCAGGATGCGGTCGGAGTCGCGCACCGAGGAGACCTCGGGATTGACCACCACCACCGCGTGGTCGGCGAAGTACATCGCCAGGTGCGCGCCCTTCTCGATGCCGGCGGGCGAATCGCAGACGATGTAGTCGAAGCCCTCGTTGGAGAGGTCGTTGAGCACCTTCTCCACGCCTTCCTGGGTCAGCGCGTCCTTGTCGCGGGTCTGGCTGGCGGCCAGCACGAACAGGTTTTCGTGGCGCTTGTCCTTGATCAGCGCCTGCTTGATGGTGGCCTCGGCGTTGACGACGTTGACGAAGTCGTACACCACGCGGCGTTCGCAGCCCATGATCAGGTCGAGGTTGCGCAGGCCGACATCGAAGTCGATCACCGCGACCTTCTTGCCGGCCATCGCCAGACCGGTGGCCAGCGAGGCGCTCGTGGTGGTCTTGCCGACGCCGCCTTTGCCGGACGTGACGACGATAATCTCAGCGCTCAAGGGCTCTTCTCCGGTAATGCTCTGCAGGTGGGAATCGCCGGTCACAGCCGGGCGATCATCAATTTTTCACCATCGAGCCAGCATTGCACAGCCTGGCCTTCGAGGTCTTTGGGGATCTGTTCAAACACGCGGTAGTGGCCGGCGATGGCCACCAGTTCGGCGCGAAAGTCGGAAACGTAGATGCGCGCCTTCTCGTCACCCTGGGCACCAGCCATGGCGCGGCCGCGCAGCCCGCCATAGACGTGGATGGAGCCGTCGGCGATCACCTCGGCGCCGTTGGCGATGGCGCCGGTGACCACCAGGTCGCGGTCGCGCGCGTAGACCTGCTGGCCCGAGCGCACCGCGCCATCGTGATGCTGCGCGCCCAGCGCGGGGCCGGCTGGCGCGGCGGCGTGGACCGGTTCGCGCGCCGGTTCGGGCCGCGGCGCCGGTGCGGCGGCCGGTGCCGGTGCGGACGGCGCGATGCTGCCGCCGTCGGCCGGTTCGTAGGCGGCGCGGAACTTGGCGATGAGCGGCAGGCCCATGCGCTGGGCCAGCGCCTCGGTAGCGCTGGTGCCGTAGGCCAGGCCGACCGGCAGCATGCCGGCGCTGCGCACGGCCTCGAGCAGGGCGTCGACGGTGCCGTCGTCGGGCAGGTCGAGCAGGTGCGACAGGTCCAGCACAACGGCGGCGCGGGAGAACAACTGCGGCGCCGAACGCACGCGGCGCTCGAGCTCCTCGCACAGCGCGGCGGCGTCGACGCGGCGCACGCGCACGCAGGCTATGCCGACCTGGCCGAAACGCAGGTCGCAGGCATCAGAAGTGATATCCATCTTTACGGTCACGGGCGCCGCTCTCCGACGAGGCGGCGCGGCTGGGAGGCGGAGGAAAGGGAAGCGGCGGGAACCGGCAACTCGCGTTCGGCCAGCCAAGGCACGTCGGGCAGGCCGCCGCGCTCGAGCCAGGTTTCGCGCACGAAGGCGTAACTGGGCAGGTCCTTGGCCAGCAGGCTGACCTGCGGACCGGACTCGGCCATGCGCTGCTGGCCCACTTCCTGGAAGCCATAGGTGCCGTGGAACAGCACCACCACGTCGTCGCGCGGCTCCAGGAACACCTCGCAGGTGAGCAGCGGCACGCGCACTTCGGCGTAGCTGGTCACGTCGCAGTAGAACACCTTGCCCAGGCCGTGACGGCGGTAGGCGTTGGCGATGACGATGCGGTCGATATAGACGAACGACTCGTAGTGCTCGGCGAACCAGCGGTAGTTGGGGCTGTCGTAGTTGCCCCCGTCGCGCAGCGCGATCAGGAAACCCGCCAGGTGGCCGTCGATCTCGGCGACGCGGAAATACTCTGCACGCTCGTAGAAGTAGCGCAACTGCGCGGCGTCCAGGGCGAGGATGGAGCGGCCGGCGGCGTTGTTGAGCGCCAGCACGGCGTCCAGATCGTGCTCGCGCACGTCGCGGATGGCTAAGGCCATTCGTTGCTCCGCAGAGGTAGGGCGATGAACCGATGGGCCGGCTTGGGCGGCCCGCAGGTGCGCATTATGGCATGCGGGGCCGGGCCGCACACCCTGCGCCGGGCTGTAAAACCTTTGTAAAACGCGGCCCTGCATGGCTTCCGGCAGGGTGACTTTCCGCGCATTGCACGGGGCCGGCGGGAGCCTATGATGCGGCTCATGTCCTGGACGAACTTCAACCACATCCGGCTGCTGCGGCTGACCGGCCTGTTCACCTACCTGTGCGTGGCGCTGCCGTTGCTGCCCGGTAGCTGGAGCCTGGCCCAGGTCAGCGCCTGGTGGAGCAACCCCAACATTTCGGGCTGGATCCTTTCCTACCTGGTGTTCGGCTTGACCTACCTGCTGCTGACCGGGCGCTCGGGCATGAGCAGGCAAAGCGGCCGTGCGCAGGCGCTCAAGCTGTTCGGCCTGGTCGTGCTGACCGGCTCGGCGGTGGCGATGGGCTGGTTCAGCCAGAGCGGCCTGTCCGCCATGCTGATGCTGGTGATCGCGGTGGTGCTGCCCTGGCAGCTGCCGGTGGGGGCTGGCCTGGTGTGGATGCTGGCGCAGAACCTGATGCTCATTCCGATCATCGCCAGCTACATGGGCTGGACCATCGTCACGGCCTTCCTGCAGGTGTGCATGTATCTGGGCATCTCGGCGCTCGCGTTCTTCACTTCAATGGTCGCCAGCCAGCAGACCGAGGCGCGCGAGGCGCAGCGCCGACTCAACTCCGAACTGCGCGCCACCCGTGCGCTGCTGGCCGAGTCCACCCGCATCGCCGAGCGCATGCGCATCGCGCGCGAACTGCACGACCTGATCGGCCATCACCTGACCGCACTCAGCCTCAATCTGGAGGTGGCCAGCCATCTGGCCAACGACGCCGCGGGCGAGCACGTGCGCAAGGCGCAGGCGACCGCGCGACATCTGCTGTCGGACGTTCGCGAGGCGGTGAGCGAGCTGCGCCAGGACGACGCCATCGACCTGACCCAGGCCCTGCGCAGCCTGATCGAGGGCGTGCCGGGGCTGACCGTCCACGTGGACATGCCGCCGCGCTTCAGCCTGGAGGATCCGCGCCGCGCGCAGGTGCTGCTGCGCTGCGCGCAGGAGATCATCACCAACTGCGCCCGGCATGCGGGCGCGCGGCAGCTTTGGCTGACCTTCGCCTATGCCGACGCCAACCAGATCGGCCTGCACGCACGCGACGACGGCCGTGGCACGGCGCAGTTCAAGCCGGGCAACGGCTTGTCCGGCATGCGCGAGCGGCTGGCCGAGTTCGGCGGCAGCGTGGCGGTGGATACCGCGGTCAGCGAAGGCTTTGCCCTGACCGTGCGCCTGCCGCTGGGCGAGGTGCTGGAACTGGCCCATTCGCCCTCGCGGCTGGAGCCGCCGGCACTGAGCATGTCGTGACGGCAGCCAGGCGAACGTCATGCCAGAATGGCCGGCAGTGCCCGGCCGCAACGTCCCCCGCGTCAACCGCGCCCCATCACCGCATTGTTGAGGAACCGCGATGATCTCCGTCTGTCTCGTCGATGACCAGAACCTGGTGCGCCAGGGGGTCCGTTCGCTGCTGGATCTGGCCGAGGACATCCGCGTCGTGGCTGAGTGCGCCGACGGCGCGCAGGCGGTGGCCGACATCCCGCGCATCCGCCCCGATGTAGTGCTGCTGGACTTGCGCATGCCCAATATGAGCGGGCTGGAGGTGCTGCAGGCGCTGTCCGCCCGCGGCGAGCTGCCGCCGACGATCATCCTGACCACCTTCGACGACGATCAGCTGGTGCTGCAGGGATTGAAGGCCGGCGCGCGCGGATACCTGTTGAAGGACGTGTCGCTGGAGCAATTGGTCGAGGCCGTGCGTACGGTCGCCGCCGGTGGCTCGCTGGTGGCGCCGATGGTCACCCAGCGCCTGCTGGCCGGGGTGGGGCGCATGCAGAACCAGTTCACCAGCCTGGAGCAGCCCGACCCGCTCACCGAGC
The DNA here is from genome assembly GCF_035944355.1 of Frateuria sp. Lineage (GTDB taxonomy): Bacteria > Pseudomonadota > Gammaproteobacteria > Xanthomonadales > Rhodanobacteraceae > Frateuria_A. The sequence goes on along the minus strand of NZ_DASZBH010000007.1, from coordinate 29,815 downwards.
GCGAGACCGAGATCCTGCGCCTGCTCTCGGGCGGCTATTCCAACAAGGAGATCGCCAACTCCTTGAAAGTGGCCGAGGGAACGGTGAAGAACCACGTTTCCAACATCCTCTCCAAGCTGGGCGTACGCGATCGCACGCGGGCGGTGCTCAAGGCGCTGGAACTGGGCATCGTCTGACCAGCGCGGCGGCCCGGCCGGTCCGCCGCCGGCCTCCCTTGCAGGCGCCTGCCTGCCCGATGGCGTTCCAGCCCGCGAGCAAGTACCATCCGGAGCTTCGGCATTCGCCGACCCTCGCCCGTGCCTTCCTCCGGGGTTCCACCCCGTGGTGCGGAGCCCGACGGGAACCTTTAGTGCTGCGCGGAAAACGCTCGGAGAACCCAGGTAATGATGCGTGTTCTTGAATTCATTGTGGCCCTGATCATCGTCGCCGTGCTCGGTGTCGTGGTAGGCGTGATCATGCCCGGCAGCGGCCATGTGGAGCGGTCGCTGGTCTTCGGCAAGGACATGCGCCAGGTCTACGACATCCTCGACAACTTCCGCCGCTTCGAGGACTACTCCTCGCTGCGCCAGGAAGACCCGAAGATCCAGTTCAAGCTCTCCGGCAAGTCCTATGGCCCGGGTGCGGAGCTGAGCTGGAGCAGCGACAACGCCGGCATCGGCGAGGGCAAGCTGACCATCGCCAGCGCCGAGCCGGAATTCTTCAAGGTCGACGAGACCGTCAACAGCGCCAAGATCATCTGGAACCTGGACAACGGCTGGCGTGGCCAGGACAAGCACTTCACGCTGGACCTGGAGCGCCAGGGCAGCCGCCACCAGCTGACCAAGGTGACCTGGTCCTATGACGTGGCCTACGGCTTCAACCTGATCAACCGCTACTCCAACCTGTACATCCACGGCGATCCGGACTCCTTCATCCAGTCCAGCCTGGGCAACCTGCAGAACGTGCTGGCGGCGGTGCCGAACATCGACTACGGCAAGCTGATCCCGTATATCCAGCAGACCAAGCCCACGCCGGTGCTGCTGGTTTCCACGCAGATCCAGCGCAGCGGCGGCCTGGCCGCGCTGGACGATGCCACCGCGACCGCGGTCAAGCAGATCCAGGACGCGGCCAAGAAGCTGGGCGTGAACGTGGTCGGCCCGCGCACCATCTTCACCACCAACTACGGTGACCAGACCTACACCTTCGACGTCGCCCTGCCGATCGACGCCACCAGCCTCAACGTCGCCGGCCAGAGCCAGCAGCTGACCGCTCCGCAGCCGCCCAAGCTCGGTGACGAAGAGCCGGCCGCCTCGGCCAGCGCTCCGGCCGGCACCAGCAGCAGCGCCAAGCCTGCCGCCGCTCCGGCGCCGGGCGACCATGACCGCTTCGGCCGTCTGGTGGTTGACGCCAACGTGCGCGCCACGCTGGCCTTCGGCGAACCGTCGCTGGTCGGTGTGTGGAACGGCACCGCCGCCGGCGTGCCGCAGACCCGCGAGATGCTCAAGGCCTACGCGCAGACTCACGGCTACAAGTTCGACGAGGTGACCAACCGCCTGTACGACATCGAAGTGCAGCCGGAGGTCAAGGACAAGAACGGCAACGTCACCACCTACGCCAAGTACGACGTCTACCTGCCGCTGCTGGGCGACAACGTGCCGGAGCAGACCCCGGAGCAGGCCGCCGGCATCCCGCAGCCGACCCTGGAAGCGGCTCCGGCCTCTTCCTCCTCGGCGCCGCCAGCCGCCGCTGGTTCCAGCGCCGCCCCGGCCAGCGCGGCCAGCTCGGCCCACTAAGTCCGCATCGTAAGGAACACCGATCCTGCCTGCCTCGCGCAGGCAGGATTTTTTTTTGCGGCGAAGGCAGGCCGAGCCTGCGCCGCAACGGTGCGCTAGAGTGGTGGACCGACCCATCCGCCGCATCGCATGATCGAAGCCGACCGACTCACCCGCTGCTATGGCCGCCTTACCGCGGTGGACGCGTTGTCGCTGCGCGCCGAGCCGGGACAGGTGCTCGGTTTGCTCGGGCCCAACGGCGCGGGCAAATCCACCGCGATGCGCATGATCGCCGGCTTCCTCGCACCCACCGCCGGCACCGCCCGGGTTTGCGGCCACGACGTGCAGCGCGAACCGCTCAAGGCCAAGCGCGCGCTGGGCTACCTGCCCGAGGGCGCGCCCAGCTACGGCGAGATGACCGTGCGCGAGTTCCTGACTTTCATCCTGCGGGTGCGTGCGCTGCCGGTCGAGGCCGGGCATCGCCGCTTCGACGAGGTCGTTACGCACCTGCAGCTGGAAGAGGTGCTGGACCAGTGCATCGACACCCTGTCCAAGGGTCTGCGCCGGCGCGTCGGCCTGGCCCAGGCGATCCTGCACGATCCGCCGGTGCTGATGCTGGACGAGCCGACCGATGGCCTGGATCCGAACCAGAAGCACGCCGTGCGCCGGCTGATCGACGCGATGGCGCGCGAGCGCACCATCCTCATCTCCACGCACCTGCTCGAAGAGGTGCATGCGCTGTGCAATCGCGTGGTGATCATCGCGCGCGGCAGGCTGCTTGCCGACGCCACGCCGGCGGAACTGGAGGCGCGCTCGCGCTACCACGGCGCGGTGTCCTTCAGTGCGCCGGGCAGCGGCGTCTCGCAGGAGATGCTCGGCCGCCTGCCGCAGGTGGCGGCAATCGAGGTCGATCCGCTGGACGGGCGCATCACCGTGTTTCCCAAGCCGGGCGCCCGCGTGCTCGAGCCGGTCGAAGACCTGCTGCGCCAGCAGGGCCTGGAGGTGTCGGAAATCCAGCTGGAGCGCGGGCGGCTGGACGAAGTCTTCCGGCAGATCACGATGGGGGAAGGGGCGTGAAGGCGGCGGGGACCAGGGAATGGGGAACGGGGAACGGGCAGGTTCGCTTCGGCGGGTCGGTCGCCTGGGCCTTTGCTGGTCCCCTGGATACGCTCCTCGGCAAGCGCTGCGGGAAGCCAAACGTTCCCCATTCCCCATTCCCCGTTCCCGGCTCCGCCGAAGGAGCCACTCCATGAGCCCGATCACCGCCATCATGCGCCGCGAGCTGCGCAGCTATTTCGTCACTCCCGTGGCCTACGTGTTCCTGGTGATCTTCCTGGTGCTTGCCGGGTTGCTGACCTTCTATGCGGGCGATTTCTATGAGCGCGGCCTGGCGGATCTGCAGCCGTTCTTCGTGATGCATCCGTGGCTGTACCTGATCCTCGCCCCGGCGTTGTCCATGCGCATGTGGGCCGAGGAGGCCAAGGCGGGCACGCTGGAGTTGCTGCTGACCCTGCCGGTGACGCTGGTGCAGGCGATGCTGGGCAAGTTCCTAGCCGCCTGGCTGTTCCTCGGACTGGCGCTGGTCCTGACCTTCCCGATCTGGGTCACCGTGAATTACCTGGGCGATCCAGACAACGGCGTGATCTTCGCCAGCTACCTGGGCAGCTGGCTGATGGCCGGTGCGTTTTTGGCGGTCGGCGCCTGCCTGTCGACGCTCACCCGCAGCCAGGTGGTCGCCTTCATCCTCACCGCGCTGGTGTGCGTGCTGCTGATCCTGGTCGGCCAGCCGCAGGTGCTCGATTTCTTCCAGGGCGCGCTGCCGCGCAAGCTGGTCAACGGCGTGGCGCACCTGTCGATCCTGCGCCACTTCGAGGCGATCGCGCGCGGCGTGCTGGACGTGCGCGATCTGATGTATTTCCTGTTCACCATCATTGCCTGGCTCACCGCCGGCGTGCTGGTGCTCGACCTGAAGCGGGCCCGCTGACGATGCGCCGCAAGCACATCGGCCGCCGCACCCTGCTGGTCGCCGCGCTGGTCGCGCTGACCCTCGCCTTCATCGGCGTCACGCTGGCCGGCAGCCGCTGGCTGCGCGCCGCGCGCATCGACCTGACCGCCGATCATCTCTACACGCTCACGCCCGGAACCCAGCACATCATCGACGGGCTGCACCGGCCGCTGAAGCTCACCCTGTACTTTTCCGACCACGCCACGCGCGACCTGCCGCAATTGCGCAGCTACGAGCAGCGCGTGCGCGAGATGCTGCAGGAAATGGTCGCCCGCTCCCGCGGCCGCATCCGCCTGCAGGTGATCGACCCGGTGCCGTACTCGGACGACGAAGCCAGCGCCGAAGGCGGCGGGCTGACGCCAGTCAATGGCGGCAGCAACGGCGAACGGGTGTTCTTCGGGCTGGTCGGCAGCGCCCTGCCGGTCGGCGAAGGGGAGGGCGAGGAGCGCAGCCTGTCGGTACCGTTCTTCGACCCGACGCGGGAAACCTTCCTCGAATACGACATCGCCAAGCTGCTCTACGAACTGGACCAGCCGAGCAAGCCGCACATCGGCCTGCTCAGTTCGTTGCCGCTGGCGGGCAATCCGGCCATCGGCGCGCCGCCGTGGGCGGTGGTGCAGCAACTGGAGCAGTTGTTCGACGTCAAGACACTCGATGCGGGCAGCCTCACCCGCGTGGGCAACGACATCCAGGTGCTGCTGGTGGTGCATCCGAAGCGGCTGCCAGAGGCGGCGGTGTACGCGCTGGACCAGTACGTGCTGCGCGGCGGCCACCTGGTGGTGTTCGTCGACCCCGACGCGGAGCTGGATACCACGCCCTACGTCGACAGCAATGGCGTCACCGACGACCACGACTCCAGCCTGCCGCGCCTGTTCGCGGCCTGGGGCGTCGCGTTCGATCCGAAATCGGTCGTGCTGGACCGCTCGCGCGCGTTGCAGATCGAACTGGCCGGCAGCAGCCTCAACCATCCGGCGATGCTCGGCCTCGGGCCGCAGGAGCTCAACCACACCGACGTGGTGACCGCGAGCCTGCAGCGCGTCAACGTTTCGACCACCGGCAGCTTCGACCTGGCCCCCGACGCGCAGAACCGCCTGCTGCCGTTGATCCAGAGCAGCGCCGAGGCCGAAAAGGTGCCCGCCGAGCGCGTGCTGGAGGCGGCCAGCGATCCGACCTCGCTGTTGCAGGGCTATCGGCCCGACAACCAGCATTACGTGATCGCCGCGCGCCTGCGCGGCACGCTGCGCAGCGCGTTCCCGCAGCGCGCCGGCACGCCGGGGCACCTGGCGCAATCCGGCCCCGACGCCGAAGTGGTGCTGGTGGCCGACACCGACCTGCTCAGCGATCGCCTGTGGGTGGAGACGCAGACCTTCCTGGGCCAGCCGATGCTTTCGGTGTTCGCCAACAACGGCGACTTCGTCACCAATCTGGTCGACAACCTGAGCGGATCCTCCGCGCTGCTTTCCATCCGCGGCCGCTCCGCCTCGCAGCGACCGTTCACCCGGGTGCGCGCCCTGCAGGCTGCGGCCGACCAGAAGTTTCTGCTGAAGAAACAGGAACTCGAGCGCGAACTGGCCGAGACCCGCCAGCGGCTGGACGAGCTGCAGCCGGCCAAGGGCGGGCGTCCCAACGCCACCAGCGCCCAGCAGAAGAGCGAGATCGAACAGTTCCAGCAGCGCCGCCTGGCGATCAACAAGGAACTGCGCGACGTGCAGCACCAGCTCAACGCGGAGATCGACGCGCTGGGCCTGCGCCTGAAGGTGGTCAACATCGTGCTGGTGCCGGCGCTGGTCACCCTGGTCGGCCTGCTCTACGGCTGGCGCCGCGTGCGCTACAGCCGGTCCCGCCGCTAGCGCCCAAGGTTCGCGCGGGACAAGGCGACACTTCCTTTGCGCGTCCGCGGAGCCACCCGGCTGCGCCGGTGGCCGTGTTGCGCGCCTACCCGAGGCACGGCGCCAAAGGGAAGCGACATCCCGGCCGAGCCCATCGGCGCCTGAAGCGGCGGCAATCTGCCGCAAGCGTCACGGCATGCGGAGCCTTCGGGCTATGCTTGCAGGCTGGTGATATGCGGGCCGGTGATGGGACTGCTGCTCAAATGGATCGTGCCGTGGGAGTTTTCGTGGGTGTTCCTCGCGAGCTTCCTGCTGGCCGCGGTGCTCTATTGGCGCGGATCGCGCGAGCTTCGCGTCGGCTTCGGGCGGCGAGTCGCGTTCTGGGCCGGCATGGCGATCATCTACCTGTCGCTGCATACCTACCTGGATTATTACGCGGAGCACGAGTTCTTCATGCACCGCATCCAGCAGGTGCTGCTCCACCATCTGGCGCCGCTGCTGATCGTTGCCTCCTATCCCGGCGCGGCCCTGCGCGCCGGCCTGCCGCTCAGCTGGCGTGCGCGCGTGCTGCGGCCGGCGGCGCGGTCGTGGCCGTGGCGGGCGGTGGATGGGGTGCTGGGCAACCCGGCGGTGGCGACGTTCCTGTTCGTCGCGTTCATCCTGGTGTGGCTGGTGCCGTCGATGCAGACGCTGGCGATGCTGGACTGGCGGATCTACCGCTTCATGAACTGGACCATGCTCGCCAGCGGCTTCATCTACTGGGCGCTGGTGCTGGACCACCGGCCGCGGCCGCCGGGACGGATGACGCCGGGGCTGCGGGTACTCTCGCCGGCGGTCACCATGACGCCGCAGATCCTGGCGGGCGCCATCGTGACCTTCTCCAAGACCGACCTGTATCCGATCTTCGAGATCTGCGGCCGCGCCTTCACCTTCAACGTGCTGACCGGGCAGCTGGTCGGCGGCGTGATCATGTGGGTGCCGGCGGCGGTCATCGAATCGATCGGGGCCCTGTTCGCCCTGCGCCAGTGGCTGGCCTTGTCCAGGCGCGGACGCATCCGGCGCGAGCACCGCGTGCAGCAGCGTCCAGTCGCACGCAACGCCTAGGCCGCTTCCGCGGCTTCGCGGGCGGCACCCGGTACGCGTGCTAAAGCGCGTTGGCGGGCTTGGCGAGGAAGTCGGTGGCCAGCGTGCTGCCATCGGCGAAACGCAGGGTGATCCGCACCGTCTGGCCGGGCTGCACGGGCTTGGCCGCGTCCATCAGCATGAGGTGATAACCACCGGGCGAGAGTGCGACCTGGCCGTGCGCGGGCACTTCCAGCCGGTCGACCATGCGCATGTGGCCCATGCCGGTCTCGGTGGAACTCTGGTGCAGCATCACGCTGCCGTAGGCAGGGCTGCTTGCGCCGGTGAGCACGGCCGGCTGGTCACCGTCGTTGCGCAGGGTGACGTAACCGCCGGCGGGCAGAGCGCCTGGCAGCACGCGGATCCACGCGTCGGCCGCATGCACATTGGCCGCTTCGCCGGCGTGTGCGGCGCCGACGCAGAGCAGCCCGGCGAGCAGCAGGGAAAGGGGGCTCGTGCGCATGGTCAGTCTCCGGTCTGGAGCAGGAGATAGAGGTCGTGGACCAGATCGTCCTGCGGGGTGGCGGGCGTGGCGAGCAGGCGTGCGCGGCCCTGGCGGTCGAACAGGTAGATCGCCGAGCTGTGGCTCACCTCGTACTGGCCATCGCCCGTACCCGGTTCGCGGGTGAATGCCGAGCGGTAGCGCTTGCTGAGCGCTTCGATCGCGCCCGGCGTGCCGGTCAGGCCGACCGCCCTCTTGTCGAAGGCGTTGACGTAGGCGTGCATGATCGCCGGCGTGTCGCGCGCCGGGTCGACGCTGACGAAGAGGATGCGCGCACCGTCGGCGCTGGGGCCGACGCGTTGCAGCACGGCGTGCAGGTGCGCGAGCGTAAGCGGGCACACGTCGGGGCAGTGGGTGTAGCCGAAGTACAGCAGCACCACCTTGCCGCGGTAGTCCTCGCCGGTCACCGGCTTGCCCGCGTCGTCGGTGAGCTGGAACTCGAGGCCGGGCATATGGCCGCTGACGTTGGTCAGACGCCAGGGCAGGGCGCCCTCGCGATGGCAGGCGGCCAGGAACAGCACGGCCACGAGCAACAGCAGGCGGGCCAGGCGCGAAGGCTTCATGCAAGAATCCGGGCGATGCATCACGCCAGCATACGCCACGCGGCGTTGGGGCGCCGCCGACGAGGAGCCTATGCGACAACCTGTCCCCGCCTTCGTGCACTGGCCTTCGTGGCTGGCCGGCATGGCCGGCGCCAGCGCGGTGCTGCTGGGCGCCTTCGGCGCGCACGCGCTGCGCGGCGTGCTGGATCCGGCCGGGCGCGAGCTTTGGCATACCGCCTCGCAGTACCACTTCTGGCATGCGCTGGCGCTGGCGGCGGCCTGCCTGGCACCGGACGGCCGCGGACGGCGCATCGCCTCGGGCGCGTTCGCCATCGGCATCGTGTTGTTCAGCGGAAGCCTCTATGCGCTGGCGCTAGGCGCGCCGCGCTGGTGCGGCGCGATCACGCCGCTGGGCGGCGTCGCGTTCATCGTCGGCTGGATCGCGCTGGGCATGGCGCTTCATCGCGTGGACAAGCCCGCGTCATAGCCGCGTCATGCGCCGGCGCGATGCTGCGCGCATGCGCCGATACCCGTTCCTTTCGCGGATTCCGCGCCGGCTCGACCGGCGCCTGCGCTTTGCCGCGACCACCCTTGCTGCGGCGGCGCTGGCCGCGCTCGTGGTGTCGGCGCCGGCGGAACGACCGCAGAAGCAACTGGTGCGCTGGACAGCCGAGGGCCACGACTGGCTGCTGGTGGCGGACCGGCAGCAGGACCGCATCAGCGCCTACGACGCGCGCGATGGCCAGCCACTGGGCACGATCGACCGCGCCAGCGGCCTGGCCGACGTCGACCGGCTGGTGCTCGAGGGTCGCTGGCTGGTGGTGCTGGGAAATGCCGGGCCGCAAGTGGTGCGGCTGCCGGGGTTGCGACCGCAGCCGCTGGCCGCGGTATCGCGCTGAAGCTTCCGGTGGCTTGCGCCGCCGGTGCCAGGCTAGGCCTCGTCGTCCGGCGCCGGGCGGGTCGTGCCTGCTTTCATCCGCCCGGATTTTCGCAATGCCTCGCGCAGCACGTACTCGATCTGCGCGTTGACGCTGCGCAACTCGTCGTCCGCCCAGCGCTGCATCGCTTCCAGGACGCTGGCGCTGATCCGCAGGGGATAGGCTTTCTTCTCGGCAGGCATGGGCTCAGCGGCGCGCGCGCCGGCGCGCGGCCAGGGCGCCGATCACCAGCATCACGATGAGCGCGGGCAGGGCATGGGTCATGGGCGTCCTCAGCCGTACAGCGTGCCGGTATTGACCACCGCCTGGGTGCCGCGCTCGCCGCACAGCACCACCAGCAGGTTGCTGACCATCGCCGCCTTGCGCTCTTCGTCCAGTTGCACCACGCCACGGCGGCTCAGCTGGTCCAGCGCCATCTCGACCATGCTCACCGCGCCTTCGACGATGCGGGTGCGCGCCGCGATGATGGCGCCGGCCTGCTGGCGCTGCAGCATCGCCTGGGCGATTTCCTGCGCGTAGGCCAGATGGCTGATGCGTGCCTCGATCACCTGCACGCCGGCACGTTCGAGCCGGGCCTGGATCTCGTCGCGCAAGTGGTTGTTGATCACCTCGCCGTGGCTGCGCAGCGAGGGCTGGCCATCCTCGTGCGCGTCGTAGGGGTAGCTCTGCGCCATTTGCCGCAGCGCCGACTCGCTCTGGATGTGCACGAAGTTCTCGTAATCGTCCACGCGGAACACGGCCTCGGCCGTGTCGACCACCTGCCATACCACCACGGCGGCGATCTCGATCGGGTTGCCGTCGCTGTCGTTGACCTTGAGCTTGCCGCTCTCGAAATTGCGCACGCGCAGCGAAAGGCGCGCCTTGGCATAGAACGGGTTGGTCCAGCGCAGGCCCTCGATGCGCACGCTGCCGGCGTACTTGCCGAACAGCTGCATCACCTGCGCCTCGTTGGGCGCGACCTGGAAAAAGCCCTTGAGCAAAAAGCCGGTGAGAACCAGCAACAAGGCTCCCGGGATCACGTGCGTGGCCGGTTGCCCGCCCTCGGCCGTCACCAGCAGCCCCAGGCCGATGGCCGCCAGGACCAGGCAGAACCCGATGAAGGGAATGCCGGCAATCGAAAAACCCTCGCGCTCGTTCATGTCGCTACCTCCCTAAGGTGCGGGAAGTAGATATCAAAAATATATCAAAACACAAGTGGCGTCAGCCGCCGCGCCCGCCGTTGGTGCCGCCGTTGCCCGTACCGCTGCCCGCAGGCGGCGCCGACCCGCCGACCGGCGTGCTCAGGTCCGCATCCGGCACGGCCTGGCGGATATGCAGGTTGCCGAACAGTTGCGTGGTGGCAGCGAAATGCCAGGGATCGCCGTCGCCGCTGGCCAGCGCCAGGTGGGTGCTGTCGAAATGGCGCAGCGCCGCGTCGAAGCTCTCCCAGCGGCCATCGACCCAGGCCTGCACCCATTCGTGGGGAATGAACTGCCGTGATTCGCCAGCGAAGCGGTCGGCATACACCATGCCGCTGACCACCCGCGCCGGGATGCCCTGGGCACGCGCCATGGCGGCCAGCAGCACGGCGTATTCGGTGCAGTCGCCCTCGCGGCTGTCGAGTACTTCCAGCGCGGAGGCGTAGCCGATGTCCAAGCCGTGCGCGGTGATGTAGTCGCTGACGAACCGGCGCAGGCGGCGCATGCGCGAGAGATCGTCGCGCGCGCCGCCCACTGCCTTGGCGGCGAGCCGGCGGATGGCCGGAGCGTCGGACTGCAGCCACGCATTGGGTTCGCGGTCGGCCGGTGTGGGCGGCGCCTGTCGCCCAGGGTGGGGGCTGCCTACGTCGATCATCCAGTCGTCGCCGCCCAGCGCGGTGACCTGCTGTTCGTCGGTAGTGATGAACGGCTGCCCGATGCCTCCGCTGACGTGGATGCGATAGCGCATCGGTACCGAGCGGACGTACTGCGGCAGCAGCCGCGGCGATTCGACCGTGGCGGCGCGCAACATGTCCACCGGCTGGTCCGGCGCAAGCGCGCAGGCGCGGTCACAGGCCAGCATCTCCAGCGGTTGTCCGAGCAGGCTCATCAGACCCTTGCGGGCGATGCCGTCGCCGTCGATCCACAAGTCCAGCGTTTGATGGCCGTGCGGCAGCACCAGCGTCTGGCGCTGGTGGCTCAGCCGCATGGCGCCGCCGGGCAGGGCCACCGTTTCGTCGCCCAGGATGTCCACCCGTACGTCCACCACCTGCAGGCTGGACGGGTCGAACTCGCGCATCCGGTAGCTGTCGCCAGGCCTGCGCCCGGCGGCCACCGCGGCCAGCCGCTGTCCCTCGGCCAGCAGAGCGCCGCCGGGCCAGTCCATCAGCGACGTGCGGGCCTGGCCGCCCACCGTGGTGGTGACCAGGTAGCGTCCCGCGCCGTCGGTGTGCGCCTCGACGGTGCTGTCCATGGAGGACATCCGGGTCCGTGCGGAGAACCCCAGCGGCTGGCCCTGCGGGCCTTCGACGCTGCGGCTCATGTTCCCCAGGTGCATGGGCTTGTCCGCGCGGCTCAGGTCCAGCGCCAGGGTCTGCGTGGTGACGATGGTGCCGTTCTCGCCCTCGCGGTCGACCTGGAGATAGCCGACCTTGCGGCCGCCCAGAAGCACGGTCATCCAGTCCGTCTGCAGCGGCGCGGCGGCTTGGGCCGCGGTGCAGATGCGCAGCAAGAAGATGCCCACCAGCAAAGCGGGCAAGGTGAGCAGGACGCGGCGCATGGTCAACCCCGGGGATGGATGACTGAGCACCAGTGGAGCCGGTGGCCGGCGCCACGTCAATGCGCAGTGCAGCGTAGCCCTACAATGCGCGCTTTTCCGCCGGAGCCGACCATGAAGCCGTTTGCCACGCCCCTGTCCGATCGCGCCCTGCGCGTGCTGTTGCTGGGCTCGGGCGAGCTGGGCAAGGAGGTCGCCATCGAACTGCAGCGCTATGCGGTCGAAGTGATCGCGGTGGATCGCTATGCCGATGCGCCGGCGATGCAGGTGGCGCACCGCAGCCATGTTGTCGACATGCTCGATGGCGCCGCATTGCGTGCGGTGATCGCGCAGGAGCGGCCGGACCTGGTGGTGCCGGAGATCGAGGCCATCCACACGCCGACCCTGGTCGAGCTGGAGAAGGAGGGCTTGCGGGTCATCCCCACGGCACGCGCGGCGTGGCTGACCATGGACCGCGAAGGCATCCGTCGCCTCGCCGCCGAGGAGCTCGGCCTGCCCACCTCGCCGTACCGGTTCTGCGACGACGAGGCCGAATACCGCGCCGCGGCGGAGGCAATCGGCTACCCGTTCGTGGTCAAGCCGGTGATGAGCTCATCGGGCAAGGGCCAGAGCACGGTGCGCGGTGCCTCCGAGCTGGCCGAGGCCTGGGACTACGCCCAGTCCGGCGGACGCGCGGGGCAGGGGCGGGTGATCGTGGAGGGCTTCGTCGATTTCGACTACGAAATCACCCTGCTCACGGTGCGCCACCAGGGCGGCACCAGCTTCTGCCTGCCGATCGGCCACCGCCAGGAGCACGGCGACTACCGCGAGTCCTGGCAGCCGCAACCGATGAGCGAGGCCGCGCTGGCCGAGGCGCAGCGCCAGGCCGCTGCCGTCTCGGCGGCGCTCGGCGGCTGGGGCGTGTTCGGCATGGAGTTCTTCGTCAAGGGCGACCAGGTGATCTTCTCCGAGGTCAGCCCGCGCCCGCACGACACCGGGCTGGTGACGCTGATTTCGCAGGAGCTGTCCGAATTCGCGCTGCATGCGCGGGCGATCCTGGGCCTGCCGATCCCGGTGATCCGCCAGTTGGGGCCTTCGGCCTCCTGCGCCGTACTGGTCGAGGGCGAAGGCCGCGCGCCGCGCTACCACGGCGTGGCCGAGGCGCTGGCCGAGCCGGACACGCAGCTGCGCATCTTCGGCAAGCCCGAAGTGAAGGGCCGCCGGCGCATGGCGGTCACGCTGGCGCGGGACGCCGACGTCGACGCGGCGCGTGCCAAGGCCGTGCGGGCGGCCGGACACCTGAAGGTCGAGCTGTAGCTCGAGCGGGCCCAGCGCCTGGTTGCCTTGTCGCACGGGAGAGGCCGCGCGGCGCAATCGGTTAGGCTCTGGGCTTCAAAGAAAGGGGAAACCCATGGCGTCGGAAGGCTTCTCGCACTGGCTCATCGTCGTGGTGCAAACGCTCACGGCCTTGTTCCTGCTCGCGCTCGTGCTGACCGCTGCCATGGTCGTGGCGGTGTGGATCGGCGACCGCTACCAGACCGGCAACGCGGTGCTGCGCAACTTCCCCGTCATCGGCCATTTCCGCTACGGCTTCCTGCGCCTGGGTGAGTTCTTCCGCCAGTACCTGTTCGCCAGCGACCGCGAGGAGCTGCCCTTCAACCGCGCCCAGCGTGTATGGGTCTACCGCGCAGCCAAGAACGCCGACACCACCATCGGCTTCGGCAGCACGCGCGATCTTTCCGCCGAAGGCGTGCCCTTCTTCGTCAACGCCCCGTTCCCCAAGCTGGAAGGCCATCACGTTCCACCCAAGCCGGTGCGGATTGGCCCATACGCGCGCGAGCCCTACGACCACGCCGCCTTCTTCAACATCTCGGCGATGAGCTTCGGCGCGTTGTCGGCGCCGGCAGTGCGCGCGCTTTCCTTCGGTGCGGCCAAGGCCGGCATCTGGCTGGACACCGGCGAGGGCGGCCTGGCGCCCTACCACCTGGAGGGCGGCTGCGACATCGTGTTCGAGATCGGCACCGCCAAGTACGGCGTGCGCACCACCGACGGCCGGCTCGACGACGACAAGCTGCGCGCGATCTGCGCGCATGCCCAGGTGAAGATGGTCAGCATCAAACTCGGTCAGGGCGCCAAGCCCGGCATGGGCGGCCTGCTGCCGGGCATCAAGGTGACGCCGGAGATCGCCGCCATCCGCGGCATTCCCGTAGGCGAGGATTCGCAAAGCCCCAATCGGCATCTGGACATCGCCGACGTGCCGCAACTGCTCGACGCCATCGCGCACGTGCGCGAGGTCGGCGGCAAGCCGACCGGCTTCAAGGCGGTGCTCGGCGACTGCGACTGGATCGCCGAACTGTGCGACGAGGTGTGGAGGCGCGGCATCGAGAGCGCGCCGGACTTCATCATCGTCGACGGCTCCGAGGGCGGCACCGGCGCCGCGCCGCAGACCTTGATGGAAGGGGTGGGCCTGCCCCTGCACGAGGCGCTGCCGGCGCTCATCGACACGCTGATCGCAAAGGGCCTGCGCGAGCGCATCAAGGTGATCTGCTCGGGCAAGCGCATCACCGCCTACGACGTGGCCTGGGCGCTGTCGATGGGCGCCGACTTCGTCAATTCCGCGCGCGGCTTCATGCTGGCGCTCGGCTGCATCCAGTCGCTCCAGTGCAACCGCAACACCTGCCCGACCGGCATCACCACGCAGAACCCGAAACTGCAGCGCGGCCTGGTGGTGACCGACAAGACCGAGAAGGTGGCGAACTACGCGCGCAACCTGATGTGCGAGGTCGGCATCATCGCGCACAGCTGCGGCGTGGACGATCCGCGCCAGCTCGATCGCACCCATTGCCGCGTGGTGGGCGACGACGGCCTGTCGGTGCCGCTGGTCAGGCTGTTCCCGTATCCCGAACCGGGCTCGGCCAGAGCGGCCTCCGGCCAACCTTCCACTTGACGTGGACGCTGGCGCTCAGGCCAGCGCTATCCAGCCCTCGCGCGTGCGGACCTGCAGCGGGTGGAACCGGCGCTTGTAGTCCATCTTCGGGTGGCCTTCGATCCAGAAGCCCAGATACACCCACGGCAGGCCGCGGCGGCGGGCCAGCTGCACCTGCTGCAGGATGGCGTAGGTGCCCAGGCTGCGGGTGGCCTCGTCCGGGTCGAAAAAGGTGTAAACCGCCGACAGCCCGTTGAGGCACACGTCGGTGACGGCTACCGCGACCAAGCGCGCTCCGCGACGGAATTCGAGGAACAGCGTGGGGCTCCACGGCGCCGTCAGGAAGCGGCGGAAGTCGCTCGCGTCGGCCTCGTCCATGCCTCCGCCGCTGTGGCGGATGCGCAGGTAGCGCTCGTACAGCGCATGGCGCTCGGCGTTGTAGCCGGCCATGCACTCGACCACGGTGAGGTCTGCGTTGCGCTTGAGGCAGCGCCGCTGCGAGCGGTCCGGCGAGAAGCCCTCGACGTCGATGCGGCAGGGCGTGCAGGCGTGGCACTGCGGGCAGTTGGGGTAGTACAGGTGCCCACCGGCACGGCGGAAGCCGCGCTCCAGCGCCGGGCCGTAGAGCTGGTCCAGGCGCGGTGCGGCCGGATCGATCACCAGGTTCTGGGCTGTGCGCTCGGCGAAATAACCGCAGGTGTGCGGCAAGGTCTGGAACAGGCGGACGCGTTCGGAGCGCATGAGCCGATTCTATGACCGCGCCGCCGCACGGTTGCAAATTTTCCGAGAAGGCCGTTTTGACCTGATGGCCGCTAGAGCTTGCCCATGTAGCGCAGCATCAGCACCACGAACGCGGCGGCAAGCGCCAGCAGGACGATGCGCCTCACCCGCGTCGCCACGCCGGCGCGCCGCGATTCGGGCGTGGGGTTGCGCGCGAGGGCGAGCTCCTCGCCGTGGCGCACCATCGGCTCGATGCCGATCCCGCGCATCAGGGCGCGCGCCCGGGTGTAGTCGTCGGCGCGGTTGATCCAAACTTGTGGCCAGCTCTCGCGGTTCTCATTGCGCTGGGAATAGCTGAAGCGCTGGTAGCTGGGGCGGTTCCAGTTGGAACGGCCGGTAATGGTCGTCTCGATGCCGTGTTCGGCGAGCAGCGCGACGACGCGGTCGATGTTTTCCTGGCGGGGCGAGGTGTAGAGCGGGCGCATGGTGCGAGTCTAATGCCTCACTCGCCGCGCAGGCGGATCAGCCCTTCCTGCGCGGTGGAGGCGACCAGAGCGCCGTCGCGGCTGAAAATCTGCCCGCGCGCGAGGCCACGGCCGCCCTGCGCCGTGGGGCTGTCGAACGAGTACAGCAGCCATTCGTCCACGCGGAAGGGGCGGTGGAACCACAGCGCATGGTCGAGGCTGGCCATCTGCACGTTGTGGGTCATGTAGGAGATGCCGTGCGGCAGCGTGGCCGTACCGATCAGGTGGAAGTCCGAGGCATAGGCCAGCAGTGCACGGTGCAGCACGGGCGAGTCGCCGATCGGCGCGGTCAGGCGGAACCAGATGTGCTGGATCGGCGGCCGCTTGGTCGGGCGCAGCTCGTCGCGCGGCCACACCTGGCGGAACTCGAACGGGCCGTCGATGCCCAGCCAGCGCTGCAGCTTCACCGGCAGCTTGGCCAGTTCGTCCGGCGGCAGGTGGCGCATGGGTTCGACGTCTTCCGGCGCGGGCACTTCGGGCATGGCGCTCTGGTGCTCGAAA
This sequence comes from Frateuria sp., assembly GCF_035944355.1. Taxonomy (GTDB): domain Bacteria; phylum Pseudomonadota; class Gammaproteobacteria; order Xanthomonadales; family Rhodanobacteraceae; genus Frateuria_A. The sequence goes on along the minus strand of NZ_DASZBH010000007.1, from coordinate 13,743 downwards.
CCCTTCTCGGGTTCCTGAAAGGAAATCGCGCCGTTGAGAATCGGCTGTCCGTGCTGGATCGCCACCACGCGCCGAGCCGAGAAGCTGCCGCCGTCGCGCGCGCGCTCCACCGAATAGACGATCGGCGCCTCGATGTCGCCCGCACGCAGGAAATAGGCGTGCAGCGAGTGCGCTTCGCGACTGGGGTCGACGGTCTGCTGCGCGGCCGCCAGGGCCTGGCCCAGCACCTGGCCGCCGAACACGAAACGCGTTCCGATGTCGCGGCTCTGGCCGCGGAACAGGTTGTCTTCCAGCCGCTCCAACTGCAGCAGCTCCACCAGTTCCTTGACGTGCTCTTCCCGCATGGGATGTCCGTGTGCGTGGGGGATAGCGGATTATAGAGGACCGCCGCAGCGCCTTCGGCCCTATCCCTGCAGAGAGAGACGGTTGCGCTCGCCGCCAGCCGCTCAGGCCCTGATGCGCTCCAGCCCGCATGCGGGAACGATCGCGTCCCACGGGAACAGCGGGCCGGGATCGAGCTTGCGCGGCACCGTCACCTGGGGATCGTCGCTGGCCGGCACGCGGGCGGTGTCCAGGTCCTCGTGGCCGGCCACCGCGCGCAGGTTCGGGAAATCCTTTCGAAGCTGCGCCAGCAGCCGGCACAGGGCTTCGACCTGCGCCGGCGGATACGGCTCGCTCATGGTCTGGTTGCCTGCCGCGAACCAATCGGGGTAGCGCCCGCGATTGACCAGCTCGATGCCGATCGAGTCGGCGTTGCGGCCCCGCACGTGGTGGGCGATGCGCGTGCCGGGCACGTAGCAAGCGATGCGGCCGTCGCGGTCGATGTAGTAGTGCCCGCTGTTGCCAGCGCCGCTCTCGTAGAGCACTTTCTCGCCATATTCGCGTGCGGTGGCGAGATCGGGCAGTTCGGTGCAGTGGATCACCGCCAGCGTCACTGCTTCGGCCGGGCGCTCGGGCAGGCGGTCGACATAGGGCAGCGGCTGGTCGGTGATGGCGCACATGGCGGGAAGTCTCGCACGGCACCGGCTATCATGCGCGGTCCCACGGCGGCCACGAGACCCGGGCGATGCACGGCACGATCCTTCTTTCGCACGGCTCCGGCTCCAGCCCCGAAGCCACCAAGGTGAGCGCGCTGGTGGCGCTGGCCGAGGGGCGCGGCTGGCGCACGCAGCGGCCCGATTACCGCGAGGACGACGCGCGTGGCCACGCCGGTTCGGTAGCGCCGCGGCTGGCGCGCCTCAACGCCGCGATCGCCGCCTGCGGCACGCCGCCGTTGCTGGTCGGCTCCAGCATGGGCGCATTCGTATCCGCGCTGGCTTCGCTGGATCATCCGGTCGCCGGCCTGTTCCTGCTCGCCACGCCCGAGGCGATTCCGGGGTTCGACGTTGCGCTGGACGCCCGCCAGGACGTGCCCACGCTGCTGGTCCATGGCTGGCGCGACGAAGTCTGTCCGCTGGACGATATCTACGCCTTCGCCGGCCGCCGCCAGCTGCCCTTGCTGGTCCTGGACGACGACCACCGCCTGGGCGGCAGCCTCGCGGCGATCGAACGGCAGTTCGCGCTGTTCCTCGACGCACTGGCATGAACGGGTACTTCGCCACCTGCCCCAAGGGCCTGGAGTACCTGCTGCGCGACGAACTGCTCGCGCTGGGCGCGGCCGAAGCGCACGAGGCGCTGGCCGGCGTGCGTTTCACGGGCACGCTGCAGACCGCCTACCGCGCCTGCCTGTGGTCGCGCCTGGCCAGCCGTGTGCTGCTACCGCTGGCCGAGTTCGATGCGGCCGACGATGAGGCGCTCTACGCCGGCGTGCAGACGATCGATTGGTCACAGCACCTGGCCCCGCACGGCACCCTTGCGGTCGACGCGCATGCGGCGCTGAGCAAGCTCACGCACAGCCAGTTCGTCGCCCAGCGGGTGAAGGACGCGGTGGTCGACCAGTTCCGGCAGCGCGAGGGCGCCCGTCCGGGCGTGGATACCGAAGAGCCGGACGTCCGCCTGAACCTGCGCCTGAAGCGCGACCGCGCGATCCTGTCGCTGGACCTGGCCGGTACGCCGCTGCACCGGCGTGGCTGGCGCGAGGCCCAGGGCGAGGCGCCGCTGAAGGAGAACCTGGCTGCCGCAATGCTGCTGCGTGCGCACTGGCCACAGATCCATGCCGCCGGCGGTGCCCTGCTCGATCCCATGTGCGGCTCCGGCACGCTGCTGATCGAAGGCGCGCTGATGGCCGCGGACGTCGCGCCGGGCTTGCGCCGGGAGTACTTCGGTTTCCTCGGTTGGCGGCAGCACGACATCGCGCTGTGGCGCGGCCTGCTGGACGAGGCGCGCGAGCGCGCCGAGGCAGGGCTGCGCGGGCTGCGCGCGGCGTTCTTCGGCTCCGACGCCGACTCGCGCATGCTGCAGGTGGCCAAGCGCAACGCGCAGGAAGCAGGCGTCGCCGGCTTCATGACCCTGGAAAAACGCGACGTGGCACATGTCTCGCAGCCGCCGGGCTCCCCGGCGGGCCTGGTCATCACCAATCCGCCCTATGGCGAGCGGTTGGGCGAGCGTGCGCAGATGCCCGCGCTCTATCGCGCCCTGGGCGATGCGTTGCGCGAGCGCTTCACCGGCTGGCGCGGTGCCGTGCTCGCCGGCGACGCGGAGCTGGGGCGCGCGCTCGGACTGCATGCGGACAAGCGCTACGTGCTCTACAACGGCGCGCTGGAAACCGTACTGCTGACCTTCGACCTGTCACCGCGGGAACCGGTCGCCCGCGAGCCCAGGCCGCTTTCGGCCGGCGCACAGATGCTCAGGAACCGGCTGGAGAAGACGCTGCGCCACCAGCGCAAGCGGCTCGTCCGTGAAGGCGTCTTTTGCTGGCGCGCCTACGACCAGGACCTGCCCGAGTATGCGGCGGCGATCGACGTCTATGGCAGCGCAGGCGGCGACTCCTGGTTGCACGTGCAGGAGTACCGCGCACCGGCCGAGGTGCCGGCCGACGTGGCGCGCACGCGGCTGCGCGAGATCGTGCGCGTCGCCGGTGAAGTGCTCGGAGTGCCGCGCGAGCGCATCGCGCTGAAGACCCGCGAGCGCGGCAAGGGCGGCGCCAAGTACGGCCGTTTCGACCAGCGCGGGCAATTCCACGAAGTGGAGGAGGGCGGCCTGACCTTCCTGGTCAACCTGACCGACTATCTCGATACCGGGCTGTTCCTCGACCATCGCCTGGTGCGCGCGAAGCTGCGCGAGCTGGCCAAGGGGCAACGCTTCCTCAACCTGTTCGCCTATACCGCCACCGCCAGCGTGTACGCCGCCGCCGGTGGCGCGCGCGACACCACCAGCGTCGATCTCTCCGGCACGTATCTGGAGTGGGCCTCGCGCAATCTCGCGCGCAACGGCTTTACCGGGGCGGCGCACCGGCTGGTGCAGGCCGACGCGACCGCCTTCCTGCGCAACGACCACGGCCGCTATGGGCTCGTCTACGTCGACCCGCCGACGTTCTCCAATTCCAAGCGCGCCGAGGATTTCGACGTGCAGCGCGACCATGCCGCGCTGCTGCTGGCCTGCGCCGGCCGCCTGGCGAACGATGGGGTGATCGTGTTCTCCAACAACTACCGCCGGTTCAAGCTCGACCGCCCGGCGCTGGAAGAACGCTTCGCCATCGAGGACTGGAGCGCGGCCAGCATTCCTTTCGACTTCGCCCGCCGCGCCGACATCCACGGCTGCTGGTTGCTGCGCCCGCGCCGCCCGGATGCGGCCGTCAACCCATGGGACAGCGCCCGCATCAAGCGGTAGCCCAAGCGCCGGCTGAGGCTCGCTTGGAAACGGCCGTATCGCTTAAGTGGCGATTAAGCCCACCGGACGGAGCATCGTCGCCACGGGCACCGTCGCCCGGATGGAGGCGAAAATCATGACCAAGCGTTGGCTAAGCAAACCCGCTCTGGCGATGGCCGCGCTTCTGGTGGCATCGGCTGCGGCGCTGCCTACGGCTGCCTCGGCGCATGGCTGGCACGACCGCGACTGGCGCGGTGGCGGTCACTACGATCGCGACTGGCATGGCGACCGCTACGACCGCGACTGGCATGACGGTTACCGCCGTGAAGGCGGCCACTGGAGCGGCGGGCGCTGGATCGCCGGCGCCATCGTCACCGGTGCGGTGATCGGGCTGGTCGACAATGCCCTGAACCCGCCGCCACGTACCGTGGTTTACGAGCAGCCGGTGTACCGGCGCCCGGTGCAGGTCATCTACGAAGAGCCGGTCGTGACCCGGCGTGTCATCGAAACACGCACCGTCTACGAGGCTCCGCCGACCCGCTACGTCGGCGACGACGACGATTGAGTCTTTTGCGTTCGCCATGAGAAGGGCCCGGCATCGCCGGGCCCTTCTCGTTTGGCGGAATCATTTCGCAGGCGGCGGTTCGGCACCAATGCCGTGGTGCAGGGCGTGCTCGCGCAACTGATCGAACTTGGCCTGGTCCACCAGGGAGACCGAAGCGATCGCGCACGGCGGCTGGTCGCGGGCGCTCGCCGTCTCGCCCACCTCGCCGCAGATGCGGCCCCCGCCGACGGCCTTGTTCGCTTCGCTGGCGCGAAGCCTGAAGCCGGGCAGGCCCACACCCAATCGGGGGCAATCGGCCTGCAGGTGCACCAGGTAGCGATAAGGCCCGGTGCGCACCAACGCGGTGCGGGCGTCGACGATGTGCCACTCGGCGATCTTGTCGATCTGGATGCACTGCGCATAAGGCAACGGCTTGTGCGCGGGGGGCGCATTGCCGGCAAACGCGGTGGTGCAGCTTGCAGCGGCCAACAGCAGCAGGGAAGGCAGGCGTTTCATGGCATCACCTCACTGGGGACGGAGGTACGGGGGACTGCATCGCTCAGCATCGCGCGCCTGCGCCGCCGCCGCCACTGTCAGCGATCTGCCATGGGCGGATCACGAGTATTGAACGATGGCTGCGCCATGCTTGGAGCATGCCAACGGTTCGATCCGTTCTCAGGTACAGCACCACGCCCGAGCACCCGGGGTGCGGGCCATGACGGCGCTGCACAGGCCCGCCGGCGATGTGCTGGCGGGACGCTACCGGCGTGTGCGCGAGCGGACCCTGCAGTTGTGCGAGGGCCTGTCCGCCGAGGACATGATGGTTCAGTCGATGCCCGATGCCAGTCCGGCCAAATGGCATCTGGCGCACACCACCTGGTTCTTCGAGCAGTTCGTGCTCGGCTGCGACCTGCGCTATCGGCCGCGCGATCCGGCCTGGCATTTCCTGTTCAACTCCTACTACCAGAGCGTGGGTCCGATGCATGCGCGGCCGCAGCGCGGGCTGCTCTCGCGGCCGGCGCTTGCCGATGTGCTGGCCTATCGCCGCCACGTCGACGAGGCAGTGAGCGAGCGGTTGCTGCGGGATCGGGACGAGGCGCTGGCGCCGCTGGTGGAACTGGGGCTGCAACACGAACAGCAGCACCAGGAGTTGCTGCTGACCGACATCCAGCACGCGTTCTGGTGCAACCCGCTGTCGCCGGCGTACCGGAGTCGGGCGTCGCAAGCGGGTGCAGGTTCCGGCCCGGCGCCGCTGGAATTCCTGCCCGGTCGCGAGGGCGTGTTCGAGATCGGCAGCGCCGGCGAGCGCTTCGCATTCGACAACGAGACGCCGCGCCACCGCGTGCTGCTGGCACCGCACATGCTGGCCAACCGCCTCGTCACCAACGAGGAGTTCGCCGCGTTCGTCCACGACGGCGGCTATCGCGAGCCGACGCTGTGGCTGTCTGACGGCTGGGCCACGGTGCAGCGCGAGGGTTGGCAGCGGCCGCTCTACTGGCAGCCGGACCTGGCCAGCGCCTTCGGCCTGGCCGGCGTGCAGGCGCTCGACCCGGCTGCGCCCGTCTGCCACCTGAGCTACTACGAGGCCGATGCCTTCGCCCGCTGGGCCGATGCCCGGCTGCCCACCGAGGCGGAGTGGGAGGTCGCCGCCGCCGCACTGCCGGTGGAGGGCAACCTGCTCGACGAAGCGCCGCGACCGCCGCAGGCGGCCTCCGGCGCGGGCCTGCTGCAGCTGTACGGCGACACGTGGGAATGGACGGCCTCGCCGTACGTCTCCTACCCGGGTTTCCGGCCCTTGCCCGGTTCGCTCGGCGAGTACAACGGCAAGTTCATGTCCGGGCAATGGGTGCTGCGGGGCGGCTCCTGCGCCACGCCCCGTGACCACGTACGCGCCAGCTACCGCAACTTCTTCCCCCCGCAGGCGCGCTGGCAGTTCGCCGGGCTGCGCCTCGCACGTGACCGATAGACCTCTTAAGGAGCCTCGCCGCATGAACATCCGTGCCCTGGACCTGCAAGACGACGGACGCACGCCACCGGCCAGCGGCCTGCTGGAGATCGTCCAGCGCGGGCTGCGCGCGCAACCCAAGCGCCTGCCCTCGTGGCTCTTCTACGATGCGCAGGGTTCGGCGCTATTCGAGCAGATCTGCGAACAGCCCGAGTACTACCTGACCCGATGCGAGATCGCCCTGCTGCAGGTGCACGCGGCCAGTATCGCCGACCGGCTGGGCGTGGACGTGCGCCTGGTCGAGTACGGCAGCGGCAGCGCGACCAAGACGCGCCTGCTGCTCGGGCACATGGCATCGCCGGTCAGCTACGTGCCGGTGGAGATTTCCCCCGAGCCGCTGCAACAGAGCGTGCGGCGGATGGGCGAGTCCTTTCCGCAGCTGCCGGTGCAGCCGTTGTGTGCCGACTTCACCCGTCCGCTGCGCCTGCCGATCCCGCCACGTGCGCCACGGCGCACGGTGATCTACTTTCCCGGTTCGACCATCGGCAACTTCACCCCGCGCGAGGCGGTCACGCTGCTGCGCAAGATGCGCGGCGAGATGGGCGAGAACGGGGGCATCCTCATCGGGGTGGACCTGAAAAAGGACGTCGCCGCGATCGAAGCCGCCTACAACGATGCGGCGGGGGTGACCGCCGCGTTCACGCTCAATTTGCTGGCCCGGCTCAACCGCGAGCTCGGCAGCGATTTCCACCTGGCCGCTTTTCGCCATCGGGCGCACTACAACGCGCTGGCCGGGCGCATCGAGACCAGCCTGGTCAGCCAGCGCGAGCAGAAGGTCCGGCTGGGCCGCGCGCAGGTCGCCTTCGGCGAAGGCGAAGCGGTCCGCGTGGAAATCAGCTGCAAGTACTCGCCGGAGGACTTCGCCTCGCTCGCGGCCAAGGCCGGCCTCGAGGTGCTGCGCGTCTGGGTCGATCCGGAGCGCATGTTCAGCGTGCAGTACCTGGCGCGTGCCGGGTCGGTGGCGCGCTGAGCCGACGAAGAGGAATCTTCGGCGTCCCCGTGGTCGCCGGCAGCGCGTTGGGGCGGTCCGGTCCGGCAGGAGGCCGTAGAATCGCGCTCCCTCAACCGCCCTTCGAGTTCCGATGGCATCACCCGTCGCCGCCGCGCCCGAGGGCCAACTCGACGCGCTGTTCCTGCCCTTCGCCCAGGGTGAGCTGGCGCTGCCTGCCGACGCCCGCGTGCTGTTCCTGCGCGCGCGCGGCGGCCGTTGGCTGCGCGAATGGGCCGGTCCGGACTGGCTGTGCGAGCAGGGTTTCAAGCCCTTCGCCGATGACCTGGAGCGCGCGGGATTGACGGTGGGCGAAGCGGTCAGCGGCGAGCGCTACGATCGGGTGTTGGTGTTGCCGCCACGCCAGCGGGAGGAGGCGAGGGCGGTGTTCGCGCGCGCGGCGTGTCACGCATCGCCGGGCGGCTGCGTACTGGCCGCCGTGCCCAACGCCGAAGGGGCGAAGTCGGCGCAGGCCGATTTCGCGCGGCTGTTCGGTCCTGTGCGGAGCCTTTCCAAGCACAAATGCCGCGTGTTCTGGGCGATGGCCGGCGACCCGCTCGATCGCGAATTGCTGGACCAATGGATTGCCTGGGACGAGCCGCGCCGGATCGCTGACGGCTATCTCAGCCGGCCGGGCCTGTTCGCCTGGGACCGCATCGATCCGGCCTCGGCGCTGCTGGCGGCACACCTGCCCGGTGACCTGCGTGGCCGGCTCGCCGATCTGGGTGCCGGTTACGGCTACCTCTCAGCGCAGGCCGTAGCGCGCTGCCAGGCCATCGTTTCCGTCGATCTCTACGAGGCCCAGGCGCGCGCACTCGGGCCGGCACAGGCCAACCTGGACGAAGCCGTCACCGCCAGCGGGCGCCAGGTGGACGTGCGCGTGCTGTGGCACGACGTCACCCGCGGCCTGCCGTATCGCTACGACGCCATCGTGAGCAACCCGCCATTTCACCAGGGCCGCGCGGACCTGCCCGAGCTCGGACGTAGGTTCATCACGGTCGCCGCCGCCGCGTTGCATCCCGGCGGGCGGCTGTGGATGGTCGCCAACCGGCATCTTCCCTACGAGGCGACGCTCGCTTCGTGTTTCGCGCAGGTGCGCACGGTGGCCACGCAGGATGGCTTCAAGGTGATCGAGGCGGTGCTCGCATGAAGCTTTTGCGCATGATCGCGAATCTGGGCTACGGCAGTCGTCGGGACGTCCTGCAGCTGTTCGGCGAAGGCCGCGTCACCGACGCGGCGGGCGAGCGGCTCTACGCCGACGACAGGATCGAGCACGCCCAGGTGCGCATCGACGGTGAGCCGCTCGATCCGGCCAGCGGCCTGGTCCTCATGATGCACAAGCCGCTCGGCGTCACCTGCTCGCGCAAGGACGCCGGCCGGCTGGTCTACGACCTCCTGCCTCCACGGTGGCGCCGTCGCGAGCCTGCGCTGTCCACCGTCGGGCGGCTCGACCGCGACACCTCCGGGCTGCTGCTGATCACCGACGACGGCGCCCTGCTGCACCGGATCATCTCGCCGAAAGCCAGCGTGTCGAAGGTGTACGAGGCGACGCTGGCGCGCGACCTCGGCGGAGACGAGGCGGCGCTGTTCGCCAGCGGCACGCTGATGCTGGAATCGGAAACCACGCCGCTGGCGCCCGCGCGGCTGGAGGCGATTTCGCCCCGGCGGGCGCGCCTGACCGTCACCGAAGGGCGCTACCACCAGGTACGCCGCATGTTCGCGGCGACCGGCAACCACGTCGAAGCGCTCGAGCGTGTGGCGATCGGCCAGCTGACGCTCGGCGATCTGGCGCCCGGCGAGTGGCGGGTGCTCGACGCGGCGGCGGTGGCGCAGGTCTTCGAACCGGCTTGCTGACGCCGTACGCCTAGAGCAACTTCGCCGGCGTGGGGATGCGTTTCCCGTACCACTTGCGGCGCTCGTCGCGACAGCCCGGGCTGCCCATCGCGTACTTGCGGCAGATGGCCGGGCGATCTTCGTAGATCGTGCAGCGGGAGGTATTCGGGTCGATCGCGGCGCACCAGCCGTCCTCGCCCTTGGCCAGGGTGGCAAGCCCGTGGTCGTCGTGCACGACCAGCCAGTCGGGCACGTGGTCCTCGGGCATCAGCACCACGGTGAGCCGGCAGCAGACCGCGTCGCACGCGGTGCACTGCACGGTCGGATCGATGCCGGTGGCGTATCTGTCGTTTTCGAAGTCGTCGTTCACGCGCCAGTATGCGGCTTGCGGCTGCAGGGTGTGCAAAGGAATCGTGTTCGTCCCGGCGGTCGCCCGTCGGCCGCGCATGCGATCATGCGGGCATGCGTTTCGAGTTCGACAATGCCTTCGTGCGCGAGCTTCCCGGCGACGCTGAGAGCGGCTCGCGCCTGCGTCAGGTGGAAGCTGCCTGCTGGTCAGGCGTCGAGCCGGCGCCGGTGGCCATGCCGCGCGTGGTGGCCTGGTCGGCCGAAATGGTCGCTGCGCTCGGCCTGACCGACGACGATGTGCGCAGCGAGCGCTTCGCCCAGGTCTTCGGCGGCAACGCCTTGCTGGAAGGCATGCGGCCGTGGGCGAGCAATTACGGCGGCCACCAGTTCGGTGTGTGGGCCGGGCAGTTGGGCGACGGCCGTGCGATCTCGCTGGGCGAGGTGCTCGATGCGCGTGGGCAGCGCTGGGAATTGCAACTGAAGGGCGCCGGCCCCACCCCGTATTCGCGCGGGGCGGACGGGCGTGCGGTGCTGCGCTCGTCGATCCGCGAGTTCCTCTGCAGCGAGGCGATGCACCACCTGGGCATTCCGACCACGCGCGCGTTGTGCCTGCTGGAAACCGGCGAGACGGTGGTGCGGGACATGTTCTACGACGGCCATCCCCGTGCGGAAGCCGGCGCGATCGTCTGCCGCGTCGCGCCCTCGTTCATCCGTTTCGGCAACTTCGAATTGCCCTATGCGCGCAACGAGGTGGCGCTGCTGCGCCAGCTGGCCGACTTCACCATCCGCCGCGATTTCCCGCAATTGCGCGGGCAGGGCGAGGCGCTCTACGCCGACTGGTTCGGCGAGGTCTGCGAACGCACCGCACGGATGGTCGCGCAGTGGATGCGGGTGGGCTTCGTGCACGGCGTGATGAACACCGACAACATGTCCATCCTCGGGCTGACGATCGACTACGGTCCGTACGGATGGATCGATGACTACGATCCGGACTGGACGCCCAACACCACCGACGCCAGCCGCCGCCGCTACCGCTTCGGCCAGCAACCGAACGTGGCGTGGTGGAACCTCACCCGGCTGGCCAGTGCTCTCTCCCCGTTGTTTGCCGATACGGAACCGCTGCAGGCGGGGCTGGACCGCTACGTCGCCGCGTGGGAGGCCGCCGATCGCGCCAACGTGGCCGCGAAGCTTGGCCTGGAGCAGGCTCGCGACGAGGACCTGGCCTTGCGCGATGGTCTGCACGCCTGGATGCGCGAAGCCGGCGCGGACATGACGCTGGCCTGGCGCGCGCTCGTCGACTTCGAGCCGGCTGCGCCTTCGCCGCAGTTGCTTGCCGATGCCTGCTATGACCCGCAGCGCCGGCAGGCCACCGAGCCGGCCCTGCATGGCTGGCTCGAACGCTATGCCGCGCGGCTGCGCGAAGACCCTTTGCCCGCCGACCAGCGCCGCCGCCGCATGCGGCTGGCCAACCCGAAGTACGTCCTTCGCAACTACCTCGCGCAGGAAGCGATCGATCTGGCAGAGCAGGGTGATTACGCCATGGTGCACGAGTTGCTGGACGTGATGCGCCGCCCGTACGACGAACAGCCAGGCCGCGAACGCTTTGCTCACAAGCGCCCGGACTGGGCAAAGCAGCGTGCCGGCTGCTCGATGCTTTCCTGCAGTTCCTAGGGCGGCGACGTTTCGTCCGCTGACGAAACAACCCGGCGGGAATGCTTCCAGCATGGAGGCCCACTCGCCCGGATCTCCACCATGCTCGCCAGCCTGCCTGCCGCCTTGCTCTCGGCCGCGCCCGTGCACACCAGCTACCTTCCATTGCCGGCTGCGCCGGGGCAGCGCGTAGCGCTGCACTGCATCGCGCCCGTGCATGCCAATGGTCGGAGCGTGCTGTTCGTGCATGGTGCGAGCTTTCCCACCCTGCTCGCCGCCGGTTTCGAATTCGCACCAGGTGATTCCTGGATGGCGTTCGCGGCGCGCCGCGGCTACCTGGCCTGCGGTCTGGATTTCATCGGCTTTGGCGCCTCCAGCCGTCCGCCATCGATGACGGGCGGCGGGGCAGGCATGCCGGTGACGCGCGCGCCGGACGCGGCCGCGCAGATCGCGCTGGCGGTCGAGCGCCTGCGCGCAGCGCCAGGCATCGGGGCGGTGCATCTGGTCGCCCATTCGTGGGGCACCCTTCCGGCGGCTGCCTTCGCGGCGGCGCACCCGCGCGCGCTGGCCTCGCTCACGCTGTTCGGGCCGGTCACCCCGGCCGCTCATCCGAAGTTCGAGCCGGTGCGCAACGCGTGGTGGGGCATCAGCGCACAGGAGCGCTACCAGCAATTGCGCTACGCGCAGGTGCTGCCGCCAGGGAAGGTGTTGCTCGAGCCCGCCGTCGACGCCGTATGGGCTGGGCGCTTCCAGGCGTCGGTGCCCCGTGTGGCGGGTGATCGGCCCGGGCAGCTGCGCATACCATCCGGTCCGCTGGCGGACATCGGCGACGCCGAGGCGGGCCGCTATCCTTATGTGGCAAGCGGCGTCCGCGTGCCGGTGTTCGTGGTCTACGGCGACTATGACACGGTGGTCGGTGGCGATGCGGCGGCGGCGGCGTTCCTGGAGCGGTTCAGCGCCAGTCCCTTGCGTTGGCGGCTATGCATCGACGACGGCACGCACGTGATGCACCTGGAGCGTGCGCGGCGGTCGCTGTACGAGAGCGTGGATGCATTCCTCCATGCCGCCGACCTCCATGCCGCAGAGGCGCAACGATGATCGCCGTCATCTTCGAAGTCGCGCTGCGCGAAGGCCAGGCCGGGCGCTATCTCGATCTGGCCGCGCAGCTGCGACCGCTGCTCGAGCAGGTGGACGGCTTCGTTTCCATCGAGCGTTTCCGCAGCCTTGCCGATCCGGACAAGCTGCTGTCGCTGTCGTTCTGGCGCGACGAGGCTGCGGTCGCCCACTGGCGCCGGCTCGAAGCGCACCGTGCGGCGCAACGCGATGGCCGGGCGGCGGTGTTCATCGATTACCGGTTGCGCGTGGCGACCGTGTTGCGCGACTACGGCATGCATGATCGCGCGCAGGCGCCGGCGGACAGCCGCCAGACCTACGACGCGGGCGCCTAGCGCAATGCGCCTTCGATGAACTGCCGCAGTTGTGCGGCGCCGAGCGCGCCGGACTGGCGCGCGATCTCGCGTCCGTCTTTGAGCAAGACCAGGGTCGGAATGCTGCGGATGGCGAAGCGCTGCGAAAGCTGTGGTTGGGCGTCCGTATCCACCTTGCCCAGGCGCAAACGGGGTTCGAAGTGCCGCGCCGCTTCGGCGAAGACCGGAGCGAAACCTCGGCACGGGCCGCACCAGGTCGCCCAGAAGTCGATCAGCACCGGCAGATCGCCGCGCCCGGCAGTGGCATCGAAGTTGGCCGCAGTAAGCTCGACCGGCCGGCCTTCGAACAGCCCCTGCTTGCAGCGGCCGCACACGGGGCGATCGGCCAGTCTTTCGGCAGGGACGCGATTGAGTGCGCAGCAATGGGGACAGGGAACGGAGAGTGGTGCGGGCATGGCATGCTCCCATCGGCCTGTCAGGCATATGGCGGCCGGCATGGCCCCGCGCAAGCGGCCACGACGGCGCATGCCCGCCCCTGCGGCGCAACCGATGAATCCACGTTTCCCATCGCAAACTGTTGACACATCCCAGGGCGCTCGCGAAAATAGCCGTTCTTTGTTGGAGGGATACCCAAGCGGCCAACGGGGGCAGACTGTAAATCTGCTGGCTTACGCCTTCGGTGGTTCGAATCCACCTCCCTCCACCATGACGAGTTCCGCGCAGGCGTGCATCATGCGGGAGTAGTTCAATGGTAGAACCTCAGCCTTCCAAGCTGATGGTGCGGGTTCGATTCCCGTCTCCCGCTCCATTGATCTCGTCGCAGGGTTTTTAGGGTTCGGCCGGATGCCGGGCCATTCGCCACCTAAGGAAGGATGGCTGAAAGTACTTCGCTCATGTAGCTCAGTCGGTAGAGCACTTCCTTGGTAAGGAAGAGGTCACAGGTTCGATTCCTGTCATGAGCACCATCTCACGCGGCTGCCGCCGGTCGCTCCGGGCCTACGGCAGGTTTTCTTTTTTTCATTGACTCCATCGGGGTTTAGCGCGCATGGCAAAGGGTAAATTCGAACGCACCAAGCCGCACGTGAACGTCGGCACGATCGGCCACGTGGACCACGGCAAGACGACGCTGACGGCGGCGCTGACCAAGGTGGGCGCCGAGCGCTTCGGTGGCGAGTTCAAGGCCTACGACGCGATCGACGCG
>NZ_DASZBH010000006.1:0-82268 GCF_035944355.1 Frateuria sp. | reverse complement strand
GCCGACGTGTTCGACTACATCGAGATGTTCTACAACCCCAAACGCCGCCACGGTTCAAACGGCGACCTGTCGCCTGTAGAGTTCGAACGGCGCTACGCGCAACGAGGGTCCTGAGTGTCTACGGAACCCTGGGCGATTCATCCTTGTTGATGCGGGGTAGTGCGTATTATCACCTGTTGCAGATACGCTACTTGAGCCGCTATGCGCGTCCTGAAGACATTCCTGCGGATGAACAGTCCGACTACGAGATGCTTAGCCGGAATAACCTGATGCTGTTCCAGAAGGCCGAGCGCCTGGGATGGAGAGAGCCGACGCCTGAGGAAAACGCGGCGTATTTGAAAAAAGTCCAGAACATCAAGGCGAACCAAGGAGGATGAGTCGATGAAAGCAGCACTTATGGGCCTGGCGGCCCTGTGTTTAGGACTGGTCAGCCATCGTGCAGATGGGCGCTACTTGGAGTCAGACCCACTCGGCCTAGTGGCGGGCACCAACACTTATACCTATGTCATCAACAATCCGCTTAGCGCGATTGATCCACAGGGCCTGGATGCACTGGTCATTACCGGTGGCATGAAGAGCTTTACCAATCCGTTTGGTCATGTGGCCAATGCGGTAACAGGTGCAGGCGTTTTCTCTTACGGCAACAACACAAACCTAGGGAGCAACGTTCTAGCTTATCTTCAGAGCCAGGCGGCGTCGCGCAATCAAGTCGTGACGTATATCCCTACATCGCCCGCGCAGGACGCGCAAATGCTTGCCTTTTATGCACTGCATCCCGGTAGAAACAGCGTCGGAATTATCGATAACTGTGCGGCGCGCACCAGCCAGGCCTTGAATGTGGGTGGAGTGTCTGCACCAAACACGCATTTCCCGTTTCCCTTATCGGGCGGTGTTGGCGAACTTCCAGGCACACAGCAGTTCTTCATCCCGCAAGGCGGCCCGATCCCTCAAGCGCTGCTCGATATTCTTCCCAGCTTCGAGCCGCGCTGATGGACAAACGAAATAGACCCTTGAAGGTGGCTTGGATTCTCATCGTTGCCCCATTCCTTTACGTGTCCACATGCAGCATGCGCTCTCACAATAATAATGTGGCATTTGAAAAAATTAGTATCGGTAATTCGAAGCAGCAAGTTTTAGTAATTATGGGAACACCTTCGGTGCGAGAGAGCAGTGCAGGGCCGGCCTTTCTCAGATATGCAAGCAGTGCATGCAAGTCACCGTGCGTAGAGCGCTTCTGGTATGAAAATAAAATGAGTATGGTCGGAGAAGCTTGGTCGGTAGAGTTTGACGCTAACGCTAGAGTGACGGATAAGGCCTATTGGGTTTTTCCTTGAGAAACAGTTGTTGCATACCTCGGCTCGAGCCGTCGATGGAGGATAGATGACTGACTATCCTCCTAATTCAGGCCAGCAGGCGTCGGGGTTGCTCATGTACGCCACCCAGTCGTCCATGAACGGCCGCTTGGCCCAATCTGGCTTAGTGATGTAGTCGAGCGCCTTCCATCGCGCGTACTCGTCTTTCTGGAAGATTCCGTACCGCTCTGGATCGCCTCGAAGCTCTTCGGTGGGTTCGGTGGGCATTCGCAGAGCGAAAAGCAGGTCGAAACCGTAATTGCCACGCATGAGCTTGAGGCGTTCGCGCACCCAGCTTTTCCAATCCGGAGCGAGTCGTCCCATGTCTTCCCATACCAGGCACTGACTGCGAAGGATGTGCTCATAGAGATATATCGGAGCGCTCTTGATGGCGACCCGTTCGCCTTCGTGGTGCACATGGTCCAGCAGGGCATCACCCGCCAAGGCCGCCATGGCTGCCAGAAGGTTGATGAAGGGCAGTGTTGAGCCTATGAGCAGTAAAACCGCCCAAAACGATTGAGCGCAACTGTAAGCCAGCGCTTGATTGTCCTCTGCCTGAGCCTCCCGCAACAGCAACGCAGTCGCGGCTAACGCCTCGAAGCTGCCCAGACCCTCAAGGCGCCGTAGCAGGCGGCGCGATGTTTTTTCGCGGCGCACCATGATTTCACTGGCCATGGGCCGGGATTGATAGAGGACGCGCTGTACGTCCGCACCCAATCCGGCCAACCAACGTGATCGGTTTACCGCCAAGTCGTGCCTGGGGTCGAGGATCTCCCAGTACACATGCTCAAGCAGCGCCTTGCTCTTGGGGAAATGGAGCTCGGCACGCTCGACCAAGTCGCTGCGCGGCACATGCTTGCCCTGAGCGTAGCGCGCCATCCGATGGCGATGAGACAACACGCCCTCCGCATTGCGGCCAAAGCCATCACCGATCAGTTGCTTCTCCAGCGCGTAGTAGGTGGCTCCATGGGACAGCTGGCGAATCCATTGGAACCAGAGCTGGACCCGCTGCTGGTCGATACAACGGCGCAAGGTTGATCGCCCCCGATCCCGCCGCTCATTTTCGCACCTGTCTGCGCAAATCACCGGATTCTTTCCATTTCAATGGCTTAAAGCTCAGCATAGGGTAAAAACGAGGGGGCGATTTACCGGCTACCCTCTGGCGTTCTTGCGCTCTAGCATCGGTCGTGACCCGACGTGACCGAGCCCATGACCGTCCCTCAGCACCCGCCGCTGATCGATCTGCTGGAACGCGATCTCTTGGTGCGCTTCGGCGCGCCACTGATCGGTGGCGAGGATCTGCGCTTGTCGCTCGGTTATCCCTCGGCAGAGGCCCTCAGGCAGGCCATCTCACGCGGAACGGTGCCCGTGCCGGTGTTCGCGGTGCCGCACCGGAGAGGAAAATTCGCGCTTGTCCGGGATATTGCCACGTGGTTGGCCACATTGCGGCAAGGTGCCGTTAGCCCCGCAGGAACGCAGGAGGTGCCTATGCGTTAGCGCTCATACGTCCAGCCTTCTTACTGCGGAGCGCCAGACGCGAAGGCCCGGGAGCTTACGACTCCCGGGCCTTCAAGGTGCGATGGATGCGAACCCCATCGGCGCCTAATGTCCTCCTCCCGCCTCGACCGGTCAAGCCCCTCGCCTCGCTCCAAGCAGGGCGGGTTGGATTACGTCGCGCCCGCTGACATCCCGTCACCGCCCTTCGGCGGGGATGCAACCTCGGAGTCAGCATGTCTTCTTCTCTCAAGGAAATCCTGCGCCTTGCTCTGACCACGACGTGGTCCAACCGCCAGGTCGGCCGCGTTGTCGGTAGGTCGGCGAATACCGTGGCGCGCTATCGCCGCCTGGCAAGCGACCAGTCCCTCACGTGGGCCGACCTCTCTGAGCGCTCTCTCGATGAGCTGGACGCCCTCTTCAATCGCGCTTTGCGCCGCACTGTGGAAAAGGAGCACCCCGATTGGGCGTGGGTCCACGATCAGATGCAACACCGCGGAATGACGCGCACGCTGCTGTGGGAAGAGTATCGCCGGGCGTGCCCCGAGCATGCTTTGGCTTATTCCCAGTTCTCGCACCATTACCGCGCGTATATCCGCAAGCTTCACCCGGTGATGCGGCAGCATCATTCGCCAGGCGAGCGCGTCTTCGTGGACTTCTCCGGTCGCCGTCCCTTCTATGTGGACCCCGTGACCGGCGAACGCATCGTGGTGGAGCTGTTTATCGGGGTCTTGGGCTATTCCAACTACGTGTTCGCGGTTGCTTGCCCTAGCCAGCAGGTGCCGCAGTGGATCAAGGCCCATGTATTGATGTTCGACGCCTTTGGCGGCGCTCCTCGGGTCATTGTCCCCGACAACCTGCGCAGTGCGGTAACGCGGCCAGGTCAGCATCCCATTATCCACCGTACCTATCAGGAGATGGCGAGCCACTACGGCAGCGTCGTGCTACCAGCCCGCGCCCGACGGCCGAAAGACAAAGCCAAGGTCGAAGGGAGCGTGTTGATCGTGCAGCGCTGGGTGTTGCTTCGCCTGCGCCACCGTACGTTCTTCTCCCTGACCGAGCTCAATCAGGCCATTGCGGAGCTCGTGGTGGAACTGAACCGGCGTCCCTTTAAGAAGCTGGAAGGCTCTCGCATCGAACGGTTCGAAGCGGATGAATCTGCGGTACTTCAAGCTTTGCCGGCCGTGCTGTACGAGCACGGTGAATGGACCTCCGCGCAAACGGTGCCTGCCGACTATCACGTCCGGCTTGGCAAGCACTGGTACTCGGTGCCGTTCACGTACATTGGCTGTGCGGTGGAAGGGCGCCTCTCGGCCGATGCAGTGGAGATCTACTGCAACGGTATCCGGATCGCCAGCCATCGCCGCGGGATTGCCGACGGCACGACCACCGATCCGAGCCATCTGCCGAAACACCATGCGATGTATGCCGAGCGTACGCCTGAGCACTTTGTCAGGTGGGCTGTGGGTATCGGTCCTGCCACAACGGATTTCGTACAGCGCCAATTCCAGCGAGCCCACCCCGGGCTGGGCTTGCCTTGCTGTGATCGGCTGCAGGCGTTGGCACGAAAGCATGGTGCTGCAGAGCTTGAGGCCGCCGTGCAGCGGGCACTGGATATTCGTTCCCCCTCAGAAAAGACCGTGCGTGCCCTGTTGGCCAGCGGCCGGCATCGCAGCAGGCCCGATAGCCAGGACGAGCCGGGCGCCGCACTTCCCGAGCACCGCAATATTCGTGGTAGCGCCTATTTCGCACAGACAAAGGAGACCATCGCATGAGCCGGCAGCACACCCTTAACGCCTTGCGGGAACTGAAGCTCGAGGGCATGGCCGCTGCCTTGGAGCGTCAGCATGCTAGCCCATCGCTCCAGGACAGCCCCTTTGACGATCGCCTTGCCGTTTTGGTCGATAGCGAGCGGGCAGCACGCGAGAACCGACGCCTCGCGCGACTGCTAAAACAAGCACGCCTCAAGGTGGAAGCGTGCGCCGAGGACATCGACTACCGGGCGGGGCGTGGTATCGACAAGCAACAGGTCCAAGGGTTGCTTGATTGTGACTGGATCACGCAGCACCAGAACCTGATCATCACCGGACCGACCGGCGTAGGAAAGACTTGGCTGGCGTGTGCGCTCGCGCATCAAGGAGCGCGACGCGGCCTCCCGGTGGCATATCGGCGGCTTCCTCGCCTTCTAGAAGAGCTGGAGATCGCACGCGAGGCAGGCAATCTCACGGCGGTCCGCACACAGCTCGCCAGGACCAAGCTGTTGGTGCTGGACGACTGGGGTGTCAGTCCGTTGGGGCGACGCGCCCGGCAAGATCTGCTGGAGGTCATCGACGACCGCGTCGGTAGCGGCTCGGTTGCCATCACTTCGCAGCTACCGATTACTGAATGGCATGCGTATCTGGGCGAGCCGACAATCGCCGATGCCATCCTCGATCGCCTCGTTCACAGCGCACACCGGATTCAGCTCCAGGGAGAGTCGATGCGCAAGCTCAACAGTCGGGGAACGACCCGGCGAGATTGAGGCTCAGGTAGCGGCTAGGGACGAGCCGCATGCTCAGGAGCAGCAGCGTGCTCAGCAGCAGCGATGTGGTCAGCGCTCATTGGATTCGGTGCTCAACGTGACCGGAATCCGCAAGCGAGGAAGGCATCCTCGGCGCGGACATCGTTCCTGGCGGCCTCGAGAAGCTGTCGCAACTGCTGGGTGGACGTCACGGGTTTCCCGCCCGCTTGGAGGCCTGGTCCAGCATGCCTTCGAGCCGCGCGACAACCTGAGCGGCGTCCGTGTAGCGGCCGGTGCGCTTGGCAGTTTCGGCGGCCGCCAATCCCTTGGCCACGAAGTCGCGTCGCCGCTGACGGCGGTCGACCTGGACACGCACTGAGGTCTCGATAAAAGCCATCAGGCTCTCGCCCTCGTCCAGCACGGCTTCCGCTGCTCGTAGCAGTTCGGCGTTCAGTTGCCCCACGGGCTGATGCATGGGTGGCATGGGTTCACTCCTTACTCGTAGTCCAGGTCGTCAGGATCGACGCTGTGGTAGACGTCGGCCGCGCCGTCAAGAAACATGATGCGGATGTTGGCCGCGCCGCTATCGGGATGAACCACACTGAGCACTTCGGCCGGCGCCAGCCACCGGTCCGTGCCGTACTTGGTCTTGTTGACTATTTGAACCCGCATCCCGGGCCGGACCTCATCGCGCTCCATCTACCCTCCTCGATCTCATCACGCCGGCCCTTGAGGCCCTTGGCGGCCGGTTATATGCTGGTGCGGTAGCCACGTCACGCTGAACCTGCTGCCGGGTTAAACGACGCGCTTTCGCTCTTCATGGACCGGACCTACTTCCTTCGGTCGATGCGTAATCGGCAGACATCGATCTGGAGCAAGTAGTCATGCGTCCGTTCTTTGTTACGTCCGCTTCCGTTCGTCATCTCAAGGGTCTGCTGGCTCGGCCAGGCAGCAGCCTAGCAACCGTACCTTCTTCTCACCTCAGCGAGGCGCTGGCGGCCGGTCTCGGCTGCAGGACACACGCCGCGTTGCGCGCACAGCTTGCGACGAGCCCTGTGGCAGAGGTCATCGTGCCCGATACCGCGGCATGCAAACGCCGGCTGGCGGAACTCGGGTATAGCCACGCGGCCGCGCGATGGCCTGGCTTTCCGGACATGCTCGCCCGACGCGGTGACCCCATTCCCACGTACAAGGGCACGCGGGTCCGAGCGTGGCGCAACATGATGATCGCAGGCATCAACGCGGCCCTGGCCCAGCGGTTGGTCGGCTATGGCCCTGAGGATAACTGGTGGTGCGATCATGACGATTCCGCGGGCCAATTTGACTTCGAGTTTCCGGGTGGCATCCCGGCCCGGGGTTGCCTTAGCGATGCGGGTTTTGGCGAGTTGCGGGTCAGCGTCTTGCTCTACCCGAAGAAAGACGTGCGCATGTCCGACACCGGGAGCGGCTTTCGCGATGGCAGTGCGTTTGCGTCCGGGTGGCTGGAAAGGAACCTTGGCGTCTGGCTGCAGGCAGGAGGCCGACCCATGTTGGAGTGCCGGCAGCACCTGCTCACACCTGTGGCGGATGCCGTGGTCACCCCCCAAGGCTTTGGTGACCGTGGTCGCTTCATGATGTAGCCGCACAACCGAAGCGGTCGGCCAGCCGGCGCCTGGCCGATCGCTTAGCCGGGCTCGGTTGGTGTGCTGGCGGGATCCTTGGATTTGAGCTGACCGAGGAATTCCTCGATCGCGCTTAGGCGCGCCTCGCGCCGGCGCTGGTCTTCGATGTCTGCCAAACGCGCCTGCCGCTCGGCAGCCAGCTCCACGACATGGCGTTCGATGTCGGCGCGAAGCTGGTCACGTTCGGCGGTGACCTGGATGCATTGCTGCGTCAGAGTTTCCGTCTCCTTTTTCAGCCGCGGCACGTCCTTGGCTGTCCGTGCCGCCTGGTCGTACTCCCGGCGCACGGTCCGCAGTGCACTCTCGCTCTGGCCATGAAGCTCGGTGAGGCGGGCGTTGTCACGATTGAGCTGCATGACTTCATGATTCTTGGTCATGACTAACTCGTTGGCCTGGCGAAGTTCGACCTGCAAGGTCTGCACCTGATGGTCGTGACGCCGCGCTTCGGCCTCCCGCTGCTCCTTGGCTGACTGCCGGAAATGCTCCAGCGCCTGGCGCGCCTGGCTGTGTTTGTCCTCCAGCGACTGAGCATGGGCGACCTGTTCGGCCAGACGTGCCTCCAAGCCTGTGGCACGTTCTTTCAGGGCGCTGATCGCGATGGCGCGTTCGTGCAGCTGCCCTCGAGTCTCCTCGTGGGCCCGTTTTTCCTCCTGCAGCGCGGTCTCCGTCCGCTGCAAGCGATCGCTCAGCGCCCGACCCTCGCGTTCCTGGTTGGCCAAAGCCTCGGCGGCCTTCCTCGTTGCCGCCTCGCATTGGGCTTTCATCTCGGCGATGCGGGCGTCGGCCTCCTCGGCGAGCCGCGCAGACAGCTGCGCGACCAAGTTCCGAAGCGAATCGCTGATCACCACCTCCGAGGTCGGTACCGCTGTGGACTCCGCTTCCAGTTCCTTGAGGTAGCGATGGATGGTGCTTTTGGAGCCGGTGTTGCCAAGGGCGACGCGGACGGCGTCCACGGACGGATGCCTGCCCTGCGCGATGAGGCTGTCGCGCGCCTTCTGGACCTCGGTCTTGTACAAGCCTGCCCGCGCCATAACCCGCCCTCCGATGTTTAACGTAATATATTACATACCACGTAATTACGTAATAGACAACAGCAAATGTTCAGCTAAGGGCGCCGCAAAAGTCACACGGGAAAATGTTGGATTATTCAGCGTTAGGGTCGAGTACGGGCGGCAGCCTGGTTGAGTCCCGTACGATTGGCAAGTAGCGGCGGTCTGACTTGTTGGGCCCAAACCATTTTCGCAGCCATATAGATGGCCAAATATTCACGCCCTGGATGAGCGTTATTTCTTGCAGGACACATCCCGGCTCTGTCGGCTGATGCCACGCCGTTGCGTAGGCGCCGACCTACATAGCAAAGCGGGAAGGTAGTGGCTGGCTCGAAAAAGAATCCTTGGAGCGGCACTGTTCGAAAGTTAATTCACGTGGAGCAAAAACTTGCTTATTGACCCGCCGCCCTATTCGGGCATGAAGTGCAGTCGGGTTAGGAGTATTCGTCGGAGGTACCGTGCAGCAAGACTCGTTGCTGTTCCGCCAGGAAGCGATCGATGCCCAGCAGACGCGATCACTAGGGACGATCCGTCTCGCCACGCCAGTTTCGCATCAAATGTGGACACTGGCCGTCGTGGGCATCGCCGCTGGCACGCTGGTTTGGCTGTTCGCCGGCCACTACACGCGGCGCGAACACGTAGGCGGCAACTTGGTCCCCGAAGCGGGTTTACTCGCTCTTACAACCCGTAGCTCCGGTACCGTAACCGCAGTCGCGGTCACCGAAGGTACCGTAGTGCATGCTGGTGATCCTTTATTAATTGTGTCCGACGATCGCAGCAGTGCTGCTCTGGGCGACACCTCCGCGGTGATCAGCGCACAGCTGCGGCAACAGCAGACGCGCTTGCAAGCCGATCTTATCAACGCCCGGCACTTAGCGGATGCGCAGGCTGATGACTTGCGCATGCAGCAACGGATGCTGGCGGATCAGATCCGACAAGTGGACGCTCAGCTGGCGATCGAACAACGTCAGATGGGCGACCTGTCCGCGCTCTTGCGCCGCTTGCAGGCGCTTGGCACGAAGGGGTATGTCTCGGCACTGGACATCCAACAGCAGCGTACGCAAGAGCTCGAAGCCGAAGGTCAGATGAGGTCCTTGGCACGGCAGCGCTCGGAAAGCGAGCAACAGCTGAAAAGCGTGGGCGACCAGTTGATCCAACTGCCGCTCGCTACGGCGGCAAAATTAAACGATCTGCATAATCAACTGGCCCAGAACCAGCAATCGTTGGCGCAGAGCGAAACAGACCGAGCCAATGTCGTGCGTGCGCCAGTGGATGGTGTGGTGTCGTCGATGCTAATCCAGCCAGGGCAGACGGTGGCCGCGGGCCAATCCCTGCTGGTCGTCATGCCACAAGGCTCACTGCTGCAAGCGCAGCTGCTGGTGCCCAGCAGCGCGATCGGGTTCGTCCATATCGACACACCGGTGGTACTGCACTACCAAGCCTTTCCCTACGAGAAATTCGGCGTGCAGGAGGGCACCGTGACGTCTATCTCGCGAAGTGCACTGACCCCCAGTGAAATCACCACCCTGTTGGGTCAGTCACCGCCGCCGGAAGCCTTGTACCGCGTGCAGGTGCGCCTTGCCTCGCAAACCGTCAAGGCTTATGGCAAGCCGACATCGCTTAAGCCAGGGATGGCGTTGGATGCAGACCTCCTGCTGGACCGGCGTCGCATGATCGAATGGATTTTCGAACCGCTGTACGGAATGGGTCATCGTCTCGCGGGGAACGGCTAATGGTCGCGCGACAGGAGTCCCAAGACGACGAGGCGACCACTGACGTAAATGGCGAGGGGCGTCTTGCTGATGGCGCCAAAGCACGTTCGCGGCTGCACTTCGGACGTGGCCGGCGCCTGCCGACGATCTATCAGAGCGAGGCCGCCGAATGTGGTCTCGCTTGTTTGGCAATGATTGCTGCATACCACGGGCAGCATACGGAACTGCCAGCACTGCGCCGTCGCTTTTCGCTTTCCTTGAAGGGTATCACCCTCACACGACTGATTGAGATCGCACAGTCGATGGGACTGGCTTGTCGTCCGTTGCGATTGGAATTGGGCGAACTCCAGCATGTACAACGTCCATGCATCCTGCACTGGGATCTGAACCACTTCGTGGTGTTGCGTGAAGTCAGCAAGCGCGGTGTCGTAATCCACGACCCGGCGGTAGGCGAACGCACGCTCACCTTCGATGAACTGAGCAAACACCTCACCGGCATCGCCGTGGAGGTCAGCAAAGGGCCATCCTTTCAACGCCAGCGGCCTGCTCCGCCGGTATCCCTGCGTACACTGGCTGGCTCCATTCACGGATTAGGTCGGGCGCTGCTGACTATCTTAGGCCTCGCGTTGGCATTGGAGCTATTCGGTCTTCTGGCGCCGCAATTCCTGCAGATGGTGGTGGACCAGGTACTTGCCGATGGTGACCACGACCTTCTGACATTTCTGGGGTTAAGTTTCCTTCTGCTGATGCTTATCCAGACGGGCGTTTCCGCGCTGCGCACTTGGACCGTACTGTGGTTGGGAACGCATTTCAGCCTGAACTGGACCGGCAACGTATTTCAACATCTCCTGCGCTTGCCGCAGGCCTATTTCCTTAAGCGGCACCTAGGCGACGTGGTGTCGCGTTTTGGGGCCATCTCCGTCATCCAGCACACGCTGACCACGCGTTTCGTGGAAGTGGTATTGGACGGACTGATGGCCGTGCTGACCCTCGTGGTGCTGCTGCTCTACAGCCCGTTATTGACCGCCTTAATCGCGGGTGCAGTGGTGCTCTATGGTGCCCTGCGCTTGTTGTACTACCGGATTTATTGCGAGGCGAGCTTGGGCCAAATCACGGTACAGGCTAAACAGCAGACCAGCTTCATAGAGGCCGTGCGCGGCGTGCAAACGCTACGCCTGTTCAACCAGGTGCCCGCCCGCTCTGCACGCTACCTCAATGTGACGGCTGACGTGCTCAATGCCGGCGTGGCCGTACAGCGCCTTAGCCTCGGCTTCAGTACGGCTCAAGGGATTGTTTCGGGCTGCCAGCGGATCGCCGTGTTGTGGCTGGGCGCGTGGCTGGCGCTGAAGGGCCAATTCAGCGCCGGCATGCTAATGGCGTTCGCAGCCTATGCTGACCAGTTCAGCAGCCGCGCTTCGAACTTGGTGGACTACGCCATCGAAGTGCGCCTGTTGCGCATTCAGGGCGATCGCCTTGCCGACATTGTTCTGACCCCCACTGAGGCATATGCCGAGGGCTCTTACGTAGGGCCGCTGCCGACACCGTCGATACGCTTTGAAAAGGTAGGTTTCTGTTACGCAAAAGGCGAGCAATGGATCCTTAAGGACTGCTGCTTTGAGATCGCAGCAGGTGAATCCGTCGCCATCATTGGTCCATCTGGATGCGGAAAAAGCACCCTCGTGCGTTTGCTGGTGGGCCTGCTCGACCCACAGGAAGGCAAGATCACCGTCGACGGGATCGACCTCAAGCACTTGGGCAAGAGCCGCTACCGATCCATGATCGGCAGCGTGATGCAGGACGATCGCTTGTTCGCCGGATCCATAGCCGACAACATCGCCCTCTTTGATGAAGCCGCGTCTCAAGAGGCCATTGAAGAGGCAGCACGCCAAGCCGAGCTCCATGAGGACATTATTGCCATGCCTATGGGCTACCACAGCTTGGTCGGCGATATGGGTTCTTCGCTTTCCGGCGGGCAGCAGCAGCGCCTTTCGCTGGCTAGAGCACTCTACAGAAAACCGCAGATTCTGATTTTGGATGAGGCCACAAGTCACTTAGACGTCGAACGCGAGCGTCAGATCAGCGAAACCCTGCGCCGATTGAAGATTACACGCATCGTAATCGCGCATCGGCCAGAGACCATTGCCGCTGCCGAGAGAACTCTAACAATGCACAAAGGAAAAGTTCGCTTGAGCAAGCCCTCCTTGGATCAAGGAGTAACGCACGAGATGGTCAATGCGATCTAATCGAAGAGAGCTTTCTTTTTTTACCCGAACCTGCCCGCGGGTATATCGGAGCCGAACGCAAAGGGCAGCCAACACAAGTCAAATAACTGACAAGGAAAAGATATGCGAATCTTGACGTTGAACGAGCAAGGCTTGGTGGCGGGCGGCCGTATGATGCAGCCGAACATGATTAACGTACCGGGAGAGGGAGGGTACAGTGGTGGAGGTTATTACGCCGGAAGCGGTGGAGGCGGCGCTTATGCGGCAGCTGGCGGTACTCCATCGTTTGTTAGCGGCATCGAGAGTTGGTTTGGTGGCATAGTGAGTAGCGTCGAGGGTTGGGTAGGAGCGCAAGTCACCGAGTTTGAAAATTTGGTTGGTGCGGCCCTTGGATTCGGAACGGCGAGTCCAAGTGGTCTTACCGAAGCCCAGGCCAGCCAAGCTTGCGCCCAGGTCAACGCAGTCGCAAACGCACCTTTGATCTCCAGTGACGATACCAGCCCCCAAACAAAAAGCGTAGGTGTCATTTGCAATCAGGGAGTCATGTCACACATCGCAAATATGGATGCCTCGCCAATAGCAATTTGTCGGAATGATGGCGGCACATGGAATTATAAAGGTAGGTTTTGCGCGACCAAATAGCATCTGGGAATAATGGTTCGGCGGCTTGCGCTGTCATTAAATGGGCCGCCGAGCTTTAGCACCCGCTGTCAATGGCTAATGTCATATGCCCCCTCTGAAGACAATAACTATTATGCTCGCGCTTGGCTTCTCTGTGGCCATACTCGTAGAACATAATGGGTTCGCGCTCTCAAAAGAAACACTAACGGCCGAAGCAATTAAATTTCAAGATCTTTGCATTAGTAGAAAGGCCTCATGCATATGGGAACAATACATTTTTACTTCAAAGGACAGTTTCAAATCCCGCAAGGTCAGGTACATACGATTAAGTAACATGGCTCAGCTCGAGGCATATAATATTACAGCCAAACGTTATATAGAAAGAAGCAGCTACGAAACAATTGTAGCTGCATCCTCTAGCACGAGAGAGGGAAATTGGCAGAGCGTACGCGGGACCGATTTCTGTAAGATTTGTTTATCCGAACCAGCAAGCTTCAACTCGGATGTCTATGTTCGTTTACAACTTGTCGGAAAATTTAAAGCTACACAGGGGAACTTCATAGCGCTTGGCGAGACCTTAAGTCCAGGCAGAACGGAGCTAAGGCATATTGACCTTGAGTCAACCGACGCGGCACCTATTTATTTAGAAAGCTCCGTGATGGGTCATCATCAATTGACTAAGGTGGCCAATGAGATGGCAACCTTGTTGATCGATAATTCATTTAACGGTCCTATTAATAACTATTTCACTATATCGAGCGAAAGATCGTGGAAGGAAGTCGCCTGGACCTACCAAAAAAAGCAGGCAACTTTATCCCGCCAAAATTTGGCTCTTCCAATAAAAAAAGCAAACAACATAAATCAAATGATCAGCGAGTTAGCTACTTGGGTCGCTGCAAATAATTTGCTTTCGAATTCGGATACGCAAACGATATTTCCCGTACAGCGCACTGATGCAATCCTTTCCGGTGAAAAGACTGACTGTAAAGGTGCTGCTGCTTTACTGCAATATGCTCTAAGGATTTACGGTGTGCCGTCCCATATCGTTTTGTTAAGCTCGCGCGGGACGTTGCCGCGAAGCTTCGTCGTACCAAACGGTGACTGGGCCGATCACGCGATCATTTACATTCCGTCTCTAGACAAATATGTCGACTTGACGGATTCCGCTATGAATGGAACCCCTTGGAATCAGTCTGCTGACAAATATAGAAACTTCATATCATTGGACACGGCTACGGGTATTTTTGCAGTGGTTCATTGATATTTAACTCGGCTTGGAGATTTGCATTGAAGCACATTCATTTTATTTCTGGATTGCCACGATCTGGCTCAAGTCTATTTTCCGCGTTGCTGCGTCAAAACCCGCGCTTTGTTGCGAATATGAGTGGACCCGTAGCCGGGCTTTTTAATACCTTACTTGGAGAAATGAGCGGAAAGAACGAATTTTCCGTTTTTATAGACGACATAAAAAGGCAACGGATACTGCGCGGAATATTTTCAAGCTATTATGGAGACGAAGGCGGCGACGCTGTAATCTTTGATACAAGCAGATGGTGGTGTACGCGGCTGGGTGCTTTAAAGATTTTGTTTCCAAATAGTAAAATAATTGCGTGTGTTCGCCAGCTTCCTTGGGTACTTGACAGCATTGAGCGAGTAATTCGCTCTAATGCTTTTCAACCCTCTTCAATTTTCAACTTCAATCCTGGCGGGACCGTCTATTCAAGAGTAGAAGGTATCCTTAGCAACGAGGGCCTTGTAGGCTTTGCATACAACGCTTTAAAGGAAGCGTACTTTGGTGAGAACAATTCAAATCTCATGCTACTGCAATATGAGACTTTGGCAAACGATCCTGGGCTGGCGCTAAATGCAGTGTACGGTTTTATCGGAGAGCCTTATTACCGCCATGATTTCGAGAATGTCGTCTTAGATAACGACGAGTTCGACAGGAGAGCCGGAACGCCTGGCTTACATCGTATACGTCCCAGGGTGGAGCCTTTCGAACGCAAAACGCTATTACCTCCTGATCTGGCTGTACGTTTCAAGGATGATTCTTTTTGGCGCAATCCGCAGCTTAATACACGCGGAGTATATGTGGTTTAATGCAAGCGAGAGCATGGTCGGCAGTGGATTGTCCCCAACCGCGACCTGAGCTTCTGTATTCTAATCGTGACATGTCCCCACACACGCTCGAAATCTATCTGAACGCGGCGCAGCGCGAAAACACGCGGCGCAGCTATGCCTCCGCGATTCGTCATTTCGAGGTGAGCTGGGGAGGTTTGCTGCCAGCGACGGCAGACATGGTGGCGCAGTACCTGGTGGCCCATGCCACCACGCTTTCGATCAACACGCTTCGGCAACGGCTGGCAGCGCTGTCGCAGTGGCACCAAGCCCACGGCTTCGCCGACCCCACCACGGCGGCGCGGGTCAAACAGACCCTCAAGGGCATCCAGGCACTCCACCCGGCACGCGAGAAGCGTGCCGCTCCCCTGCAGCTGACGGCCGTGGCCCGGGTTTCCGATTGGCTTGATGGTGCTGTCATCGCAGCGGATCAGCGACATGACCGCGCCGCGGGACTGCGCTGCCGTCGCGACCGCGCCATGCTTCTGTTGGGGTTCTGGCGAGGCTTCCGCGTGGACGAGCTGGTCGGCCTGCAGACCGCAGATGTGACCGCGGTGCCGGGACAGGGCATGACCTGCTTCTTGGGCCGCAGCAAAACAGACCGGCAACTCGTCGGTACCACCTATCGGGTGCCCGCGCTTAGCCGGTGGTGCCCGGTGGCGTCCACGCTCGACTGGATTAGCGCAGCCGGGCTCACCGAGGGCTCGCTTTTTCGCGGCATCACCCATACGGGAGGGATCAGGGAAGGGGCACTGCACTCCAACAGCGTCGTGCCCCTGCTGCGGCGACTTTTTACGCGCGCGGGCATGGCGTCGCCGGAGACCTACAGCGGCCACTCGCTACGTCGTGGGTTTGCCGGTTGGGCCAGCGCCAATGGTTGGGACGTGCGCGCCCTCATGGAATATGTGGGCTGGAAAGACATGCACTCGGCAATGCGATACATCGATGCACCGGACGCGTTTGGCCAGCAACGCATCGAAACGGCACTCGCGAGCATGCCAGCTCCGGTAACGGGCTCTCCGCCGGCGTCCTTGCCGCCACCCTCCCGCTCATCGTCGGTCACCGTCACCTTGATGCTGGCGCTGCGCCTGACACCCCGCCGTAAGGGCCGCAGCGTCGCCAAGGCACGGCAGACAATCGAGACTCTTTGTCTGTCGCCACACCAGGGCGTTGCGGTCAATCCCGAGTGCACCCGGTACCGGCTCAAGGTCGATGTATCCGATGACCTCGATCTGGACGAAGTGGCATCGGCGCTGATCGAAGACCTGTACCGGATCGCCGATAACCACGACCTGCAGGTGGACGCCTCGCTTCACGATGAAGCGGGAGAGCGCCACTGGAATTGACCTCTCGTTCGATACTGGAGATGCACGACGCATGACCGCACCTCACGAGACTGCCTATCCGCGACTGAAGCAAGACCCCACAGCCCGCGAGCTGGATCTGCACTTCACGCCCTCCGCGGACGACATGGCGTTCGTGCAGGCGTTGAGCAAGCAGCCGGCCATCCGCTTGGCGGTGATGCTTCACTTGAAAACCCTTCCGCATCGCGGCGGCTTCGGTGCGCTGCGCGACATTCCCGAGCGCATTGTGCGCCACGTGGCGGAAGCGCTGAGTTACCGTCGAGCCTTCACCGTCAGCGATCTGGCGGCCTACGACGCCTCACGCATGAAGCGCGAGCACGTGGCCCGGATCCGGCACTACTTGAACGTGCGCCCGCTGGGAGAGCCTAGACGGCAGTGGCTGCGGACGGTGGCCGAGCAAGCTGCCCAGACCAAGCACATGCTGCCGGACATCATTAACGTAATGGTCGAGGAGCTATATCACCACCGGTACGAATTGCCCGCCTTCCGCACGCTCGACGACATTGCCATCGCCACCCGTGAAAGCGTTCACGAAGGCCATTTCGAACGCATCAGTGCTCTGTTGGGGCCGGCGGCGCGCAAGAAGATCGACGAGTTGTTAGCCGTCACGCCAGGGGACACCCATAGCGGCTGGCAGGCCCTGAAGCGCGAACCCAAGCGTCCTGGCAACAAGGAGGTGCGCTTTTATCTGCAGCACATCGACCGGCTGCAGAAGCTGGCGGCGATGGTCCCTGCGCTCGATGTCCCGGTACCCAAGCTGAAATACTTCCGCGCCATGGCGCGAGCGCTCGATGCCGGCGAGTTGGCCGAGCTCAAGCCCGCCAAGCGCTATGCACTGGCGGCCGTGTTCATTCGCTCCCGCCACGGCAAGGCGCTGGATGATGCAGCGGACCTTTTCATCCGATTGATGCAGAACCTGGAGAATACGGCCCAGAAGAACCTCATGGCTTACCAGGTCGAGCATTTGAAGCGGACCGATCATCTGGTGGCGCAACTGAAAGAGATCCTTCAGGCCTATCAGGTCGACGGAACCGATAGTCAGCGCATTTCCGCCATCGGAGACGCGATTGGGCCGGACTTGACCCGAATACTTGCCGAATGCGATGAGCACATGGCCTACGCCGGCAAGAACTTCCTGCCGTTCCTGGCCAAACCATACGCTCAACAGCGCGCTTTGCTGCTCAACTGCCTGGACGTGATGGACCTGCGCACCTCGTCCCAAGATCCTGCCATGGAGCGCCTGATCAAGGCGCTGGCGACGCTACGATCCCAACGAAGAGACGTGGTGGAGGTGGCACCGCTCGGACTGAGCTTGGACCAGGACTTTGGCTGGATGACGGCCAACTGGCGCCGGCATGTGTTCCCGAAGGACTGGGGTGTGGATCGGCAAGGTTGGATGCAACGGCGGTACTTCGAGTTGTCGGTGCTCTTCCAGATCAAGGACGAGCTGAAGTCAGGTGACCTGTTTATTTCCGGTGGCGAGCGCTACGACGACTATCGCGAAGAGCTGGTCGACGAGAGCACCTTTCAGGAGGAGCTGGTCAGTTATGGCGAGGTGTCCGGGATCGCGACCGAGCCCGCCACCTTTGTCCAGACGCTGCGCGAGCAGCTGCGAATGAAGTGCGGTGAGGTCGACGCTCGATTCCCCGAGAACGCACACGCCGATATCGTCGATGGCAGGTTAATCCTCCGTAAGCTACCGCGAACGGAGTTGTCCAAAGCGATCGCCCTAGTCGACAGCCTCATCGCCGAGCGCCTGCCCGAGACGAGCATTGTTGACGTGCTGGTCGATGCAACCAGCTGGGCGGATCTGACCCGACATTTCAAGCCGCTCGCCGGCACCGAGGCACGCGTACGTGACTTGCACCACCGCGTGGTGACGACGCTGTTCTGCTATGGGTGCAACCTGGGGCCCACCCAGACGGCGCGGTCAGTACGCGGCTTCAGTCGGCGGCAGACCGCCTGGCTGAATCTCAAGTACGTCACGGAAGACACCCTCGAACGTGCCACCGTCGACACTATCAACCTGTATAACAAGTTCGAGCTCCCAGGCTACTGGGGCAGCGGCAAATCTGCCTCGGCCGACGGGACGAAGTGGAGCGTCTACGAGCAGAACCTGCTCTCCGAATACCACATCCGCTACGGTGGCTACGGTGGGATCGGCTACTACCACGTGTCGGACAAGTACATCGCGCTTTTCAGCCGCTTCATTCCCTGCGGCGCCTACGAGGCCATCTACATCCTCGATGGCCTGATCGAGAATCGGTCTGAGATCCGGCCTGACACGGTGCACGGCGATACCCAAGCCCAGAATTTCCCCGTATTTGGCTTGGCTCACCTGCTGGGCATCGAACTCATGCCTCGCATTCGCAACATTAAAGACCTTGCGCTATCCAAGCCGGACCCGCAAGGGCCTTATCCGCATATCCAGGCACTCTTCGGGGACGGAAGCATCGACTGGAACCTGATCGAAACCCACCTGCACGACATGCTGCGCGTGGCCGTATCGATCAAAACCGGCAAGATTTCTGCCTCTACGATTCTGCGTCGGTTGGGCAATTACAGCCGCAAGAACAAGCTCTATTTTGCCTTCAAGGAGCTGGGTCGTGTCATCCGCACGCTGTTTCTGTTGCGCTACATCGACGATGTCGAGGTGCGCAAGACCATCCAGGCGGCGACCAACAAAAGTGAGGAGTTCAACAACTTCACCAAGTGGGCGTTTTTCGGCGGGCAGGGGATCATTGCCGAGAACGTGCTGCACGAGCAGCAGAAGATCGTCGGCTACAACCACCTGGTGGCCAACCTGGTGATCCTACATAACGTTGAGCAGATGTCGCGGGTTCTGGCCGAGCTCCGGGATGAGGGTGTCGAGATCAGCCCGGAAGTACTGGCCGGCCTATCGCCATACCGAACCGCGCACATCAACCGCTTCGGGGACTACACGGTGGACACGAGCAGGGAAGTCACGCCTATCGACTTTGCCCGTCGAATTCTTCGTGCAGCCGAGGAGGCCGCAGCCGCCGATCGTGAGACGGTGGCGAACTAGATGTAACCCACACCAATCCTAGGTGCCGCGCGAACTTAGGCGGCGAATTGCCGGTTTTTGGGTGGATCCCTGCCGACCCTCTTCGTCGTCCGCCGCGGTACTGGCAGCCGGGACGCTGGCCTTGGCAGGGCCGGCGGGAGCGACGCGAGCGGCGGTGGCGGGCATGCTGGTGCTGCTCACCGGTGGCTGCTTCATGTTGGCTGGCGTGTTGCGCTTGGGCGGAGTGTCGCAGCTGATCGCCCGACCGGTGCTGCGCGGCTTTACCTTCGGTCTGGCCTGCGTGATCGCGCTGAAGCAGTTGCCCAATCTCCTCGGGCTATCCGCGCTGCGGGGCGACTTTGTGCCGCTGCTGGTCGCGACCATGGTGAGAACCGCCAGCCAGATAAAGTTCACGACCGCGGTCGCCGGCGTTCTTGCGCTGCTGCTGCTGTTTATCTGCGAAAGGTTGCGGCGCTTGCCCGGCACCTTGCTGGTGATTGTACTCGGGGTGGCATGCTCGGGCTGGCTGGCGCAGCGCGGCGTGGCGCTGACCGGGGCCATCGACATGGTCCCTCACTGGGCACCGCCGGTGTGGCCTTCGAGCGGTCAATGGGTGCACAGTATCGAACTCGCCCTCGCACTGCTGCTTGTGCTCTACGCCGAGTCGTACGGCGCGATCCGCGCCTTTGCGCTCAAACACGGAGACCCGGTAGACGCCAACCGCGACCTGTGGGTCATCGGCTTAGCGAACGTGCTGTCGGGCCTGTTCCACGGTATGGCAGTGGGCGCGGGCTATTCCGGGACCTCCGCCAACGAGGCGGCGAGGGCGCATTCTCGGGTGGCCGGGCTGGCCGCCGCCGGCAGCGTGCTACTGATGGTGTCGCTGTTGCTGCGCTGGATCGAGCGCATTCCCGAGCCGGTTCTGGCAGCGATCGTGATTCACGCCGTGAGCAAGTCTTGGCGGCTGGCGGCCTTCCGTCCGTACCTGCGATGGAAGCGTGACCGCTTGGTGGCGCTGGCGGCGATCCTGGCCGTGCTCGCGCTCGGCATTCTCGATGGCCTGCTGGTGGCCATCGCGTTCAGCCTGATCCTGCTGCTGCGCCAGCTCACCACGCCGCGCGTCAGCGTGCTCGGACGTCTCGGCGACAGTCACGATTTTGTCGATGTCGAACGCCACCCTCAGGCGGTGGTACCGCCCGGCGTGCTGATCCTGCGTCCGGAGGAGCCGCTGTTTTTTGCGAACGCCGCGTCCATGCTGGCACTCGCCCGCGAACGGGTGTCGCAGCGCGGCGACACGCGGGTCGTCGTGCTCAGCCTGGAGGAGTCGCCGGACCTGGACAGCACGTCTCTGGAGGAGCTGACCGATTACTCGGCCTGGCTGGCTCAGCGCCGCATCACGCTGCGCGTGGCGCGTCTGAAGGACGAGGTGCGCGACGTCTTGAAGCGCACAGCATTGCCGCAGTTCGGGCCAGCAGATCTCAACTTCTGGAGCGTGGAAGATGCGGCCATCGCGCCCTTATCCGCATTCCTGCCCTAGGTGGTCGGCCGTCGCATAGATCAGCCAGAGCGAGGCCTCCCAAGCTTGGGCGTTAGTTTCAACTGCGGTGGTGGAGCAAAGCGGGGAAGTCGGCGGCACGAAATTACGACTAGCTCGGGTTATCAGGGGTAAGGCGAACGTTCGCTCGGCGTCCGTTGCTAGCTCCCGGCGCGACCATGTAGTTTCGGCAAATTAGGCATCGCAGGCCCTTTTACGACAGCATGTTCGGGGGGAGCAAATGCATCGTCGCCAAGACACCTGGTTGCTCATGTTGGTTGTACTGGTGGCCGTGGGGTACTCAGGCTGGCTGGCATTTCACCCCGAGCAGCGCTCCAAGCTCCCGTTCTCCGCCATCTTTGCCGGGCACGATGCGGTGGTGGATGCGGTCGATGGCGTGAAGCTCCCCGCCCATCTGAATCCCGGCGACCTTATCGACCTTCCCGCCGTAACACCGGACACGCGGATCGCGTTGATCAAATCGGCCAATTTCAACCATATTCCCGACGACGCGACGTACCGCCTGGTCGTGCGGCATCCAGCCGGCGACAACACCCCGTCGATCGTCACGGTACACAGCGTGACGATGGATGTGATGGGATCGTACGACTGGGGCTGGTACAGCTTTTTGAGCTATCCCTTTTGCCTGGGGGTCATCGCCATCCTTGCCCTCTGGAAAGGAACCGGACGGGACACAATGGGACTGGCGCTCTGGGCCATTGCGTTCCTGCTCGGCCTTGCGCTGCAATTCGTGCCCTCCGATGGCGCGCGCGGCCTGGCCGTGCTGTTGGTCTCCAACGTCATGTTCCTGCTGGCCAGGCTCAGCTTTTACCTTATGGCGGTATCGATGGCGGCGCCGCTGCTGACGCCGCGCGCGGTCAAGGCTTGGCGAATCGCTTTTTTCCTCGCGCTTGGGATGGGCGCCGTACAGTCGCTGTTTGGACCATTGGCTCTGGTCGCGACCGGCTGGGCCGAGCTGATGCGCCCGGCCTACGGTTTCCTGTTGACCTTCAGCTACGTCATCCCGGTGGTCATGCTGTGCGTGGTCTTGCCACGCGCCAACGCGGCACAGCGGCTGCGGCTAAAATGGGTGACGAGTTCGAGCGCGATCTTCGTGGCCGCCATCTTTCTCGTCAACTCGCCCGTATTTGGTTCCGCCGCATCGCTGATTGTCCCTCGCAGCATGTTTTCGCTGGCCTTCATCGGGTTGCTTTACGGCGTGGTGAGAAGCCGCCTGATCGATCTCAGCGTGGTGCTCAACCGTACCCTGGTATACGCAGCGACGACCAGCCTGATCGTCGGCTTGTTCGCCCTGTTCGAGAGCCTGGTCGAGCGTATCGCCGTGGGCGAACGCGCCAGTCTCGTGCTCGACTTGCTGGTGCCATTGGCCTTGGGCGCCTCGCTGACCACCGTGCATCGGCGGATCGACGGTTTGGTCGAACGCCTGATCTTCCGACGCCAGTATCTGCAGGAAAACGCGCTACGCCGCTTCGCCCGCGAGGCAGCGTTTGTGAGTTCCCAGGAACGATTGAAGGAGTTGACCGTCACCGAACTGCGACGCCTCATCGGTGCTCCTTGGGTGGCGCTTTTCGAGAGTGGTGCCCAAGGCTTCAGCCTGACGCACCAGTGCGGTCAGCAGGTGTTGCCGGCATGCGTCGACAACGATGATCCGGCAGTAGTCGCCCTGCGCGCCCACGAGCCGGAAGTGGACCTTCACGATCGGATGGGCGCGCTGCGAAACGAAGGCTATGCCTTTCCACTCCAGGTACGTGGACAGTTACTTGGCCTTCTGATCATCGCATCGCGCCCGGACGAGCACTACAGCAGTGAAGAGCGCGAGTTGTTCGCGCACGTGGCGCATGAGGTCGGCGCGGCCCTGTTCGCACTGCGGGCGCAGGCCAGCGAGCTAATGCTGGACGAAGTGCGTGCGCTGGCGCGAGCCAGCGAGGAGCGTGCGCGTGCCAGTGAAGCTTTGCTGTTGAAGCTGCTGCCTGCAGCGGGCTCCACGGCCAAGACGTAGGACGTCCCGCCAGCGAAAGAATCATGGAGCTGGAGCAGCAGGATCGCGGCGATTAAAAACGGCAGCAGCGACCACCGGTCGAGACTTGGCCAGTCGGGTATCTAGACGATCGGCGCATAGATGTGCCTGTGCGCGTTATGGCAGATGGCCTAGGCAAGGCGCGCAGCTTCGTCGTTACCGCATGATGCCGATCTGAAGCGAAAGGTGGATCGGGCCGCCAGGTAGCTATGCCATCGGTGATACGCGCCGCGCGCGTCGTTTGCCGGCGTCGCCAACAGCGTGGCGCGAGCAACGCCCGCTTTCGAACCGCACGCCGGGCAGGGCGATTAGGGCAAGTTATCGGGGGTAGGGGTGCATGTCCGCTCTCGACCCAAAGCGGAAGTTCAGATGCGTAGGACAGATTGCTTTGCTAGGCGCTCATAATGAGCCATGGGTTTAGGGGGGGTATGCTTCGGCGAATTGAATCCATTTCACAGGCGGCCGTGTGGGACGGCTACGACGGACGGACGAGCGCAGCGCCAGATTTCGCACGCTACAACCTGATCTATGGTTGGAACGCTTCTGGCAAGACAACCCTGTCCCGTGTCTTCGGGCTATTGAACGGTCCGGCCGTAAGTCGGCTGCCGGCCGGCGCACATGTGCGTATCAGCGTGGGGCAGGGAGTGCTGGATAGCCGGAAAGAGCAGGATCGGGGACGGATCCCCGTGCGCATCTTCAATCGGGACTTTATCGATGCAAACCTGCAGCAGGCCGATTACACGCAAGCGCCTGCCTTGTTCATCGTGGGCGAAGACAACATCCGGCTGAGTAACCGCATTGCCTCTTTGTCCCGGAGGCGGGAACGCGTGGCGGCAATGTATCGCTCGGTCCAGACGAGGCAGAGTGAGACCAGCGCCGCCAGAGATAAAGCGGCCACTGACCTAGCTAGGGATTGCGGAACGATGCTGGGTGTCCGCGACTTTAGGGCACCCAATCTGAAAGGTATCCAGCAACGGCTGACCGCGCCGGCTGACCATCTTCTAGACGCTGCCACCCTAGAAGCAATGGTCAACCAAGCGAGAGACCAGAATGAGTTCGCTCCCATTAGTAACCTGCCAGTGGTGATGCCTCCGCTTCCGCCTGGGGGAGATGATGTCGCTGGGTTGTTAAGGGAGACGCCTAGGCAGAACACGATCAAGCGCTTGGCTGACGATCCTGCGCTCAGCGATTGGGTACGCACCGGTCTGCAATTTCATGAGCACAGTACGACCTGTGCCTTTTGTGGAAACGATGCAGCGCAAGCACTTGAAGCCTACGCGAACCACTTCTCCGATGAATATCGCCGACAGCACGCTGCCGTCACAGCGGCAATCGGGCGGCTGGAACAGCCTAGGCAGGCGCACACCTTTCCGCATGAGAAAGAGTGGGTTCCTGATGTTCGGGCCAAAGTCCAAGCGGCACTGAGTCGGCTCGCAACTTGGGAAGCTCGAGAAACCCAGATTCGTACCAGTTGGGCCCGCCTATTGAGGGAAAAGCTTGCCGCCATGGAGACGGCATTCACTGTGGAGTTGGTTGGAGATCGAGCTCCCGAGTTGACGGCTATCCTTGCGGAGCTTCACCAGGCAAGGGACGACCACAACCGCGCATGTGACGAACTTTCCGCCAGACGCCGGGCTGCAGCCGAGAAAGTCAAGGAGCACTTCGCGGCCCGTTTTGTGCTCGACCCCGGAGCGGCAGAAGCGATCGCGTTCCTGAGCCAGGTTGAAGCGGAGCTGGGGCGTATCAAGACTGTTGGGCAGAAGATCGCAGGGCAAGCAACTACGGCGAATGCCGAGCTACAGCGTAGCTCGGTGGCCGCAAGCCAGATCAGTGGGCTATTGAAGCGATTGCTTGGGCCGCGCATATCCGTCGAGCAGGCTCACGACAATCGGATCCAGTTCATTCGCGAAGGTCAGCCGGCCACCAATATGAGCGACGGTGAGCGGACGGCGATCTCGCTGGCGTACTTTCTGGTCAGCTTGGGACAGAACGGTCAGCGGCTTGAGGATCTGGTCGTTTTCGTGGATGACCCGATCTGTAGCCTGGACGCCAACCACATCTACGACGTGGCCTACCTCCTTATCACGAGCCTGAAGGTATGTCGGCAACTCTTCATTTCAACGCACAACTCGGAGTTCTTCAACACGATAAAGCAGGACTGGAGTGATCGTGGGAAGTTCAAGAAGGAGCACGCTGCGTACCTCGTCCACCGAGAGCCTGACGGCGCCAGCCAGCTGATAGAGCTTCCAGGACACTTGGCGAAGTTCCGCTCCGACTACCACCACGTCTTCTATTGCCTGCGCCAGTTCCAGACGAGCACCAGCCAGGAGGTTGACGCTTATCTGAACTGTCCGAACTTGCTCAGGCGGTTCTTGGAGATGTATCTCGGCTTTCGGCGGCCCACACCGAAGGGCTACCTGACCAAGCTCGACGTTTTATTCGACGATGAAGTGGAGCGTGGCGCGGTAGGAAGGTATGTGGATGAAGGGTCGCATAGCGCATCAACGCTCCGCCTGCTGGAGTTTTCTGATTTCCCTGCGATGTCGCGGGGTATGGTGAGGCGCGTTATGCAAGCATTGGAGCGCGCGGACCCAGATCACTATGCAGTGTTGGTGTCGGAAACCACCTAGGTGCCCCAGGCCGATAGCGGGC
This sequence comes from Frateuria sp., assembly GCF_035944355.1. Classification (GTDB taxonomy): domain Bacteria; phylum Pseudomonadota; class Gammaproteobacteria; order Xanthomonadales; family Rhodanobacteraceae; genus Frateuria_A. The sequence goes on along the minus strand of NZ_DASZBH010000006.1, from coordinate 56,926 downwards.
CCATGATATCGCTCGGCAAGCTGGCCAAATCGCTTTGCTAGAAAAGCGCTGGCGGATGCTCGTCCACGAATTCCCCAGAAGCGAGCTCCTCACAGCGGGCACCATCTGGACCGGCCGCTAACCGTGATCGGCGCAAGAAAGCTCCGGTAGGTTCTCGTAAGGTGACGCGGTTACGTGGACTGACGTGGTTAAGTAGTCAGGTGACACGGTTAAGGGGACGCCGACAAAAGCGGCGGCCTGCGCAACAGCCACCCAAGATTGCGCATAATGTCTATTATGTAAAATCACGTCTGCACCGCGCCAGCCCGCTCCGCCTCGATCGGTATCGCCACATGCATGCAGCACCCGCGGTCCACCACGATGCGTTCGATGGTGCCGCCCAGGTTCGCTGCCAGTAGCCGTACCAGGCGCGAGCCGGTGCCGCCTTCGGAAAGGTCCGGGCAGCCGACGCCGTCGTCGCGGACGGTGATGTCCAGACTGCCGGAATGGCGCTCGACATCGACCAGCACCGTGCCGCCCTGCCCGGCGGGAAATGCGTACTTGAAGGCGTTGGTCACCAGCTCATTCACCATCAGCCCGATGTGCACCGCATGGGACGGTTGCACCGTGACCGCGGGTGCGTGCACGCGGATCGCGATGGGCCGGATGTCCCTGAGCATGTCGCCAAGTTGGCCACACAGGGATTGCAGGTATTCGGACAGGTTGACCATGCCCTGGCCGTTGCCTGATGCGCGTATGCGGTCCTGTGCGTTGGCGATCACCGACACGCGCGCCACCGCCGATTCCAGCGCGGCGCGAACGGCTGGATCCGCCTGCCCGCGGGCCTGCAGGGAGAGCACCGAGGACACCATCATCAGGTCGTTGCGTACGCGATGGCCGGCCTCTTCCAGCATCAGGCTCTTTTCCGCCTCGGACCGGCGCAGGCCTTCGACCGTTCGCCGCAGCCGGTCCGTTACCGTCGAGATCACGATTCCAACCAGCAGGAACGCCGCGACGCTCACCGTGTCGGTTTCGGCCATGGCGAAGCTGTGGACGGGCTGAAGGAAGAAATAGGTCGCCAGTGCCGCCGATGCGAACGTCGCCAGCACGCCCGAACCGCGCTCGAACAGGAGCGCAGCGAAGAAGATGGCCGGGATGAAGATGGGAAACGGATAGCGCTGCAACTGGCCTTCCCACGTCAGCACGATCACGAATGCCACCGCGACGAAAAGCAGCCCGGCCCCGTACCTGACGATCATCGGATACCGCTTTTCGCGTACCAGGGAGATGATCGAATGGTCCATGTCGGCAGCTCTGGCGGCAGGAAAAGGCATGGCCTAGGGTAGGCGGAAGCGGCTCGGCAGAGTCGTTTGCGCCGGTATACTTCCCTGCGCCTGCGGGCGCAACGGCGCTGTCATGCACCGCCGCGCAAAGGCCTCGACGGCCGGGCCGACTCGGGATCTTGCGCGAGCAATCGCAGGGTCACCGTGAAACGGCGGATCTTGCCGCCGATCCGCGATCGGCTCAGAGTCGGCCGGACCACCCTTGCCTGGAGAGGACGATGACCTTGGGCGTATGCCTGGCTGGAGCCACCGGCTGGGCCGGTTCCGAACTGGCGCGCGCCATCGCGCAGGCGCCCGACCTCGGCCTCGTGGCTGCGGTGTCGCGCAGCTATGCAGGGCAGGACCTGAGCGCGGCGCTGGGCGGCAACCTGCCCGCCTGTCCGGTGTTCGCCACGGCGCAACAGGCGCTGGAACGGCCCTGCGAGGTGTTCGTCGAATACACCGGCGTGGCGAGCGCCAAGGCGAACGTGCTCGCCGCGCTCGATCGCGGCGTGCACGTGGTGGTCGGCTCGTCCGGGCTCTCGGACGAGGACTACGCGCAGATCGACGCGGTCGCGCGGGCGAAAGGCCTGGGCGTGCTCGCCTGTGGCAACTTCGCGCTGACGGTGGTGCTGCTGCAGAAGTTCGCCGAGATGGCGGCCAGGTACATCCCGCAGTGGGAGATCATCGACTACGCGCACGACGGCAAGCGCGACGCGCCCAGCGGTACCGCGCGGGAATTGGCCAGCCGCCTGGCTGCGGTGCGCGCGCCGCAGCCGACGGTGCCGCTGGAGCAGACCGCCGGACCGCGCGAGGCACGCGGCGCGACGCTCGCTGGTACACAGGTGCACTCTCTGCGGCTGCCCGGTTTCGTGATCGGCGCGGAGGTGATCTTCGGCATGCCGGACCAGAAGCTGACGCTGCGCCACGATGCGGGCGGCAGCGCGCGGCCGTACGTCGATGGCGCGCTGTTGGCGGTGCGCAAGGTGTCCTCGCTGGTCGGGCTGCACCGCGGGCTGGACCGCGTACTGGATCTTTGACGGGCACGGGGGCGGGAGGGCCAGCCTCGTTAAACGCGAGGCAGCGACTCCTTCGCGCTCCGTAGACGGCTGGAAAAAGATACTTCATCCAGTTGTTTTAGAACGCCTTTCGCCATGCCCATGAACGCCCGCAACTCTTCCGTCATCCGCCACCACCCTGGCTTCATCCGTGACCGCGACTGGACGATCAACGGCCCGGCGGTGGGTCCCGAGCAAACGCCCCGCTGGCCGTCCGACCATAACCCGCCGACCCAGCGTCGGCACCGCGACATCGAATGGCCGGTGGACGACCGTCGTGCGCCGCGTGTGCCGGTGCCCGAGGTGGAAGACGATTTCCCCTATATCTCGACCAAGCAGCCGGCTACCTGCTGGCTGATCTGAGGCGCGAGCGCCCTTCCCTGGTTTGACGCAGCGGCGGCCGATCTGGCCGCCGCTGCTCGCTCGTGCGTCGCCGAACAGGCACGCCCGGCGAGCTCCGCCGGCCACGGCTCAGGACGCCGTCGGCGCGAGCACGGCCACCGGCAGGGGCGCGAGCCAGCTTGACGGGTCCAGCCCGGTGTCCACCACGCCCTCGCCCTCCCCAAGCACGTTGCGGTAGCGGCCAGGGCTCAGGCCACGCACGCGCGTGCCGTGCGGCAGCAGGGCGGCCGACGAGGCGGCATCCCAGCGCGGCATGGCGGCGTCGAGCAGCACTTCGGCGGTGTGCCGCAGGGCCAGCACAATGATGGCGTGGCCATCGAGCGTGCGCTGGAACGCCAGCAGACGGTCGCCGGCCTGGCCGTCCGGCGAGGCGACGGCAAGCGCCCGGTAGTCGCCCTGCGCGAACGTCGGTGCGTGGCGGGAACGCAGCTGCAGCAGCTCGCGGATCACGCGCTGCTTGAGGCGGCCGTCGCGCCAGTCCTGCAGCAGCCTGTCCCACGACGCCGACTCGTTCAGCGCCGCCTGTCGGATGGCAAAATCGACCGGTCGCCGGTTGTCCGGGTCGACCAGGCTGAAGTCCCAGAACTCGGTGCCCTGGTACATGTCCGGTATGCCCGGCGTGGTCAGGCGCAGCACGGTTTGCAGCAGGCTGTTGGCCGCGCCGGCGGCCGCGATGCGCCCCACGAAGGCGTGCAGTTCGGCCGTGAAGCCGTGGGCGGGGTCCAGCAGCCGTGCGAGGAAGCTTTCGCAGGCTTCTTCATAGGGTTCGTTCGGCTGCGTCCAGCGCGAGCGGCGCTTGGCCTCGCGCAGCGCCTTGCGTTGCCACTGCGCGATCCGGTCGGCGAAGTCACGCGCGCCGTCGGTCTGCCCCGGCGCCAGCTCCAGCGGCCAGGCGCCGACCAGGGTCTGGTAGAGCATGTATTCATCGGCCGGGGACGGCGCCGGCGCCTCGTCGACGAGCGGACGCAGGCGGGCGTTGCGCTCGCGCCAACGCGCCACGGTGCTGGCCCATGCGCCCACCACGCTTGCCTGCGAGAGCACCGCCAGGCGCGCGCGCGCGTCTTCGCCGCGCTTGTGGTCGTGGGTGGCGGTGGCGAGCAGGTTGCGCGGGTAGTCGTGCGCGCGTTCGGCGCACAGCGCATGGAAGCCGGGGATGTCCAGCGCCAGCCGGCCGGGATCGGCGCCGACCTCGTTGCGCGACAGCAGCCGGCCATAGCGGTAGCAGGCGGTGTCCTCCACCGCCTTGGCGGCCATCGGCGAGGTGGCCTGCTGGAAGATCGTCATGGCCCGCTCGCGCGCGCGCCGCATGCGGCCGGGCGGCAGGCCGCGCGGCGACTGCCCGCCCAGCCACGCCGACACCTCGGCCAGCAGCTCGCGGTCCTCGATGCGCACGTGGCGGTGCGCACGGCCGTACGCCTGCTGGAACACCGACTCGTCGGCCGCATCGCGGCCCAGCCCGCCGGCGTAGGTGCGATAGACCGGGAAATGCACCAGCAGCTCCACCAGCACGCGGCGGATCGCCGGCAGGCTCACGTCGCGGGTGGAGAGGTCGGCGCGCGCCGCGTCGAGCAGGGCGCGCGCCGTGCGATCGAGTTCGGCCTCGAAGCTGTCGACCAGGATCTGCCGCCGCGCCGTGCGCGCCACCGCGGCGAAATCGGCCCGCTCGCCGCTCATCGCCTGCCAGAGTTCCGTGAGCATGTCCTCGCCCGCGGCGTCGTGCAGCAGCGCGCCGGCCTGGTCCATGAACTCGTAGCCGGTGGTGCCATCCGTGCGCCAGGTGCCACGCAGGCGCTCGCCCTCGGCCAGGATCTTCTCCACCACCACGTAGGCCGGTCCCGGCGGCGCGCCGGCGGGACGCTGGCGCTGCAGGCGGCGCAGGCGATGGCGCAGCTGGCGGCAATAGCGGTGCGGGTCGGCCAGGCCGTCGATGTGATCGATGCGCACGCCGTCGATCAGACCCTCGGCGTACAGCCGGAAGACCAGCGCGTGGCTGTCCTCGAACACGCGGGTACGGTCCATGCGCATGCCGGCCAGCTCGTTGATGTCGAAGAACCGGCGGTAGTCGATCGTGTCGTTGGCGAGCTTCCACAACACCAGCCGGTAATGCTGCGCATCGATGAGCGTATGCAACCGATCGAACCCCGCCGCGCCGTTGGCGTCGTGCGCGGCCAGCACGGCGGCCGGCTCCCCTGCCCGCTCCAGCGGCTGCGTGCTCGCCGGCGAAAGCGGCAACGCGGCCTCGTGCACGCGCAGCGCGAAACCCGCCTCGTCGTGGACCAGCCGCACGTCGCCATCGCGCAGCGCCTGGGCGTAGGGCTTGCCGAGGATGGGCAGCAGCACGCGGCCGCGCACCAGCGGGTCAGGACTGTGCCAGTCGATGTCGAAATACCCGGCGTAGCGGCTGGCGCGGCCCAGGCGCAGCACGTCCATCCACCAGGCGTTGCCGGGCCCGGCGAACATGTGGTTGGGCACGATGTCGAGCACCAGGCCCATGCCGTGCGTGCGCAGGCGCGCGACCAGCCGCCGCAGCGCCGGCTCGCCACCGAGCTCGGGATTGATGCGGTGGTAGTCGATCACGTCGTAGCCGTGGCAGGAACCCGGGCGCGCGGCGAACAGCGGCGAGGCGTAGAGGTGGCTCACGCCCAGCGTGTCGTAGTAGTCCACCCGCTCGGCCGCATCGTCGAGAGTGAAGCCGGCATGCAATTGCAGGCGCGCAAGCGCGTGTGGCGGGTTGGGCGCGGGCGATGGGTCACTCATGGGGCGGCCTCCGGCCCGACCCCCCTGTGCGCGGGGCGAGCCCTGCCCCATCGAAGCGGAACTTGCCGCAGGTCTTGCGGGAAAACCCTCGCCTGCTTACCCGGCGTGGTCGAGTGATGGGGCGGCAGGCCGGGCAGCTTGCGGTTCATGGGGTCGTGCGAGCTGCGGCGACGGCGTTGCAGCACGCTTGCGCCACCGGCCCGTCGAAGAGCGTCGCTGCGCTTTCGGGCAACCGGCGGCGCCAGTTCGGATGCAAGGTGTCGGTGGGACCGGGAAGGTTCGGTTGCTCCGGCAGCGCGAGCAGATCCTCGGCCGGGATCAACACCAGTGGCGCAGGTGCGCGCGCCACGTGGCCGGCGGCGGCTATCGCCACGGGTTGCACGTCATCCGGCGAGGGCGGGCGGTTTTCGTCCGGCGAACCGCCCGCATCGTGGGCTGCGCCGGAAGCGCACAGCGCGCGCCATAGCCGGCCGCGGTCGACCTCGCGCTCGGCGATCTCGTCCACGCCCGGCTCGGCCAGGCCGGCGCGGACGCGCCATTCGATGTCGCGTCCGCTCCACCAGCCGGCCACGGTCGGCACGTCGTGGGTGGACGTGGTGGCCATCGCCTCGGCCGACCAGTGCACGGGCGCGATGAAGCCACGGTCGGCCGCCCGCTCGAACCACAGCACGCGGATGCCGAGCACGCCGGCGCCCGCGATGCGCTGGCGGAAGTCGGCCGGCACGGTGCCCAGGTCCTCGCCGATCACCACGGCGCGGCAGCGATGCGATTCGATCGCCAGCAGGCGCAGCAGGTCGTCCAGCGGATAGCGCACGTAGGCGCCCTCGGTGGCGCCGGCGCCGCTGGGCACCAGCCACAGGCGCTTGAGCCCCAGCACGTGGTCGATGCGCACCCCGCCGGCATGCGCCAGCGCCGCGCGCAGCATCGCGAGGTAGCCGGCGTAGCCGCCGCGCCTGAGGCCGATCGGCGAAAAGGTGGTCAGGCCCCAGTCCTGTCCGTTGCGGTTGAGCAGGTCCGGTGGCGCGCCTACCGACAGGCCGTGCAGCATCTCGCCCTGGTGGCTCCAGGCCTGGCTGCCGCCGGCGTCGGTGCCGACCGCCAGGTCCGAGACCAGGCCGATCGCCATGCCCGATTCGCGCGCGGTGCGCTGTGCGTCGGCCAGCCCGAGCATGGCCAGCCACTGCAGGAAGGCATGAAAGGCGACGTCGCGGCTGTGCTCGCGCGCGAAGGTGGCGACCGTGGGGCTGGCCGGATCGTGGTAGTCGGCGGGCCAGGCCTGCCAGCCGCCCGGCGTGCCGTGCGCGCGGAAATGCAACTGCAACGCTTCGAAACGCGCGTGGCGTTCCAACGCCTCGCCCTGCTCTTGCCGGAACGCGGAGAGCTCCTGGGTGAGTTTCGAATCGGCCGAGGACCAATCGAACAGTGCGCGCAGCAGCGTCATCCGTGCGCGCGCCGCGCGCGGCCAGTCGATCAGGTCCAGCCATTCCAGCTCGGCCAGTTCCTGGCGCAGGTTGTGAGCGTCGGTCACCGTGCGCAGCGCCGCCCCGCCGCCCACGCGCGCGGGATCGACATAGAGCGGATTGAGAAATAGCCGGCTGGAGGGCGCATAGGGGCTGTAGCGTTCGGGCGCGGCGGCGAACAGCGCATGCACCGGGCTGATCGCCAGGGCATCGGCGCCGCGCGCCGCGGCGGCACGGGCGCATTGCTCCAGCGCGGTGAAGTCGCCGATGCCGCCGTCGCCCGGACGGAACAGGCTGGCCAGCTGCACCGCCACGCCCCAGGGCCGGCGCGCGCCGGTGACGTCGCCGATGCCGAAGGCGCGCGGCGGCGCCGCCGCCAGCGTGCATTCGGCATCGTCCAGCAGCAGGCGGTAATAGCCCGGCGTCGCCGGCGCGCGCAACGCGCGCTCGCCGGCCGGCAGCGTGCCCTCTTCCACCGGGACGCCATGCTCGTCCTCGGTGCGGTAGCGCCGTGCCCCGGTGGCGGGCGGCAACTCGAAGGAGCCGCCGGCGTCCGCGACGAGCAGGCGTGGCAGGGCCGTTCCCTCGCGCTCGCGACGCAGGCGCTCGAAACTCTCATCGAGGTCGCCGTCGCTGTCGCACGGCAGTCCCAGCGCGGCAAGCACCGCGCGTAGCGTGGAAAGGCTCACTTCCTGCGGGCGGTCATTGGCATCGCGCCAGTGCACGTCGACGCCGGCCTGCCCCGCCAGCTCGACCAGGCGGATGTCGTAGCCACTCACGCGGTGCCCCAGCCAGTGGCCATGCGGCCGCGCGTGGACCGCACTTCTGCTGTAGCGGCCGGTCGCATGCGGCCGGAGGCGGCGAAGCTCATGCCGAAGTTTCCAGGTAGACCAGGGTGCTGGCGGGTGCGAGGCGGCCTTCGGCCAAGGCGGCGATTGCCGGCGCCCCGCCATGCAACCATCGCGCATCGGGTGTTGCCTTGGCGTCGACGGCAACCTCACGCTCGCCCAGATTGCAGTACACGTGCAGTTGCAGCTCGTCCATCTGCCAGCGCGCCCGCAGCGCCTGCGTGCCGATCGCCTGCGCGCCCAACGGCCGCGCCCGCCCGAGTCGCGGCCCCAGCCACTGCCGGCGCTGCGCCAGCAGCAGGCGGATCAGCGTGAGGCGCGCGGCGCCGGCCGGGCTGGACGCTTCGCGCGGATCGGGCCGCGAACGCTCGAAGGTCGAGGGCGCCTGCGGATCGGGCAAGCCGTCTACCACCCCGAACTCGGCGAATTCCTTGCGGCGGCCTTCGCGCACGGCCCGCCGCAGTTCCTCGCTGGGATAGTCGGCAAAGAACAGGAACGGCGTGCGGCTGCCCCACTCCTCGCCCATGAACAGCAGCGGCACCATCGGTGTGAGCAGCAGCAAAGCGTAAGCGGCTTCGAGCCGCAGCGGGTCGGCCAGCGTGGTCAGCCGTTCGCCCAGCGCGCGATTGCCGATCTGGTCGTGGTTCTGCAGAAAATCGACGAAGCGCAGCGGAAGCAGCGCCGAGCTCGGTTCCCCGCGGGGCTTGCCGCGCATCGGCTCGCCCTGCCAGGCGAAGCCCTCGGCCAGGCAGCGCACCAGTTTGGCCAGCGGGTCGTCCGCGTAGGCGCCGTAGTAGCCCGCGCGTTCGCCGGTCAGCAGCACGTGCAGGGCGTTGTGGAAATCGTCGTTCCACTGCGCGTCGAAGCAGCGCGCGCCCAGCAGGTGCGCCTGGTTGCCCTCGTTCTCCAGGATCAGGTGCACCTGCCGTTCCCCCGTCGCGGCACGCACGCGCGCCGCCAGCGACAGCAGCCAGGCGGGGTTGTGCAGCGCGTGCACCGCGTCCAGGCGCAGGCCGTCGAAGCGGAACTCCTCCAGCCAGTACAGCGCGTTGTGCACGAAGAAGTCGCCCACCTGCGGCTGCGCCACGTCGATCGCCGCGCCCCAGGGCGTGGGCGCACCGTCGGTGCGGAAGAACGGCGCGGCGTACTGGCCCAGGTAATTGCCGTCCGGGCCGAAGTGGTTGTAGACCACGTCCAGGATCATCATCAGGCCCAGCCCGTGCGCGGCGTCGACCAGCGCCTTCAGCTCGTCCGGCGTGCCGTAGGCGGCGGCCGGCGCGAACGGCAGCACGCCGTCGTAGCCCCAGTTGCGGGTGCCGGGAAACTGCGCGATCGGCATCAGCTCGACGGCGGTGATGCCCAGCGCGTGCAGGCGCGGCAGCATCGCCTGCACGCCGCGGAAGCCGCCGCAGGCGCCGGCGTGCAGTTCGTAGATCACCGCCTGGTGCCAGGGCCGGCCGCTCCAGCGGGCGTGTCGCCAAGCGTAGCCGCAGGGGTCGACCACCACGCTGGCGCCGTGCACGTCGCCGGCCTGCTGCAGGCGCGATGCCGGATCGGGCACGCGCAGGCCGTCGGGCAACAGGTAGCGGTAGCGCGTTCCGGGCGGTGCCGTACAGAGCCCTTCGTGCCAGCCGTCGTCCAGCGCGCGCATGGGCTGGACGCGGTCGTCGTCGAGTTGCAGCCGCAGCTCGCCGATGTCCGGCGCCCACAGCCGGAAACGCGTGCGGCCATCGTCGACGAGCTCGGCCCCGTAGGGCATGGCGTGGCGGAAATGCCCGCTCATGCGCCGTCCTGCCGCGGTGCGGCGGACAGCAGCATGACGCCGGCGCCAAGCAGTTCGAGCGCGCCCTCGTCCACGTTGCGCTCGGGCAGCTCCGGATGCGCGCTGTCGATGCGCAGGCGCCACGGCAGCTTAGGCTCCGGCAGGGTGAAACGGTGCGGCTCGCCGGTGCCGTTGATCAGCAGCAGGGTCACGTCGACGTGCCGCCGTCCCTTGGGCAGCGCACGGCGCAGCATGAGCAGGCGGCCTTCGGCGTATTCCCAATCGCTCTGGCGCATCGGGCTGCCGCTCTCGTTGAACCAGGACACCGGCGGCAGGCCCGGCAGCACGTCGTCGCCGCCGTGCATGAAGCCGGCGGCGCGCAGCGTCGGGTGCTGTTCGCGCAGGCGGATCAGCCGCGCCACGTACTCGGCCAGCGCGCGACCACCGTCGGACTGGGCGAGCTTCCAGTCGAACCAGGAGATTTCGTTGTCCTGGCAGTAGGCGTTGTTGTTGCCGCCCTGCGTGCGGCCGAACTCGTCGCCGCCCAGCAGCATGGGCGTGCCGTGCGAGAACAGCAGCGTGGCCAGCATGGCGCGCTTGGCGCGGCCGCGCGCGTCGAGGATGGCGGCATCCTGGGTCGGTCCTTCCGCGCCGTGGTTGCTGCTTTCGTTGTCGTTGGCGCCGTCGTGGTTGTCCTCGCCGTTGGCCTCGTTGTGTTTGTGCTCGTAGCTGACCAGGTCCTGCAGGGTGAAGCCGTCGTGCGCGGTGACGAAGTTGACCGAAGCCCACGGGCGGCGGTGCTGGTGGTCGAACAGTTCCGCCGAGCCCTGCAGGCGTCCGGCCAGCGCACCGCGCAGGCCGGCGTCGCCCTTCCAGAAACGGCGCACGTCGTCGCGGAACTGGCCGTTCCACTCGGCGAAGCCGGGCGGGTGGTTGCCCAGCTGATAGCCTCCCAGGCCGACGTCCCAGGGCTCGGAGATCAGCTTGACGCCGTTGAGCAGCGGATCCTGGCGCATGGCGTCGAACAGGCCGCAGTTGGGATCGAAGCCGTTGGCCTCGCGGCCGAGCGTCACGCCCAGGTCGAAGCGGAAGCCGTCGATGTGGAAGGTGTTCACCCAGTAGCGCAGCGAGTCCATCACCAGTTGCAGCACGCGCGGGTGTGCGGTGTTGAGGGTGTTGCCGGTGCCGGTGTCGTTGATGCAATGGCGCGGGTCGTCCGGCAGCAGCCGGTAGTAGCTGGCGTTGTCCAGGCCGCGGAAGGAGAGCGTGGGGCCGAGCTCGCTGCCTTCGCCGGTGTGGTTGTAGACCACGTCCAGGATCACCTCGATGCCGGCCACGTGCAGCGCCTGCACCGCGGCGCGGATCTCGTTGAGCGCGCCCTCGGCGAGGTAAGAGGGCTCCGGCGCGAAGAACGCCAGCGTGTTGTAGCCCCAGTAGTTGCGCAGCTTCATCTCGGCCAGGCGGCGGTCCTGCACGAAGGCGTGGATCGGCAGGAGCTCGATCGCGGTGACGCCCAGGTGTACCAGGTGGTCGATCACGTAGGGGTCGGCCAGCGCCAGGAAGGTGCCGCGCTCGTGCGGACGGATGCGCTTGAGCGTCCGCGTCAGCCCCTTGACGTGCGCCTCGTAGACGATGGTCTTGCACCAGGGCGTGTGCGGGCGGCGGCCACGCCCTTCCCAGTGCATGGGCTCGTCCACCACCACCGCCTTGGGGCAGGCCGCGGCGCTGTCGCGGCGGTCGAAGGAAAGGTCGGCCCGGGGCGAGGAGACACGGTAGCCGTGCAACACGTCCGACCAGCGCAGTTGCCCGGCGAGCAGGCGCGCATAGGGATCGAGCAGCAGCTTGTTCGGGTTGAAGCGATGGCCCTGCTCCGGTTCGTACGGGCCGTAGGCGCGGTAGCCGTAGAGCTGGCCCCCGCGCAGGCGCGGCAGGTAGCCGTGCCAGATTTCGTCGGTGCACTCGGGCAGTTCGTAGCGGGCGATCTCGCGGCGGCCGGACGGATCGAACAGGCACAGTTCGATGCGCTCGGCGTGCGCGGAGAACACGGCAAAGTTGGTGCCGATGCCGTCGCAATGGGCGCCCAGCGGATAGGGCGCGCCGGCCTGCATGCGCTCGGGGAGGGTCGGCATCAGCGGAGCTCCTTCGCCGGCGGAATGCCGGCATGCCGGGCCGAGGTACGGCCTCCTCCATCCGCCCTTCGGGCGCCTTCTCCCGCAGGCGGGGGAAGGATCGGTGCACGCTGCCGCAACGTTCGTTCGCGAGCATTCCCCCGCTGCGCGGGGGAGGCTGCCGACAGGCGGATGGGGGGAGGCGGAGCGGGGTGCTTCATGTCCGGTCCGCCAGATAGATCATCGTCGCCAGCGGCGGCAGCGTGAGCGCCAGCGAGTAAGGCTGGCCGTGGACCGGCACCGGCTCGGCCGGCGCTTCGCCCTGCCCCACGCCGGAGCCGCCGTAGTCGCCCGCGTCGGTGTTGATCGCCAGCCGCCACGGCCCGTCGCGCGGCACGCCGATGCGGTAGTCGTAGAGCGGCGTGGGCGTGAGGTTGCTCACCACCAGCGCTGGCCGCGCGCCTTCGGCGAAACGCAGCCAGGCGAACACGCTGTTGGTCGCATCGTCGCCGATCGCCCAGCGGAAGCCGCGCGGGTCGCCGTCCCAGGCGTGCAAGGCCGGCTCTTCCACGAGCAGGCGGTTGAGGTCGCGCAGCAGCCGTTGCACGCCGCGGTGGCGGGCGTCGTCCAGCAGCTCCCACGGCAACTGCGCATCGTGGTTCCACTCCGTCGGCTGGGCAAGCTCGGCGCCGGCGAACAGGAGCTTCTTGCCCGGGTGCGCCCACATGAAGCCGTAGTAGGCGCGCAGGTTGGCAAAGCGTTGCCAGTCGTCGCCGGGCATGCGGCCGAGCAGCGAGCGCTTGCCGTGCACCACCTCGTCGTGCGAAAGCGGCAGCACGTAATGCTCCGAATAGGCGTAGACCATCGAGAAGGTCATCTCGTGGTGGTGCCAGCGCCGGTGGATGGGATCGCGCGACATGTACTGGAGCGTGTCGTGCATCCAGCCCATGTTCCATTTGTAGTCGAAGCCCAGGCCGCCTTCGGTCGGCGCGCGGGTGACGCCGGGCCAGGCGGTCGATTCCTCGGCGATGGTGAGCACGCCCGGATGGCGCTGGTGCAGCACCGTGTTGAAGCGCTTGAGGAAGGCGATCGATTCGAGGTTCTCGCGCCCGCCGTGGATGTTGGGCACCCATTCGCCGTGCTTGCGGCTGTAGTCGCGGTAGAGCATCGAGGCGACCGCGTCCACGCGCAGGCCGTCGACGTGGAAGCGCTCGGCCCAGGCCAGCGCGCCGCCGATCAGGAAGCCGGACACCTCGTTGCGCCCGAGGTTGTAGATCAGCGTGTTCCAGTCCTGGTGGAAGCCTTCGCGCGGATCGGCGTGCTCGTAGAGGGCCGTGCCGTCGAAGTGCGCCAGGCCGTGCGCGTCGGTGGGAAAGTGCGCCGGCACCCAGTCGATGATCACGCCCAGGCCCGCCTCGTGGCAGCGGTCGACGAAGCGTGCGAAGGCCTCCGGCGGACCGAAGCGCGCGGTGGGCGCGTACTGGCCCAGCGGCTGGTAGCCCCAGGAGCCGCCGAAGGGGTGCTCGGCGATCGGCAACAGCTCGAGGTGGGTGAAGCCCATGCCGACCAGGTAGGGGATTAGCCGGTCGGCCAGCACGTCCCAGCCCGGCGATCGGCCCTGTTCGTCGCGCCACCAGGAGCCGGCGTGGAATTCGTAGATCGACAGCGGTGCATCCAGCCGCTGGCGCGCTGCGCGCTCGGCCATCCAGGCGTGGTCGGTCCAGGGGAACGGCGCATCGGAGGCGACCACCGAGGCGGTGGCCGGCGGCGCCTCGGCCGCGAGCGCGGCCGGATCGGCCTTCTGCCGCACGACGAAGTCCGCGCCCAGGATCTCGTACTTGTAGCGCGCTCCCGGCAGCAGGCCGGGCACGAACAGTTCCCACACACCCTGCGGCAGGCGCAGGCGCATCGGGTGGCGGCGGCCGTCCCAATGGTTGAAATCGCCGACGACGCTCACCCGCCGCGCGTTGGGCGCCCACACGGCAAAGCGCACGCCGCCCACGCCGTCGATCGCGTGCGGATGCGCGCCGAGCTGGCGATACACCTGCGGATGCTGGCCTTGCGCCAGCAGGTCCAGATCGTGCTCGGCGAGCACGGCGCCGAAGGCATAGGCATCGTCCAGCTCCTGCACCGCCGTGGGCCAGCGCACGCGCAGGCGGTAGCGGCCCTCGCCCGGCACCGCGCCCGCGAAGAGCCCGTCTGCCATGGGCGCCAGCGTGGCGAGCACCCGGCCCTGGGCGTCGATCGCCTCGACCGCCTGCGCGCCCGGCTGCAGCGTGCGCACCACGCGCTCGCTACCCGCGCCGTGCGGGCCGAGCACCGAGAACGGGTCGCCATGGCGCGCCTGCAGCAAGGCCTCGATCGCGCCCGGGTCGATCGCCCCGGGATGGGCGAAGTCGGTATTCACGCGCCCCGCTCCTCGATCGCGGCCTCGTCGGTCAGGCGCAGCAGGCCCTGCAGCGGTACGCCCAGCCAGCCGGGACGGTTGGCGGCCTCGTAGGCGATCTCGTAGGCGGCCTTGTCCAGCAGGAACAACTGCAGCAGCGGCACCAGCGCGTCGGCGCCGACCCAGCGTACCGGGGCGCGTTCGAGCACCGCGACGTAGGCGGCGAGGAACACCTCCGAGGCCCGCAGCCGGAAACGCTCCAGGAACGGCGCGTACAGCGGATCCTCGACCGGCGCCACGCCCTCCTCCCCGCGCAGCGCGACCGCCGCGACGTAGTCGAGCGAGCGCAGGAAGCCGGCCACGTCGCGCAGCGGCGTGGTCTTGATGCGCCGCTCTTCCAGCGGCCGCGCCGGCTCGCCTTCGAAATCGATCAGCCAGGCATCGCCCGGCACCACCAGCACCTGGCCCAGGTGGAAATCGCCGTGCACGCGCGTGCGCAGTGCGCCCACTCCGTGCGAGGCCAGCGCGTCGATGCGCCGGCACAGCGCCTCGCGCCGGGCGAGCAGGCGGTCACGCTGCACGCCCAGGTCGCCCGCTCGAGGATCGAGGTTTTCCAGCGCGTCCATCGCGCGCTGCAGTTGCGTGCGGGCATCGGCGGCCCAGCCGGCGGTGTCGTCCTCGCCGGCGGTGGCCGGGCGGAAGGCCTCGTCCTCGCTGGGCTGCGCCAGCACCGCGTGCAGCTCGCCCAGGCGCGTGCCGACGGCGGCGGCGAAGCTGTCGTAGTCGGCCAGTATCTCGGCGCGCGAGGCGTCGTCGGCGGCGTGGCTGAACTCGTCCCAGGTGCGCCGCAGGTAGTCCAGCGTCCAACGCCAGGCATCGCCCTGGTTGCGCACGAAGCCCTGCAGCACCGCCAGCGCCGAGGGGATACCGTCGGCGCCCACGTGCAGCACCTCGCCCAGCAGCGGCGGCGTATGGGCATAGCCCACGCGCGTGAGATGCCGTCCCATTTCCAGTTCCGGGTTGATGCCGTGCGCGATGTGCCGGTACAGCTTGAGCATGCCGCGCTCGTGCACGATCACCGAACTGTTGGACTGCTCGGCCGAAAGCCAGCGGTTCGCCTGCTCGTCCGGGAAATCGATGGCGTCGAGCGCGTTCGTGCCGGCGAAGCGGATCACGCCGCCGCGCTTGAGCGGCAGTTCCGTGCGCTGGCGCAGGCCGCGCAACAGGCCGGAGACGAAGGCGTCCAGCACGAAGCCGTCGGTGAGGTAGCCCACGCGACGGCCGCGGCGCACACGCGCCAGCGCCAGCTGCTGGGCGCGCGCGGGCGGGTTCTCGTCTTCCCAGATGATGCCCAGCGGCAGGCAGTAGCGCTCGATGCTGCCGTCGTTCAAGGTGGCGATGATCTCCGAGACGACCAGGTCCTCGCCGCGGTCCGGCCAGGGCTGGCTGTACATCATGCTGAGCGAGGCGATGCCGCGGTCCTTGGCGCCGAACCAGCGCCGCCGCCCGAGGTAGGCCGGCAGCACGTCGCGCTCCAGCGCGCCCCGGTGGTGGGCCATCACCGGGCCTTCGGCCAGCGGCCCGCGCAGCACCAGCGTCTCGTAGTCCGGCATCGGCTCGGCCGGCACCTGGTGCCAGGGCGGCATCTGGGCATTGGCGCACAGCTGGAAGGCGTAGAAGCCGAACGGCGGCAAGGTCAGCAGGTAGGGCAGCCGTCCGACCGGCGGGAACGAGGTGCCGCCGACGATTTCCACCGGCACGCGGCCCTCGAAGCTGGCCAGATCCAGCTCCACCGCCTGCAGGCTGCGCGACATGTTGGCCACGCACAGCACCTGCTCGTCCTCGTATTCGCGCAGGTAGGCGAGGATCTTGCGGTTACCCGGATAGAGGAAGCGGATCGTGCCGCGGCCGAAGGCCTTGTAGCGCTTGCGCACGGCCAGCACGCGGCGCGTCCAGTTGAGCAGCGAATGCGGGTCGCGCGCCTGCGCTTCGGCGTTGACCGCCTGGTAGCCGTACAACGGATCCATGATCGGCGGCAGCACCAGCCGTGCCGGGTCGGCACGCGAGAATCCGCCGTTGCGGTCCATCGACCATTGCATGGGCGTGCGCACGCCGTCGCGGTCGCCCAGGTGGATGTTGTCGCCCATGCCCAGTTCGTCGCCGTAATACAGCACCGGCGTGCCGGGCATGGTCACCAGCAGCGAGTTCATCAATTCGATGCGGCGGCGGTCGCGCTCCATCAGCGGGGCGAGGCGGCGGCGTATCCCCAGGTTGATGCGCGCGCGCTGGTCGCTGGCGTAGGTCTGCCAGAGGTAGTCGCGCTCGGTGTCGGTGACCATCTCCAGCGTCAGCTCGTCGTGGTTGCGCAGGAAGATCGCCCACTGGCAATTGTCCGGGATCGCCGGCGTCTGGCGCATGATGTCGGTGATCGGAAAGCGGTCCTCGCGCGCGATCGCCATGTACATGCGCGGCATCAGCGGGAAATGGAAGGCCATGTGGCATTCGTCGCCGCTGCCGAAGTAGTCCTGGGTGTCCTCCGGCCACTGGTTGGCCTCGGCCAGCAGCATGCGGTCGGGATAGTGCTCGTCGATCTCCTTGCGGATCAGCTTGAGGATGGCGTGCGTCTCGGGCAGGTTCTCGTTGTTGGTGCCCTCGCGCTCGATCAGGTAGGGCACCGCGTCCAGCCGCAGCCCGTCCACGCCCATGTCCAGCCAGAAGCGCATCACGCCCAGCACGGCCTTGATCACCGCCGGGTTGTCGAAGTTGAGGTCGGGCTGGTGCGAGAAGAAGCGGTGCCAGAAGTACTGGCCGGCGACCGCGTCCCAGGTCCAGTTCGACTTCTCCGTGTCCAGGAAGATGATGCGCGTGCCGGCATAGGCCTGGTCGGTGTCGGACCACACGTAGAAGTTGCGCGCGGCCGAACCGGGCTTGGCCAGGCGCGCGCGCTGGAACCAGGGATGCTGGTCGGAGGTGTGGTTGATCACCAGCTCGGTGATCACGCGCAGGCCACGGGCGTGCGCGGCGGCGATGAAGCGCCGCGCATCGGCGAGCTTGCCGTAGTCCGGGTGCACCGCCTTGTACTCGGAGATGTCGTAGCCGTCGTCGCGTCGCGGGCTGGGGTAGAACGGCAGCAGCCACAGCGTGTTGACGCCCAGCTCGGCGATGTAGTCGAGCTTGTCGATCAGCCCCTGGAAGTCGCCTACGCCATCGTCGTTGGCGTCGAAGAACGACTTGACGTGCACCTGGTAGATGATCGCGTCCTTGTACCAGAGCGGGTCGCTGGTGAAGCTGCGACGAGTGCCGGCGGACTTCGCTTGTGCGCTCATCGGATTCAGGCCTCCACCCGCCAGATCGCATAGGGCATGCCCTGCCCCAGCCACACGTGCTGGCGGCCGCCGCGCCAGGTCAGCGTGGCCTCGTGCAGCAGGTCTTCGACGATGAGCGGCGCATCCTCGGCTATGCCCCATTCGGCCAGCGGCAGGTGCAGGTCGGCGGCCTGCGCGTGGTGCGGGTCCAGGCTGATCGCCACCAGCACGCGGCCGCGCCCGCCGGGTGCGCCGCTCCTGGGCAAGGACTTTTCGAAAAACAGCACCTGGTCGTTGTCGGCGCGCAGGAAGCGCACGCCCAGGTGGCTCTGCAGCGCCGGCTGCTCGCGGCGGATCGCGTTCAACTGGCTGATCTCGGCAACGATATTGCCGGGCGCCTCCCAATCGCGCGGCTTGATCTGGTACTTCTCCGAGTCGAGGTATTCCTCCTTGCCCGGGATCGGCACCGCCTCGCACAGCTCGAAACCCGAATACATGCCCCACAGCCCCGACAGCGTGGCCGCCAGCGCCGCGCGGATCAGGAAGCCGCTGCGGCCGGACTGCTGCAGGAAGTACGGGTTGATGTCGGGCGTGTTGACGAAGAAGTTGGGGCGGAAGAAATCCCTGGGCGGCCCCTGCGTGAGCTCGGTCAGGTAGTCGATGAACTCCTGCTTGGTGTGCCGCCAGGTGAAGTAGGTGTAGGACTGGCTGAAGCCGAGCTTGGCCAGCCGGTACATCGGCTTGGGCCGGGTGAAGGCCTCGGACAGGAACAGCGTGTCCGGATACTGCCCGCGCACGCGAGCGATCATCCACTCCCAGAACGGGAACGGCTTGGTGTGCGGGTTGTCGACGCGGAAGATGCGCACGCCCTCGCCCGCCCAGTACAGCACCACATCGCACAGCGCCTGCCACAGCGAGGGGATCGCGCCTGCCTCGTAGAAGTCGACGTTGACGATGTCCTGGTATTTCTTCGGCGGGTTCTCCGCGTAGCGCAGGCTGCCGTCGGGGCGCCAGTCGAACCATTCCGGATGCTCGGCGAGCCAGGGGTGGTCGGGCGAGCACTGGATGGCGAAGTCCAGCGCCAGCTCCAGTCCGCGTTCCTGCGCGGCGTCGCGCAAGGCGCGAAAGTCCTCGATGGTGCCGAGCTCGGGATGGATCGCGGTATGGCCGCCCTCGGCCGAACCGATGGCGTACGGGCTGCCCGGGTCGTGCTCGTCAGGCGTCAGCGTGTTGTTGCGGCCCTTGCGGAAGGCGCGGCCGATCGGATGGATGGGCGGGAAGTACAGCACGTCGAAGCCCATCGCCTGGATGGCCGGCAGCCGGCCGATGACGTCGCGGAAGGTGCCGTGGCGCGCGGGGTCGTCGGTGATCGAGCGCGGGAACAGCTCGTACCAGCTGGCGAACTGCGCGGCGCGGCGGTCGACCTCGAGCCGCAGGGGCGGACGCTCCACCGCGTACGCGCGCAGGTCGCCCTCGGCCATCGCCTTGGCGGTGTCTTCGGCGATCAGCAATCGATAGCGGGCTTCGTCGTCCCCGGCGTTGGCCAGCGCACTGGCCAAGGCGCGCAGTGGCTTGCGCCTGGCCGGCGACGTGCCCGTCGCGGTCCGTTCCACCAGGTGCTGGCCCTCGCGCATCTCCAGCGCGATGGGCACGCCGGCATCGTGCTTGGCGACGATCTCGTGGCGGTAGCTGGCATAGGCGTCGCGCCAGGCCTGCACGGAGTATTCGTAGCGGCCCACGCGCGTGGGCGTGAACCGGCCGCGGTAGCGGTCGTTGCCCAGCGACTGCATGCGCTGCTCGTGCCACTGCTTTTCGTCCAGCGCGCGCCAGCGCAGCGCGACGGCGAGTTTGTCGTGGCCGTCCATGAACACGTCCGCTTCCACCGTGACCGTGTCGCCCACCACGCGCTTGACCGCGAAGCGGCCTTCGTCCACCGCGGGCGTGACCGCCTCGATGGCGATGCGCGGCGACTGCGTGGCGTCGGCCAGCGCCTGCTTCTGCGCGGTGGCGGTGGCGCGCGCGGCGACCGGCTGGGTGCGGCTGCCTTCCAGGAGGCGCGCCTCGCCGGGAGCCAGGGTGAGCGGCATCGATGGAGCGGCGCCGTCGAGCAGGGTCCAGTCCGCATAGGCGCAGGCGGCGCCGCCGGCGACGGCGCCCAGGTCGACTTCGGTGTCGCGATCCAGCCGCGCGTTGAACAGCGCCAGCCACGCGCGCTCGCCCTGCCGGCGCAACACGCCGACCCAGTCGTCGTCGATGTGGATGGCCGCCGGCGTGCGCGCCTGCTCGCCCAGGCCGGACAACCAGGCGTTGACGGCGCGGATCTCGCCGGACAGGTCGAAGGCCTGCGTCGCGCCGCCGGCGAAGCCCGCCGGCATCAGCCAGCCGCCGGCGCAACTGGCGGCGAACCAGGCGGCCCGGCGCCGATGCCGCTCGGCCTGTTCGCGTTCGCCGAACGTGCGGTCGGCCTCCGCATCGCCGAACGGCGCCGCGGCGCAGGCCAGCGGTGGCGCCACCTCGGCCACGCGGCGCAGCTCGCGCGCCAGCCAGCCGGCGCGGAAGTCCCACCACTCGGCGGAGCAGAAGCCGTAGTCGAAACCGATGCCGGCGAGCCGCGCCAGTTCCTCCGGCGACAGGCCCTGCGTCCAGCCAAGGAACAGCGCCTGCGGCGCCTTGCTGCGCAGGCCATCGAGCAAGTGCTCCCACCACGGCGCCGGTGCGGCGTCCAGCGACAGCAGCCGCAGCCCCGACAGGCCCGCGAGCAGCGCATCACGCAAGCGCCCGCACCACCAGGCCAGCGCTTCGGGCGCCACCGTCTCGTCGTGGAAACGCCAGC
The DNA here is from genome assembly GCF_035944355.1 of Frateuria sp. Lineage (GTDB taxonomy): Bacteria > Pseudomonadota > Gammaproteobacteria > Xanthomonadales > Rhodanobacteraceae > Frateuria_A. The sequence goes on along the minus strand of NZ_DASZBH010000006.1, from coordinate 36,706 downwards.
GCACGCCCGCCTCCGGCGCCGGTTGGCGCGGGTCGGGCATGGCGCGGGTGTCCGGCAGCGCATGGAACCAGCCGGGATGCTCGGCGCGCACGTCGAGCCCGACAGGCAGCGGGCGGGCGATGTCCACGTCGAGCAACAGGCCCAGACCGTGGTCGCGGCACAGGCGCGCCATCGTACCCACGGCGCCGGGGCCGTCGTCGAGCAACGAAGCGGGCGCCAGTACGTGGCTGAAGCCCAGCCCGGCCGCATGCTGCAGCCAGGGCGTGCTCGCGCCGCCGGCCGCAGCGAGCGCGGCAGGCAGGCTCAGGATGCGGAGCGCCGCGGGTGCCGGCGTGGAGACTGCCGGATTCGAAGTGGACGTGGCAGCCGATGGCGCCGCATGGCGCGGGCTCTTTTGCTTGCCGCCGGTGCCGGGGCTTGCAGGCACGTCCGCTGTCCCCTTGCGCCTGGCCATCAATCGTCGCGGCGGCGGCTGGCGCCGCGCGGCTGGCCCGCGTGGCTGGCCTGCGGCCGGCTGGTGTACTGGCGCACCGCCTGCGTGCTGGTGCCGACCGCCGCGATCGCCTCGCGCAGGTCGCGCTCGGATACGCGCAACTGCTTGGACCAGTACCGCATGGCGAACGGATCCCTATCGTTGATGGTGCTCAAGGTCCGGTCGGACTGGTTCATCGCGTCACCCGTGGCCGCAGTGTTGCGGCAGCACCGCCATCTTCGTGTGGGTGCGTTGAAGGTGCTGTCACGGAAAGATGAGACAGGCGTAAACCATGGCGTGGCGGGGCGCGCGCAGGCCCCTCGTGCGGGGCGCGCAATGCGCCGCGGCCGCCGCCATACTTGGCTCATGCATGCCGCTCCGCTCGCCCGCTTCATCCACAGCCACCGCCGCCTGTTCGTGCTCACCGGCGCCGGTTGCAGCACCGACTCGGGCATTCCCGACTACCGCGACGCCGACGGCGCCTGGAAGCGTACGCCGCCGGTGATGTTCCAGGCCTTCATGGGCGAGGAGCGCGTGCGCAAACGCTACTGGGCGCGCAGCCTGGTCGGCTGGCGACACTTCGGCCGCGCGGTGCCCAACGGCACCCATCACGCCCTGCGGCAGCTGGAGGCACAGGGCCACGTCGGCTTGCTGGTGACCCAGAACGTGGACGGGCTGCATCAGCGCGCGGGCAGCCGCCAGGTGGTCGACCTGCATGGACGGCTGGACCAGGTGCGCTGCATGGGCTGCGACCATCGCCTGCCCCGCGCGGAACTGCAGCAGGAACTCGAACGCCTGAACCCTGCATGGGCCTCTCTGGAGGCCGCGGAGGCGCCCGACGGCGATGCGGACCTGGAACGGCTGGATTTCGACCGGTTCGTGGTGCCGCCCTGCCCCGACTGCGGCGGCGTGCTCAAGCCCGACGTGGTGTTCTATGGCGAGAACGTGCCGCGCGATCGCGTGGCCGATGCGTTGCAGGGACTGGAAGCGGCCGACGCCGTGCTGGTGGTCGGTTCTTCGCTGATGGTGTTCTCCGGCTACCGCTTCGTGCATGCGGCCGCCCGCGCCGGCAAGCCGGTGGCGGCAGTGAACCTGGGAAGGACGCGAGCTGACCCCCTATTGAGCCTGAAAGTCGAACAGCCCTGCGCGGACGCGCTGGCATTCCTGCTGGCCTGACGGATCTGCGCGCATACACCGGGTTAACCTCGAGGGGCTAACATCGGCTGTTACGCTTTTTTCCGAGGGCCCATGCCGGACATCCTGACTCGCCACAACGTACGCATCAGCGGTCGCGGGACCCGCACGATGGTTTTTGCCCATGGCTTCGGCTGCGACCAGAACATGTGGCGCTGGGTGGCGCCGGCTTTCGAGGATCGCTTCCGCGTGGTGCTGTTCGACCATATCGGCGCGGGCCAGTCGGACCTCTCTGCGTTCGACCGCGAACGGCATGGCTCACTGGAGGGCTACGCTCAGGACGTGGTAACGCTCTGCCGTGAGCTGGACGTGCGCGACGGCGTGTTCGTAGGGCATTCCGTCAGCGCCATGATCGGTGTCCTGGCTTTGCGGCAGGCACCGGAACTGTTCAGCGACATGATATTGGTCGGCCCTTCGCCGCGTTATATCGACGAGCCTGAGACTGGTTACATAGGTGGCTTCTCCGCAGAACAGATCGATGAGTTGCTCGACTTCCTGGACAGCAACCACATGGGCTGGTCGCAGAACATGGCGCCGGTCATCATGGGAAACGGCGACCGCCCCGAACTCGCAGAGGAATTGACCAACAGCTTCTGCCGCTCCGATCCAGAGATCGCGCGCCATTTCGCGCGTACCACGTTCCTCTCGGACAATCGGGCTGACCTCGACGGGCTGACGGCCCGCGCACTGGTGCTTCAATGCATGGATGACGTGATCGCACCGGAAAGCGTCGGCCGCTACGTGCACGACCGGCTCCCCGGCAGCCATCTGGTCCTGATGCAGGCCACCGGCCATTGTCCCAACCTCAGTGCGCCCGCTGAGACCGTGGCCGCGATCGATGCCTTCCTCTGATGCAGTCACCACTGCGTCGCCAGCCTGCGCTGGCGACGCAGAGCTGCATGATCTCTTCGAACATGCGCCCTGCGGCTACCTGGTCGCCGGACCGGAAGGTCGCATCGACCGCGTCAACCACACCCTGGCCGACTGGCTCGGCGTGGAGCCCGGGCGATTGGCCGGTCGCCGCTTCCCCGAGCTGCTGTCCATCGCCGGCAAGATTTACTACGAAACGCATTTCGCTCCTCTCCTGCGCATGCAGGGCGCCTTCGACGAGGTCGCGCTGGATCTGCGGAGTGCCGACGGCACGGTCATGCCGGTGCTGGTCAACGCGCGTGAGCGACGCGATACGGACGGCCGCACGCTGGCCATCCGCATCACCGTGATGCGGGCGCGCGACCGGCGGCGCTACGAGCAGGAATTGCTGGAGGCACGCCGACGCGCCGACGTCGCCACGGCCGAAATGCGGGAGCTGGCAGGCACGCTCGAAACGCGCGTCGCCGAGGAGCTCGCGCAGCGACAGGAGGTGGAAAACCGGCTACGCCAGGCGCAGAAAATGGAGGCGATCGGCCAGCTCACCGGCGGTGTGGCGCACGACTTCAACAACCTGCTGACCGTCATTCTTGGCGGTCTGGAAACGATCGAACGGCAGCTTGCGAGCCCGGCGAAAGACGCGCGGGCCAGGATGGAGCGCGCCGTCACGATGGCTCGTCACGGCGCCCAACGGGCCGCCACGCTGACCTCGCGCCTGCTCGCCTTCGCGCGGCGCCAACCTCTCCAGCCTCGATCCACCGACGCCAGCCGCCTGATCACCGGCCTGGCGGATCTCCTGCAACGCACGCTCGGCGCGACCATCGCGCTGGAAACCGTCGCCGGAGGCGGTCTGTGGTCCGCGATGGCGGATGCGGGGGAGCTGGAAAACGCCTTGGTGAACCTGGCGGTCAATGCCCGCGATGCGATGCCCGAGGGCGGGCGCCTGACCATCGAGACGAGCAACGCCTGCCTCGATGAGGACTACGTCGCCTCGGTCCCCGAGCCTTTATCGGCAGGTCACTACGTCCTCATAGCCGTCAGCGATACCGGACACGGCATGGATCAGACGGTTCTGCAGAAGGCCTTCGAGCCGTTCTTCACCACCAAGGACGTGGGCAAGGGAACGGGTCTGGGCTTGAGCCAGGTGTATGGGTTCGCCCGCCAGTCCGGCGGCCACGTGCGCATCTACAGCGAATTTGGCCAGGGTACGACGGTCAAGCTCTACCTCCCGCGCTGCCTGGATGCTCGCTCAGCGGACCCTGCGGATCCGGACCTGGAGAACCCGGCGCCGCGTGGGAGCGAAACCGTCCTGCTGGTGGAAGACCACGCCGATCTTCTGACCTATTCGGCAACGGTGCTGCTCGAGCTGGGCTATCGCGTACTGGCCGCGCCTGATGCGGCGACTGGCCTGGCGCTGCTCCAGCGCGAGCCCGAGGTCGACCTGCTCTTCACCGACATGGTCCTTCCCGGAGGCTTGGACGGCCGCCAGCTCGCCGAGGAAGCGCGGCAGCGCCGCCCCGGCCTGAAGGTGCTTTACACGTCCGGCTATGCGCGCAACGCCATTCTCCGGGACGGCCGGCTGGATGCGAATGTGGACCTCCTCCCGAAACCTTTCACCGGGCAGGCGCTGGCGAGGCGGATCAGGGCGGCGCTGGACCGGTAGCCGCAATCCGGCCCGGACTTCACCGCCGCGAGCGAAAAAACTCCCGCAGCATCTCGCCGGACTCGGCGGCGAGCAACCCACCCTGCACCAGCACGCGGTGGTTGTGCCGGTCGGACACCAGCGTGTCGAACACGCTGCCGGCCGCGCCGGTCTTGGGATCGGTGGCCGCATACACCACCCGGCCGATCCGCGCGTGCACTAGCGCCATCGCGCACATCGCGCACGGCTCCAGCGTCACGTACAGGGTGGCGCCGACGATGCGGTGGTTGGCCAGCTTCTCGCCGGCCGCACGCAAGGCCATGATCTCGGCGTGTGCCGTGGGATCGTGCAGGGTGATGTTGCGGTTCCAGCCCAACCCGACGATCTGGCCTTCGTGCACCAGCACCGCACCGACCGGCACCTCGTTTTCCGCATCGCGCGCGTGGGCGGCCAACTGCAACGCGCGGCGCATGCAGGATTCGTCCTCGGGCGAGAACGTCGTAGCGGTCGGCGGGAGGAACTCGGTCATGGACACGCGCGATGGCGGCGATGCAGGCGGGCCGGCATTGTAGCCGCCCCCGGCTCCGGGTTGCCCGACCATTCGAACACTGAAGCTTGGCGACTAGGGACAGCTTCTGGGCTACCTGCAAGCCTTCGGAGGCACGCACGTGCCCGAGTTCGTTCGATGGAAGGTCTACGCGGTGATAGTCAGCACGTGCCATCCAGCAGCAGGTTTTTCATGTCGCCCACCAGGGCGATGAGCACGTCAGCCACCCGGCGGACTCGCGGTGATCGCTTGACGTCCGGATGCATCACCAGCCACAGCGGTCGTGGAGCAGGACACTCCGCGGTGGACAGAAGCGCCAGTGTGGCGTCGCCGGCCGCAAGGAAATGGGGAAGCGCCGCTATGCCCAATCCCGCCCGTGCCGCTTGCGCCAAGGCCGCCAGGTCGTTACTCCGCAACACGAAGGGCCTATCGCCGGCTACCTGCTCGATCCAGCGCTGCTGCGGCACATGCCTGAGCCTGTCGTCGTAACCGAGGAACTCCCATTCCCCGGCGGGGCGGCTGGTGTAACCGTGCGCAGCGTAGGCGCCGTAGCCCAGCTCACCGAGGCGACGAGCGGTCAGGCCCGGTGCCGTCGGCCGTAAGAGACGTATGGCCAGATCGGCTTCGCTCCGGAACAGATTGGCATCCCTTGATTCGCCGATGACCTGCAGATCAATGTTCTGCCATTGCGACCGGACCGCAGCCAGCTTTGGCACGAGAAAATGGCTCCCAAATACCGGCGGTGCGGAAAGCCGCACGGTGCCACGCAGGGACGCCGCGCCCAGCGCCGCACGGGAAAATGCCTGTGCCTCGTCGTCCAGGCGTTGAGCCTGTGCGGTCAGGATCTCGCCCTCTCGTGTAAGTGACCATCCCCTGGCCAGACGGTCGAATACCCGTATGCCCAGGGATTGCTCCAGCGATTCGATGCGCCTGGCAACCGTCGAGTGCTCCACGCCTAGCGTCCTCGCCGCGGCCGACAGGCTGCCCAGTCTCGCCAACTCCAGGAAATAACGGACGTCGTCCCATTGAAGGCGGTGTCCGCTTGAAGAATTCAGGCTTGTGCGTTTTTGCACAACAGATGCTCGCGATTCGGGGTGGCTGGGCAGTCGTGGCCAGTGCAATCTTGCCGCGCAATTTCCCTGGGCAAAAGAGCAACATGGTTATGGAATCCATTCATCAGGTTTGCCAGTCCAACGCGACCGAGGTCGTAGTCGAACGATACGGCGACGTTTCCCAACTGAAGGCGAGGGATTTCTTACTTCCCGCGCCCGGCAAGAACGAAGTCCGCGTGCGCCACACCGCCATCGGCGTCAACTTCGTCGACATCTATTATCGGACCGGCGTGTATGCCTTGCCGGACCTTCCCTCCGGGCTCGGCGTGGAAGCGGTCGGCATCGTCGAGGCCGTCGGCGCGGAGGTCAGGGGGATTGAACCGGGGCAGCGCGTCGCCTACGCCGGTCCGCCGGTGGGTAGCTACGCAAGCGCACGCAATATTCCCGCGTCGCGGCTGCTGCACGTGCCGGACGGCCTCGCTGACGATGACGTCGGGGCGCTTCTGTTGCGGGGAATTACGGCCCAGATGTTGTTGGCGCACGTCTATCCGGTGCAGAGCGGCGACACGATCCTGATCCATGCGGCGGCGGGCGGACTTGGGCTCGTGTTGCTGCAGTGGGCGAAGAGGCTTGGGGCGAGCGTCATCGGCACGGTCGGAAGCCAGGCAAAGGCGGCCCTTGCCAAACAATACGGACTCGATCATCCGATCCTGTATCACGAGCAGGACTTCGTAGAAGAGGTGAGAAGGCTTACCGACGGACGTGGCGTCGACTATGCCATTGACGGTATCGGCGGGAAGACGCTGGCCGATACCCTGTCCGTCGTCCGACCGTTCGGTATGGCCGCCAGTATCGGACAGGTTGGCGGCGATCCTGGCCCCATCGACTGGTCCATGCTTGGCCCAACGCGCTCGGTGGCGCTGTCGCGCCCAGGGGTGTTTCGCTTCATGTCCGATCAAGCCCTATACCGGGAGGGTGCGGCGGCCACCTTTGACGGCCTAAAGCACGGCATGAAGGCCCACATCGGCGCCGTGTTTCCCCTCGCCAAGGCGGCCGAAGCGCATCGCGCGCTCGAATCCGGCGCGTCGGCCGGATCCATTCTTTTGCGGCCTTGATGGGAAAACAAGCGATGCTCTATCTGATTCTGCTGGATTACCTGCGTCCTCTCGATGAGATTGACCGGCACATGGAGCGCCACCGGGAGTTTTTGGCGCGCCACTATGAGGCCGGCCATTTTCTTCTCTCGGGCAGAAAGGAACCGCGAACGGGTGGCGTGATACTCGCCACCGCGAAAACCACGGAAGAGGTTTCTCAATGGATCTCGGAAGACCCTTTCAGCCGGGCCCGCGTTGCTGCCTATACCGTCATTCGCTGGCAGCCGACGATGGCTGCCAGCGGCCACCCATGGGACTCGATGCTCCCATCCCCACGGTGTCACTCCGAAACCTGAGCTTCAACGCAGCCACGCACGGCGAACGCTATGCGTCCCGTGTCAGCCCTGTGGCGACGTTGCTGGGCGGGAAGAAGTCGGGGTACCGCGTAATCGAATTGCCACCGGGCAAGCGAGCCTGGACGCAGGCACGTTCGCCGTAGTTGCAGGAAGCCCGCCGGGTGGATCCAAACAGAAGCGGTCCTTCGAGTATGTAGGACGCCTCACCGACAAGGTCGACTACTGGGAAGACGCATAGCGGCAAACGCTTCCCGCCTGTCAGGCCGGGGCTCGCAAACCCTTGATGGCAGGGCTTGAGATCACTCCCACTCGATGGTCGCCGGCGGCTTGCCGCTGATGTCGTAGACCACGCGCGAGACGCCGCGCAGCTCGTTGATGATGCGGTTGGAGACCTTGCCCAGGAACTCGTACGGCAGGTGCGCCCAGTGCGCGGTCATGAAGTCGATGGTCTCGACCGCGCGCAGCGCGATCACCCATTCGTAGGCGCGCGCGTCGCCGACCACGCCCACTGACTTGACCGGCAGGAACACGGCGAAGGCCTGGCTGGTCTTGTCGTAGAGATCGGCCTTGCGCAGTTCGTCGATGAAGATGGCGTCGGCGCGCGCCAGCAGTTCGGCGTACTCGCGCCTGACCTCGCCCAGGATGCGCACGCCCAGGCCCGGACCCGGGAACGGATGGCGGTAGACCATCTCGCGTGGCAGGCCCAGCGCCACGCCGATGCGGCGCACTTCGTCCTTGAACAGCTCGCGCAACGGCTCGACCAGGCCGAGCTTCATGTCTTCGGGCAGGCCGCCGACGTTGTGGTGGCTCTTGATGACGTGGGCCTTGCCGGTCTTGCTGCCGGCGGACTCGATCACGTCCGGGTAGATCGTGCCCTGCGCCAGCCATTTCACCTGGCCGTGGCCGGCAGCGGTGACCTTGGCCGACTCCTCGTCGAAGATCTCCACGAACAGGCGGCCGATGATCTTGCGCTTGGCCTCCGGATCGGCCACGCCCTCGAGCGCCCTGAAGTAGCGCTCGGCCGCATCGACGCGGATCACCTTGACGCCCATGTGCTGCGCCATGGTGGCCATCACCTGGTCGCCTTCCTGGAAGCGCAGGAGGCCCGTGTCGACGAACACGCAGGTGAGCTGGTCGCCGATCGCCTTGTGCAGCAGCGCGGCGACCACCGAGGAATCGACGCCGCCGGAAAGGCCCAGCAGCACATGGTCGCTGCCGACCTTCTCGCGCACGCGCGCGATCTGGTCGTCGATGATGTTGTCCGCGGTCCACAGCGTGGCGCAGCCGCAGATGTCGACCACGAAGCGCTTGAGCAGCGCAGTGCCCTGCTTGGTGTGCGTGACCTCCGGATGAAACTGTACGCCGTACCAGCGCTTGTCCTGGTTCTCCATCACCGCGACCGGGATGCGGTCGGTGGTGCCGGTGACGGTGAAACCCGGCGGCGCCTTGCTGACGTGGTCGCCGTGGCTCATCCAGACGTCCAGGCGGTGCGCGTCGGCGTGGTCGCTCAGGCCCGCGAACAGGCGGCTGTCGCCCGCGATGTCGACCTGCGCATGGCCGAACTCGCGCTGGTCGGCCGCCTCGGTCGCGCCGCCAAGCTGCGCGGCCATGGTCTGCAGGCCGTAGCAGATGCCCAGGATCGGCAGGCCCGAATCGAACACTTCCCGCGGCGCCTTGGGCGCGTCGGGCAGCGTGGTCGACTCGGGGCCGCCCGACAGGATGATGCCCTTGGCGCCGAAACCCGCGATCTGCGCGGGGTCGTGGTCCCAAGCCCAGATCTCGCAGTAGACGCCGAGCTCGCGCACGCGGCGGGCGATCAGCTGGGTGTACTGCGCGCCGAAGTCGAGGATGAGGATCTTGTCGGAGTGGATGTTGGTCATGGCATCGACGGGGAACAGGGAACAGGGAACGGGGAACGCATAGGGTCCGGCAGCAGGTCGCGCGATCGCCCCGATCGAAGCGCAACGGGGCGCTTGCCCGGACTTCTCACGTTCCCTGTTCCCCGTTCCCCATTCCCCGCTTCGTCACGAATTGAGCCGGTAATTCGGCGCTTCCTTGGTGATCTGGATGTCGTGCGGATGCGCCTCGGTGACGCCCGCCGAGGTCACCTTCACGAACTGCGCCTTGTGGCGCACGTCCTCGACCGTGGCGGCGCCCAGGTAACCCATCGACGCACGCAGGCCGCCGATCAGCTGGTGGATGATGTTGCGCAGCGGGCCGCGGTACGGCACGCGGCCCTCGATGCCTTCGGGCACCAGCTTGTCGGCGTCGGCTTCGTCCTGGAAATAGCGGTCCTTGGAGCCCAGCGCCATCGCGCCCAGCGAGCCCATGCCGCGATAGCTCTTGTAGGAGCGGCCCTGGAACAGCTCGACCTCGCCTGGCGATTCCTCGGTGCCGGCGAACATCGAGCCCAGCATCACGGTGGACGCGCCGGCGGCCAGCGCCTTGGGAATGTCGCCCGAGTAGCGGATGCCGCCGTCGGCGATCAGCGGGATCTCGTCCTTCAGCGCCGTGGCCACCAGGTCGATCGCGGTGATCTGCGGCACGCCGACGCCGGCGACCACGCGGGTGGTGCAGATCGAGCCCGGACCCACGCCGACCTTGACCGCGTCCACGCCGGCGTCGAGCAGCGCGCGCGCCGCCTCGCCGGTGACGATGTTGCCGGCGATCACCTGCACCTGCGGGTAGCGCTTCTTGACCCAGCCGGCGCGCTCGATCACGCCTTGCGAATGGCCGTGCGCGGTGTCGACCACCAGCACGTCCACGCCGGCGTCGACCAGCGCCTCGACGCGCTCCTCGGTGTCTCCGCCCACGCCGACCGCGGCGCCGACCAGCAGGCGTTCGTGCGCGTCCTTGGCGGCATGCGGGTTGTCGCGCGCCTTCTGGATGTCCTTGACGGTGATCAGGCCGCGCAGCTGGAAGTCGTCGTTGACCACCAGCACCTTCTCGATGCGGAACTTGTGCAGCAGCTGCAGCACTTCGTCCTGGCTGGCGCCTTCGCGCACGGTCACCAGTTTGTCCTGGCGCGTCATGATGTTGCGCACCGGATCCTCGAGCTTGCGCTCGAAGCGCAGGTCGCGGCTGGTGACGATGCCGACCAGCTTTTCGCCGTCGACCACCGGCACGCCGGAGATGTTGTGCGCGCGGGTCAGCTGCAGCACCTCGCGGATCGAGGTGTTGGGGCCGACGCTGATCGGGCTGCGGATCACCCCCGCCTCGAATTTCTTCACCAGCCGCACTTCGGCAGCCTGGCGTTCGGCGGTCATGTTCTTGTGGATGATGCCGATGCCGCCCTGCTGGGCCATGGTGATGGCCAGCCGCGCCTCGGTCACCGTGTCCATGGCGGCGGACACGATCGGGATGTTCAGGCGCAGGTTGCGGGTGAGCCGGGTGGAGGTGTCGACGTCGCGGGGAAGGACGGCCGAATGGGCCGGGACGAGGTACACGTCGTCGTAGGTCAGAGCCTCGGCGAGGATGCGCATGCGGGTGGGTCTCGCTGCAAAGATGGGATTATACGCGAGGAGACAAAGGAGCGCGAGAAGAGCGGGCGGAAAGGAACGGAAGGCGAGCAACGACGGCCGGGCTTCGAAGTCGCGCAAGGCCGCCGGATCGTCGGATCGCTTCGGGCAGCGGGACGGCTGGGCTCGACGCGGGCTCCCCTGCAACCCGTCTTCCTCCCGGGAAAAACCTACCGTGCCTCCGCCGCCTCCAGCGTGTTCTCGATCAGCGTCGCCACCGTCATCGGCCCCACGCCGCCAGGCACTGGCGTGATCCAGCTGGCGCGCTCGGCCGCCGGAGCGAATTCGACGTCACCGACCAGCCGCCCGTCATCGAGCCGGTTGATGCCCACGTCGATCACCACGGCCCCCGGCTTGATCCACTCGCCCTTGACCAGGCCCGGCTTGCCGACCGCGACGATGACGATGTCGGCCTGGCGCACGAACGATTCCAGCCCGCGCGTGAAGCGGTGGCAGCAGGTGGTGGTGCAGCCGGCGATCAGCAGTTCCAGCGCCAGCGGCCGGCCGACGTGGTTGGACACGCCCACCACCACCGCATGCTGGCCGCGCACCGGGCGGTCGGTGTGCCCGAGCAAGGTCATCACGCCCTTGGGCGTGCACGGGCGCAGGCCGAAGCGGCGCAACGCCAGCCGGCCCACGTTCACCGCCTGGAAGCCGTCGACGTCCTTGCCGGCATCGATGCGATCGACCAGCGCGTCCTCGTCGATATGCCGCGGCAGCGGGGACTGCACCAGGATGCCGTGCACGGCCGGGTCCGCGTTGAGCCGGTCGATCAGCGCGAACAGCTCCTCCTGCGTGGTGCTTGCCGGCAGGTCGTAGTCGAACGAGCGGAAACCGACCTGGTGGCAGGCCTTGCGCTTGTTGCGCACGTAGACGGACGAGGCCGCGTCGTCGCCCACCAGCACCACGGCCAGGCCCGGCGGCGGCAGGCCTTGCGCCTTGCGTTCGGCGACGCGCCGCCCTACCCGCTCCAGCAGTTCCTGCGCGATGCGCTTGCCGTCCAGGATGCGTGCGGTCATGGATGCCTGCCTGCTCTGCAAAGGCGCTTATTATCCCGGCGCCGTCCCATGCGCACAAACGGAGCCGCTGATGCCCGTCCCGCTCGACCTGGAGCTTGTCGAAGGGGCGCTGCTCCTGCGCGCCTGGCGCGCGGAGGATGCGCCCGCCCTGCACGAGGCCGTGCGCGAGTCGCTGGCGAGCATCGGACGCTGGCTGCCCTGGTGCCACGCCGGCTACGACCTGGACGAGGCGCAGGCCTGGATACGGCACTGCCGCGAGCGCTGGGTGGCGCAGGAGCAGTTCGCCTTCGGCGTGTTCGAACAGGACACCGGCGCCCTGCTCGGCAGCGTGGGGTTGAACCAGCGCAATCATGTGCATCGCAGCGCCGCCATGGGCTACTGGGTGCGCCAGTCGCGGCAGCGCCGGGGCATCGCCCCGGAGGCGGCGAAGTCGGCCGCGCGCTTCGGGTTCGGCATGCTCGGGCTGGTCCGCATCGAGATCGTGGCCTTGCCGGAGAACCACGCCAGCCGCCGTACGGCCGAGCGGGCGGGGGCACGGTTCGAAAGCATCGCGCGGCATCGTTTGTGGATGCGCGAGGAGGCCAGGGACGGCGCGGTGTATGCGCTGGTGCCGGCGAATCTGGAATCGTAGCCGCCGGGGACATCGCCGATACGGACGCCTGCCCGGAATGCGCAGCGACCATCCGGTGAACGCGAAATCGAAGAAAGACTTCCGCCCAGGCGGAGCGATGCCGGGAAGCGGGCACGAGCAGCGGTGCGCGTGCCCGCCGCCCTACTTCTTGCGCTTCTTCATCTCGCGGATCATGCGCTGGCGTTTGCGCTGCTGGCCTTCGGTGAGGACGTTCTTGCGGCCGGCGAAGGGGTTGTCGCCATCGCGGAAGTCGATGCGGATCGGCGTTCCTTCCAGGCGGTAGCGCTTGCGGAAGAAGTTCTCGAGGTAACGCCGGTAGGCCGGCGCGATGTGCTTGGTGCGGCTGCCGTGGATGACGATGGTCGGCGGGTTGGAGCCGCCCGGATGGGCGAAGCGCAGCTTCGGCGCGTGGCCACGCACCAGCGGCGGCTGGTAGGCCTCGTAGGCCTTCTCCAGCGTGCGCGTGAGGTCCGCCGAGGCCAGTTCGTGGGTGGCCGAGGCATGCGCGCGCACCACCGCGCGCATCAGCTCGCGCAGGCCCGAACCGTGCAGCGCCGAGATGAACACGGTCTTGGCCCAGTCGACGAATACCAGCTTGCGCTCGAGCGTGCGCTGGCACTGTTCGCGCTGGTAGGCGTCCATGCCGTCCCACTTGTTGACGGCGATGACCAGCGCCCGCCCCTCGTCCACCACGTGGCCGATCAGGCTCAGGTCCTGGTCGGCGAGGTTCTCGCGCGCGTCGACCATCAGCACCACGACCTGGCTGGCGGCCATCGATTGCAGCGTCTTGATGACGCTGAACTTCTCCACGCCCTCCTCCACCCGCGCCTTGCGCCGCACGCCGGCGGTGTCGATCAGCGTGTAGCGCTTGCCGTCGCGCTCCAGCGGCACGCGGATGGGATCGCGCGTGGTGCCGGCGACGTCCGAGACGATCAGCCGGTTCTCGCCGAGCAGGCGGTTGATCAGGGTGGACTTGCCGGCGTTCGGGCGGCCGACGATGGCGACGCGGATGCTGTCGTCCGCGAGGCTTTGCGGCTCATCCTCGTCGGGCGGCAGCAACGGCAGCGCGGCGGCCACCAGGTCGTCGGTGCCGCGGTTGTGCGCGGCCGAAAGCGGCAGCGTGGCGGCCAGCCCGAGGCGGGCGAACTCGGCCAGCGCATGCTCGACGTCGAGTCCGTCGGTCTTGTTGACCGCCAGCAGGATCGGCTTGCCGCTGCGGCGCAGTTCGCCGAGGATGCCCTGGTCTTGCGGCAGCAGGCCGTCGCGGGCATCGACCACGAACACCAGCAGCTGCGCTTCGTCGATGGCCAGGCGCACCTGTTGCGCGGTCAATGCGTCGAGGCCTTCCTCGACGCCGGACAGGCCGCCGGTATCGACCACCACGAACGGGCGCGCACCGAGGTGGCACACGCCGTAGTGGCGGTCGCGGGTGACGCCCGGCATGTCGGCCACGAGGGCGTCGCGGCTGCGCGTCAGCGCGTTGAACAGGGTCGATTTACCGACGTTGGGACGACCGACCAGGGCGACGACGGGCAGCATGGTTCAGCATGTTCCTTGCGGGCGATCAGTGCGCGCCGCCGAGGCGGTAGGCGCCGATGCGGCCCTCCACGTCCTCGACATACACGGTGTCGCCCACCACCAGCGGCTGGGCGCGGATGGCGTGCTTGGACAAGCGCTCGCGCGCGGCCAGCGCGCCGTCGCCGGTCTGCAGCCAGTGCACATAGCCCTCGATGTCGCCGACCACCAGGTAGTTGCCTTGCACGGCCGGCCCGGTCAGCCAGCGGTACTTGAGCTTGTCGTTCTTCCACATTTCGGCGCCGGCGCTCTTGTCGAACGCCCACACCTGCGAGTTGTCGTCGGCACCGTAGATCGCAGTGCCGCTGCTCGCCAGCGAGGTGAACGTCGAGAACGGATGCGTCCACATCGGCCGGCCGCTGGGGCCGTCGATGGCTGCGAGGTTGCCGTGGTAGGCCGCGCCGTAGAGGACCCGGCCATCGAGCAGGACGGCACCGTCGGAGTCATCCAGGCGCTCGATCTCGGTGCGGCCCTCGCCGCTGGCCAGCTTCTGCTCCCACAGCTTCTCGCCGTTGTCCAGGCGCAGCGCGACCAGCTTGCCGCCGTCGCTGCCGAAGAACACCACGCCGTTGGCCACCAGCAGCGGACCGTTGCCGCGCAGGCTGAGCAGCGGCACGTCGCTCTGGTCGTAGACCCAGCGCCGTTCGCCTGTGGCGGCATCGAGGCCATAGACGCGGCCATCGCCGGTGCGCACCACCACCAGGTCGCCCACGATCACCGGCGAGGTGAGCACCTCGGACTTGAGCATGGCCTCCCAGCGCGGGCTGCCGTCCTTCGCGCTGACGCCGTAGACGTGGCCGTCCAGGGTACCGACCGCGAGCAGTTCACCGCTGACGGCCGGGCCGCCGGCGTAAAAGGCGTCCTTGCGCTTCTTGTCGCCCCAGCCGAACCAGCCGTGGGTGCGCGAACTCTTGGACCAGATCGTCTTGCCAGTGGCCGCATCCAGTGCGACCAGCTTGCCGTCGTTGCTGTCGGCATAAAGCACGCCATCGACCACGGTGGGACGCAGGCGGACGCCGGTATCGCCGGCACCGTCGCCGATGCTCTCGCGCCACAGCCGGGTGACCTGGACGGTGGGCTTGAAGTCCTTCGCCAGCGGCGTCGGCGGCTGGATGTTCTCCTTCTTGGCGTTGTGGCAGCCGGCCAGTGCGACCAGCCCGACCAAGGCCACCGCCATGGCTTTCTTCATGCCAACCCGGTTCATGCCAAACACTTTCATGCGCCCTGCTTCCCGGCCACGGCCAGATCGTCGAGTTTGAGTTGCAAGGCAGCGCGTTGCGGCGCGTCTTCGCCCATTGCGGCCAACGCCGCCTGGTAGGCCTTGCGCGCTTCGTCCACGCGACCAAGCTTGACCAGCGCATCGCCGCGTAGTTCCTGGCGCAGCGGCTCGTAGCCCTTGGCGGCGCCGGCGTCGAGCGTGGCCAGCGCATCGCTGGCCTTGCCGGCGGCCAGCTGCACCTTGGCCATGCGCAGTTCGATCAGCGGCTTGAGCGGGCTGTCGCCGGCATGGCTGCGCGCCCACTGCAGGGACGCCATGGCCTTGTCCAGTTGGTTGGCCTCGACCTGGCGCTGCGCACGGTCGCTGGCGGCGAAGATCGCGTAGGCCGACTTCGCATAGTCGTTCTGCAGGCGCTCGGTGAGCTGGTCGACCTGGGCGTCCTTGCCGGCGGCCGCGGCCGTCTGCAGTTGCTGGTAGAGGTTGGAAGCCTCCAGCTCGCGTGTGGCCTGGTGGTTGCGCCACTGCTGCCAGCCGAAGATCGCGACCAGCCCGATGACGATGCCGATGGCGATGGACAGGCCGTTCTGGCGCAGCCATTGCTGTACGCGTTCGCCCTGTTCGTAATCGTCGTATGCGTCGAATGCCATGCAGTAGTCCGTCGGAAGCACGCGTCGCGTCGGCCCAGGCCGGACCGGCGCTCGCCAGATGGGTTTAGGGGTGAAGCATCATGACCGCACGCGACGGCGGTCAATGGACAAGCATAACCGAAGCACCGCGGCCACGGGCGCCCGACGCAACCCGGGAGGCGTGTTTTCTTCGGACCGGCGCGCGGACCGCGTGGTGCGCGGCGAGCCGGCTGGTCAGGTGCCGCTGGGTACGGGTTTGCCGTCCTGCACGCGGAAATGCGCGACGTTGGCGCGGCGATAGGCGTCCAGGGCCAGCGGCTTGCCGTCGACGGTGACCTGGGCGCCGGTCGCGTTGCCGATACGCACGTCCAGCGGTTGCTCGTTCGTCCAGGTCTTGCTGCTGCCGGCCGGAAGCAGGCCGTACTCCAGACGTGAACCATCGGCGGCCAGCACCTCGACCCAGCTCGCCTGCTCCAGGCTGAGGGTGAGGCTGTGCCCGTCCGCAGGATGGGATGCCGGCGCCGCGGCCGTGCTTGCTGCCGCAGGTGCGCGCGTCGCCGTCAGGTTGCCGCTCTCCAGGCCGGGGAACGGCGCCATCGACGCCAGCAGCGGCTGCTCCTCGGCCGGCGACGGGGCCGTCGGCCGGGTGGCGGGCGGTGCCGCGGCGTGGACCGGAGCGTCCTGCTGCGCCACCGGGGTGGCGTCCAGCGGGGCGAGATGGCTCAGGTCCCGGTCCAGCGTGCCGCGCACGCCCAGCCACACCATCGGCACCACGATCACCGCGGTGAGCACCACGTAGGTGGCAGCGGTGGCGTAACGCTCCAGCAGGTAGCGCGAATGCGACATGCCGCCGGTGGCCACCAGCGTGGGCGCGACGCGCTTGATGCCGGCCAGCTCGGCCTGGATGGCGTCTTCGTCCAGGTCAAGATAACGGGCGTACTTGGCGATGTAGCTGGCCAGGTACACGGCATAGTCGATGCCTTCGCGCTGGTCGGCTTCCAACTGGCGCAGCACGCGCGCAGGAAGCTTGAGTGCGTGGGCGCAGGCCTCGATGTCCAGGCCGCGCGCTTCGCGTGCCACGCGCAGACGAGAGCCGAAGCTGGCAGACAGGGAATTCGACGAGCCATCCGTGATCGCCGCAATGGCGAACAGATCAATCGCGCGATGGCCGGGATTGGGCTGCTGGGAGGTCATGGGCTAGCGGGTGTGTCGATGGCGTGTGCCTGATCCGAATCCGGGAACTGGCTCTGCAGTCGCCTGCGATAGGTTTGGGCTGCATCCATGTTGCCCAGACGGGTTTCGATGTCGTAACCGAGCTTGAGCGCCACCGCGCTAGGCTGGCCCAGCGCGTCGAAGCGCTGGATGAACGCACGGGCGCGAAAGGCGTCGTTGTTCAGGTAAAGCAGATTGGCGACCTGCAGCAGCGCCTCACCGTTCTGCGGATTGGCCTCCAGGGCCTTGCGCAGGCTCTGCTCGGCGCCGGCGCGGTCGTTCATGCGCAGCTGGCAGATGCCCTCGTTGGTCAGCGCCACGTCGGGCGTCTTGTAGAACGGATCCTTCAGCGCCTTCTGGAAAAAGCCCAGGCCTTCGCTGCCCTTGCCGATGCGGCAGAGAAAGGCGCCGAGATTGTTGTTCGGGCCGCCCTTGTCCGGTTCCAGCTGTACCGCCCGGCGATAGTGCTGCTCGGCGTCCTCGGGCCGGTTGATGCGCTCGTCCAGCACGGCCATGACCGTGTGCGCGGGCGCGTAGTCGTTGTCGAACTGCAGTGCCTTGGTGAGTTTTTCCATGGCGGTCTGCAGGTCGCCATTGGCCATGTATTGCTGGCCCAGCTCGGTATGGACGCGCGCGGCGTCCTCGGCCTCCTGGCCCTTGCTGGTACGGGGCAGCTTGCCGCCGAACTCGCCGTCGGTATTGGTCACGCATCCGGCCAGCGCCAGCGCCAGCAAGGCCACCGCCCAACGTTCAAGGCGCATGCGCCACTCCCTGTTCCTGTGCGTGGTCGAGCCGCTTGCGGAATTCGGCCTGCCGGCGGGTGCGGTCCAGCACCTGCCCCTTCAACTGGCCGCAGGCCGCGTCGATATCGTCGCCGCGCGTGCGGCGCAGCATGGTCAGGACGCTGGCGTTGAGCAGCTGCGTCTGGAACGCGCGGATGGTGTCGGCGTCCGAGCGCTCGAAGCGCGTGCCCGGAAAAGGATTGAACGGGATCAGATTCACCTTCGCGCTGCCGGTGGGCAGCTTGCGCATCAGCTTGATCAGCTGCTTCGCATGCTCGGGCTGGTCGTTCACGCCCTTCATCAAGGTGTATTCGAAGGTGATCGAAGTGCGCGGGCGGCGCTCGATCCAGCGCTGGCAGGCGCCCATCAGCTCGGCGATCGGGTAGCGCTTGTTGAGTGGCACCAGCTCGGTGCGCAGCTCGTCGTTGGCCGCATGCAGCGACACCGCCAGCGAGACGTCGATGGCCTCGGACAGCTTGTCGATCATCGGCACCAGGCCGGCGGTGGAGAGCGTCACGCGCTTGGCGGCCAGGCCGAAGCCCAAGTCGTCGCGCATCAGGCTCATCGCCGCGACAACATTGTCGAAGTTCAGCAGCGGCTCGCCCATGCCCATCATCACCACGTTGGTGATGCGGCGGTTCTGGTGCGTGACGTTGCCCAGGTGCTTGGCGGCCACCCACACCTGACCGATGACTTCGGAGGCGGCGAGGTTGCGGTTGAAGCCCTGCGTGGCGGTGGAGCAGAACTGGCAATTCAGGCCGCAGCCGACCTGCGAAGACACGCACAGCGTGCCGCGGGTCGGCTCGGGGATGTAGACCGCCTCGACGGCGTTGCCGCCGTCCATGCCGAGCAGCCACTTGTGCGTGCCGTCGGCGGCGGCCTTGTCGAACAGCGTCTTGGGCGGACCGACGTAGCACGAGGCCTCGAGCTTGGCGCGCAGCGCCTTGCCCACGTCGGTCATCTTGCCGAAGTCGTCTTCCAAGCGATGGTAGATCCACTTCATTACCTGCTCGGCGCGATACGGCTTCTCGCCGAGCTGCGCGAAGAAATCACGCAGGCCCTGACGATCGAAGTCGAGCAGGTTGACCTTGTCGCTTGCGGCTTTCGGGTCGATGGAAGAGGTGGCTACAACCTGGTTCACAACTTGTCTCAACGAGGAAGGACGTCCGTTTCCGGGAAGAAGTAGGCGATCTCGACCTTGGCGGTCTCGGCGGCGTCAGAGCCGTGGACCGCGTTGGCGTCGATCGAGTCGGCGAAGTCGGCGCGGATCGTGCCCGGCGCGGCGTCCTTCGGGTTGGTCGCGCCCATCAGCTCGCGGTTCGTCGCGATGGCGCCCTCGCCCTGCAGCACCTGGATCATCACCGGGCCGGAAATCATGAATTCGACCAGCGCGTTGAAGAACGGGCGCTCCTTGTGCACCGCATAGAAGCCTTCGGCCTCCTTGCGCGAGAGCTGCTTCATCTTCGCGGCGATGACCTTCAGGCCAGCCTGCTCGAAACGGGCGTAGATCTGGCCGATCACGTTCTTGGCAACGGCATCGGGCTTGATAATGGAAAGGGTGCGCTCCAGCGCCATGTTCGGTCTGCTCCGGAATACTGGTATCTGAGTGGGCTATCGGCACATTTGCCGAGCAATGTAGAGCCAAATCCGACACGAAATGAGGATTTAGCTCACGAAAGTTTGACAGATTCTAACCTGATCGCAAGCGGGCTGGGCGTGAAAGCAAACGCCCGTTTGACGCCCTGGAACGCCCGCGCGTATGCTCAAACGATCGTTTGATTCCCTGCCGACGAGCGAGCCCACGCGTGAACAGTTCCGCCTCGACCAAGGAACGCATCCTCACTGCTGCCGAGCTGCTGTTCGCCCAGCGCGGCTTCGATGGGGCGTCGTTGCGCCAATTGACCGCCGCCGCCGGAGTCAACCTCGCGGCCGTCAACTACCACTTTGGCTCCAAGGACAAGCTGGTCGAAGAGGTCTTCCGCCGCCGCCTGGATACGCTGAACACTCACCGACTGGCCGCGTTGTCGAAGGTCGCGGGCCAGCCGCAGACCACCCTCGAGGACGTGCTGGATGCCTTCATCCGCCCTGCCCTGGCGCTCTCCAGCGACGGCAGCGGCTCACTGTTCATGCGCGTACTGGCGCGCGCCTTCGCCGAGCACGACGACACGCTGCGCCAGTTCCTTTCCGAGAACTACGGCCACGTGATGCGGCAGTTCACCGCCGAGTTCGCTCGTTTGCTGCCCAAGTTGAGCCGCGAAGAGCTCTACTGGCGTATCGACCTGGTCACCGGCGCGCTGACCCACGCCATGTCCGGCTTCGGCATGATCCAGCGCAAGAGCGACGTGAGCGAGTCGGCCCACCGTGAGCAGACCATCGCGCACCTGGTGCGCTTCGCCGCAGCGGGACTGAGCCATCCATGAGCCGGCCTGCCGCATGACACACCAACCCCTACTGGCGTCATTCCCGCGACTGCGGGAATCCACTTTGGCCTCCGGGCATCGGAGCCGGATGGATTCCCGCTTCCGTGGGAATGACGCGCCTTGTTTCCCATCCCGTTCGATATGGAGAGAGCAATGACTGCCATCCCCGCCCTACGCATCCGCAAGGCTGCGGTCCTCGGCGCCGGCGTCATGGGCGCGCAGATCGCCGCGCACCTGACCAATGCCGGCGTCGAGACCGTGCTGTTCGACCTGCCCGCCAAGGAGGGGCCCAAGAGCGGCATCGCGCTCAAGGCCATCGAGAACCTGAAGAAGCTCTCGCCCGCCCCGCTCGCCGACAAGAACCTGGCTGCGGCGATCATCCCGGCCAACTATGACGAAGACCTCGATCACCTGAAGGAAGTGGACCTGGTCATCGAGGCGATCGCCGAACGGATGGACTGGAAGCTCGATCTCTATAAGAAAATCGCCTCGCACCTCTCGAAGACGGCGGTGATCGCCTCCAACACCTCGGGCCTGTCGATCAACACCCTGGCCGAGGCGCTGCCGGAAGAGATGCGCCACCGCTTCTGCGGCGTGCATTTCTTCAATCCGCCGCGCTACATGCATCTGGTCGAGCTGATTCCGACGAAGCTCACCGACGCCAGCGTGGTCGAAGGCCTCGAAGCCTTCCTTGCCACGACGGTGGGCAAGGGCGTGGTCATCGCCAAGGACACGCCGAACTTCATCGGCAACCGCATCGGCGTGTTCTCGATGCTGGCCACCATGCACCACACCGAGCAGTTCAAGCTCGGCTTCGACACGGTCGATGCGCTGACCGGACCTGCGATCGGACGGCCCAAGAGCGCCACCTACCGCACGGCCGACGTGGTCGGCCTGGACACCATGGTGCACGTGATCAAGACCATGGGCGACACGCTGGCGGACGATCCGTGGCATGCCTACTTCAAGACGCCGGCCGTGCTGCAGGCGCTGATCGACAAGGGCGCGCTGGGCCAGAAGACCGGCGCCGGCTTCTACAAGAAGGTGGGCAAAGACATTCTTGTGTTGCGCAGTCCTGCGCAAAACTCCGGCCATCCATGGCCGGACTCCTCACAAGAGCCCGACTACCAGCCTGCATCGCAGCAGGCCTCGGACGAAGTGGCCGCCATCCTCGCCATCAAGGACCCCGCCGAGAAGTTCGCCAAGCTGCGCGCGTCGAGCGACCCGCAGGCGCAGTTCCTGTGGGCGATCTTCCGCGATCTCTTCCACTACACCGCCTACCACCTGGCCGACATCGCCGACACGGCGCGCGACGTCGACTTCGCCATCCGCTGGGGCTACGGCTGGAAGCTGGGTCCCTTCGAGACCTGGCAGGCCGCCGGCTGGCAGCAGGTCGCCGGCTGGATCGCCGAAGACATCCAGGCCGGCAAGGCGATGAGCGCCGCGCCATTGCCTGCGTGGGTCACCGACGGACGCAACGGCGTGCACGGCAAGGCCGGCTCGTACTCGGCCGCGTCGAACACCGACGAGCCGCGCTCCACGCATACGGTCTACGCGCGCCAGCTCTTCCCCGACGCGATCCTGGGCGAGAAGTTCGACCAGGGCACGACCGTGTGGGAGAACGATGGCGTGCGCCTGTGGACGCTGGGCGACGACGGCGTGGGCATCCTCTCGTTCAAGACCAAGATGAACACGGTGAACGACCAGGTGCTCGACGGCATCCAGCACGCCGTCGGCATCGCCGAGGAAAAGCTCAGGGCGATGGTGATCTGGCAGACCGGCGAGCCGTTCTCGGCCGGCGCCGACCTCAAGGGCGCGCTGGGCCTGTTGAAGGACGGCAAGTTCGACGCCTTCGAGGCGATGGTCGCCAACTTCCAGCGCACCAGCATGCGCATCAAGCACGCGCTCGTGCCGGTGGTCGCCGCGGTGCGCGGCCTGTGCCTGGGCGGCGGTTGCGAATTCCAGATGCACTCGGCCCGAACGGTGGCCGCGCTGGAAAGCTACATCGGCCTGGTAGAGGCCGGCGTGGGCCTGTTGCCGGCCGGCGGCGGCCTCAAGGAGCTGGCCGTGCGCGCCGCCAACGGCAACCCGGCCGATCCGTTCGAATCGCTCAAGAAGGTGTTCGAGACGGTGGCGATGGCCAAGGTGTCCGGCAGCGCGCTGGAAGCCAAGCAGCTCGGCCTGCTGCGCGAGAGCGACGTGGTCGTTTTCAACGCCTACGAACTGCTCTACGTGGCCAAGCAGGTCGCCTCGGCGCTGGCCGAGAGCGGCTGGCGGCCCCCCCTGCCCGCTCGCGCGATTCCGGTCGCCGGCGACACCGGCACGGCGACCTTCAAGGCCTCGCTGGTCAACCTGCAGGCCGGCTACTTCGCTTCCGAGCACGACGTGGCGATCGCCAGCCGCATCGCCGACACCCTCTGCGGCGGCGGCATCGAGCGCGGTTCGCTGGTGGACGAAGCCTGGCTGCTCAAGCTCGAGCGCAAGCACTTCGTGGAGCTGGCCAAGACCGAGAAGACCCAGGCCCGCATCGCCCACACCATGGCCACCGGCAAGCCGCTCAGGAACTGACGAGGTGGGGATCGTGGAACGGGGACCAGGGAACGTGCGAACTGCAGCAAGCCTTGCGGTCGCCGCCCTGCCCCGGCCCGGTTCCCGAACCGCTTTTTGATTGGAGGGCACGAGAACGCGACGTTCGATCAGGCAGCCCACGCAAGCGCCAGCCGCACGTTCCCCGTTCCCTGTTCCCCGTTTCCACTCCATTCGGACGATAAGCCATGACGAAGCAAATCCAGGACGCCTACATCGTCGCCGCCACCCGCACGCCGGTCGGCAAGGCGCCGCGCGGCGTGTTCAGGAACACCCGCCCGGACGACATGCTCGCCCACGTGATCCGCGCCGTGATGGCGCAGGCGCCGGGCATCGACCCGCACCGCATCGGCGACGCCGTGATCGGCTGCGCGATGCCCGAGGCCGAGCAAGGCATGAACGTGGCGCGCATCGGCGTGCTGCTGGCCGGCCTGCCGCACACCGTGCCGGGCGTGACCATCAACCGCTTCTGCTCCTCGGGCCTGCAGGCGGTGGCCTACGCCGCCGACGCGATCCGCCTGGGCGAAGCCGACCTGATGATCGCCGGCGGCACCGAAAGCATGAGCATGGTGCCGATGATGGGCCACAAAGTCGCCATGAACCCGGCGATCTTCGACAACGAGCACGTCGGCATCGCCTACGGCATGGGCATCACCGCCGAGAACGTCGCCAAGCAGTGGAAGGTCAGCCGCGAGGACCAGGACGCCTTCGCCGCGCGCAGCCACGAGCGCGCCCTGGCCGCGCAGGCCGCCGGCGAGTTCAAGGACGAGATCACGCCGTTCCAGCTCGACGACCACTACCCGGACCTGGTCAACGACACCATCGTCACCGACAGCCGCGTGATCAGCCAGGACGAAGGCCCGCGCCCGGGCAGCACGCCGGAGGTGCTGGCCAAGTTGAAGCCGGTGTTCCGCAACGGCCAGTGCGGCGGCAGCGTGACCGCCGGCAACTCCAGCCAGATGTCCGATGGCGCCGGCGCCGTGCTGATCGCCAGCGAGAAGGCGGTGAAGGAATACAACCTGCAGCCGCTGGCCCGCTTCGTCGGCTACGCGGTGGCCGGCGTGCCGCCGGAGGTGATGGGCATCGGCCCCAAGGAAGCCATCCCGCTGGCGCTCAAGCGCACGGGCATCAGCCGCGATCAACTCGACTGGATCGAACTCAACGAAGCTTTCGCCGCGCAAGCGCTGGCCGTGATGAAGGACCTCGAGCTCGACCCGGCCAAGGTCAACCCGCTGGGCGGCGCCATCGCGCTCGGCCACCCGCTCGGCGCCACCGGTGCCGTCCGCGTGGCGACCCTGGTGCACGGCCTGCGCCGGCACAAGCAGAAGTACGGCATGGTGACCATGTGCATCGGCACCGGCATGGGTGCGGCCGGCATCTTCGAAGCACTCTGAGCCGGAGGCGCGGGCCGCCCGCGCTTTCTCAAAGGAAAAGCCCGGCGCCGAAAGGCGCCGGGCTTTTTTGTGAGTCACCCGCTCCGAGCTGGACCGCGCTTACTGCTGGCCCGTGCCCGAGGCCGAAGCGTTGAGATCGACCTTGATGCCACGGCCTACCACCACCGGCACGTTGGCGTGCTTGACGACCGGCTTGCCGTTCTCCATCAGCGTGACGTCGTAGACGCCCGCCGGCAGCGAGCGGATCGAATAGCGGCCCTTGTCATCGACCTTCACCTCGCGCTGGGTGGCGTTGCTCGTGTTCTTCGCGAAGACCGTGTCGCCTGCCGGCGCCTTGCCGAAAACATCGCCGGCCGTGGCCTGTGCGTACGCCGCGACGGAGCCGAGCAGACCGCAGACCGCGAAGGCCGCGACCATCGAGTTGAGCTTCTTCATTTGGGTTACCTTCTTTTGGTTCGATGTGGGAGAGCCGCGGGCCGCCAGGGGTTTGGCGTTGCGCCCTAGGATCAGTGGAAGGTTCGGCAAGCCGGCAGGTTGAACGCCAGGCGAGGGACCGTCCGTGGTTCCGGCCGCTTGGGGGGAGCTTTCCGGAACCGTGCATAGCGTATCCGACACAGGCCGGTCGCCGATGGGTCAGAAGTCACCCTTTGCATGAAGCGCGTGTCGCCGCATCGCGCTTCCGGACTTCCCGGCGGGTGCTGGAGGAGGCGCCTGGGAGTGAGTTCAACGCACGATCTCCCCATCCGCCCTTCGGGATCCTTCCCCCGCGAACGCGGGGGAAGGGCCGCCGGGCGGATGGGGACGCCCTTGGCGGGGCATCACACGGCACTACCGCTCGGTCCCTCGTCAGCGGCCGCGCTTGCCCTACAGGACGCGCGCGCCGCCTACCTCTGCGCCATCTGCGAACAGCGCCCCAGCGTGCAGGCGAAGTCCACCCTGGAGCCACGGTCTACCAGTATCGGGACGCCCTGGTGCTCGACGAGGGCCTTGCCGTTCGCCATCGCCGTAACCGTGTAGACGCCCACCGGCAGCCAACTGGCCATGTAGCGGCCGGCGGCGTCCACCGGCACCTCGCGCTGGAGCCCAAAGTCGCTGCGGATCACTACCGAACTGCCGGCCGGCGCATTGCCGAACACCCTGCCGGTCGTCTGCTCATCGGCCAGGGTCGCGGCGCAGACCGCCGCTGCACAGACGCCAACGGCCGCCACCCGGGCCAGCTTCCGCAACGCTGCCCGGCGGGGTACGCCCGCCTGGGTCGAGAAGGATGCGTTCATGGGGATACCTGCTTCTCATCGATGTGGAGAACCCATGGAGGGCCAGGGGTTTGGCCCGATGCCCATGGGGACTGAACGGCCTGCCTGTCCAGCGCATGGCTGATACCAGGCACCGGCGCCGCCCTGCCATCCGATCGGTGAAGGCCATCCACCAGATGGCGCATGCAGCGTATGCCCTGCACGGTTACCGGCCAGGGTCAGAGGTCATGCCGTTCGATGAAACCTATCGATGCCTGCCGTCGCAACCGGATCGATCCGAACGATCTCGGCGGCTGGCCCGCGAGCTCGCATCCGCCAGCGGCCTGCTCCATGGCCGGCGCGCAAGAAAAAGGCCCCGCGATGCGGGGCCTCGTTCCTTGCAGCGTGCGTCCTGCCTCAGCCCGAATGCTTCTCCAGCCACTCGTCGATGGACGGCAGACGATCCTGGCGGATCATCATGCGGTACTTGATGTTGGCGATGACCTGGTCGGCCACGCGGCGGGAGGTCGGCGCGATGTACTTCTGCGCGTAGTCCTGGATCTTCTGGATCATTTCCGGCTTGGTCGAGCCGGCGCCGATCGCGGGGTAGTAGCGGGTAGCGGACTGGGCGTCGACCAGCTTGTCCACCTGGTCCTTGTGCGCCACGGCGAAGTCGAACGCCATCTCCGGATGGCGGTAGCCCACCGCGCGGATCATGCCGGCGCTGTTGGTGGCGCCCGGCTCGCCGGTGAGCGCCAGTTCCAGCGCGCGCTGGGCCAGCGCATCGTTCTCGGGGATCGAGAGCATGCTGTAGAGCTGGTCCTTGATCAGCGGCGTGGTCTCGGCCTTGGCCTGCGCGTGCAGGTGATCCCAAGTGGCTTCGTCGGCGTGCTGGGCGACGATCGCGGTGACGGTCTTGCGCAGCGCCACCGGCAAGGCGGCCGGGTCGGTCTTCTGCGCGGCGAAGCGGCGACGGGCCTCGCCGATCACCTGCTGGTCGCCCAGGTCGGCCATCACGCCGATCAGCTGCATGCGCAGGTTGGCGGTCGGCACGCTCTCGCCGGCCTTGGCTTCCCAGCCGATCTTGGCGAACACCGGGTGCAACTGGGCCAGCGCGAACGTGCGCAGGCGCTGCTGGCGGGCCTGGTCGCCGCGGTAGTAGTTGTCCAGCGCCGACAGATAGCCGGCCACTTCGGCCCACACCTGCGGGTCGGCGTCGGCCGGGGTGGCCGTGATCAGCGCCAGCACGTTGGACACCGGCTCATTGCCGGCCATGCCCAGCGCCCAGGTGTCGCCCAGCAGGCCGAGCTGGTCGATCGGAGCGAGCTTCGCAAACTGGCCCTTCAGAGCGTCGAAGTTGTTCTGCGCGTACAGCGTGCGGTAGTAGCCCGTCTGGCCGGCGTTGACCAGCACCGGACCGCAGCCCGGCACGCTCAGCGTGGCCTTGCCGTCGACCACCATGCGCACTTCCTTGCCGGCCACCGTCTTGGCGATCACCGGCACGTGCCAGTGCAGCGGCGTCTTGTTCGGCCGGTCACGGGTGAACTCGCCCTGGCGCAGCGCGATCTCCGTCTTGCCGTTGGAGCAGGCGGCCGCACGCACCTCGATCAGCGGGATGCCCGGCTGCAGCGTGAAGTCGTGCGCGATCTGCGTGATCGGCTTGCCGGCCGCGGCCTGCACCGACTTCCACAGGTCGTCCGATACCGTGTTGCCGTGCTCGTGCGCCTTGATGTAGTTGCGCACGCCGGTGCGCCAGGCGTCCTCGCCCACGTAGCCTTCCAGCATGTGGATCACCGCCTCGCCCTTGGAATAGGTGATCGCGTCGAACGCCTGGCTGGCCTGCTCCACCGTCTCCACGTGCTGCACGATGGGATGCGTGGTGGCGACCGAGTCCTGCGACATGGCGCCTTCGCGCACGCCGACGGCGTCGAGGTCGGTGTGCCATTCCGGATGCAGCTTCTGCGTGGTGCGCGAGGCCATCCACGAGGCGAAGCCTTCGTTGAGCCACAGGTCGTCCCACCAGCTCATGGTCACCAGGTCGCCGAACCACTGGTGCGCCATCTCGTGCGCGGCGACGTTGAACGCGCGCTGCTTGTCCAGCTGCGTGGAGATCTGCGGGTTGAGCAGCAGCGAATACTCGAAGGTGAAGATTGCGCCCCAGTTCTCCATCGCCGAGAAGAACTGGCTCTGGCCCGGCGCGGCGATGTTGTCCAGCTTGGGCAGCGGGTACGGCACGCCGAAGTAGTCGTTGTATTCCTTCAGCACCTGCTTGGAGGAATCCAGCGCGAACTTGGCCTGGTCGATCATGCCCTTCTGCGTGATCACGCCGATCTCGGTACCGCCCTCGGCCTTCAGGGTGGCGCGCTCGAAGTCGCCCAGGCCGAAGAACAGGAGGTAGGTCGACATCTTCGGCGACTGCCCGAAATGCACCTCGGTCAGACCGTTGCCCAGATCCTTCTTCGAGGCGATCGGCATGTTGCTCACCGCCATCTCGTTGCTCGGCACCGTGGCCGTCAGCGTGAAGGTGGCCTTGTAGTTGGGCTCGTCCCACGAGGGAATGAAGCGGCGCGCGTCGGAGTTCTCGAACTGCGTGTACAGCGCGCGCTTCTTGCCGGCCTTGGTGTCGTAGTCCAGCGCGAAGATGCCGTTGGCCTGCGTGCCGATCTTGCCGGTGTAGGTCATCGCCAGGCGGTAGGTGCCGGCGGGAATCGGATGATCGAAGGTGAACGTGGCGGTCTGCGCTTTCTCATCCACCGATACCTTCGGCTCGGGAACCGCGATCTTCAGCTTCTCCGGCGTCAGCGACACCTTGGAGAAGCTCAGGTCCGCCGCATTGAGCGTGATCGAGCTGGTCGACTTGGTCACCGTCAGCGTGATCGCCACCTGCCCGTCGAACGTCATCTTGTCCGCATGCGGCGTCACCGCCACGTCGTAGTGCGTGGGCACCACGCCACGCGGCAACTGCGTCGTCGTAAGCCGCGCCTCGGCGGCCGACGCGGCGCCCAGCGGGGCCATAGTGAACCCGGCCAGGGCCAGGCAGATTGCGGTGGAGAGATGACGGCGCATAGGGGTCCTTGTGGGATGAGCGGAGCGACAAGCCGTGCAGGCGGCACCACGAGGGTGACGAGCGGCATAGGGCCGCGGGAGTTTTGCCTGAGGCACTGGCAATCAGACACGGCCGAAAGTCATGGGTGGCTTGGCATCCACACTCTCACCAAGGCTGCATCAGGTCGTGCCCCCTGCCACGAGCATATTCATTACCAGCCGGATCATCGTTTCCTTCTGCGCCGGGTCGGATTCGGCCACCAGCAGCGCCAGCGCCGCGAGGCCGATGTCGTTGATCACCGGCTGCCCATCGGCGCCGAGCAGGCGGCTGTTGCGGTGCAGGAAGTCCACGAACAGGAACGCCCCGCTACGCTTGTTGCCATCGCTGAACGGATGGTTCTTGATCACGAAGTACAGCAGGTGCGCCGCTTTGGCCTCGACCGTGGGGTAGGCAGGCTCGCCGAACACGCTCTGGTCAAGGTTGCCCATCAACGCCTCGAACGCGTCGCCGCGCTCGCGTGCAAACAAGTCGGTGGCCTCGCCACGTGCAATGAGGTCGACCTTGAGCACCGCCAGCGAAGCGCGCGCCTGCGCCATCGTCGGCAACGTGCCACCCTCCTGCGCGGGCGGCTCGGCCAGCAGCCCCTCGTCGTAGCGCTGCAGCCACAGGAAGGTCTGCGCATAGCGGCTGACGATATCGACCAGCCCGCGCCCCATGTCGGCATGCAGCTCCGGACTCTGCGCCGCCTTGCGCACTAGCTGCAGCGCGGCCTCGAGCTCACGCGCATTGGATTCGAAGCGCTGCCGGTTGAGCGTGTAGCCGCGGGTGAGGTGCTCGCGCAGGGTGTGGGTGGCCCATTGGCGGAAGCGAGTGCCCTGCACCGAATTGACCCGGTAACCGACCGAGAGGACCGCATCGAGGTTGAAGTACTCGACCTGATAAGTCTTGCCGTCTTCCGCAGTTGTTGCATTTTTTGCAACAACTGCCGAGCGCTCCAGTTCCTCGTCCTTGAACACGTTACGCAGGTGGCGGGAGATGACCGATTTGTCACGATCAAACAGCGCCGCGATCTGGTTCAGGCTTAGCCACAGCGTCTCGCGCCGGCTGTCCAGCCGCACCTCGACGGCGCCACCGTCCGTGGCGTAGATGAGAATCTCGCTGAGGGATTCGACGGGCATGGCTCTGTCCTTAGAGTGGGCTAGAGAAAGGCGTGTACGGCAGAAGCTTCCTGAGTCGCCCCAGGAGCCCGCGAAAGCATACGTCAGCCGACACCGGCGTCGCCCTTGCAATTGACTCGCGGCCAACATGCACCGCCGCGTCCGAAAAAGCCCCCGCCGCCCGCTACACTTCCCCGGCAACGATTCAGGGGGAATCGCCCATGACACCCGAGGCACGTGCGCGGGAAGTGATCGACCGGAAATTGCAGGACGCGGGCTGGACCCTTCAGGATACAGGCTCGATCAACCTCGGCGTCGCCAGCGGCATCGCGGTGCGCGAGTACCCCACCGACACCGGCCCGGCCGACTACCTGCTCTTCGTGGACCGCCAGCCGGTCGGCGTGATCGAAGCCAAGCGCGACGAAGCCGGCGAAAACCTCACCGTCCACGAGGCCCAAACCAAGCGCTACGCCGGCGCCCGTCTGAAGTGGCGCAAGGACAGCCCGCCGCTGCGTTTCCTCTATGAAAGCACCGGCCAGATCATCCACTTTACCGACGGCGGCGATCCGCGCCCGCGGGCACGCGAGGTGTTCCACTTCTTCCAGCCGCGCACGCTTGCCGCCTGGGCCGCCGAGCCAGACACCCTGCGCCAGCGCCTGACCACGCAGATGCCGCCGCTGACCACCGAGAACCTGCGCGACTGCCAGGTCGGCGCCGTCACCGGCCTGGAGAAGTCGCTCGCGCAGGCCCGGCCGCGCGCCCTGGTGCACATGGCCACCGGCGCCGGCAAGACCTTCACCGCAATTACTTCGGTCTACCGCCTGCTCAAGTTCGGCGGTGCCAGGCGCATCCTGTTCCTGGTCGACACCCGCAACCTCGGCAAGCAGGCGCACCAGGAATTCATGGCCTACACGCCGCCGGACGACGGCCGCAAGTTCACCGAGCTGTACAACGTGCAGCGCCTGTCGAGCAGCCACATCGACCCGCACGCGCAGGTGTGCATCAGCACCATCCAGCGCATGTATTCCATCCTCTCCGGCGAGGCGATCGACGAGTCGGCCGAGGACATCTCGCTCGCCGAGCTGCCGCCCGGCAGCAAGCCGGCACGCGAGGTCCGCTACAACGCGGCCGTGCCGATCGAGACGTTCGACTTCATC
The DNA here is from genome assembly GCF_035944355.1 of Frateuria sp. Taxonomy (GTDB): domain Bacteria; phylum Pseudomonadota; class Gammaproteobacteria; order Xanthomonadales; family Rhodanobacteraceae; genus Frateuria_A. Next base: position 5,908 of record NZ_DASZBH010000006.1, on the reverse strand, counting down.
GTCATCGACGAGTGCCACCGCAGCATCTACAACCTGTGGAAGCAGGTGCTGGACTACTTCGACGCTTTCCTGATCGGCCTCACCGCCACGCCCGACAAGCGCACCTACGGCTTCTTCAACGAAAACGTGGTGGCCGAATACAGCTACGAGCAGTCGGTGATCGACGGCGTCAACGTGGGCTACGACGTCTACGAGATCGAAACCCGGATCACCAAGGCCGGCGCCGAGGTCAAGGCCAGGGAATGGATCGACCACCGCCACCGCGAAACCCGCAAGAAGCGCTGGGCCGAAACCGATGAGGACATCGCCTACACCGGCAAGGAGCTCGACCGCTCCGTGGTCAACCCCAACCAGATCCGCGCCGTCATCCAGGAGATGAAGCGCGCCGTGGAAACCACCCTCTTCCCCAGCCGCCAGGAAGTGCCCAAGACGTTGATCTTCGCCAAGACCGACAGCCACGCCGACGACATCATCCAGATCGTGCGCGAGGTCTACGGCGAAGGCAACGCCTTCTGCAAGAAGGTCACCTACCGGGCCGAGGACGACCCCGACACGGTGCTCTCCAACTTCCGCAACGACTACCACCCGCGCATCGCCGTCACTGTCGACATGATCGCCACCGGCACCGACGTCAAGCCGCTGGAAGTGCTGCTCTTCATGCGCGACGTGCGCTCGAAAGGCTACTACGAGCAGATGAAAGGCCGCGGCGTGCGCAGCCTGGACTACGAATCGCTGAAAAAGGTCAGCGCCAGCGCCGACAGCGCCAAGACCCGCTTCGTGCTGATCGACGCGGTGGGCGTGGAGAAATCGCTCAAGACCGAAAGCCGCCCGATGGAACGCAAGCCCAACGCCAGCCTCGACCAGCTGCTCAGGAGCATCGCCGTGGGCGGCCGCGACGAAGACACCGTGCTCAGCCTCGGCAACCGCCTCGTGCGCCTGGCCAAGCAACTGGACGACAAGGCGCAGGCACGCATCAGCAAGGCTGCCAACGGGCTTGGCCTGCGCGACCTCGCCCGCGGCCTGATCGAAGCGGTGGACCCTGACCGCGTGGTCGCCGACGCGCTGGATGCGGCCAAGGCGGCCGGCATCACCCGCAACGAGGACACGCTCGCTGCCGCCGAGCTGGACGCCGCCCGCGAGCAGCGCATCGCCGCCGCCTGCCAGCCGCTCGACGATCCGGAGCTGCGCAATGTCATCGAAACCGCGCGCCGCGAGCACGAGCAACTGATCGACCACATCAACACCGACCAGGTCACCTTCTCCGGCTACGGCGCCCAGGCCGAAGCGAAGGCGCAGGCCACCGTGCAGGCGTTCGCCGATTACCTGAAAGCGAACAAGGACGAGATCGCGGCGCTGGCCTTCTTCTACGCCCAGCCCTACCAGCGCCGCCCGCTCACCTACGCCATGGTCGATGAGTTGCACGAGGCGCTCGGCCGCCCGCCGCTCATGCTCACCAGCGAAAAGCTGTGGAGCGCCTACGCCCGCGTGCAGGCAAGCCAGGTCAAGGGCGCCGACACCCGCCGCCAGCTCACCGACCTGGTCGCGCTGGTGCGCTTCGCGCTGGGGCTGGACGACGAACTCAAGCCCTTCGCCGACAGCGTGGACAAGCGCTTCCAAGGCTGGATCTTCCGCCACAATGCGCAGCGCACCACGGCGTTCACCCCCGAACAGACCGAGTGGCTGCGGCTGATCAAGGACCACATCGCGTCCAGCTGCGCGATCAGCCGCGAGGATTTCGACTACGCCCAACTCGCCGCCAAGGGCGGACTGCAGAAGGCGTGGCAAGTGTTTGGCGAGCCGCTCGACGGGCTGCTCGCGGAGATGAATGAGGAGTTGGTGGCTTGATCGAAGTTGATGTTCCGAAGGGCTGGACTCTCGCGACGATCGTGGAGGTAGCCACCGCTTCGGGTGGCGGAACTCCCTCAAAGAGTGACCCGTCCTATTGGGTCGACGGAGACGTACCTTGGGTGTCGCCCAAGGACATGAAAGTCTTTGACATCGACGCAAGCGAAGACACGGTCACCACCAAAGCTCTTGACCGTCTGACCCTGATCCCCGAGGACAGCGTCCTCGTTGTGGTGCGATCGGGGATTCTGTCTCGCACCTTGCCCGTGGCGGTTAATCGGGTTCCCGTAACAGTCAATCAAGACATGCGGGCGTTTGTGCCTGAGGCTGGAGTGAGCGCACGCTTCCTGGCTTGGCAACTCATCTCAAGAGAGCGGGACATTCTTGATCGCTGCTCGAAAGACGGGACTACCGTCGCGAGCATTGAAGGCCCGGCCCTCGCCGCTTATCCGCTATTGCTCGCGCCACAGGGCGAGCAGGTTCGCATCGTCGAAAAGCTCGAAGAGCTGCTGTCCGACCTCGACGCCGGCGTGGCCGAACTGAAGGCGGCGCAGCGCAAGCTGGCGCAGTACCGTCAGTCGCTGCTGAAGGCCGCCGTGGAAGGCACCCTCACCGCCGACTGGCGCGCCGCCCGCGCCCGCTCTGGCGAACGCCAGGAAACCGGCGCCGACCTGCTCCAGCGCATCCTCACCGAACGCCGCGCCCGCTGGGAGGCGAAGCAGCTCGCCAAGTACGCCGAACAAGGCAAGACCGCGCCCAAGGGCTGGCAAGCCAAATACCCAGAACCCGTCGCGCCCGACACCGACGGTTTGCCAATGCTTCCTAGCGGTTGGGCATGGGCGAGTCTGGATATGGTGGGCGAAATTGCGTCAGGCGTCGCCAAAGGCATGAAACGTTCGACCACGGCACCAGTCCGTGAGGTGCCATACCTCCGCGTGGCAAATGTCCAACGTGGCTATCTCGACCTCTCTCAAATTAAGACCATCGAAGCTGCCGAGGCCGACATCGAAGAGCTACGCCTGCGGCCGGGAGACGTGCTTTTCAACGAAGGCGGCGATCTGGACAAGCTCGGTCGCGGCTGGGTTTGGCGCGGCGAGGTGCCCGAATGCATCCACCAAAACCATGTATTCCGCCTGCGTCCTTACCTCCCGGCCACACCACCCGAACTGATCTCCCACCACGGAAATACGTTCGGAAGGACCTGGTTCAAATCGGCTGGCAAGCAGACCACCAATCTCGCGTCTATCAACATGACAATGCTCCGGGCCTTCCCCGTTCCCATCGCTCCAGAGTTGGAAAGCGCCGAAATCCTGGCGATGCTCTCCCCTATGCTTGACGCCGTGGCTGCGCAGGAAGTCAGCGTGGAGCTGGGGTTAAGACAAGGGGACGCCCAGCGTAAAAACATCCTCAAAGCCGCCTTCTCCGGCCAACTGGTGCCGCAGGACCCCAACGACGAACCCGCCAGCGCGCTGCTGGAACGCATTCGTGCCGAACGCGCCACGCGCGACGGCGCCACCAGGCCGCGCGGCCGCAAGCCCAGGACCACCGCATGAACAGCAACACCCTCGTCCAGAAGATCTGGAACTTCTGCCACACGCTGCGCGATGACGGCGTGGGCTACGGCGACTACCTGGAACAGCTGACCTACCTGCTGTTCCTCAAGCTCGCGCACGAATATGCCCAGCCGCCGCACAACCGCGCCACGCACATCCCGCGCAGCTGCGACTGGAACAGTCTCAAGACCAGGACCGGCGAACCGCTGGAGGCGCACTACCTCACCGTGCTGCACAAGCTCGGCGAGGAGCCGGGCATGCTCGGCGCGATCTTCTTCAAGGCGCAGAACAAGATCCAGGACCCGGCCAAGCTCTCCCGGCTGGTGCAGATGATCGACGCGGAGAACTGGCTGAGCCTGGACGCCGACGTCAAGGGCGACCTCTACGAGGGCCTGCTGCAGAAGAACGCCGAGGACACCAAGAGCGGCGCTGGCCAGTACTTCACCCCGCGCGCGCTGATCCAGGCGATGGTCGAGTGCGTCAACCCCGAGCCGATGAAGACGGTGGCGGACCCGGCTTGCGGAACGGGGGGATTTTTCCTGGGCGTGCACGAGTGGCTTACCCGCCCCGGCGTGCCGCTGGACCAGAAGCAGGGCCGCTTCCTGCGGCACGAAACCTTTCACGGCAACGAGATCGTCGCCGGCACGCGCCGCCTGTGCCTGATGAACCTGTTCCTGCACAACATCGGCGAACTGGATGGCGCGCCCTCCGTGGAGCGCGCCGACGCGCTGATCTCCGAACCGTGGAAAACGGTCGACTACGTGCTGGCCAATCCGCCCTTCGGCAAGAAGAGCAGCATGACCATCACCAACGAGGACGGCGAGGAAGACCGCGACGCGCTCACCTACGAGCGCCAGGACTTCTGGCAGACCACTTCCAACAAGCAGCTCAACTTCCTGCAGCACATCGTCACCATGCTCAAGACCACCGGCCAGGCCGCCGTGGTGCTGCCGGACAACGTGCTGTTCGAGGGCGGCGCGGGCGAGAAGATCCGCCGCAAGCTCTTGGAAACCTGCGACGTGCACACCCTGCTGCGCCTGCCCACCGGCATCTTCTACGCGCAGGGTGTCAAGGCCAACGTGCTGTTCTTCGACAACAAGCCCAAGGACGGCAAGGTGCACACCAAGGGCGTGTGGATCTACGACCTGCGCACCAACAAGCACTTCACCCTCAAGACCAAACCGCTCAAGCGCGACGACCTGCAGGACTTCATCGACTGCTACCACAGCGCCAACCGCCACAAGCGCACCGAAACCGAGCGCTTCAAATACTTCGACTACGACACCCTTATCGCCCGCGACAAGGCCAGCCTCGACATCTTCTGGCTCAAGGACGAAAGCCTCGACAACCTCGACAACCTTCCCCCGCCGGACGTGCTGGCGCAGGAGATTGTTGACCATCTGGAGGCAGCACTAGCTTCCTTCAGAGAAGTGGCTGCATCGCTGCCTGCAGCGTCAAGCGCAGACGTTTCCAACGACTCTGGCAAATAAGTGGAGGATGAGCTTGTGATCTTTAGCATTTCGAAAGGACTGGACAAAGCCACCAGGGTTTCGCCGAGCAGCTTCGTCAACCTAGAGATTTGGGAACGGACGCACATCGAGGAGTGGGTGCGCGCCAACCCCGAGATACTCGGCGAGGATCTTTTGGTGGTCAGCGTGGAATTCGACCGGTTCGTGAAAAGCGCCGACAGACTGGATCTTCTGGCGGTCGATAGGCAGGGCAACCTGGTAGTCGTAGAGCTCAAGCGCGACCTCGCCGCCGGTTACGCCGATCTTCAAGCCATCCGCTACGCAGCCATGGTCTCGTCCATGACCATCGAGAAGCTTGTTCCGTACTACATCAGCTACAAGAAGAAGCACGACAATGAGGTGCTCACCGAGCCGGAAGCAGTCAACCGGATTCTGGAATTCGTGGAGTCCGATTCATTTTCCGAGCTCTCGACCAAGCCAAGAATCATCCTATGCTCGGAAGGCTTTTCTCCCGAGGTTACGACGAGCGTCCTTTGGTTGCGAGACTTCGATATCGACATCACGTGCGTATCGATAACGCCATACAAAGTCGACGACAAGGTTCTTGTGGTCCCAAAGGTCGTTATTCCCCTTCAAGAAGCACGCCAGTACCAGATAGAAATCAAGAAGAAGGAGGAGGAACGCGAAGCCTCCACCAAGAAAAGTCGCCCAAAAACCATGAAGGTGCTCTTGGAGAATGGCCTGGTTTCCGCCGGCGACGAAGTGCGCTTGAAGAGCAGCCTGCCGTCATGGGTGAAGTACGACGACAAGGATCCGACATTTAGGGCGACGATTACAGGCAAAAGTGGCCAGAGTGACGCCGTGATGTGGGTGAAAGATGGGCAGGAGTACGCTATCTCTGTGAATCGCCCAGGGTTCCGTAGACACTCAGGACCCTCGTTGCGCGTAGCGCCGTTCGAACTCTACAGGCGACAGGTCGCCGTTTGAACCGTGGCGGCGTTTGGGGTTGTAGAACATCTCGATGTAGTCGAACACGTCGGC
>NZ_DASZBH010000005.1:0-39571 GCF_035944355.1 Frateuria sp. | reverse complement strand
CCACCTTGAACCCGCGATCCGTCACCTGGCGGACCGCCTCTACCTTGAACTCATCCGTATACCGCTTGCTGCTCATGGACACCTCCGAATAGGCCATTTTCCATGGCCCTGAGATGTCTAGGAAACCCTGGGCGATTCAGTGAGCCGAGGTCACACCACGACCGCAACTGCCGCAGACCTACCATGCCGCTGATCCACTACCTGGTGTTCTACCTGCCGGAGCAGACGCGGGTTCCGCTTTCCGTCTTTTTCGTGGTCGACGGCCAGGGGCCCGTTCGCGGCCTGTATTTCGGCGACGCTGGCAGCGGCACCTTGGAGGAGGCTTATTTCCGAATGGAGTCTTCCGGGCGGGGCGAGCTTTTCCTCGAGTGTGACAACCCCGAGGACGAGACCTTCATTCGCGACCGTGCGCGCACGACAGGCCGGCGCCGCATGGCCGCCCTGGTGCCAGACGATGTCGGGGTGTTTACCGAGCTTCGCGCGTATCGACGGTCCTGGTGGGCATTCGAGGAGGGCGACGATGTGCAGATGACCCCGCTCGGGTTGTCAGCCATGCGGCGGGTCAGCCGGACACGCAGGGGCGAGCCCGCACTGCTGTGCGCCCGGTCCCCCGCGCTGGACGGCACAGTGATCGAACGGATGCGCAGGTACTGGCCTCTGCGAGGCCTTTGACAGGCCGGTCTCGGGACGGGAGCGTGTTCGACCGCTCTTTCACGGCCCAAGTGCGACAGCTTGTGCACCACCGCTGCCGCGAGCCCCCGCGTGAGCCTCCAGGAATACAAGCGCAAACGCCGCTTCGATCGCACCCCGGAACCTTTGGCCGAAAGCTCCGTCCGCACCGGTGCGCGGCCGATCTTCGTGGTGCAGTTGCACCACGCCAGCCGGCGGCACTACGACTTCCGGCTGCAGGTGGGCGATGCGCTCAAGTCCTGGTCGGTGCCCAAGGGACCGTCCTACGACCCCAAGGTCAAGCGCCTGGCGGTGGAGGTGGAGGATCACCCGGTCAGCTACGCCGATTTCCAGGGCGACATCCCGGAGGGTTACGGCGCCGGTCACGTGGATACCTTCGATCGCGGCTACTGGTCCACGCCCTACGACCCGGAGGCGCAGCTGGAGAAGGGCCACCTGCAGTTCGAGCTCTACGGCGACCGGCTCAAGGGCGCCTGGCACCTGGTGCGCAGCGGCAAGCCCTCGCGCCAGCCGACCTGGTTCCTGTTCCACGACAAGGACCAGTTCGCCGGCGAGCTCGAGGCGGACGACCTGCTCGATGCGCGCATGGTCGCCAGCACCAAGGCCGCCGCGGGCAAGAGCGGCGGCGCCAAGGAGGTGGCCGAGAAGCTCGCCCGTGCACGCCGCAAGGCGCCGCCCAAGGCCAAGGCGCACCGCCACGGGAAAGCCGTGGAGCTGGCCGCGAACGCGCAGGGCGCGCGCAAGGCGCGTATCGACGCCGAGTTCTACGAACCGGAAACGGCGCGGCTCAAGGATGACCCGCCCACCGGAGATGGCTGGCTGCACGAGGTGAAGTGGGACGGCTATCGCATCCTCGCTGCCATCGCGGACGGCGAGGTGCACCTGTGGTCGCGCAACGCCCTGCCCTGGGACGACAGGATCCCCGACATCCTGCAGGCGGTGCAGGCACTGGGCCTCAACTCGGCGCGGCTGGACGGTGAGCTGATCGCGCTGGATGCCGACGGCCAGCCCGACTTCAACGGCTTGCAGAAGACGCTCTCGGGCGAGGCCAACGCGCCGCTGGCCTACATGCTGTTCGACGTGCCCTACCTGGAAGGCTGGGATCTCTCGCGCACGCCGCTGATCGAGCGCAAGGCAGTGCTCGAGGCGCTGCTGCAGGACGCTCCGGCGCACCTGTCCTACAGCTCCCACGTGGTGGGCAACGGCGCAGAGGTGTTCAAGGCGGCGGCCGAGCAGAAGCTCGAGGGCATCATGTCCAAGCGTGCCGACAGCCCTTACCGCGGCGGGCGCGGCGACGACTGGCTGAAGATCAAGCGGCTGGAGGCCGACGAGTTCGCGGTGGTCGGCTACACACCGGCCAAGGGCGGGCGCGAGGGTTTCGGCTCGCTGCTGCTGGCCCGCCCTGCCCCGGACGGCGGCTGGACCTTTGTCGGCCGGGTCGGCACCGGCTTCAGCAACGAGCAGTTGCGCGCGCTGTCGAAGACGCTGGCCAAGGGTGGCAGCAGCAAGCCCACCATCGGCCATACCGAAGGCGCGCCGCGCGAGTCGAAGTGGATCGAGCCCACCGCGGTGGCGGAGGTCTATTACCGCGGCATCGGCAACCAGAACCTGCTGCGCCAGGCGAGCCTGAAGACCATGCGGCCGGACAAGAAGCCACAGGACCTGCGCGACGGCGATCGCGCGCCGCCGGCATCGGCCGCTCCGAAGGCACCCGCCAAAAAGCGCGGCAAGGGCAAGCCGGCCACGGGCGAGCCGTCGATCCGCATCACCCATCCGGACAAGGTGCTGTACCCGGACGACGGCTACACCAAGCAGGACGTGGTGGACTACTACCGCGCGGTGATGGACTGGTTCCTGCCCGGCGTGGTCGGCCGGCCCACGTCGCTGATCCGCTTCCCCGAGGGCATCGGCCACCCTTCCTTCTTCCAGAAGCACATTCCTTCCGGCGGGCTGCACTACGTGGGCTCGGCGCGGCTGAAGGAGGAAACCGGCGCCTCGGCGGTGTACCTGTATCCCAAGGACGCCGACTCGATCATCGAGCTGGTGCAGTACAACACGCTGGAGTTCCATCCCTGGGGCAGCCACGTGGACGACCCGGATCGGGCCGACCGCGTGGTGTTCGACCTGGATCCCGGCCCCGACGTGCCGTGGGAGCGCGTGGTCGCCGCGGCGCGGCTGACCCGCAAGCTGCTCAAGGACATGGGGCTGGAATCGTTCCTGCGCACCACCGGCGGCAAGGGCCTGCACGTGGTGGTGCCGCTCAAGCCCGCGTCGGACTGGGAAACGGTCAAGCAGTTCGCGCAGGGGTTCGCCTCGGCGCTGGCCGGCGCGCACCCGGTCGACTTCGTGGCGGTGTCGACCAAATCGATCCGCAACAAGAAGATCTTCGTCGACTACCTGCGCAACGGCCGCGGCGCCACCGCGGTGGCGAGCTACTCGCTGCGCGGCCGGCCCGGCGCACCGGTGGCGGTGCCGCTGCGCTGGGAGGAGCTGGGCAAGATCCGCAGCGGCGCCGCGTTCGACATCAGGAGCACGCCCGAACGGCTCAGGCGCCTGCGCAAGAATCCGTGGGAAGGCATCGACGCGCTGGAGCAGTCGCTGGACGAGGTGCTGGCGCGGCTGAGTGGGTGACGGGGCGCGGCCGACTGCTGCGGGAGCCGGCCGTGACCGCGGGTCGGCCGGCCGGCTAAGGCAAGCCGACCCGTGCGCCCAGTCGCTCTCCAGCCTGCACGGCCGCCACCGGCACCAGCTCGTCCAGCGCTTCGGCGATGTCCGCCTGCCGGAACGGCTTGGCCAGGCGGGCCAATCCCTGGGTGTCCTCCGCGTGGCCGCTGTAGCCGGTGATCAGCAGCACCGGCAGCCGCGGCGACGACCGGTGCAGGCGTCGCGCCAGCTCCGCGCCGTCCATGCGCGGCATCTTGTAGTCGGTCACCACCACGTCGACCTGCAGCCCGTCCTGCAGCTTTTCCAGCGCTTCGCTGGCGCCGCCGGCCTCGACCACGCGATGGCCCAGCTCGCGCAGCATCGCGGCGGTGCCGTCGCGCACCAGTTGCTCGTCGTCGACCAGCAACACGTCCAGCGGACGACTGGCGGTGTGGGGGCGGCCCGGGTGCAGCTCGCGCCGGTGCGATACGGTCGCCGCGGGAGCGAGTGGCAACCACAACTCTACCCGCGTGCCCTTGCCCGGCTTGCTGGCAATCGCGAAGTGGCCGCCGAGCTGGCCGGCCAGGCCATGCACCATGGACAGGCCCAGCCCGGTGCCGCGACCGGTCTCCTTGGTGGAGAAGAACGGCTCGATCGCGCGCGCCAGGGTGCTTTGGTCCATGCCCGTGCCGGTATCGGCCACGCACACGCGCAGATAGTCGCGACGCGGCAGTTCGGGCTGGGCCCGACCCGGCGCCACCACGTCCGCCGTGATGGTGAGCGCGCCGCCCCTGGGCATGGCATCCCGGGCATTGACGCAAAGGTTCAGCAGCGCCAGTTCCAGCTGGTTCGGGTCGGCCAACGCATGCGGCAGGCTGGGCGGATATTCGGTGTGCAGTTCGATGGTCGCGCCGACCGAACTCTTGATCAGGTCGCGCATGCCATCGAGCAACGCCACCATGTCCACCGCCTGTGTTTCCAGGGTCTGGCGGCGGGCGAAGCCCAGCAGGCGCTGGACCAGGATCTTGGCGCGCTCGGCCGATTGCAGCGCGCCGTCGATCAGCCGACCGGTGCGTGCGTCGGTGTCGCTGTAGCGTCGATGCAGCATGTCGAGTGCGCCGGTGATCGGCATCAGCAGGTTGTTGAAGTCGTGCGCCACGCCGCCGGTGAGCTGGCCGATGGTTTCCAGCTTCTGCGCCTCGTGCAGCTTGGCCAGCGCCTCCTGGCGTGCAGCGGTTTCCTCGCGCACGCGCTGCTCCAGCGTGGCGGTGAGCTCGCGCAGCGACTGCTCGGTGGCGCGCTGTTCGGTGACGTCCGTGTGCACGCCGACCCACTCGCGCACGCTCCCCTTGCTGTCGAACGCGGGGATGGCACACACGCTGAAGGTGCGCCATTCACCACTGGCGGTGCGCAGGCGATGCTCGACCTGGAAGGTGCTGCGGCTGGCCAGGGCGGCTTCCCAGGCCCGCAGCGTCGGCTCCACGTCGTCCGGGTGCAGGGCCGCGGCCCAACCCCGACCCTGGTATTCATCGAAGCCCTGTCCGGTCATCTGGGCCCAGCCAGGCTGCTCGCCCCGCATCATGCCTTCCGCGTCATTGGTCCACAGCACGCCCTGCACCGCGCGGATCGCCGCGCGGAAACGTTGCTCGCTGTCGTGCAGCTCCTCCAGCCGCGCGCGTGCCTCGTATTGCCGGCGCCGCCCGCGCAACGCGGCCTGCGCCAGGCTGACCAGCGTGGTCGGGTGGAACGGCCGCTCCAGGAAGGTAACGTTGCCCAACACTTCGAGCAGGCGGCTGGCGGTGGGGTTGCGTTCGACGCCGCCGCGGCGGGTGATCAGGATGAAGGGGAAGTCGGACCACTGCGGTTGCTGCTCCAGCCACGCGGCCAGCGGATACAGGTCCGCCTGCGACAGGCTTTCCTCGGTCACCAGGGCGGTGCCGGCGCCGGCGCTCACGCCGGCGACCAGTGCCTCCAGCGAGGGGCAGACGTGCGAGCGCAAGCTGGCCTCCGCCAGGATGGCGGCAGCCACCTGCGCGTCACGGCCGTGTGGCGCCAGGATGAGGATGCGTTCGGAGAGATGAGGGATCACGGTCTGTCCCGCAGCAGGCGTTGCTTGCGGTCCGCGATAAACGTCGGTACGCCCCGCAGCACGCCCTGGAATTGCGTCAGCGGCTCGCCGAGCTGTAATCCCTGGGCGCCGATGCGGTACTCGCGAATGGTGTCCTCGTGCGCACTGGTGCGCTTCTTCACCACCGAAATCGCGCGACGCACCTGGCCGGACGCTTCGAAGTAGCGCAGCAGCACGACCGTGTCGGCCAGGTAGGTAACGTCCACCGGCGCCTTCATGTCGCCGACCAGCCCGTGCTGCGCCACCGTCAGGAACGTGGTGACCCCGCGCCGGTTCAGGAACTGCAGCAACTCGTGGATGTGCAGCACCAGTGCCTTTTCTTCCGGCATCGCGGCCTGGTATCCGTTGAGGCTGTCGATGACCACCGTACGCACGCCTGCATCCACGTGCTGGCGCACGCGGGCGGAGAACTCGCCCGGTGTCATCTGCGCGGCATCGATCTGTTCCACCACCAGACTGCCGCTGTCGACCATGCCCTGCAGGTCGATGCCCACCCCGAGCGCCCGCTGGAACAGCAGGCCCCGCTCCTCGTCGAAGACGAACAGTCCGGCGCGCTCCCCGCGCGCCACCGCGCCGGCGACGAAGGTCAGCGTCAGCAGCGACTTGCCGGTGCCGGCCGGACCCAGCACCAGCACGCTCGAGCCGCGCTCGATGCCGCCGCCGAGCAGCGCGTTGAGTTCGTCCTGTTCGCACGAGAGCATGTCACGCTCGTAGCCTTCGCCGTGCTCGCCAGCCACCAGCCGGGGAAACACCTGCACTCCGCCGGGGCGTATCACGAAATCGTGGAAACCGCCGCGGAACTGCCGGCCGCGGTATTTCACCACCCGCATGCGGCGGCGCTCGGCGCCGTAGTCGGGCGACAGCTCCTCCAGGCGGAGCACGCCGTGGGCGACGCTGTGCACGGTCTTGTCGTTGGTGTCGCTGGTCAGGTCGTCCAGCATCAACACGGTGGCGCCGGAGCGCGCGAAGTAATGCTTGAGGGCGAGGATCTGGCGGCGGTAGCGCAACGAACTCTGCGCGAGCAGGCGTATCTCCGAAAGGCTGTCCAGCACCACCCGGTCCGGATCGATCCGTTCCATGGCCTCGAAGATGCGATTGGTGGTTTCGCCCAGCTCCAGGTCGGAGGAATACAGCAGGCTTTGCTGTTGCGCCTCATCCAACAGGTTTTCCGGCGGGACCAATTCGTAGATGCCCACGCCGTCCAGCGACCAGCCGTGCGCCGCGGCGGTGCCGCGCAATTCGTCCTCGGTCTCGGACATGGTCACGTAGAGCACCCGCTCGCCCGCATCGCGGCCGGCCAGCAGGAACTGCAGCCCGATGGTGGTCTTGCCGGTGCCGGGGCTGCCTTCGAGCAGGAACAACCTTCCCCGCGAGAAGCCACCGTTGAGTACGTCGTCGAGCCCGGTCACGCCGAGCGAAGCCTGTTCCATTACACGATCCTCCAAGGCTCAACCTCCTTTTCTGGCTGCCTTTGAATGTATTTCCTACCACAGCTTCCATTGGACGGATGAGAAGGCGGGTCCTGGCGCTTCCCAGGGCACGCCAGGGCCAGCCCGCCCGCGCCACCGGGGCTTCCCGGGCAGTCCCGGCGGTGCGGCCGTCCCCCATAGGCACTGCCGCTTGATCTGCACGTCGTCGCTACGGAGGATCGCCAAAGGTGGGCGGGCGCCCGATCTTCCAGCCGCACTCGTTCAACCCAGCCCGGTGTACGTCCATGACCGCGATGCCGCACGTCAATCGCCAGATCACCCTCGCCGCCCGCCCGGTCGGCGCGCCTTCCGCCGCCGATTTCGCGCTGGTCGAGCGGCCGGTGCCCGAGCCTGGCGAGGGCGAGCTGCTGCTGCGCAATCGCTATCTCTCGCTCGATCCGTACATGCGCGGGCGCATGAGCGACGCGGAGTCCTATGCCGAGCCGATGGCGGTCGGCGATGTGATGATCGGCGCCACGGTGGCGCGGGTGGAGGCATCCCGGCATCCGGACTGGCACGAGGGCGACCTGGTGCTGGCCTACGGCGGGTGGCAGGACTTTGCGCTGTCCGATGGGCGCGGGCTGAGCCGGCTCGATCCGGGGATGGAGCGCCCATCGCTCGCGCTGGGCGTGCTGGGCATGCCGGGCTTCACCGCCTACATGGGCCTGCTGGACATCGGCCAGCCCAGGCCCGGGGAGACGGTGGTGGTCGGCGCCGCCAGCGGCGCGGTCGGCTCGGTGGTGGGTCAGATCGCCAGGCTCAAGGGCTGCCGCGTGGTCGGCATCGCCGGCGGCAACGAGAAATGCGGCTACGTGGTGGACGAGCTGGGCTTCGACGCCTGCGCCGACCACCACGCCGAAGACTTGCCGCAACAATTGGAAGCGGCCTGCCGGCAAGGCATCGACGTCTACTTCGAGAGCGTGGGCGGAGCCGTGTTCGACGCGGTGCTGCCGCTGCTCAACGCCAAGGCACGCATTCCGCTGTGCGGGCTGATCGCCCAATACAACGACACCCGGCTGCCGCCCGGCCCCGACCGCATGGGACTGCTCATGCGCACGCTGCTGACCAAGCGCATCCGCATGCAGGGTTTCATCATCTTCGACGACTACGGACCGCGCTTTGGCGAGTTCCTTGCGCCGATGAGCGAGTGGGTTAGGCAGGGGAAAATCAAATACCGCGAAGACCTCGTCGAGGGGCTCGAGAACGCGCCGCAGGCGTTCATCGGCATGTTGCGCGGGAGCAACTTCGGCAAGCTCGTGGTGCGTATCGAGCCGTAGCGCCGGCGGTCCCTGCCCGCGCAGGAGCCGCCGGGCCCATGTGCCTACTTGACCGGATCGGCCTGGACGCTGAAGGCGCCGATGCGGATGGTCTGGCCCTTCGATGGCCGCTTGCTGCCATCGACGCGCACGAAGGACACGCTGAGCTTGTCCAACTGGATCGGCCAGATGCGCCGCAGGGCGTCGGTGGCCGGGAACTCCAGCCGCGCGCCCTTGCTTCCGGCGCTGGCGTGCATGCCCTGCATGCCCTTGCCCTGCATGGCGGCCTTCATCTGGGCCTCTTCGATCTCGAACGGGCCGACCATGCCCAGCAGGAAGTTGCGCTCGTGGCCAGCGTTGGCGGACGAGTCGGGAAGGTTGATGTAGACCTTGTAGAAATAGCCGCCCTTCTCGCCCAGGCCGGTGAGATGGACGTCGTCGAGCACCACGCGCACGGGGCCGGAGTTCGCCGCGCTCGCACCGGCCGGCTGGAGCATGGCCGAACGCACGCGGCTGGCGCCCTGCGCGCCGAGCGCCACGTCGACGCTGAGCGAATGCTCGTCCAGCGTCAGCGGCGCGGACGAACCCAGCGGCGGCCCGGCGACGGCGGCCGGCTTGGCCGGCAGCGTGCCAGCCAGGCTGAAGGTCGGCGCGAGCGCGGAGGACGAGGGCGGCGGTGGCGGCGGAGCGGGCAGCGACGTGGGCATGGTCTCGTCGTCGTACTGATAGCCGAAGTAACGGGTCGTGGTGGTGGTCCACACGGCCGGCACGGGCTTGATGGCGGCGCCGTACTGGAAGCTTAGGTTCCAGTAGCTGTCGGACGTGGCGGGCTGTTGGCGTCCGCCGCCGGCCGCGGACCAAGCCGCCCACAGGCGGTCGATGCTGGCGTGGTGCACCCAGAACAACGGGTCCCAGGGCGAGTAGTGGACCGACGACATGATCCCGCCGATTAGGTTGTGCACCGGGTTGTGAGGGCGCGTTTCGAGCAGCGGCTCGAAGGCATTGGTCAGGCCACGCTGGAAATTGGTGATGTTGTTGGCGAACGGGTCTAGGCTGAGCGCCCCGCTGACGTCCGAACCGGTGCGCCCACTGTGGTAGAGCGGAGTCGTCGGGTCGAGGAACTGCGCCGGCACCTGAGGGTTGGCGTAGTAGTTCCAGTACGGCAGCACCAGGTTGGGATCGCCCGATACCTTGCGCAGCCAACCTTCGAAGCGATACAGGAAGCCGCGATGCCAGGCCAGGAAATAGGGCTTGCCGTGCGGGCAGTAGGTGTTGTGCACGGCTGGCCAGTACGACCAGCTGGCGGGATCGCGGGAATTCTTGTTCGCGCACATCAGGCTGACCGCGTTACACAGCGACGCATAAGTCGGTCCGGTGCAGAAGGCATCCCAGCTTTGCCGCACGCGCAGACCCGTCGAAAGAGCGACCCGCGGCAGCAGCGGGACCAGCGCCACGGAAAGTGACGACTGCAGAAAACGCCTTCTGGAAATCATGATGTCCTCCGTTGACGGCAGCCTCGGCGGGCGGGGCGCTCCTGCGCCCGATCCGGAATAAGTGCGAGAGACTACCGGCGTGCAATATGCTGTGGCTGGCACTCCGGAATGCTGCATTCGGTGCGGCACGCGAACTCCTCTCGTGTCTGCCGTTGCGCCTGCTCCGGACTCCTTTCAGTCGGATCCACCCCGTTCTGATAACGGGGAGTTAAGCCGCGGCCGCGTCAAGCGTGGGTCAAGGATGAAGGCCCATGCCGGGCCGTTCGCTGGCATGCAACCGCTTCGCGCTAGTCGGACGCGTGCGCAAGGCGAACGCTGCCGTTGGCGGACGCAACGGTGCGCAGCGCAGCGCATGCGTCGGCACGCTCCACGCGCTTGCCGCGTTCCAGCAGAACCTTTCGCGCCATGGATCTCCATGGCGGTTCAAATGTACGCGGCGTTACAGGCTAAGATGCGCGGTCCGGAGTGGTGCGATTACGCCGTGCCGAAGCCCGCGGGCAGTTTCCTGGAGCAGCGAAAAACGTGATCGAAAAATTGTCGACGGGCATCGAGGGGCTGGACCGGCTGACCGATGGCGGCTTCCTGCGCGGTTCGGCCTACATCGTCCAGGGGCCGCCGGGGGCGGGCAAGACGATCCTGGCCAACCAGTTCTGCTACGCGCACGTGCGCGGCGGCGGCCGCGCGCTCTACATGACGCTGCTGGCCGAATCGAGTTCGCGCATGCTCGGCTACGTCAGCCAGATGGGATTCTACGAAGGCAGCGCCCTGCCCGATGCCATGCAGTACATCAGCGGCTACGGCGTGCTCGAACGCGAAGGCCTGCCGGGCCTGCTCAAGCTGGTGCAGCACGAGATCAAGCGGCATCGCGCTACGGCGATGGTGCTCGATGGCACCTTCGTCGCGCAGTCGGTGGCGTCCGAACAGGAGTTCCGCGCATTCATCCATGCCCTGCAGGGAGTGGCAGGCATGGCCAACGCCGTGCTGGTGATGCTCACCCATCAAAACCGCCAGGCCAGTTGCCCGGAACACACCATGGTGGACGGCTGGATCGAGCTCAGCGACGAGACGCAGGGCTTTCGCGCCTACCGCACCATCCAGGTTCGCAAGCACCGTGGCGCGGCCATCCTGCCGGGCAGGCACCGCTTCCGCATCACTGAAGAAGGAATCGCGGTGTTCCCGCGGGTGGAAGGTTCGATGAGCGTGGCGGCTCCCGCGCGCGCCGACGCGCATCGCGTTCCCTCGGGCCTGGACGAGCTCGATGGTTTGCTCCGCGGCGGCTTCCCGGCCGGGTCGGCGGCCCTGCTGGTCGGCCCGACCGGTTCGGGCAAGACGACGCTCGGCATGCACTTCCTCGCGCGCTCCAGCGCCCAGGAACCGGGTCTCATGCTCGGCTTCTACGAAACGCCCGCGCACCTCCGCCAGAAGGCCCGCAACGTCGGTCTGGATCTGGACGCCCCCATCGAGGCCGGCGCGCTGGAGCTGGTGTGGCTGCCGCCGGCAGACAATATCGTCGACGAGCTGGTGCACGACATCGTGCGCCGGGTGCGCGCACGCCAGGTCAAGCGCGTGTTCGTCGACGGTCTGGTGGCGATCCGCGACAGCCTGGTGATCTCCCACCGCATGCCCTACGTGATCAACGCGCTCAGCATGCAACTGGCCGCGCTCGGCGCCACTGCGCTGTACAGTTCCGAGATCCCCGAGCTGCGCCTGGAAGAAACGCTGATGCCCAGCGACGAACTGTCGGCCATGGTCGACAACGTGCTGCTGCTCAACACCGGCCGGCGCGACCAGGCGTTCCGCCGCTACCTGTCGGTGATCAAGCTGCGCGACAGCGACTTCGACCCGCGCACCCACGAGTTCCACATCACCGACAGCGGCATCGTCTTCGGGCCCGACCCGAAGATCCTGCTGCCCCGGGAAGCGGGCTGATCATGCTGCGCGTGCTTCTGGTCGAGGACGAGCCTGACGTTGCGCTGGTGGCGGCCACGGTGCTGGAGGAAGCCGGCTACCACGTGACCGTCGCCTCCGATGGGCGCGACGGCCTGGACATCGCCCTGCAGGAGCAGCCCGAGCTCATCGTGAGCGACTTCATGATGCCGCACCTGAGCGGCCTGGAGATGATCCAGGCGCTGCGCGAGGCCGGCTATGCGCGGCCGGTCATCCTCACTACCGCTATTCCCGAAGAACACCTGCCCTACCGCCCAGGCTACGACGCCTATCTGGCCAAGCCCTACGGCATGCGCGAACTGCTCGCGCTGGTGGAGGGGTTCCGCCTGCAGATGGGCCTGGGCTGAAACGCGGCGGCCTTCAGCGGTCGCAGTTGACCATCCAGGCCACGCCATAGCGGTCGGTGAGCATGCCGAAGCGCGCAGCGAAAAAGGTTTCGCCGATCGCCATCTGGATGTTGCCGCCCTCGGCCAGCGCGGCGAACACGCGGTCGGCCTCTTCCGCCGACGAGGCGCCATAGGCCAGCGAAAAGCCGCGTGGCGGCTCGCTGGGCGCATTGGCCATGCCGTCGGAAGCCAGCAGCAACGGACGGCCTTCGGTGCCCAGGCTTGCGTGCATGATCTTCTGCGACCAGTCCGCCGGCGCTTCCTTGGCCATGGGCGAGCCGGCGAAGCGATGCAGTTCCAGCACGCTCACGCCACCACCGAGGCAGCTCGCATAGAAGGAGAGCGCTTCTTCGCAGCGGCCGTTGAAATAGAGGTAGGGAAGCAGGTTCATGGCGTGGCTCCGGTGGGCGGGCCGCCGGATGATAGGCGCAAGGCGGGCGGCATGGCGTGGCAAGGCCTAGGTGAGGAGCGCCTGCGCGTGCACGCCCTGCACCGCCCGGCCCGAGGGATCGGCGCGGCCGCCGAAGGACGGGTCCCAGGCCAGCGCCGCGGGCGAGGAGCAGGCGATCGATTTGCCGCCGGGCACGGTTGCCGCGCAGGCCGGGCCGGGGAAGTGCTTCTCGAACAGCGCACGATAGAGATAGGCCTCCTTGGTCGCCGGCGCGTTGTACGGCCAGCGCGATCCCGCAGCGGCGAACTCGCGGTCGCTCACCGCCTGCTCGGCGTGCGCCTTCAGCCCGTCGATCCAGCCGTAGCCGACGCCGTCGCTGAACTGCTCCTTCTGCCGCCACAGGATCGCCTCGGGCAGTGCGCCGGCGAACGCCTCGCGCAGCACCGCCTTCTCGATGCGCCCCTGGCCGGCCATCTTGTATCGCGCATCGAAGCCCATCGCCGCCTCGACGAAAGCCAGATCCAGGAACGGCACGCGCGCCTCCACGCCCCAGGCCATCATCGCCTTGTTCGCGCGCAGGCAGTCGTAGCCGTGCAGCGTGTCGAGCTTGCGCACGGTCTCCTCGTGGAAGGCCTCGGCCGAGGGCGCCTTGTGGAAGTAGAGATAACCCCCGAACAGTTCGTCGGAACCTTCGCCGGAGAGCACCATCTTCACGCCCATCGCCTTGATCCGCCGCGCCAGCAGGAACATCGGCGTGGAGGCGCGCACGGTGGTGACGTCGTAGCTCTCGATGTGGCGGATCACCTCCGGCAGCGCGTCCAGCCCCTCCCAGAAGGTGTAGACGAAGCCGTGGTGCACGGTGCCCAGCGCCTCGGCGGCGAGCTGCGCGGCGGCGAGGTCCGGCGAGCCGTCCAGGCCGATCGCGAAGGAGTGCAGGCGCGGCCACCAGGCCTCGCTACGGCCGCCGTCCTCGATGCGCTCGCGGGCGAAGCGCGCCGCGCAGGCGGCGACCAGCGAGGAATCCAGCCCGCCGGAGAGCAGTACGCCGTAGGGTACGTCGGTCATCAGCTGGCGCTGTACCGCCTGTTCCAGCGCCGCGCGCAGATCGCCCGGCGCCCTGCCCCGCGTCGCCGCGTAATCGCGCCAGGGACGCCGGTAGTAGCGGCGCAACCCGCCGTCGGCGCTGTCGTAGACGTGGCCTGGCGGGAATGCCGCCAGGTCAGCGCACACGCCCACCAGCGCCTTCATCTCCGAGGCCACGCACAGCCGGCCGGCCGTGTCGTGACCCCAGTAGAGCGGACACACGCCGAGCGGGTCGCGCGCGACCAGATAGCGCTGCGCGGCGCCATCCCACAGCGCGAAGGCGAAGATGCCGTTGAACCGCGCCATCCATTCCACCGGATCGCCGCCTTCGCAGTAGAGCGCATTGACCACCTCGCAATCCGAGCCGGTGGTGAAGTCGTAGCCGCTGCCCAGGCGCAGCTCGGCGTGGTTGTAGATCT
The DNA here is from genome assembly GCF_035944355.1 of Frateuria sp. Taxonomy (GTDB): domain Bacteria; phylum Pseudomonadota; class Gammaproteobacteria; order Xanthomonadales; family Rhodanobacteraceae; genus Frateuria_A. The sequence goes on along the minus strand of NZ_DASZBH010000005.1, from coordinate 25,666 downwards.
CGCCGTTGGCCGCCAGCGCCAGCGTGCCGTCGCGCGAGCGCAGCGGCTGCGCGCCGCTGGCGGGGTCGACGATGGCCAGGCGCTCGTGCACCAGGATCGCTCCCGCATCGATGAACACGCCGGACCAGTCCGGCCCACGGTGGCGCTGGCGTTGCGAAAGCTCCAGCGCCTGCCGGCGCAGCCCGGCCAGGTCATCGCCCGGCGCCAGGTCGAACATTGCGAAGATGCCGCACATGATGTCGTTTCCCTCGTGGTTTGGTTGCCCCGGAAACGACGAAGGCCCGCACGGGGCGGGCCTTCGTCGCGTAGTCTTTGCTCGAACGTGCGGCTACGCGCCGGCCCCCTGGTGCAGGCGACGGTTATTGTTCGGGCGATTGTTCACGGACGGCCGCACGTGCGCCGCACAGGGCGCAGCGGTGGAGGCGGAGCGGGAGATCGGCGTGGACATGGGGCGAGTGGAGCAGCTTTGCGGCGGACGCGCAAGCGTGCGGCTGGCGCTCAGGCGTGGTGCTCGCGGAAGGACTCGCTGATCCAGGCCTTGGCCTCCATCAGCTGTTCGTTGCGGTACAGGCGGAATTCGCCCGGCACGGTGAAGCCCATCGTGCGCGCCACCAGCCGCAGCCAGCCGACGTCGGTCACTAGCGCGATGCGCTCCCAGCCGCTCCAGTGGCGAAAGCCCAGTTTGGTGTCGTCCCACATCGCGCCCGGCTCGAAGCCGGTGAACTCGTGGCCGACGTGATAGAGCAGCCGCAGCTTGCGATTGAGCGCGAAGGCGGCCTCCACGTCGGGCACGAACACGTTCTCGTAGTCGGCCGCGGTCACCTTGCCGCGCGCGGTGAAACCCAGCGCGCCGGCGGGAAGGTCGGTCATCTGCTCGATCATGGGGTGTGTCTCCGCGTGGTCGGAACCCCATCCAAGCGCGGCAGGCGCGGCTATGCAAGCTTGGGTGCGTGAAAGCGAGGGGCTCTGCGCCACGTGAGGTGAGAGTTCCCAGGGCAGAGACATCCCCCTTACCCAGCCCCGGACGTTGTCTGGGGACAGGGAGCCGAGCGCTTCACGTTCTCGCCGTGACTCATGGTCCCTCTCCCCCGGCTCCGCCGGGGGAGAAGGTTGGGAAGAAGCCTTCGTCAGAGCGCCGGCTCGACGTGGCGCAGCAGCAGGCGCGTGCTCTCGCGGCCCTGCCAGTCATTGATCGACAGTTCGAACACCGCGCGCAGGCGTGGCGGCGGCGCGGCTTCGCGCACGTTGAACATCACCGCCTCATGCAGGCCGCCATCGCGCGGATCGCGCAGGCTCAATCGCCAATGGCGCTCGCCCATCGCGCGCCATTGCGCGCATTCGAACAGGTTGTCGAACAGCGGCTCGGGAAAGCCCTGCCCCCAGGGACCGCCGTCGCGCAGCTGGCGCGCGAGGTCCAGGGTGAAGCTGCCCGGCGGGAGCTCGCCGTCGGTGTAGAGCACGGCCTGCAGGCGTTCCTCGTCCAGCCATTCGCGGGCGACGGCGTCGAACGCTTCGGCGAAGCGGGAATAGTCACGCGCCTTCAGGCTCAGGCCCGCCGCCATCGCATGGCCGCCGAAGCGCTCGATGAGGCCGGGCACGCGTGCGTCGATGGCAGCCAGCGCATCGCGCACGTGGAAGCCGGCGATCGAGCGCGCGGAGCCGCGCAGCTCGTCGGGGCGGCCTTCATCCGCCGGTGCGAAGGCGATCACCGGACGGTGCAGGCGCTCCTTGAGCTTGGAGGCCACCAGGCCGACCACGCCGGCATGCCAGGAGGGCTCGTACAAGGAGACGCCGGTGCGTTGGTCGATGCCGTCCAGGCCGAGGGCGCCGATCATCGCCTCGGCTTCGGCCACCATGGCGTCCTGCAGGCCGCGCCGCTCCTGGTTGATCGCGCTCAGCCGATCGGCGAGCACGCGTGCCTGCTCCGGGTCATCGGTGAGCAGGCATTCGACGCCTAGGCGCATGTCCTCCAGCCGGCCGGCTGCGTTCAGGCGCGGACCGACGGCGTAGCCCATGTCGCTGGCGCAGATGCCCGACAGGCTGCGCTTGCCCGCTTCCACCAGGGCATTGATGCCCGCGCAGGCCTGGCCGCTGCGGATGCGCCGCAGTCCGGCCTCCACCAGCACGCGGTTGTTGAAGTCCAGCGGCACCAGGTCCGCCACGGTGCCGAGCGCGACCAGGTCGAGCAGCCGGCCGAGGTCGGGCTCCGCGCGCCCGTCGAAGGCGCCCTGCCCGCGCAACCCTGCGCGCACGGCCAGCAGCAGGTAGAACATCACGCCAACCCCCGCCAGCGCGCGACTGGGGAAAGCCTGGTTCATGCGCGCGTCGTCAGCGCACGCCGCACACGCCGGCTCGGCGTGTCCGCAGGCATGCGGGTCGAGGACATTGGGGTTGACCAAGGCATCGGCGGCGGGCAAATGCGCGCCCGGCAAGTGGTGGTCGGTGACGATCACGCGGATGCCGCGGGCCTTGGCGGCGGCCACGCCGGCCACGCTGGCCACGCCGTTGTCCACGGTGAGGATGAGTTGCGGCGTCGGGTCCAGCGAGGCGACCAGCGCGGGGCTCAGGCCGTAGCCGTGCACGAAGCGGTTGGGGATGGCGTAGCCGACCCGCCGCGCGCCGAGCAGTCGCAGCCCGCGCATGGCCACGGCGGTGCCGGTGGCGCCGTCGCAGTCGTAGTCGCCGGCGACCACGATCGACCAGTCGCTGGCGATGGCCTCGGTCAGCAAGGCCACCGCACGCTCCAGCCCACCCAGCGCCTGCGGCGGGAGCAGATGGCGCAGGCGATGCTCGGCCTGCGCCGGGTGCAGCACGCCGCGTGCGGCGTAGACCTGACGCAGCACCGGATGCACCGCAGCGCTCCAGCCTTCCGGCGCGCCCTGCGGTGCGCGCCGCCGCAGCACGGGCGTCCTCATGCCCCGGCCCTGCGCCAGAAGCGCCAACGGTGCCCGGGGCGATGCCGCCAGCGCTCGCCGCTGGCGAAGTCCAGCCCGAGCACGTGCCGGCGGGCGAGCGCGTCGATGCGCGGCCACCAGGTTCCGGCGATCTGCGCGGCGGGCAGGTCCTGCAGGTCGAGCAGCCAGCCGGGCCGCAGACTCCCGGCCTGATCCGCACGCGAATGCAGGGCCACGCCGGCGCGCGCCGCCAGCGCACGCAGCAGCGGATCGTCGCTCACCACGCCCTGCAACGGCGTGCGCACGTGTGCCGGCAAGGTACCTGCACCCCACAGCCACAGGCTGTTGACCGGCGGCTGGCCGGCGGCACGGCGCCGCGCGTTCAGCGGATGCTGGTGCAACACCACCTGCAGGTCGTTCTGCAGGATGCGCCAGCGGCGGCCCTGCGGCCCCTGCGGCAGGTGCTGCAGCAGGTTCTCGCCCAGCGCCTGTTCCGGCGCGGGAAAGTCCGGCACCGCCATGCCCGGCGGCAGGCGCAGGTGCCAGCGCTCGGGCGTGGTCAGTTGCAGGCACATGCCCTGCTCTTCGAACAAGGGCACGAGGAGTTCGGCGAACGCCTGGGCCTCCTTTTGCGACAGTTCCATCCGGCCACAGGCGAGCAGACGCACGCCACTCATGTCCGGCTCGACCCAGGCCGGGTCGGCGCACAGCCAGGACGCGTCGCCCGCATCGCCGGCGCTCGCCTCTCGGGTCAGCGCGCCGGCGGCCAGCGGCTGCGGGGCATCGAACCAGGCCGCAACTCCGGCGAGATAGCCGTGCGGGCCGTCAGCCTGGCGATCGGCCCGCGCAAGCAGGCGGCGCAGCGGGTGCGCGGGCTCGAAGCGCGCCAGTGCGGGCAGCCACACCTGCAGCGGCGCACTCATGCGCTGGCGGCCTCCAGTTGTTCGTAAAGCTCCAGCCATTGCGCTTCGAGGGTTTCCTTCTCGCGGCGCAGGTCGGCCTGGCGCTGGCCGAGCTTCATCAGCTCGGCGGTGGGGCCGTTGTAGGTGGCCGGATCGGCGAGCTTCGCATCCAACGCGGCGAGGTCGGCATCGATCGCCGCGACGCGTGCCTCGATCTTCTTCACGCGCGCCTTGGCGGCCTTGTCCTGCTCGCGCTGCGCGGCGGCGGCACGGCGCCGGTCGGCCGCGGACTCGGCGGGCGCGGCCGGCTCGTTCGGTTTCCTGGTCGCCGCGGTGCGTGAGCGCAGCCAGCGGGCGTAGTCATCGAGGTCGCCGTCGAACGATTCCACCGCGCCGTCGGCCACGCGCCAGAAGCTGTCGCAGACCAGGCCGAGCAGGTGGCGGTCGTGCGAGACCAGCACCAGCGCGCCGTCGAAGTCGGCCAGCGCATCGGCCAGCGCCTCGCGCATGTCCAGGTCCAGGTGGTTGGTGGGCTCGTCCAGCAGCAGCAGGTTGGGCTTGTCCCAAGCGATCAGCGCCAGCGCAAGGCGCGCGCGCTCGCCGCCGGAGAAGCCGTCGACCGATTCGAAGGCGCGGTCGCCGGCGAAGTTCCAGCCGCCGAGGAAATCGCGCAGCACCTGCGCGGCCACGCCCGGCGCCTTGTCCTGCAGATGGTCGAAAGGACTGGCGCCCTCGCGCAGGCTCTCGACCGTGTGCTGGGCGAAGTAGCCGATCTTGAGGTCCTTGTGCGCCTTGCGCTCGCCGGCCAGCGGCGGCAGTTCGCCCACCAGGGTCTTGACCAGGGTGGACTTGCCGGCGCCGTTGGGGCCAAGCAGGCCGATGCGCTCGCCGGCTTCCAGCCGGAAGCGGACGTCCGATAGGACGACCGCCGCTTCATGACAAGAAACACCGTCCGCAAGGACGACGTTTGCTCCCTCTCCCTCTTGGGGAGAGGGTTGGGGTGAGGGGTCAAGGCTTGCCTCAAGCTCCATCGAAGCCTGCTTTGATGACAGTTCACCGCTAGCCCCGGCTCTCACCCCAGCCCTCTCCCCCGTCATTGATGAAAGATGGGGGAGAGGGAGCAGAGCTGGGTAGCCAGCCGACACTTCTTCCAGCTGCAACATCGAATCGGGCAACCGCTCCGGCACCGCGAACTGGAACCGGAACGGCCGCTCCGCCCGCACTGCCTCGGTGCCGGCCAGCTTCTCCAGCCGCTTCATCCGCGACTGCGCCTGCTTGGCCTTGCTGGCCTTGGCCTTGAAGCGGTCGACGAAGGACTGCAGGTGCGCGCGCTCGGCCTGCTCGCGCTCGTGCGCGATCTGCTGCTGGCGCAGCTGCTCGGCGCGCAGGCGCTCGAAGGTGCTGTAGTTGCCGCTGTAGAGGCGCGCCCGGCCCTCGTGCAAGTGCAGCGTGTGCGAGGTCACCGCATCGAGGAACTCGCGGTCGTGCGAGATCACCAGCAAGGTGCCCTGGTAGCGGCGCAGCCATTCCTCCAGCCACAGCACGGCGTCGAGGTCCAGGTGGTTGGTGGGCTCATCGAGCAGCAGCAGGTCCGAGGGCGCCATCAGCGCGCGGGCCAGGTTCAGGCGCACGCGCCAGCCGCCGGAAAACTCCTTTACCGCACGCTCGTGGGTTTCCGGCGCGAAGCCCAGGCCATGCAGCAGGCGGCCGGCGCGGGCGCGGGCGTCGTAGCCGTGGAGTTCCTCGATGCGGTGATGGGCGCGGGCCATCGCTTCGCTGTCACCGCGGGCCTGGGCGTCGGCTTCCTCGCGCAGGGCGGATGCGACCTCCTCGTCGCCGCCGAGCACGTAGTCGATCGCGGCATCCGGCAGCGCCGGCGTCTCCTGCGCCACCGAGGCCAGGCGCAGCTTCGCCGGCAGGTCCAGCTCGCCCGCGTCCGATTCGAGCCGGCCCTGCAGCGCGGCGAACAGACTGGACTTGCCGCAGCCATTGCGGCCGATCACGCCCAGGCGCCATCCGCTCTGGATGGTCAGGTCGATATCGGATAGCAGCAGGCGGCTGCCGCGGCGCAGGGCGAAATGGCGGAACGCGATCATCGGAAGGAACGTGTACGGGCGACCCGACATGATACCCGGGCTTGGAATGCCGAGCCCATCGCAGTCGCCGTGGAGCGTCGTGGCGCGCCTGCCGCACATCTGCTACAACGACGCCGCACTGCACCTTTGCGGAGAGGGGAATCATGGTCAAGTTCACTGGCGGCCTGGCGATGCTGGCCGCGATCGCGTTGGGAGCGCCGGCGCTGGCACATGCCGGCGACAATCTGCTGATCAAGCGCGTGCAGCAGGAACAGGACATGAACCTGCCCACCCGAGGCATGACCATGGCCCAGGTCGAAAAGCGCTACGGCGCCCCGCAGCGCAAGCTGCAACCACGCGGCGGCGACACCAGGAAGCACCCGGTGATCAATCGCTGGGACTACAGCAACTTCATCGTGTACTTCGAGCACGACCACGTGATCCACTCGGTACTCAACACGCCGGCGGGAAACAACCACGATCCGGCGAGCGCGCAGTAAAAGCCTTCGCCGCCGGCGCCAGACAAAGGATCCCCGCGAAAGCGGGGATTTTTTTGGTCATGCCCAAGCCGGCCTGGCTCGACTAAACTGCGCCGCCTTCCGGTCCGACACGAGCATCGCGATGACTTCCTCCCCCGACCTGCGCCTGCCTGCCGAATGGGAACCGCAGGACGCGGTGCTGATCGCGTGGCCGCACGAGGGCACCGACTGGGCCGAGCGCCTGGCCGAGGTGGAAACCACCTACGTCGCCCTCGCAGCCGCCGTCGTGCGCTTCCAGCCGCTGGTCGTGATCGTCGCCGACGAGCGCGTGCGCGCCGATGCCGAGCGCGCGCTGCGCGACGCAGACGTGGACCTCGAACGCATCCGCTTCGTGGAACTGCCTTACGACGACACCTGGCTGCGCGATTCCGGACCCATCACGCTGGTCTCGGCGCAGGGTTTCCAGCTCACCGACTTCCGCTTCACCGGCTGGGGCGGCAAGTTCGGCGCGGAACAGGACGATGCGCTGGTCGCCGGCCTGGTCGCCACCGGCGTGTTCGGTCCGGCGGCGCACGAGCGCGTGGACTGGGCGCTGGAAGGCGGCGGCATCGAAAGCGACGGCGGCGGCACGGTGCTCACCACCTGGCGCTGCCTGCACCAGCGCCATCCGGAGCAGTCGCGCGAGGCGATGGACGCGATCCTGCGCGATAACCTGCATGCCCGGCGCGTGCTGTGGCTGGACCACGGCTACCTCGAGGGCGACGACACCGACGCGCACATCGACACCCTCGCCCGCTTCGCGCTCGGCAACCGCATCGTGTTCCAGGCCTGCGACGACCCGGCCGATCCGCACCACGAGGAGCTGGCGCGCATGGCCGCCGAACTCGCGGCGCTGCGTACGGCGGAAGGCGAGCCCTATCGGCTCGCGCCCCTGCCCTGGGCGCAGCCGATCCTCGACCGGGGCCGTCGCCTGGCGGCCTCGTACGCGAACTACCTGATCGTCAACGGCGCGGTGCTGGTGCCGGCCTACGGCGACGCGGCCGACGACGATGCCGCGCGCATCATCGGCGCGGCCTATCCCGGTCGCAAAGTGGTGCAGGTGCCCTGCCGCCCGCTGATCTGGCAGAACGGCAGCCTGCACTGCATCACCATGCAGTTGCCTGCCGGCTTGCTGGGCTGAACGCCCGCCATGCCGCAACGCTTTGCCGACAACCGGCCCGTGGCGCTCCGCTAAACTGCGTTTCCTGGCAAGTGATCAAGAGACGGGCATGACCGGCAAGACACTCAAGGTGGCGCTGCTGCAGGAAACCGACCGCGGCAGCCGCGACGCGAACCTCGATGCGATCGACGCGGGCCTGCGCGAAGCCGCTGCCGCCGGCGCGCAGCTGGTGCTTCTGCAGGAACTGCACAACGGGCCGTATTTCTGCCAGCGCGAGTGCGTGGACGAGTTCGATCTGGCCGAGACGATTCCCGGCCCGGGTACCGAGCGCATCGGCAAGCTGGCGGAAGAGCTTCGGCTGGTCATCGTCGCGTCGATCTTCGAGAAGCGCGCCGCCGGCCTGTACCACAACACCGCGGTGGTCTTCGACCGCTCCGCGGCGATCGCCGGCAAGTACCGCAAGATGCACATCCCGGACGACCCGGCCTTCTACGAGAAATTCTATTTCACGCCCGGCGACCTGGGCTTCGAGCCGATCGATACCTCGGTCGGCCGGCTGGGCGTGCTGGTGTGCTGGGACCAGTGGTATCCGGAGGCCGCGCGGCTGATGGCGCTGGCCGGCGCGCAGCTACTGCTCTACCCCACCGCGATCGGCTGGGATCCCAACGACGGACAAGACGAGAAGGACCGCCAGCGCGAGGCATGGGTGACCGTGCAGCGCGGCCACGCCGTAGCCAACGGCCTGCCGCTGCTTGCCTGCAACCGCACCGGCTACGAGGCCGACCCCTCGAAGGTGGGCGCAGGCATCCAGTTCTGGGGCACCAGTTTCGTGGCCGGACCGCAGGGCGAGTTCCTGGCCAAAGCCGGCACCGACGGTCGCGAGCTGCTGCTGGTCGACATCGACCTTTCGCGCAGCGAGCACGTGCGGCGGATCTGGCCGTTCCTGCGCGACCGGCGCATCGATGCCTACGGCGACCTGCTCAAGCGCTATCGCGATTGAGCCCCGACGCAACGCCCGCATCTTGAGGCGTTGGCACACCCGACCCGGTACCCGCATGAACCTTCCCCAGACTGACGCCAGCTCGCCCGACGCCCTGCTCGGCCAGCCGCTGCAACACGTCACCCGCGACGGCGTGGAGTACGTGGTGCTCGGCACGGCGCACGTCTCGCGCGCCAGCGTGGCGGCGGTCGAGACGCTGGTGGCGAACGAGGGCTTCGACGCGATCGCGGTGGAGCTTTGCCACAGCCGCGCCGAGGGCATGCGCAATCCTGACGCCTTCAAGCAGATGGACCTCTTCCAGGTGATCCGCCAGGGCAAGGTCGGCATGGTCGCGGCGAGCCTGGTGCTCTCCTCCTTCCAGCAGCGCCTGGCCGCCCAGTACGGCATCCAGCCGGGTGCGGAGATGAAGGTGGCCATGGAGGGCGCCGAGCGGGCCCGGCTGCCGTTGTGGCTGATCGACCGCGAGGTGGGCACCACGCTCAAGCGCGCATGGCGCAGTGTCGGCCTATGGTCGCGCTTCGGCCTGCTCGGCGGGCTGGTCGCCAGCGTGTTCGAGCGCGAGCAGGTGGACGAGAAGGAGATCGAGAAGCTCAAGGAAGGCGACCTGCTGGAAAGCGCCTTCGGCGAGTTCGCACAGAGTTCCGCGCCGCTCTACGACAGCCTGATCGGCGAGCGCGACGCCTTCATGGCCGCGCGCCTGAGGGAGCAGGCACTGGCCGCGCCGAACGTGCGCCGGGTGCTGGTGGTGATCGGCGCCGGGCACCTCAAGGGCCTGTGCGAACAGCTGCGCGAACAGCGGGAACCGCCCGCCGAGCGCATCGCCGAGCTCGCGCAATTGCCGCCGAAGGCATCGTGGCCCAAGTGGCTGGCGCTGGGCCTGGTACTGCTGGTGTTCGCGGCGATCGGGTACGCCTTCTACCGCAACCCGGCGCTCGGCGCGCAGGCGCTGCGCAACTGGGTGCTCTTCACCGGAGGCTGCGCCGCGCTGGGTGCGCTGGCGGCGGGCGGGCATCCGCTGAGCATCCTGGCCGCCTTCGTCGCGGCGCCGATCAAGCCCTTCCGCCCCGGCATCCCGGCCGGCGGCATCAGCGCCATGGCCGAGGCCTGGATACGCCGCCCGCGCGTGGCCGACTTCGAGACCCTGCGCGACGACATCAGCCAGTGGACCGGCTGGTGGAAGAACCGGGTGGCGCGCACCCTGCTCAATTTCATCCTGGTCAGCGTCGGCACGGCGATCGGCGAGTACGCGGCCGGCATCCAGATCTTCAAGAGCCTGTTCTGAGCGCTTCCTGGCACGGCCGAGACTCACGCCCAGGCCGCTGATTTCCATCAAGGCGGTGCGTTAAGTTGTCCGTCGCGCAACGCAGACACTATACTTCCGCGACTTTGCACCCTACCGACCCAAGCGTGGGAATGATCTCGATGATTCGACTGCAACTGCTCGGCCTGACCGTGGCCGCAGCGCTCCTCGCCACCGGCAGCGCGCACGCCGCGGGCGACAAGGCCAACGGCCGCAAGCTGGTCTACACCTGCAACGGTTGCCACGGCGTGGCCGGCTATACCAACGCCTATCCGGACTATCCGGTGCCGAAGATCGTCGGGCAGAACGAGCAGTACATCATCAATGCCCTGCACGGCTACAAGAGCGGCGAGCGCACCCACCCGACGATGATGGCGCAGGCGCAGAGCCTGTCCGACCAGGACATCGACGACATCGCCGCCTACCTTTCCAGCCTCGCCAAGTAAGCCTCGAAGGATCCCTGCATGAAGCGTGCGCTCACCCTGCTTATCTTCGGCGCCGTGCTGGCGTTGTCGTCCACCACGCTGCTGGCCGAAGGCAATGCCGCCAACGGCAAGACCAAAGCTGCGGCCTGCTTCGCCTGCCATGGCGCGGACGGCAACGCGGTCGATCCGCAGTACCCGCGTCTGGCCGGCCAGTACAACCTCTACCTGCAGCAGGTGCTGCACGAGTACAAGGACGGCCGCCGCAACAATCCCATCATGAAGGGCTTTGTCGCCACGCTGTCCGACCAGGACATCGAGGACGTCGCAGCCTACTTCTCCAGCCTGCCGACCAAGCTGAGCACGCTGAATGGGCACATCCAGGGCGACAAGTAAGCCAGCCCCAATGAGGTAAAAGCAAAAGGCCCGCAGCAGCGGGCCTTTTTCGTTCGCCCCCTCTCCCCTCTGGGGAGAGGGTTGGGGTGAGGGGCCAAGGCTTGCGAGGAAGCTATCGAAGCCCTGTTCCGATGCACATAGCCAGCCCTACTCCTCACCCCCGCCCGCTCCCCGAAGGGAGAGAGGGCGCAAGGCGCTCACCCCATCGCCGAGCTGCCCGCCTTTTCCTTGTAATAGGGATTGCGCCCGCCGTTGTGGTCGGTGGCGTCACGCACCGCCGTGATTTCCGGCACGCGCTCGCGCAAGGTCTTTTCCACGCCGTTCTTGAGCGTCATGTCGACCATGCTGCAGCCGTGGCAGCCGCCGCCGAATTGCAGCACGACCACGCCCTCGGCGCTGATTTCCAGCAGGCTCACGCGGCCGCCGTGCGAGGCGATGCGCGGGTTGATCTCCGCTTCGATCACGTAGCGCACCCGCTCGACCAGGCCCGCATCGGCGCCGGGAATCTCGCCCTTGATCCTGGGCGCGCGGATGTTGAGCTGACCGCCGGTGGGGTTGGGCTCGTAGTCGATGCTGGCACCGTCGAGCCAGCGCGCACTGTCGCCTTCGAGATAGAAGTCGAATCCCTGGCATTCGACCAGCCATTCGCCACCGCCGAGCTCGCGTGGCTCACAGAATTCCAGTTCGCAGTTGGCCGCCGGCGTACCGGGCGCGGTGACGCGCAGAAGGATGCCCAGATCTTCGCCCTGCTGAGCCAGCAGACGGCGAAAATGCGCCTGCGCGCGGTCGGAAATATCGATCATTCGGAAACTCTCGAGGCGCCGGACGGGGACGGTCGGCGAAACAGCACCATTTTAGTCCTGTTTACGGGGAAAAGTCCGGCTTTGACTTTTCCGGACGCAGCTTCGACCCTTTGCCTTTCCCCCACTCGCAGCGGAATCCCGATGAACCTCAGCGACCTTTCCAGTCAGCATTGCCAACCACGCAAGGGCAAGGAACACGCACTGGCGCCTTCCCAGGTACAGGAACTGCTGGCGACGCTGCCGGGCTGGCAGTTGAGCCAGGCTGGCGCCGCCATCGTGAAGGACTTCCGTTTCAAGGATTTCCACCACACGCTGGGCTTCATCAACGCCGTCGGCTTCATGGCCAACCGCGAGGACCATCATCCGGACCTCGAAGCCGGCTACGGCCATTGCCAGGTGCTGTGGTCCACCCATGACGTGGGTGGCTTGTCGCTCAACGACTTCATTTGCGCGGCGCGCACGGAAGCCCTGCTGAGCTAGCTCAACGCTTGCTTTTTCCTTTATTGCCAAGAACATCGAGAAAGTTCTTCAAGTCATCTGGAAGCGGCGCGGAAAACCCGTAGGCGCGCCCTTCCAGCTCGAAGCCCATGTGCGCGGCATGCAGGAACAGCCGCTGCAAGCCCTTCTCCCGGAAGCGCTTGTTGGCTTCGCGATCGCCGTATTTGGTGTCGCCGGCCAGCGGATGGCCGATATGCGCCGCATGCACGCGGATCTGGTGGGTGCGCCCGGTGCCGAGGGTCGCCTGCATCAGGCGGGCACCGGTGTACTGCTCCATCTCGCGGAAAAAAGTGAGCGATGGCTTGCCGTTATCGGACACTCTTACCATTCTTTCTCCGCCCTGTAGCACGGATTTGAGAAGCGGCGCGTTGACGTCGAAGCGCGCCTTGTGCGGGTGGCCGACCATCAGGCAGAGGTATTGCTTGGTCACCTGGCCCGCCCGGATCGCGGCCTGCAGCCCGATCAGCCCGGCGCGCGTCTTGGCGAGGACCAGCACGCCGCTGGTATCGCGGTCGAGCCGGTGGACCAGCTCCAGGTGCTGGTCCGGGCGGGCGGCACGCAGCAACTCGATCGCGCCGTGGCTCACTCCCGAACCACCATGGCTGGCGATGCCCGACGGCTTGTCGATGGCCAGGAAGTGCTTGTCCTCGAAGATCACCGCTTCGGCGACCGCGGCGACCAGGTCCGGCGCGGGCCCCTGCTCGGCCGGGCGTTCGCCCGTGCGCACCGGCGGGATCCGCAGCCGATCACCGGCGTTGAGACGGGTATCGGGTTTGGCGCGCTTGCCGTTCACGCGCACCTGCCCGGTGCGCAGGAGACGGTAGATCATGCTCTTGGGCACGCCCTTGAGCAGGGTCGCCAGGGCATTGTCGATCCGCTGGCCGTCGCGCTCGGGGCCGATGTCGACTTGACGCACACCTTGAGGTGCGTCATGGGAAGTTGCCGTCTGCATTGAAAAAAACCTGGGGTAATAGGATACTCGACAGGCGCTTTGTGTCCCCCCATCGGGTTCGATTGTGGTGGGATGCCCGTCCGCGACGTCGGCGAGGATTGCGCCGGTGGCCACCCAGGCAGCCGGCCGTAAACTCCCTTTCATCGTAACGGTTCGGGATGCCGTTGTCCGCCGCCAGGGGGTGGCGAACCGGCAAAAGCGCGTGCCACGAATCACCCCGGTGTCGGAGATTGATGCCGGTTTTATTTGCCGCCACCCGCTGCGGCGCGATCCCGGCAGGCTGCCTGAGTTAGGCGCCACCGTGGCACGCGACGCGCGGCCAGGCCGAAGGAAAAACTACAATGAAGCGCATGTTGATCAACGCAACTCAGCGTGAAGAGTTGCGCGTGGCCATCGTCGATGGCCAGACGCTGTACGACCTCGATATCGAAATCCCCTCCCGCGAGCAGAAAAAAGCCAATATCTACAAGGGCCGCATCACCCGGGTCGAGCAATCCCTGGAAGCCTGCTTCGTCGACTACGGCGCCGAGCGCCACGGTTTCCTCCCGCTGAAGGAAATCTCCGACCAGTACTTCACCCCGGGCCTGAACCCCAACAAGGCCAGCATCCGCGAACTGCTCAAGGAAGGCCAGGAACTGGTCGTCCAGGTCGAGAAGGAAGAACGCGGCAACAAGGGCGCGGCGCTGACCACCTTCATCAGCCTGGCCGGCCGCTACATGGTGCTGATGCCGAACAATCCGAAGGCCGGCGGCGTTTCGCGCCGGATCGAGGGCGAGGACCGGCAGGCGCTGAAGGAAGCGCTGGAGCACCTGAACGTCCCCGACGACGTCGGCCTGATCGTGCGCACCGCCGGCATGGGCCGCGACGCCGAAGAGCTGCAGTGGGACCTCGATTACCTGCTGACCCTGTGGCGCTCGATCTCCGAAGCCGCGGCCAAGCAGAGGGCGCCGTTCCTGATCTACCAGGAATCGAAGCTGTTCATCCGCGCCTTGCGCGACTACCTGCGCAACGACATCGGCGAGATCCTCATCGACGAGGAATCGCTCTACAACGACGCGCGCGAGTTCATGCAGCAGGTGATGCCCAACGCCCTGCGCAAGCTCAAGCTGTACAAGGACGACACCCCGCTTTTCTCGCGCTACCAGATCGAGACGCAGATCGAGAGCGCGTTCGACCGCCAGGTGCGCCTGCCCTCCGGCGGCTCGATCGTGATCGACCAGACCGAGGCGCTGACCGCGATCGACATCAACTCCTCCAAGGCCACCAAAGGCTCGGACATCGAGGACACCGCGTTCAACACCAACTGCGAGGCGGCGGTGGAAATCGCCCGCCAGTTGCGCATCCGCGACGCCGGCGGCCTGATCGTCATCGACTTCATCGACATGGACAGCCCGCGCCACCAGCGCGAGGTCGAAGAGAAGCTCAAGGACGCGCTCAAGCACGACCGCGCCCGCGTGCAGGTCGGCCGCATCAGCCGCTTCGGCCTGCTGGAGATGTCGCGCCAGCGCCTGCGCCCCAGCCTGGGCGAGGCCACCCAGATCGTTTGCCCGCGTTGCGAGGGCCACGGCCATATCCGCGGCATCGAGTCGCTGTCGCTCTCGACCCTGCGCCTGATCGAAGAGCACGCCATGAAGGACAACACCGGCCAGGTGCTGGTGCAGGCCCCGCCGGCGGTGGTCAACTTCATGCTCAACGAGAAGCGCGCCAGCGTGGTCGAGATCGAGTTGCGCAACAAGGTGCACGTGGTCATCGTCGCCGACGGCAAACTCGAGACCCCGCACATCGAGATCCAGCGCATCCGCGAAGCGGACATGGGCGAGCACAGCAAGCCCAGCTACGAGCGTCTGACCGCCGTGGAAGCCGCGCCGATCCCCAAGATGGGCCAGACCTTGGGCAGCTCCGAGCAGCCCGCGGTCAGCGGCATCGTGCCCGCCACGCCCGCGCCGGTGCGTGAAGAGGCGCCGGCCCCTGCTCCCGCGCCTGCGGCACAGCGCCCGCGCCCGGCCAGCGCCCCCGCGCCGCAAGGCGGCGTGATCTCGCGCCTGCTCGGCTGGTTCCGCGGCAGCGCCACGCCGGCCCCGGCGCAGGCCAGCGAACGCAGCCAGCCCGCGCAACCGGCCGCGCGCCAGGGGCGCCGCGACGAGCGCAACCGCCCGCAGCAGCAAACGCAGGGCGGACAGCGTAGCGGGCGCCGCGACCAGGCCCAGGCCCAGCAACAGCCGAAGGGCGGTGCAGGCAAGAACGCCCCCCCCCGCCAGCGCGGCAACGAAGCCGGCGCCGGCTCGCGCCAGCCCCAGCAACAGGCCAGGGAGCAGGCGCCACGCCAGCCCAGGCCCGCCCCCGCACCAGCCGCGGGCAACGACAACCAGGAGCCGCGCAAGCAGCCGCAGGTCAAGCAGGAACGCGCCCCACGTCCGCCCCAGGCAGAGCAGCCGGCCACCACCCCCATTCCGGCGAGCGAGCCGGTGAAGGAAGCCGAGGTGACGGCCGTGGCGCAGCCCGAGGCCGCGACCACCGCGCCGGAAAACAAACCCGAGACCGAAGGCAGCCAGCCGCGCCGCCGTCGCGGCCGCCGCGGTGGTCGCCGTCGCCGTCGCCACGAGGACGGCACGCCGGTCCTGGACGCCCCGGGCAATCCGCTGGAAGAACTCGACGATGAGGATCGCGAGGACGGGGACGATACCGAGGCGACGCGTCAGAATAGCCCGGCCGCGCCCGCCGCCCCCGCCGCAGCCGTGGTCCCGGCCGCCAGCGTGGCAGCCAGCGTGGCGGCCACCGAGAACGCGGCCCACGCACGCCAGGCCGCGCCCGATGGCGCATCGGAGTTTCCCGAAACGGCGCAGCCTGCCCAGGTAGCCAGCTTCAACCTTCCCCCGCTCCCGCCCATCCCTGCGCAAGCCCTTCCGGGTGAAGCCGGGCCCGAGGTTGCGAACACGGTCGAGTCCAAGCCCGCTACGCTCGTCGACGCCCCCGTAGCGGCGGCTGACACGCAGCCAGCGGAAGCGCAACCCGAGCCGCCCGCCCCGGTAGCGGACGAAACGGCAGGGACCGAGCACTCCGGCACGCCGGCGCCAGGCCCCAAGCAGGGCGACCTGCTCGCTTCCACTTCAACGCAGCATCCCGAGCCCGCGCAGGATACGTCGCCGACCGGCACGACCCCGCCCAAAGACGCGGCCCAGGGGTGATCAAAAGAGGTGATCCAACGGGTTGATCCCACGGGATGATCCAACCGCGCCCTTCCGCTCGCCGGAAGGGCGCACACGCAAAAAGCCGGACCTGGGTCCGGCTTTTTGTTTGCGTCGGGGTGGGGTCAACCCACCTGGTTGGGTGCATCCAGCAGGCCGTGCACCGTCATGAGATGGGCCAGACCGATCACGTGCTCCACCTGCAGTTTCTCCATGAGGCGCTGCTTGTAGGTGGACACGGTCTTCGGGCTCAGGCTCAGCTGGTCGCCGATCACCGTCAACGGCTTGCCCCGCACCAGCATCATGGCGACCTCCAGCTCGCGGCTGGACAAGGCATCGAAGGGCGATCCACTGTTGCCGTCGAGCGTGGCCAACGCCAGTTGCTGCGCCACCGCGGGCGCGAGATACCGCCGCCCGCCGGCGACCTGCCGCACGGCGACCAGCAGTTCGTCGGCCGAACAACCCTTGGTGAGGTAACCGAGCGCGCCGGCATCCAGCAGCCGCTTCGGAAAGCGCGCATCGTCGACCACGGTGATGATGATGATGTGCGTGTTGAGCTTGGCGCGGATCACCCGTTCGGTGAGTTCGATGCCGCTCATCCCCGGCATGTGCACATCGACCAGCGCCACGTCCGGCGCCTGCGTGCGGATCAGCTTGAGTCCCTCCTCCGCGGTTCCCGCCTCTCCTTTAATGCACACGTCCGGCTGCTGCTGCAGGATCATCCGGAAACCCGTGCGTACCAATTCGTGATCGTCCACAAGCACGATGTTGATCACTTCAAGCCCTCCCTGGGAATGGTCAAGGAAAAGTAGGTGGCCGCTCCGCGCTTTGCAAGCGTTGATCGAGCAGCGAGCAAAAAAAGACCCGCCATCGGCGGGTTTCTCTTGGGAAGGCTGACCCCCGTCATGGGTGCCAAGGGGCACCGGGTATGCGTTTAATGCGCGGTCTACAGTGATTTTCACTCAGAAAATCGTCCGGTCCGAAGCACCCGCCCGGTTGCGGACAGTGGCCTATTTCTGAAGTACATGCCGGCCTTGCGGCGGCTGCGCACGTCGGCGCTCACCTAATAAAAAGTGTCCCGGCCACGGATGCGGCCGGGACAAGCAGTTGCGGCGAGGGGGGAGACCGCAACCCGTAAAGCTGGCCTCAGGGCATCAGCACCTTGTTGACCACCAGGATCACGCCGTTCGACTGGTACACGTCGGGAATGGTCACGTCCGCAACGTTGCCCTTGTCGTCCGTGACCGTCAGATGTCTGCCGCTGCCTTTCACCGTCAGCGAATCGCCTTCCACGGTTTTCAGTTTTGCCTGACCTCCACCAGCCGCAATCCTGGCGTCGAGCGCCTTGGCATCCAGACGGCCCGATACCACGTGATACGTGAGGATCTTCGTCAACTCGGCTTTGTTGCCGGGCTTGAGCAGGTTGGTCACGGTACCGGCGGGAAGTGCATCGAACGCTGCGTTGGTGGGGGCGAATACGGTGAACGGGCCGGGGCCTTCCAGCGTCTCCACCAGACCAGCTGCCTTGACCGCAGCAACCAACGTGGTGTGGTCCTTGGAGTGCATGGCGTTCTGGACGATGTTGCGCGAGGGGTACATGGCCGCCCCACCCACCATCACAGTCCCATCGGAGCCCGCCGGGCTCATGCCGCCCGACATCTGTGCCATCGCAGGCACGGCGCCGGCGATGAGTGCCAGCGACAGACCCAACTTCAATGCGCATACCTTATAGCCCGTTTTCATGTGATCTCTCCTGTCCAGGTGAATGCTGCGGGTTGCACGAACACTCTCCCTTACGCAACAGAGTCGGACATGGATGCATGCGCTCCGTGGCCTGTTTCGGGCATCCCCACACAAAGAGGCGTAATCGCAAGGCGATGCAGCCAGTCGTTGGTCGCGTTGGCACGGTCGCCATCTACGCCTGAGCTGCCATGCCTGATCGGGCGCTGGCAAGCCGCATGTCGGTGCGCAGGAAGTGCAGGAGTTTTTCGTCGACTTCCGTGTGGCCGCAAATTCTGATCCACTGATCGTGGTGGACCTTCTTCTCGGCAGCGGCTCCGCTACCGCAGAACGAGAGGTCACGCCTCATGCAGGATTCTGATTCCGTTGCACCCGGATATTCGCCCATGACCGCAAACCGCACCGCCGAGCAGCAAGCGTTGGACCGCCTGCTTTCGCAGACCGCCGCCGGCGACCAGGCGGCGTTCGCCGAACTCTACCGGCGCAGCTCCTCCCGCCTCTTCGGCGTGTGCCTGCGCATGTTGCGGGAACGCGGCGAGGCCGAAGAGGTGCTGCAGGAGGCCTGGATCGCCGTGTGGCATCGCGCGGCGATGTTCGATGCGTCCAAGGCCAGTGCGATCACCTGGCTCATCACGCTGGTCCGCAACAAGGCGATCGACCGGCTGCGCCAGCGCCGCGAGCAGCCGCTGGACGATCCCGCGCTGCTGGACGATCTGGTGGACGATGATCCCAGTCCGGCCGTCGGCGCCCAGAACAGCCAGGAGTACCGCCGCTTGCGCGACTGCCTCGATCAGCTGGAGCCGCAGCAACGTCGTTCGGTGCGTGAAGCCTTTTTCTCGGGAGTTACGTATAACGAGCTGGCGGCACGCTGCAAGGTACCGCTGGGAACCATGAAGAGCTGGATCCGCCGCAGCCTGCTGCAACTTCGCACGTGCCTCGACACATGAACACACCGATCGACGACGGCAACACCCATTTGCGCTACGCCGAATATGTCCTCGGCTTGCTGGATGCCGACACGCGGGCCGAGGTGGAGCGCGAAATGATGGCGAGCGACGCCGTCGCCACCACCGTGGCGCTGTGGCAGCGCCGGTTGTTGCCGCTGGGCGAGGAAATCGCGTCCAGCGAACCGCCGGCGTACGTGTGGCACCGCATCCTCAGCCAGCTCGGGCTGGACACGCCGCCGCATGCCGAACGATCCGGCCCCGCGCCAACCCGAACGCTGCGCCTGTGGGAAAACCTGCGGTTCTGGCATTGGCTGGGGCTGGGCACCAGCGTGCTGGCCGCCGCCTGCCTGGTGCTGCTGTTGCTGCCTTCGCGGCAGCCGATTGCTCCCGCGGCCACCTACATGGCTTCGGCCATCGCCCAGACCAACGGCCAGGTCGGCTGGACGGCTACGGTGGACGTCGGCCACGCCCGCATGATCGTGGTGCCAGCCAAACCGCAGGCCATCGCGGCCGGCCGTGCGCCGGAACTCTGGCTGATTCCCGCAGGCCAGAAACCCATCGCCGTGGGCATGATCGGCGGTGGTGCGCCGACCACGCTGATACTGGATCCTGCCTTGCTGGCCAAGCTCGGCCCGAGCGCCGCGCTGGCGGTCTCGGTGGAACCACCGGGTGGCTCGCCCACTGGCCAACCCACCGGTCCAGTGATTGCCACGGGCAGCATCGGCGTCTCCGCCGACGCGGCGAACGGACGGCCGGCGAACCTGCCGAGCCAGCCGGCCGACAACGTACGCGGGAGCAGCTGATATCGATCGATCCGCGCGCTGCGCCAGCGCGCGGATCGTTGTTCTCCCCTCCAGCCGGGGCCGCCGCATCCGTGCGCCTTCGGCCCTCGTATCAGGCTTGGCAGGCACGTGCCTGCGTCCAAGGGAGACAGGGGATGAGGGTTTCGATCCGGACCGCTTCGGTCCTGCTGTGCGTGCTGTGCCTGCACGCTTCCATCGCCGCTGCGCAAACGCAAGCGCCGCCTACGGCAGACGCCCAGCAGCGGCTGGTCGGCAGCCGCGGCATGGCGTTGTACACCTACGATCCGGACGGCGATAGCGGTCATAGCCAATGCGATGGGGTCTGCGCCGCGTTGTGGCCGCCGTATCTCGCGGCGGCGGGCGCCAAGGCGCAGGGCGGCTTCGGCCTGGTGACACGCAGCGACCACAGCATGCAGTGGAGCTACCGAGGGCGCCCGCTCTACCGCTACGCCGCCGATAGCGCGCCCGGCACCGCCCTGGGCGACGGGGTGAACGGCAACTGGCACGTGGTGCGGATCCATTGAGAAGCACTTCGCCTGCATCCTTCGGCGCACTTGCTCCGTATGGCATGCAGGGCGCAAGCGGTGCGCCGAAGAGGGAGAGCACAGCAATGCACAAAATTCGCAGGCAAAAAATGCTGCTGGTCGGCGCCTTGGCGCTGGCGGGCGGACTGGCTTCGCTGCAGGCGGCAGCCGCCGATGCCGGGAATTCGGCGGACAACATCAGCGGCAAGCTGCTGCTCACCGGCGGCGTGTCACAGATCGAGGGCTCCGCCGGCGGCGGCCTGACCCCGTGGGCGGTGATCGGCAGCTACGGAACGCAGGGCCAGTTCGGCGCCAACGCGTTCTACACCCGAGCCAACGTGCAGGACTACCACCTCGACGATGCGGGCGCGATGGTAGGCATCGACAACCGCGTCGAGTTTTCGGTGGCGCAGCAGCGTTTCGACACCGAAGACGTCGGCGCGGCGCTGGGCCTGGGCCGCGGCTTCACGTTCCGGCAGAACGTGGTCGGCCTGAAGGTGCGGCTGTTCGGCGACGCCGTGCTCGACCAGGACAGCTGGGTGCCGCAGGTATCGGCGGGCGTGCAATACAAGAGCAACAACCAGGGCGCGATCCTGCATGCGATCGGCGCCAAGAGCGACCATGGAACCGACTACTACCTCAGCGCGACCAAACTGTTCCTTTCGCAAAGCCTGCTGCTGAACGCCACGCTGCGCCTCACCAAGGCCAACCAGATCGGCATCCTCGGCTTCGGCGGTGACAAGCACGACAGTTACCAGGCCGAGTTCGAAGGCTCGGCCGCCTACCTGCTCAGCCGCAACTGGGCCATCGGCGCGGAATACCGCCAGAAGCCGAACAACCTCGGCATCGCCAAGGAAGACGACTGGTACGACGCCTTCGTCGCCTGGGCGCCGACCAAGCACGTCTCGCTGACGCTGGCCTACGCCAACCTCGGCAACGTCGTCATCAAGGACAACCAGCACGGCCTGTATGCGTCCGTGCAGGTGGGCTTCTGACCCGATCACGCCATGAGGATTCCGATCATGTACAAGACTCTGCCTTGCATCCTGCTGTTTGCTGCCGGCCTTCTCGCCGGCACCACCGCTTCGGCGCAAACCACCATGCAGCCCGCCGGTTCCGGCGCCAGTGGCGACGCCTACCCTGCCGCGCCGCGCGATCCTGCACTCAAGCCGGTATTCGAACAATTCGGCGGCAAGCCCGGCCTCGTCGCGCTGATGAACGATTTCATGGACAACCTGATGGCCGATCCGGTCACCCGCCCCTTCTTCCAGTATGCCGACCGCGAGCACATCAAGGCGGAGCTTGTAGACCAGTTCTGCGTGATTCTGGACGGTCCGTGCACCTACACCGGCAAGGACATGGCCTCGGTGCACCGCGGCATGGACGTCAATCGCGCCGACTTCAACGCGCTGGTCGAGGACCTGCAGAAGGCGATGAACAAACACGACATACCGTTTCGCGCGCAGAACAAGCTGCTGGCCAAGCTCGCGCCGATGCACCGGCAGATCATCACCAAGCCCTGAGGGATTGAACCCGCACACGAACGTCGCAAGCTACGCGCGGCGTTCGTGGAGAACGCGGGCGCCTGCATCCGAACCGCCGCAGCGTGCGTAGAAAGCTCGTTTACGCAGCCGCCGAGGTTTCGATGTCGCTCTGGCAACGTATTGTCTACATCAGCAAGGCCACTTTCGCCAACGCCGACCGCGGACCCGCGATCGAGCCGCAGATCGGCCGCATCCTGATGCAGTCGCGCCGCAACAATCCCACACGCGGATTGGTCGGCGCGCTGTACTACGGCGACGGGCATTTCTTCCAGGTGCTCGAGGGCGAGGCCGCGGCGATCGACGCCCTGCTCGACACGCTACGCAACGACCCGCGCCACGACCACCTGACCGTGCTCTCGCGCGTGGGCATCGAGCGGCCGAGCTTCAGTGGGTGGTCGATGAAGTACGTGGCCGCAGCAGACGAGGTGAGGCGGCTGCTGGCCTCGTTCGGCCATCGCCGGTTCGACCCGTACGGCTTCGACGATGCGCAGGTCGCGTCCATGGTCGCGCTGCTGCAGCACCGCCCCTCGGCGCCCGACTCACACGCGGAAGCGCCATCACGGCGCGATCGCGATGATGCCGTGCGCCTCGCCCGTCGGGCGCTGGCGGTCAGCGCGACAGCGCTGCTGCTCTCGCTGCTGGCGATCGTGCTGGCATGGCGGCGGTAGCACGGTGTTGTCGTTCCCGTCCGAGACCATACGGACGGGCGGGACCGAACCGTTGACGCCGGCCCTTCCGCGCCCGCGGGCGTACTTTCCAACCTAGCCATGGAGTCCGAGTCGCCATGAAACCGTTCCAGTCCATCGCCCTGGCCGGCCTGCTCGCCGTCGCGGCCAGCGCCCACGCCGCGCTCAAGCCGGGTACCCGCGCGCCGAATTTCAGCGCGCCCGCCTATCTCGACGGCAAGCCGTTCACCTTCAACCTCGCCGATGCGCTGAAGCACGGCCCGGTGGTGCTGTACTTCTTCCCCGCGCCGCACACCGCCGGCTGCAACATCGAGGCCCATCTGTTTTCGCAGGCGATCGACAGATTCAAGGCGCTGCACGCCACGGTGATCGGCGTCACCGCCGGCCATCTCGACCAGCTGGCGATGTTCTCGCGCGAGACCGAGTACTGCAGCGGAAAATTTCCTGTGGCCGCCGACCAGGACGCCAGGATCGCGAAGGAGTACGACGCCACCCTACTTCTGCGACCGGGCTGGTCGGATCGCGCCTCGTACGTCATCGCCCCCTCCGGCATGATCACCTACGTGTATTCGAGCCTGAGCCCGGACCGGCACATCCGGAAAACGCTGGAAGCCGTCGAAGCCATCGCCGCGCACTGAGCAGCGACGTTCTGCCTGCCGAGCCTCTGTGGTGCGACGGCGACATCTGTCCCCTTATCCGCGAGGACAGATGCGCCTAGGCGATCGGTCCTGAGCTGAGCCGGATGATCGGCCCATGCCTGCATGACCCCGACGCTACCCACGAAATTTGACACGTTGTCGGCAGGCAATATTCGCGTTGCATTTTGTGTGGGCGGCGAAAGCACTTCCGCCGACCCCTGCCCGTTGCGTGTCAGCGGCGCGGCCTCTCCAAAAGCGGCGTCACCACCTGCTCGAGCCGTTCGCGGGTGAGCTCTGGTTGCTTATCTTTCCAGCCATCGTGGACGAGAAGGCCATTGCGGTCGATCACGAAGCTGACCGGCAGGCGCCAGATGCGGCCGTACCCCGGCACGTGCGGATCCTCGAGCAACCCCGTGGGAAACCTCAGTGTGGAAGCGACCCGCTTCACCTGATCGAGCGTGTCCGGCGCATCGAGGCTGAAACCCAGCACGACAAGATTGTCGCGCGCATGCTCCTGCGCGTAGCTTGACAACAAGGGCAACTCATCGCGGCAGGGGCCGCACCATGTAGCCCAGAAGGTGAGGATCACCGTTTTGCCGTGGAGTTCTGCCAACGAGATGTGTCGCCCGTCCAGCGTGTCGAGTGTGATGCCCGGCGCCGGTTGTCCCACGCGAAGCTCATTGGCGAATGCCATCGGTGTGCTGGCCAGCAGCAGTATGGACACGGCGATGTGGCGCCACAGGTGTTTCAGGCGCCAGCCTCTGGGCGCAGATATCGAAAGTCTGTTCACCAGCTTTGCTGAGCATGTTCGTGTCGATGACGCTGCTGCTAGATAAGTCGGCGAAGTCATAGCTGCATGCTCAGGCCAACAGTAGCCGTCCAGCGTGGAAACAGTTGGTATCCCTGCAGGCGGCTGTACACGGGCACCTGTACGAACGCATAGAACTGCAGGTTCCTGGTCAGACTGGCGCTGATGCCGGGGCTGAGATAAGCCACCGTGCCGGCAGTGTCCGGCCGGTCCGCGAAAGCGCCCTGGTCGGCGTTGCGGTGGATCAGGTTGATCTGCAGTTGTGGCACCCAGTCCGCGTGCGCCTCGTAGCGCAGGCCAACGCTGGCGGAGGCGAGATTGCCTGGCCGGAAGTCGGCGCCCGGTCGATCCATCCTCTCGCTCACGGCCGCCTGGAACTGGCCATTCACGAACATATCGAAGTTCTGGCTGACAGGTTGGTAGTAGTACGCGCCGACGATGAGGTCCGTGCTGCCCGTGCCCGCCTGCAGGCTGCTATCCAGCGATTGCCCAAGGCTGGGCCCGGAGTGGAATGTGGTCGGATGGCCGATCAGGTCGCCGTCGTCCGTCTGGCCGCCATAGTGGCCCGTCGGCAACTTGATACCGAACTGAACACCCAGGTTGTGCATGGGCAGAAAGCCCTGATAGCTACCGATGAGTTTCACGTCGCCCAGCCCGGCGACATGTGCGTCGCTGACCCGGTCGGGCGCCGTTTCGGCCGGCGTATAGGGGGCCAGTTGCGTGCCGTAGGTGTCGTGATCGCGAATGACGTAGGGCACCACGAAGGTCAACCCCCAGTCGGCATTGAATCGGTAGGCGGCAGCGAAATTGATGTAGCGGTTGACGGTCTGTTTCTCGATCTCGCCGCCACCCAGCGATGGGTCGGACGGTTGTTCGACCACTTGCCGCGGCGATGCCTTGCTGCTGCCGCGACGCAGTTGATCCTGGTCGATGAACGTATAGTCCACGTTCAATCGCCAGCCGCTGACCGTCGAATAGCCCGTGGCGGCATCCGTGCTGAGGGTGCATCCGCAAGTCGCACACGCGCTCGCGACTTGCGGGAACAACGTGGCGAGGCATAGCAGGGCGCTGGTTGTGCCTACTGCGCGTAGTGAGAAGCGGCGTGGTGTGAAGGTGCGATGGACCAAGGTGATGCGCATGGGCGTGTTCCCGATTCGCGCGGCGAACACTTGGCCGTTCGCTCGGCGCGGACATGTTTGAGTGCTCGCACAGCCGTGTCCGACCACGTGATCTGGCCGTGGTCTGGCGGTGAAGGCGTCGGTGGCGTTGGCGGCGCAGAATCGATTCGGCGCAAGGTGCGCGCGAGCGCTCGCCGGCATGTCAGGAAAGGTTGGGAGGCCCGCGTGGGCGTGCGTCCTGGTTCGGCGTACTCCGCAGTTCGGCTTCGTGCAATGCCACAGCCGTGAAGCTGCGTGGCGGTGCGGGAAGCAGATGCAGGAGCACATGCGCTGCGATCAGCGACTGATGATCAAGCAGGACGCAGTAGCAGCAACGGTCAGTCGGATCCGCCGGGTGGTCAGGCGTCGCGGGATGATCGTTGTTCGCCATCGCGTGCGGACAATCGCTGCCCATCATGGTGGCCATGCCCTGCATGTCCTGCATGGCGGCATGCATCGCCATGACACGCGATACGAGGGGTACCACCACAATGAACGCCATGGTGTTCGCCGTGTTCGCGCTGGTGGTCACCTGCGGAATCGTCAGCGTCTGCCCCACCACCAGGTCGGCATCGCTGCCCAGCCCGTTGGCCTGCGCCACCACGTACCACAGGCTGGCGTCGCCGTATTCGTTCTGCGCGATGCTCTTGAGCGTGTCGCCGAACTGCACCACGTAGCCGCTGGTGCCGGCATCGGTGTTGCTGAAGGCGGTCAGGCCGTTGACCACGTCGATGCCGCCGCCCTCGTCGACGCT
>NZ_DASZBH010000004.1:0-405094 GCF_035944355.1 Frateuria sp. | reverse complement strand
GGCACCCCGGCGTCGGCCTGCTTGAGGATCGAGACGATCTGCGTCTCGGTGAACTTCGACTTCTTCATGGAACCTCCTGGCTCGGGAACGATGCCAGAAAGTTCTACTTTCGAGATGTCTGCCTAACGGGGGAGCTTACGCCTGCATGAACGCGTACTTTGCCTTTACCCCTTGGCAAAGTACGCGGCGGCCTTTTTTAGGATGTCGCGCTCCTCGGTGACCCGGCGCAACTCGGCCTTCAGGCGCCGGACCTCGGCGCTCTGGTCCAGCTCGGCCCGTTGCACGACGCCGGACCTGCCGAATTTGCGCAGCCAGGCGTACAGGCTGTGCGTGGTCACCCCCAACCGCTCGGCCACCTCCGCCACCTTGAACCCGCGATCCGTCACCTGGCGGACCGCCTCTACCTTGAACTCATCCGTATACCGCTTGCTGCTCATGGACACCTCCGAATAGGCCATTTTCCATGGCCCTGAGATGTCTAGGAAACCCTGGGCGATTCATGGACCAGGGCACACGACACGCTGCTTCTGCCGTCCTTCACCACCACGGAACCTACGCATGAGCTCACATGGAAGGCAGCCCGCTCCCGATACATCGTGCACATCAGATACAACGCCGCCATGAGTCCTCAAAGCGGGCCACCACGTTGACCGTGCTTTCGCTCATTCTCGTGGTGCTGACTCCCGCGATCTATTTTTGCGGGCGTGCCTTCCACGATGGCTGGTACGAGGCCTTGCGCCTCGATTCGGGCATGTTTCCGTCCGACACGCGGGTGTGCTGATGAAGGGAGCCATCGCGTGGGGCGACGTCCTGCCGGTTTCAGCCGAAACCCTGGCTGAGGCGATCAGGCGTCAGCCGTGGCAGCTCCCGCTCCTCGTCCTGGGTCTATCGATACCCGGATGCTCATCACGAAAGCAGGTCACTGCTGGATCCCATCGGTGCGAAGGGGAAAGTGTCGACCCATAGCTTTCGGTTTCGACCTACTCACCGCTAGGCACAACCAGCATCAACCCAGAAACAACAACGGCTGGCATACCCGATGGCATACCAGCCGTTGCTTGCTGACAAGGCAAGTCATGAAAATCATGGCTTGTCTTGTATGTCTGGCGGAGAGAGAGGGATTCGAACCCTCGATAAGGCTTTTGACCCTATACTCCCTTAGCAGGGGAGCCCCTTCGGCCTCTCGGGCATCTCTCCGGGGTTGTTCCGCGCGTCGGCGGAGCCGGCAAGGATACCTACCGACGCCGCTCAGGTAAAGCGTCCGTGATCAATGTTCGCCGGTGTCGCCGGACGTGCCGGACTCGTGCTCGCCCTTGATCCGCTGATAGATCTCCTCGCGATGCACTGCCACGTTCTTCGGGGCATTGATGCCGATCCGCACCTGGTTGCCCTTCACGCCGAGAACGGTGACGGTCACCTCGTCGCCGATCATCAAGGTTTCACCGACCCTGCGGGTCAGAATCAACATGTCGTATTACTCCATATGCTGTGGTCACAGGCCTGCTGCACGATGGCGCTTCACCCCTGAGCCCACCGCCAGTCAGTTCGACGAACGTCCGTCGAAGGCCCTACCGCCTTCCCCGGCTTACGGCCGCATCCACCATGGATGCCTGGCCTCGCAGCAGCACCACGTGTCCGCGCTGCCGACAGTCCACCGATACTAGCCGAGCGCAAGCGCCCGGCGCAACGCATTTTGGGGACGATAAATCCCCGATTCACAAAGGCTAGTCGGCGCCCAGCTGGTGTCCGATCCAACCTGGGAGAGCCTCCAGCAAAGCCGGCAACTGAGGAGTGTCCAGACCGCCGCCCTGGGCCATGTCCGGACGTCCGCCACCCTTGCCATCGATCTGCCTGGCGATGTGCGCGACCACGTCGCCCGCCTTGACCCGGCCCAGCGCCGCGCCATGCACGCCCGCCACCAGCGAAACGCGTCCGTCGGCGGCCCCGGCGAGCAGCACCACGCAATCGCCCAGCTGCTGCTTGAGTTGATCGACGCTGTCGCGCAGCGACTTGGCATCGAAACCCTCCAGGCGCGCGGCCACGATGCGGATGCCGGCGACCTCGCGGGCTTGGCTGGCCAGGTCAGCGGTGGCGCTGCCGGCGGCCTTGCTGCGCAGCGATTCGAGTTCGCGCTCGAGCTTCCTCTGGCGATCGAACAGCTGGCGCAGCTTCTCGACGACTTCATCACCGCTGCCCGAGAGCAGGTGCGACAGCTCGCCCAGGCGACGTTCCTCGCTGGCGACGTGGGCCAGCGCGCTGGCGCCGGTCACCGCTTCGATGCGGCGCACGCCGGAAGCCACGCCGGCCTCGCTGACGATCTTGAACAGGCCGATATCGCCGGTGCGGCTGACGTGGGTGCCGCCGCAGAGCTCGGTCGAGAAATCGCCCATCTTCAGCACGCGCACTTCGTCGCCGTACTTCTCGCCGAACAGCGCCATCGCGCCGAAGGCGAGCGCCTCGTCATAGGCCATCTGGTGCACCTCGGCCGGCGCGTTGCGGCGTACCTGGGCGTTGACCAGCGCCTCGACCGCGGCCAGCTCGTCGCGACTCAGCGGCTTGAAGTGGGCGAAGTCGAAGCGCAGTCGCTCCGGCGCGACCAGCGAGCCTTTCTGCGTCACGTGCTCGCCGAGCACCTGGCGCAGCGCCGCATGCAGCAGGTGGGTGGCGGAGTGGTTGAGCACGGTGGCCTGGCGGCGCTCGGCGTCGACCTGCGCATCCAGCAGGTCGCCGCTGCGCAAGGCCACGCCCTGCCAACGGCCCGCATGGCCGAAGAACACGCCACCCATCTTGAGCGTGTCTGCGACCTCGAAGCGGCCCTCCGCGCCGGCCAGCACGCCGGTATCGCCGACCTGGCCGCCGGATTCGGCATAGAACGGCGTGCGATCGAGGATCACCAGGCCTTCATCGCCGTCGTCCAGTGCATCGACCTGCTTGCCGTCGCGCACGATGCCGACCACCTTGCAACCGCGCGCGGCAAGCGCGTCGTAGCCGAGGAACGTGGTGGGCGCGAGGCGGCTGGCAAGCTCCGCGGGCATCTGGCCCTTGGCCTCGAAGCGGCCGGCGGCGCGAGCGCGCTCGCGCTGCTCGGTCATGGCCTGCTCGAAGCCGGCCATGTCCACCGAAAGGCCGCGCTCGCGCGCGATGTCGGCGGTGAGGTCGACCGGAAAGCCGTAGGTGTCGTACAACCGGAACGCGTCGGCGCCGGGGATGGTGTTGCCGGCTTTCTTCGCGCCGACCTTATGGGCGATGTCATCGAACACGCGCATGCCGTGCTCGAGCGTCTCGCCGAAACGCTGCTCCTCGGTGCGCAGCGCGTCCTCGACGAACGCCTGCTTCGCCGCCAGTTCCGGATAGGCCGCGCCCATCTCCTCGACCAGCGGCGCGACCATCTTCCAGAAGAAGTCGCCGCGCACGCCGAGCATCCAGCCATGGCGCAGCGCGCGGCGGATGATCCGGCGCAGCACGTAGCCGCGGCCCTCGTTGGACGGCAGCACGCCGTCGACGATAAGGAAGGAGCAGGCGCGGATGTGGTCGGCGATCACGCGCAGCGACTTGTTCGCCAGGTCCTTGGTGCCGGTCAGTTCGCCGGCGACGCGGATCAGGTGCGCGAACAGGTCGATCTCGTAGTTCGAATGCACGTGCTGCAGCACGGCCGCCAGGCGCTCCAGGCCCATGCCGGTGTCCACGCAGGGCGCGGGCAGCGGCGAGAGCGTGCCGTCGGGTGCGCGGTCGAACTGCATGAAAACCAGGTTCCAGATCTCGATGTAGCGGTCGCCGTCCTCGTCGGGCGAGCCCGGCGGGCCGCCAGCCACGCCCGGGCCGTGGTCGTAGAAGATCTCGGTGCACGGGCCGCAGGGGCCGGTGTCGGCCATCTGCCAGAAATTGTCCGAGGCGTACGGCGCGCCCTTGTTGTCGCCGATGCGCACGATGCGCTCGGCCGGCACGCCGACCTGCTTGTGCCAGATGTCGTAGGCCTCGTCGTCGCTCTGGTAGACGGTGACCCACAGCCGTTCGGCCGGCAGCTTGAACACGCCGGTCAGCAGCTCCCACGCATAGGCGATGGCGTCGCGCTTGAAGTAGTCGCCGAACGACCAGTTGCCCAGCATCTCGAAAAAGGTGTGGTGACGCGCGGTGTAGCCGACCTGGTCCAGGTCGTTGTGCTTGCCGCCGGCGCGCAGGCAGCGCTGCACGTCGGCCGCGCGTGCGTAGGGCAGCTTCTCGCTGCCCAGGAAGACGTTCTTGAACTGCACCATGCCCGAGTTGGTGAACAGCAGCGTCGGGTCGCTGGCCGGCACCAGCGAGCTGGACGGCACGATCGCATGGTCCTTGGCGCGGAAGAATTCGAGGAAGGTCGAGCGGATGTCGGCGGTTTTCATGGGCGGGGAGCGAAGGGAACAAAAAAGGCCACGCCGGGGGAACACCGCCGTCGGATCAGTCGATCGGGTCGGCAGCGTCGTCCACTTCGGCGTGGGTAGCACGTCGTACTGTGGCGGCGGCAAAGCCCCGGCGCAAGAGGAACTGCGCCCGGCGGGCCCGCTCGGCGGGATCGGACACGCCCTTGCCGCCGTAGCGGCGGCGCAGCTGGTCCAGCGCGGAAGCCTCCCAGTCGACGTCCGCCGCGTCCAGCAACTGGCGGATGCGTTCGTCGGGCACGGCGTGGGTCTTGAGTTCGGCGCGGATGCGCTGGGGACCGTAGCCCTGCGCGGCGCGGCTGCGCACCAGCACCTCGGCGAAACGCTCGTCATCCTGGTAGTGCTGCTCGCCCAGGCGATCGATGGCGGCGCGGGTTTCCTCGCCCTCGTAGCCGCCCTGGCGCAGCTTGGTCTTGAGCTCCCGCCGCGAGTGCTCGCGGCGGGCGAGCAGGCCCAGCGCCTTGTCGTAGGCGCTGCGCTTGGGCTTGTCGGGGTTGTCCGGGCGGCGCTTCATGGGCGGATGGATCCGGAGGGCCAACTCCGCGGGAGGTCAATCCCGCGCAAGCGGCAACCCAACGTTCCGTCGGGTTCCATCACATCGGGCCTCCGCTTTCGCGGTAATGAGGGCTGACGACCGCGTGGCGGTGGCCAGACGAAGGCGGAAGGCCCTCCCCTTTCCCCACTCCTCTCCTGCGGCCTTCGGCCAGAGGAGAGGGAGCTTGGAGCCCTGGCAGGCGCACGCCTCAGGCTTCTTCCAGCGCCTCTTCGGAGGCGGGGGCGGCCTTGCCGCCGACCAGCAGCCGCTCGCGCAGCTGGCGGTCGATCTCATCGGCGATGGCCGGGTTGTCCCTGAGGAACTGGCGCACGTTCTCCTTGCCCTGGCCGATGCGGTCGCCGTTGTAGCTGTACCAGGCGCCGGACTTGTCGATCAGGTTTTCCTTCACGCCCAGCTCGATGATCTCGCCCTCGCGCGAAGTGCCCTCGCCGTAGAGGATCTCGAACTCGGCCTGGCGGAACGGCGGCGCGACCTTGTTCTTGACCACCTTGACGCGCGTCTCCGAACCGATCACTTCCTCGCCCTTCTTGACCGCGCCGATGCGGCGGATGTCCAGGCGCACCGAGGCGTAGAACTTCAGCGCATTGCCGCCGGTGGTGGTTTCGGGGCTGCCGAACATCACGCCGATCTTCATGCGGATCTGGTTGATGAAGATCACC
Organism: Frateuria sp.; assembly: GCF_035944355.1. Taxonomy (GTDB): domain Bacteria; phylum Pseudomonadota; class Gammaproteobacteria; order Xanthomonadales; family Rhodanobacteraceae; genus Frateuria_A. The sequence goes on along the minus strand of NZ_DASZBH010000004.1, from coordinate 399,467 downwards.
AGGCAGTTGGACTTCTTGATGTTGGCGGTGAGCTTGCGCAGCGCCTGGCTCATCAAACGGGCGTGCAGGCCGACGTGGGAGTCGCCCATCTCGCCCTCGATTTCCGCCTTCGGGGTCAGCGCGGCGACCGAGTCGACCACCACCACGTCCACCGCGCCGGAGCGCACCAGCATGTCGGCGATTTCCAGCGCCTGCTCGCCGGTGTCCGGCTGCGACACCAGCAGGTCGGCGACGTTGACGCCCAGCTTCTCCGCGTAGCTCGGGTCGAGCGCGTGCTCGGCATCGACGAACGCGGCAGTGCCGCCGTTCTTCTGGCAGTTGGCGATCACCTGCAGGGTCAGCGTGGTCTTGCCGGAGGATTCCGGGCCGTAGATCTCGATCACGCGGCCGCGCGGCAGGCCGCCGATGCCCAGCGCGATGTCCAGGCCCAGCGAGCCGGTGGAGACGGTGTCGATCGCCTCGTCGGTGCGGTCGCCCAGGCGCATCACCGCACCCTTGCCGAACTGCTTCTCGATCTGGCCAAGGGCGGAGGCCAGCGCCTTGCGCTTGTTGTCGTCCATCGTGGGAATCCCGGGTGGTGGTGTGGCTAGGAATGGAGCGCATCGTGCCCGGTCGGAATCTCACGGGCTGCGATCATCTGCGAGAGGTCCCAAGTATCCCACACCCGTCAAGTCCCGCCGCCGGCGCGGGGCATCTCATTCCGTCAGTGCTTTCCGCACGCCGCTGAGCGCCGCGGCCACGCTCTGGCGGCGGATCGCCTCACGGTCACCGCTGAAATGGAACAGCCGTGCGTGGGCGTAGCCGCCGCGGCGCTTCCAGCCGATCCAGACGGTGCCGACCGGCTTGTCCTGCGTGCCGCCGCTGGGTCCAGCGATGCCGGTGACCGCCACCGCCACGCCGGCGCCGTAGCGCGCCATCGCGCCGGAAACCATTTCCAGCACGGTCTCCTCGCTCACCGCGCCGGCGTGCTCGAGCGTGCGCGGGTTCACCCCCAGCAGCGCCTCCTTCGCCTCGTAGCTGTAGACCACCACGCCAGCGTCGAACCAGGCCGAACTGCCGGGCTGGTCGGTCAGCGTCTTGGCGATCCAGCCGCCGGTGCACGACTCGGCGGTGACCAGCATCAGCTTGTGCTGCAGGAGTTCCTTGGCTACCTGGGCCGCGAGTTCGGACAGCTGCGCATCGGTGGGAACTGTTGAGGACAAGACTTGAGACTCCGAATGGTCGCGCAGAGGGGCGTTCTAACTGCTCTGGAGCATCGCGGCAAGATCGGACCGATGGGCGGGAGCGGCATGTACACTCCATGGCCTCCCGGCAGGACCATGCCAGCCGGCGACCGGCTGACATCTCCCTCGCATGAACCTCAACGACACCGCCCAGCACACCCCCTTCATGCGCCAGTACCTGGCGGCCAAGGCCGAGCACCCGGACGTGCTCCTGTTCTTCCGCATGGGCGATTTCTACGAACTGTTCTACGACGATGCGCGCAAGGCGGCGCGGCTGCTGGACATCACGCTGACCCAGCGCGGCCAGTCCGCCGGCGCGCCGATTCCGATGGCCGGCGTGCCTTACCACGCGGCGGAGAATTATCTGGCGCGGCTGGTGCGGCTGGGCGAATCCGTGGCGATCTGCGAGCAGATCGGCGATCCGGCCACCTCCAAGGGACCGGTCGAGCGCAAGGTGGTGCGCATCGTCACGCCCGGCACGGTGACCGACGCGGCGCTGCTGGAAGAACGCCGCGACAACCTGCTGCTGTCGATCCATGCCGGCGCGCAGGGCGCCTTCGGCCTGGCCTGGGTGGATCTCACCTCCGGCCGCTTTCTGCTGAGCGAGGCGGCCACCGCCGAGGCGCTGGCGGCGGAACTGGCGCGCCTGCAGCCGGCCGAGACGCTCATCGGCGAGGACGGCGCCTGGCCCAAGCTGGTCACCTCCCTGCCTGGCCTGCGCAAGCGTCCGCCGTGGCACTACGACCTCGATGCCGCACGGCGGGAGCTCAACCGTTTCTTCGGCACGCGCGATCTTTCCGGCTTCGGCGTGGACGGCCTGCCGCTGGCCATCGCGGCGGCCGGCTGCCTGCTCGGCTACGTCGAGGAGACCCAGAAGAGCGCGTTGCCACACCTGACCGGCATGGCGGTCGAGAGCGCGGGCGAGACCATCGCGCTGGACGCCGCCACCCGCCGCAACCTGGAGCTGGACACGCATCCCAGCGGCCGCATCGAGCACACCCTGCTCGGCGTGCTGGACGAGACGGTGACGCCGATGGGCGCGCGACTGTTGCGCCGCTGGCTGAACCGGCCGCTGCGCTCGCGCGACACGCTGCGCCTGCGCCACCAGGCCGTCGCCACGCTGATCGAGGCGCGCGCCTACGAGCCGCTGCGCGAGAAGCTGCGCGGCATCGGCGACCTGGAGCGCATCCTCGCCCGTGTCGCACTGGGCTCGGCGCGCCCGCGCGATCTTTCCACCTTGCGCGACGGCCTCGCGGCGGCGCCCGGTATCTGTGCGATCGTCCTTGATCGCGAAGGGCAAAAAGCGGCCATCCATGGCCGCACTTTTCAGATAGAGCCCGACCCGCTCCTGGCCAGTCTGGTGGCGCGCATCGGCGACCACGCCGATACCGCCGCCCTGCTCCAGCGCGCGATCGTTCCCCAGCCGCCGGTGATCCAGCGCGACGGCGGCGTCATCGCCGAGGGCTACGACGCCGAGCTGGACGAACTGCGGCGCCTGTCGACGAACGCCGATCAGTTTCTGGTCGAATTGGAGGAACGCGAGAAGGCCGCCAGCGGCATCAGCACGCTCAAGGTCGGCTACAACCGCGTGCACGGCTATTACATCGAGATCACCCGCGCGCAGGCTGACAAGGCGCCCACGCACTACACGCGCCGGCAGACCACCAAGAACGCCGAGCGCTACATCACCGAGGAATTGAAGGCTTTCGAGGACAAGGTGCTCTCGGCCCGCGAGCGCTCGCTGATGCGCGAACGCGCGCTCTACGAGAACCTGCTCGCCACGCTGATCGAACGGCTCGCTCCGCTCAAGGACGCCGCCGCGGCGATCGCCGAACTGGACGTGCTGGCCGACCTCGCCGAGCGCGCCGAAGCGCTGGACTGGAGAGTGCCCGACCTCACCGACACGCCCGGCATCCGCATCGAGCGCGGCCGCCACCCGGTGGTGGAGAAGGTGCGCGAGGAACCCTTCGAACCCAACGACCTGGATCTGACCGACACCCGCCGCATGCTGGTGATCACCGGCCCGAACATGGGCGGTAAGAGCACCTACATGCGCCAGAACGCGCTGATCGTGCTGCTCGCCCACATCGGCAGCTACGTGCCGGCGGCGCGCGCTTGCATCGGCCCGGTCGACCGCATCTTCACCCGCATCGGCGCGGGCGACGACCTCTCGCGCGGCCAGTCCACCTTCATGGTGGAGATGAGCGAGACGGCCAACATCCTGCACAACGCCACCGAGGCGAGCCTGGTGCTGATGGACGAGGTCGGCCGCGGCACCAGCACCTACGACGGCCTGGCGCTCGCGCGCGCCGCAGCCGTGCATCTGGCCACGGCCAGCCGCGCCTTCACGCTGTTCGCTACGCACTACTTCGAGCTGACCGAACTGGCCGGCGAATATCCCGGCATCGCCAACGTCCACCTGGACGCGGTCGAACATCATCACAAGGAGCGAGGCGATCAACTGGTCTTCATGCACGCGGTGAAGGAAGGCCCGGCCAACCGCAGCTTCGGCCTGCAGGTGGCCGCGCTGGCAGGCCTTCCCAAGAGCGTGATCGCTGATGCGCGCCGCACGCTGGCCGAGCTGGAACGCGGCGCGCAGCTGACGCCTGCGCCCAAATCGAAGGCGGATACCTCCCCGCAACTGGGCCTTTTCACGCCACCTGGCCCGTCCGCGGCGGAGCAGGCCTTGCGGGACCTCGACCCGGACGCCCTGGCGCCGCGCGAAGCGCTGGACGCGCTCTACCGCCTCAAAGCGCTGCTTTGAAACGGTAGGGCGCGCCGCGCCAGTGGATCGACGCGCCGGACGGCGGCGTTTTCCGCCGCTCCGGCGCCATCCTCAGGCTACGGCCGGCAGCGGTTCGGGGAACGGCTCGCGCCATCCCGGCAGCGCCATCATCCGCTCGTGCCAGCGAACGATGTTGGGGAAATCCTCGATCGGCAGCCTGATCTCCCTGGCCCATGGCAGCAGCACGCCCACGCTGAAATCGGCGACGCTGAGCTTGTCGCCGGCGACGAAATCCCGCGTTGCCAGATGGGCATCCAGCACTGCGGCGAAGTTCCGGAAAAAGCCGGTGGCTTCTTCGACGGCGGCAGGCTCGGGCTCGCCGCGACCGATGTAGCGCTTGATCAGGTTCTCGAAATAGAGCGCCGAGCCGTGGCGCGAGAAGTGCGTGAGATCCCAGCACAACCAGCGCAGAACCTCGACCTGCCCCGGTGCGTCCGCCGGCCACAGGTCGGAGCCGGCCTTCACCGCCAGGTGCACCATGATCGCCGTGCTCTCCCACAGCACCAGGTCGCCGTCGACCAGCACCGGAACCTTGCCGTTCGGATTCATGGCGAGGAAATCCGGCGTGCGGTGCTCGCCCTTGCGCAGATCCACCCGGACATATTCCACCGGGAGGTCCAGGTATTTCGCCAGGGCGCAGACCTTGCGCGGGTTCATCGTCTCTGCGTAATACAACTTCATGTCGTTGCCTCCGTGGGGATGAAGGAGCGCGTCGCCCCTTTGGGAACGAGCCGAGTTTGCCCACGCCCTACATATGTTCAAGAACATATTTTGCGGGCGCAGTAGGCTGGCGCCGCTTCGTTCCGTCCCCACAGGTGGCCACCATGCCCTACACCGCCGAACACAAGCGCAGCACGCGGGCGCGCATCGTCCAGAGCGCGCGCGAACTGTTCAACCGCAAGGGGTTCGTGGACGTCTCGATCGACCAGATCATGGCGCGCGCCGGGCTCACCCGCGGCGGCTTCTACAGCCACTTCAGCACCAAGGAGGAGCTGTTCGTCGAGGCGATCATGGCCTACCGGAATTTCAATCCCGCCACGCGCTGGAAGGGCTTGGCGTTCGATCCGGCCCGGCAGGGCAAGGCGCGCGCGCGGCAGCTGGTCGACGCCTATCTCTCGCAGGCGCACCTGGACGACCTGGAAGGGCATTGCCCGATGATCGCGCTGCCCTCGGACGTCGCCCGCGCCAGCCCGCGCGTGAAGCAGGCCTATCGCCAGTTGCTCGAAGGTATGGCCGGGATCTTCACCGACGGCCTTTCCACCGATTGGTCCGCCGACGCACGCAAGCGCGGACTGGCGCTCGCCGCGTTGTGCATCGGCGGCATGGTGCTCGCGCGCACGTTCGAGGACGAGTCGTTCCGCCGCGAGGTGCGCGAAGCGGCGCGCGGCACGGCGCTCGAACTGGTCGACCGCCGGCCCGCCGGGCGCCGACGCCGCGCCGGCGCTACGACTGCTCGTCCTTGAACTTCTGGATCAGCCGGCGCGCCTGCTTGTCCGGTCGCGTGGACGGTCGCAACAGCCCGCTCGCGCCGAGCCTGCGCTGCACTCGCGCCGCCTCGCGGCCGGCCAGGCTGGCCTCGGTCTCGCGATAGAGCGTCTGGGCGACCGGCGCGGAGCCACGCCGTTCGGAGAGCGCCTGCACCACCACCTCCAGGCGCTCCTCGCCGCGGCTGATCTGGAGCCGGTCGCCCGCGTGCAGCAGCTTGGCCGGTTTGCAGTCGGCGCCGTTGACGTCGACCTTGCCGCCGTCGATGGCCTGCTTGGCCAGGCTGCGCGTCTTGAAGAAGCGCGCGGCCCAGAGCCAGACGTCGGCGCGCACGCCTGCCGGTGTTTCGTTCGGGTCCAAGTCCACCTCAACGCAACAGGAAACTGCCCAGCGGCACGCTGAGCAGGGAAAGCACGATGCCCGCACCGAGGATGGTGTTGGCCAGCGGCGGATCCAAGCCGTATTCGTCGGCCAGGATGGTGGCCGACACCATCGGCGCCATCGCCGCCTGCAGCACGCCCACGGTCAGCACCAGCCCGCCGACGCCGGCGGCGATGCCGAGCGCCCAGCACGCCAGCGGCGCCAGCAGCAGCTTCCAGCCCAGGCCCAGGCCGGCCGCCGCGAGCTGGCGCTCGCCCGGGTGGAACTTGAACTGCAGGCCCACCGAGAACAGCGCCAGCGGCGTCAGCGTGGCGCCCAGCGGCGCGAATACCGCCGTTATCGCCGGCGGCCAGCCGCCGAACATGCCTACCGCGATGCCGACCAGCAACGCCACGAACGCAGGGAAGGTGGCTATGCGCCGCGCGATCGCCGCCGGTTGCGGCGTGCGTCCGGCGTACAGGCAGGCCACCACGATGCCGACCGAAGCCAGCAGCGGGAACGCGCCCAACTGGTCGGCCACCACCGCCAGCGTCAGCCCGCTCTGGCCGTACAGCGCCTGCATCAGCGGATAACCCATGAACGAGGTGTTGCCCAGGCCGCACACCAGGATCACCGCGCCGGTGCGCTCGCGCGACCAGCGCAGCCGCGGCCCCAGCCAGCCGAACAGCAGCCACGCGCCGCCGAAGGTGAGCCACATCGCCGCGACCGGAAACCACAGCTGCGGATCGAAGCTGAGCCTGGGTATCAGCTCCAGCACCAGCGCCGGCAGCGCCACGTTGATCACCCACCAGTTAAGCCCCGCGGCCAGCCCCGCAGGCGGCCGCGCAAGGCGCGCCACCAGCGCGCCCAGCACCAGGCAGGTGAACAACAGCAGCAGCGCGCTCATCGGCTCTTTGCGTTGCGGGGGAAACGTGCATTAGACGCGATCGGGCCGGGGCGCGGAAGGCTGCGGAAGACGCCACACGCCCGATCCTTTCGCCGCGGATCGAGGGAAAGGCGCGGACAGGTGGACAGGGCGCTCTTGGGAGAGACGCACAAACAGCAGCGGGAAAACCCGAACGCCAGTCCATAATGGTGAGCCCCGCCGCCGCCCGACACGCATGACCGACACCGAGCACCTCGTCCACGGCCTGGCCGCCGACGACGTACCACCCGACTGGCCGCCGCTCGCCCTGTCCGAGGTGTCGGCGCTGCTGGCGCGCTATCCGCAGCTGGCGCCGGCGTGCGCGATCGGCTGGCACAGTCCGCGGCCGCTCTCCGCGGCCGGACTGGTGGAGACCGGGCGCGGCCGGGTGTTCGTCAAGCGCCACCACCGCAGCGTGCGCACCGGCGCCACGCTGGCGGAGGAACACGCCTTCGGCGCGTGGCTGCGTGCGGCGGGCCTGCCGGTACCCGCGGTGCTGGCCGACGCCGACGGGCTGACCGCCATCGAAAGCGGCGACTGGACCTACGAGGTGCACGCGCCCGCCGATGGCGTCGATCTCTACCGCGAGACGATCTCCTGGGAGCCGCTGCCCAACCTCGCGCACGCCTACCGCGCCGGCGCCATGCTGGCGCGCCTGCACGACGCGGCCGCGGGCTATGCCGCGCCCCAGCGCAGCACGCACGTGCTGGTGGCGCGCAGCGAGATCATCGCATCGGCCGATCCGCTGGCCGCGCTCGCCGCGCAGCTGCCCGAACGCCCCGGCCTGGCCGCCTGGCTCGAACCGCGCGACTGGCGCACCGAGCTCGGCGAAGCGCTCGCGCCCTTCCACGCCCGCGCGCACGCTCGCCTGGCTGCGCAGCCGCGGCTGTGGACGCACGGCGACTGGCACGTCTCCAACCTCTGCTGGAGCGGCGCCGGCGACGGTGCCGAGATCACCGCCGTGCTCGATTTCGGCCTCGCCGCGCGCACTTTCGCGCTGTTCGACCTGGCCACCGCGATCGAACGCAACGCCATCGCCTGGCTCGCGCTCGATACCGGCCCCGCGGCGGCACACCCGGAAACCGCGCGCGCGCTCGTCGCCGGCTATCGCACGCAGCGTCCGCTCGGCGCGGACGATATCGATCTTCTGGCCGACCTGCTGCCGCTGGTGCACGTGGAGTTCGCGCTGTCGGAAGTGGAGTACTTCAGCGCCGTCACCCGCTCGCCGGCCAGCGCCGAGGTCGCCTGGCACACCTTCCTGCGCGGGCATGCGGCATGGTTCGCCACGCCGCCCGGACAGGCCATGCTGCAAGCGATCCGGTCGTTGCGCTGAGGCGCCGCGATCGCGCATCGGCTGGTTTGGACGTCCGTTCCGTGTTTCAATAGCCGCCTTGAAGCGGGGGTGCCCGGCGAACGGCCGGGCTGAGAGAGTCCCTTGGAACCTGATCCGGTTTGTACCGGCGTAGGGAGCTTGATTCGGAGTCGCGCGTCCGCCTGGGCGTGCGTTCCGCCGTCGCTTCGTCCATTCCCTTGACGACGAGCCGACGATGAACCTCCCCCGCACGCCCCTGCTGCTCGCCCTGGCCGCCGCACTGGTCCCCGCCGCGCGCGGCGCCGACCTGCCCGACGCCGCCCAGGCCAAGGACCTCGCGCCCGTGCGCGTGGAAGGCAAGACGCACGGCGACCGCCACGGCACCGCCATCGACGCCTACGGCAACGCCGCATTGCACGACACGCCCGCGGCCGTCACGGTGATCGCGCGCAAGCAGCTGGACGATCGCCAGATCCGCACCCTGAGCGAACTGGCGCGCGAGGACGCCTCGCTGGGCGACAACTACGCTCCGGTCGGCTACTACCAGGACATCGCCATCCGCGGCTATCCGCTGGACCTGGCCACCGGCCTGCGCTTGAACAATCTCACCATCGCCGGCGAACAGCGCATCGCGCTGGAGGACAAGCAGCAGGTGGAGGTGCTCAAGGGCCTGGCCGGCCTCGAGGCCGGCGTGATGGAGCCCGGCGGCGTGGTCAACTTCGTCAGCAAGCGCCCGGCCGAGGTGCGCGAGGCGACGCTGGGCACGGATACCCACGGCTCACGCTACGGCGCGCTGGACGTGGGTGGCTGGCTCACGCCGACGTTCGGCCTGCGCGCCAACCTCGCCTGGGAAGATACCCATTCGTACGTCCATCACGCCGACGGCCGCCGCAACTTCTATGCGGTCGCCGCCGACTGGCGCATCACGCCCGACGCCACGCTGGAGCTGGACAGCGACTACCAGACCAGCGCACAGCGCTCGGTGTCCGGCTACCAACTGCTCGGCGGCAACGCGATTCCCGGGCACGCCGACCCGACCCGCATGCTGGGCTTCGAACCGTGGCAGCGACCGGTCTCGATCCAGGCCGCCAACACCAGCGCGCGCTTCAGCTACGCCTTCAGCGACGACTGGCGCCTGCGCCTGGCCGCCGGCCACAGCCGCAGCGTGATCAACGACAACGTGGCCTTCGCCTACGGCTGCTTCTATTCGCCGGCTTGCGTCAGCGGCGAGCCCGGCAACTTCTTCACGCCCAACGGCGACTACGACGTCTACGACTACCGCAGCCCCGACGACACGCGCATCGATGACGAGGCCCGCGCGACCCTCGAAGGCCACTTCGATACCGGCGGCGCAAGCCACCAGCTCACCCTGGGCGCCAGCGCGTTCCGCCGCCTCAACGACCAGCGCGCGGATGTCTACGATTACGTGGGCACCGCCAACATCGCCGACGTCGATCCACCGTATTTCGCCCCCTCGCCGAACCAGCCCGGTCCGTTGGAACGCCGCCTGACCAGCTGGCAGCATTCGTTGTTCGCGCTGGACCGCCTGCACCTGGGCGAGCAGTGGCAGGTCATCGCCGGCGGCCGCTTCCTGCGGCTGCACGAGCGCGCCTATGACAGCGCCGGGGCGCCCGAGCGCGACACCCGCATGAGCCGCGCGCTGCCGCAGGCCGCCGTGCTGTGGCAGCCGAGCGAGCCGCTCACCACCTACGTCAGCTACAGCGAAGGCCTGTCGCTGGGCATGCAGGCGCCGTACTGGACCAGCAACGACGGCCAGACGCTCGCGCCGCGCCTCTCGCGCCAGCTCGAGGCGGGCGTGAAGTACCAGGTGGGCGGCGCGCTGGATCTCAGCGGCGCGCTCTACCGTATCCGCCAGCCCTACCAGTTCGCCCAGCCGGATGCCTCGCCCGCCGGCTTCACCTTCGTGCAGCACGGCGAGGAGGTGCATACCGGACTGGAGCTGGGCGCCCATGGCCGCATCAGCGAAAACCTGAGCCTGACCGCCAGCGCGAACGTGATCCGTGCCCGCGCGCAGGACACCGGCACCGCCGCGTACCAGGGTCACCAGGTCGCCAACGTGCCGCGCCTGCGTACCGCGGTGTATGCGGACTACCGGCTGCCCTTCGCGCCGCAGCTCAGCCTGCTCGGCGGCTGGCGCTACGCCTCGCCCAACGTCGCCACCCCGGACGGCCGCGTGCGCGTGGCGGCCTACCACGTGTTCGACGCCGGCCTGCGCTACGCCACCACCATCGGTGGCCATGCGCTCACCGCGCGCCTGTCGATCGACAACCTGTTCAACCATTTCTACTGGCGCGATACCGGCAGCGCGTACGGCGACAGCTACCTGTTCCCCGGCGCGCCGCGGCTGGCCCGCCTGTCGGTAAGCTACGCCTTCTGATGGACGCGATCGAGCTCATCGGAGCGGGCTTGAGCGCGTGGGCCGTGTGGCTCACCGCGCGGCGGCGTGCCTGGTGCTGGCCGGTCGGCTTCGCCTCGGTGCTGGTCTATGGCTGGATCTTCGTCCACGCCAAGCTCTACTCCGACGCGCTGCTGCAGGGTGCCTTCGCCGGATTGATCGTGTACGGCTGGCTGCGCTGGCTGCGGCACCTGGGCAACGACGGTCGCGTGGTGGTCGCGCCCCTGCCGCCGCGCCAGCTCGCCGCGCACCTGGCGCTGGGACTGGCCGCCGCGCTCGCGCTCGGCTACGTCATGCACCGCTGGACCGACGCCGCGCTGCCTTGGCTGGACGCCGCGCTGACCGCCTTCAGCCTGGTCGCCCAGTGGTGGCAGGGGCGGCGGCACGTAGCGGCGTGGTGGCTATGGATCGCGGTCGACCTGGTCTACGTGGGCGAATACGTCTACAAGGATCTGGCGATCACCGCGGTGCTCTATGCCGGCTTTGTGGTGCTGGCGGCGATCGGCCTGCGCGACTGGCGCAAGGCGCTGCCCGAAGCCCACCCTGCCGTCGGTTGAGTTCCGGCTGGCCGGAACCTGCAGCATCCTCCCGGGAGCCTCGCCCATGGCTGCATCGCAAGGGTTGGGGTTGCTGCCGGCCAGACGAGCCGCGCCGGCCTGTGGGCCGTCGATCGTTCAGCCGTCCAGCTCGACTACCCGCGGCATCACCTCGCGCCCGTCGATCAGCAGTTCGCCCACGCTGATCGGCAGCTTGAAGCGCCGCCGCCCGGCGCTGCCGGGGTTGACGTAGAGCACGCCTTCGCGTTCCTCCACCAGCGGGCGGTGCGAGTGCCCGGACACCACCACGTTCACGCCGAGCGCGGACGGCGATACCGCCAGTTGCTTGAGGTCGTGCAGCACGTACAGCCGAACCGGGCCGACCTCCAGCTGGGTGGTCTGCGGCAATGCGGCGATTTCCGCCTCGCTGTCGTTGTTGCCGCGCACGGCGGTGACCGGGGCCAGCGCGGCCAGCGCATCCAGCAGTGCGCCGCCGCCGATGTCGCCGGCATGGATGATGCGCTCGCAGCCGCGCAGGAATTCGACGGCCGCCGGGCGCAGCAGGCCATGGGTATCGGAGATCAGGCCGATGCGACGCATGGCGCGGGAACCTCGTGATGGGCGAAGGGCAAGCAGGCTAGCGCAGGCGGCGCGACCGATTCGTCACGGCGACCCGTCATGCGCGTATGCACGGCTCGCGACGCTACCCGGATCGCCGCGACCGCTGTCCGCCACGCTGTCCGTGTGCGGGCGTCCGCGGACAGCCGCGCGGCGCGGCGGTCTTTCGCAGAATCGCGCCGTAGCGCCATTTACGAGGGATCAAACCTTTGGCACGGCTTGTGCCATCCCATCCGCGAAAGACCTTCCATCCATCGCGGAGCACCACCATGAAATTCGAAACCCTGATGCTGCACAGCCTGTTCGCCGCCTGCCTGCTGCTGTGCGTGGGCGTGATGAGCGCCATGCTGGTCCTGCCCTCGCCCACTTCGCTTGCGGCCTCCAACGCGAAGGCCACGGCGGTGGTGGCCGATGCGGCCGGCTGAGCCGCCGGCGATGCACCGAAGTCAGGTCGTGATCACCCGGCCCTCGTTGGCCGTGGTCCGATCCGCCGGTGCATCGCCGACTCGCGGCTGGTACACGGCCGCATCGCCCAGGCCACACTGCGGCTGACCCGGATGACCGGCGGACCGAGCCACATCGCACGCACGCGCCCCGCGCCATGCCAGTCGCCTACTTGGGGTGCCACTTGTCGTCCTGGCCCTTCTCGTACTCATTCTTCACTGCCGACCAGGCGACCTTGAACGACACCTCTTCGCGCGACTCGCTGCCACGGCGCTTGTCCGGATCGGCGTATTCGTCCCAGGCGCTGTTGAACGCCTCCTTGAAGATCTCCTGCGCGTGGCTCGGCAGGTTGTCGCGCACCGATTCGGGCAGGTCGTGGGTGGATTTGTAGGGCATGGCGAGGCCTCCGGGTGGATCGGCCGCACCGTCTGCTCCGGCGCATCAAGACGATGTCAAGCGGCGATGGACGCGCGCGCGGCTATCTAGACACGTGCCGGTCGCCCATCACGTACCAGCGCCAGGGCTCCGCAGCGGCGCGGGTAATGCCGATGCGGGGAGAGACCCCGGGCTCGGCCGGCGGCGGCGTGCCGTCGTCCACCAGGGTGAAGCCGGCGGCGCCCTCGACCAGGTCGATGCCGTCCTGCGCGCCGGCGATGCCCATCGCCTGGCAGAGCCGCGCCGGACCCCGGCACAGGTCGCGATCGTGCCGGCAGGAGGGCCTCGCCGCGCGCATGGCCGGCAATCCGGTCAGCGGTGCCAGCGCCCGCAGCAGCACCGCCACGCCCTCGCCTTGCTCGCCGCACACCGGGTTGCAGCACCAGTGCATGCCGTAGGTGAAGTACACGTACAACAAACCCGGCGGACCGAACATGGTCGCGTTGCGCGCCGTGCGCCCGCGCCAGGAATGCGCGGCCGGGTCGATCGCCCCTGCATAGGCCTCGGTTTCCACGATGCGACCGCTGCGCCCGTCGACGCCTAGCAGCACCTTGTTGAGCAGCGCCGGCGCCACCACGCGCGGATCGCGCCGGTAGAAGTCGCGCGGCAGCACGGCGGCCGGGCGGCCCAGCAACGAGGCGATGAAGTCGGGAGTCATCCGCGCAGCATGCCGCGCACCGCGTCAACGGGTCGATGCCCTGCGCCGGCCTACAGCTCGAAGCGATAGGCCAGCTTGACCAGCAACTGCTCGCTGTCGCGCAAGGCGAAGCTGCGGCCGAACTGGCTGCCGGCCTCGTCGAAGCGCGGATCGAGCGCGTAGCCGCCGCGCCCGTACACCACGTACAGGTCCGACAGCGGCGCCAATTCGTAGCGATAGCGGATCTGGAAACCGAGCTGGCGCACGCTGAAGTCGGCCACCGGGTCGGCCACCGCCACCGCGCGCATGTCGCCGTTGACGCGGTAGGCCTGCAGCAGCCGTGCATCCAGCCCCAGCGCCTGCAGCCGCACGCGCAGTTCCTGGCGGTTGCCGATGTTCCAGTTGAGGCCCGCGTCCAGCAGGATCGAGTGGCCATCGAAGCTGCCGACCAAGTTGTCGTGCTGCCAGATCAGCCAGTCGGGGCTGAACTGGTAGTCGATGCCGGTGAACACGCTGAAGGCGTCGTTGATGAAGTAGGTGGGCTGGAGGATGGTCTCGTAACCGATGCGATGCAGGCCCACGCGGTCGCTGCCCTTCAGCGTCACTTCCGACTTCCACGACCAGTCGCCCTTGCGCGGGCTCTTGCGCTCCCAGTCCAGCAGCGCGGTGGGCGGCGTGTGCAGCGCGCCGTGGCCGCGGGTGAGCAGGTCGTCGTGGGCAGCCGCGTCGACCCTGAGCTGCCAGTCCGATTCGCCGCCGTCGCGCAACTGGCTTTGCAGGACCGTGCGGAACTGCCGCTGCAGCGGCAGGCCGTGGTCGTTGTCCATGGCGATGATGCGCCAGCGCCACAGGTGCGAGGCGTAGGCCGAATCGGCAGGCAGATCGGCGTAGCGCCGGCGCACTTCCCAGTGCGCGTAGTTGAGGCTGTTGCGCGGCAGGTAGCCGAAGTCGTTAAGGTCGAGCCGGTCGTCGAAATGCATCGCCAGCCACTGCTGGCTCCAGCGCTCGTTCATCTCGTACTCGACCACCGAGGTGGCGCCCATGCCGCGCACGGTGCGCCCCTGCTGGTCGATCGCGCTGCCGACCACGTTGCTGGTGACGGAGAGCTGCGCGTTGGGCTGCCAGCGGTGGTCGATGCCCAGCACGTCGGCGTCGCGGCCCAGCCAAGGGCGCTCCACGCGGGTGGCGAGCATGCCCAGCGTCTGCGTGCCGAAGTCGTGGATCAGCCGCAGCGCGGAAAAGCTACGCCCGGCATCGCCGCTTTCCTGCGCCGCCAGCACGCCATAACGGGTGGCGCCCACGCTACCGTTGAGCTTCACCGCGCCGGTCACATCGCCGGCGCCGTTGCCGTCGTCCGCCGGCCCGCCCACGCGGCGGGTGTAGATCAGCTGGCTGTTGTCGATCAGCATGCCGAAATCGAAGATGCCCTGGTTCTCGGTGAAGAAAGGCCGCTTGTCGGTGAAGAAGGTTTCCTCGGCGCCGAAGTTCACCACCAGGTCGTCGCTCTCCACCTGGCCGAAGTCGGGGTTGATGGTGGCGGTGAGCTGGGTCTGTCCGTTGGGCTTCCAGAAGATGTCGGCGCCGCCCTTGAAATTGTTGTCGCGGTGCACCTGGTCGCGCACGGCCACCATGTAGGGCGTCACCGCGAACAGCGGCTGCGTGTAGGCCGGCAGGGTCACCGGCCTGAAATCGGAAACGAAGCGCGGCTTGTTGAAGCTCGCCACCGGCCAGGCGTCGCGCTCGCCGGTGGAACCGATCACGCGGTCCAGGTACAGGCCGATGGTGCGCTGGCCGCCGACGGCGCTGCGCATCGGCGCGATGTACCAGGGGATCAGTATCTCCACGCTCCAGCCCTGCGCGTCCTCGCTGACGGCGTGCTTCCAGTTGCCGTCCCAGTCGGTGTTGAACTGGTTCTGCTGGGTCACCACCGCATCGTTGATGTCGTTGGAGAGGGTGACCATGAAGTTGTAGGCGGTGCGCCCGTCGCCGTCGAAATCGACCATCAGGTTCACGCGGTCGACCTGCGCCTGCTCGTCGCGGCGGATGCGCTGGTGCGTGCGCGGCACGCCCGGCGGCTGGATGCAGCGGAAGGCGATCGCCAGGCCCTCGGGCGTGGACAGCACCCACGCCTCGGTCGGCAGGCTGCCCGGCTCGCCGTTGAGCGGCTGGGTCTTGCGGAAATCGGTGATGTGCATGGCGCCCTGCCACTCCACCGGATCGATGTGGCCGTCCACCTCGACCGCCATGGCCGGCAGGGCCAGCAGGGCGACTGCGGCGGCCAGCGCGCGCGCGGCGAGAAGGCCACGGGGCCGGGACGGTCGGGGGGCGAAAGGGCGCATCGGAGACTTGGGCAACCGGGGACGAGGCGCAGCATAGACAGCCGGCGCTGCCCGGCCGACTGGCGAAAGTCACGCGAGGGCGCGTGTCCGCGGACAGCGCGGGCCGCGCGCTCAGCGCGGTTCGGCGATCTGCGCCTGCAGCTCGATGTCGCGCGGCTGGGGCTCGCGCCGGCGGCGGCTCATGCCCAGGTAGATCGCCCAGGTCAGCGCGCCGACCACCGTCACCACGCTGGCGCCCCACGCCAGATGCAGCATGTCCACCGACAGCAGCGGCGAGAACACGCCCGCCACCACGCTGCACAACAGCAGGCTGGCGAAGGCCTGCACCGAGGAGACGCCGCCGCGCTGGTGCGGGAAGCGGTCCAGCAGCAGCAGGGTCAGCGTGGGGAACGCCAGCTGCACGCCCACGCCGTGCAGCACCAGCGGCAGCATCGACCAGGGCAGCCGCGGCGAGGGCAAGGCCAACGCGAGCGCCAGATGCCCCACGCAGGCCAGCAGCATCACCCCATAGCCCAGGTTCACCGTGAAGCCCACGCCGCGCCGGCCGGCCAGCCGGCCGGAAATCCAGGCGCCGCCGACCAGCCCCGCCACCACCGGAATGAATAGCCACGGGAAGCCCTGCGCCGACAGTCCCAGCAAGCCGCGCACCACGCGCGGTGCCGAGGCGATGTAAAGGAACAGGCCGGAGAAGTTGACCGTCACCGATACCAGCAGCGGCCAGAACGGCCCGTCGCGGCCGAATGACGCGTAGCTGGCCAGCAGCGGCTTGAGCGCGAAGCGGGTACGCCGCTGCGGCGGATGGGTCTCCTCCAGCAGCAACACCAGCAGCAGCGCCAGCAGCGAGGTGAACCCCACCAGCACCCAGAAGATGCCGTGCCAGCCGTCCAGCCCGAGCAGTTGCGCGCCGACCATCGGCGCGATCACCGGCGCCACCGAAAAGATCATCATCACCCGCGACATCAGCCGCTGCGCCGCCTCGCCCTCCAGGCTGTCGCGGATCACCGCGCGCCCCACCACCAGTCCCGCGCCCGCGCAGGCGCCCTGCACCCCGCGGCAGAGGAGCAGCATGCCGAAGGACACCGACAGGGCCGCGCCCACCGAGGCCAGCGCATAGCCCAGCATGCCCGCCACGATCACCGGCTTGCGCCCGATCGCGTCGGAAATGGCGCCGTGGAACAGGCTCATCGCCGCGTAGGTGATCAGGTAGACGCTGAGCAGCTGCTGCAGCGCCACCGGCGCCACCCCGAACGCGGCCCCGATCAGCGGAAACGCGGGGAACACCGCGTCGATCGAGAACGGGCCGATCATCGACAGGCCCGCCAGCAGCCACGGGAGACTGCGCCGGATGGGAGGATGGGTGGTGGTCATGGGAGGGCGCCGGGAAGCGGTAGCGAGTATGCCACGCGCGTCGGCGCTGATCCGGCGTGCACGGCGGCTTCTCGCAGGGTTGCCCCATGCCTGTCGGCGCCTTCCCCACGCTCGCGGGGGAAGGGTTCGGTGGCCGGCGAGACGGCGGGTGATCCTCCACCCTTCCATGGGGAAGCTGCCCGCAGGGCTGATGGGAGCGCCCTTTGCCGCCCGCCTTCCCCATCCGCTAGCATCCTGCGCCGGGGAGATGGCATGCCTCCCGTTCCGCCGGAACGAACCGCCCACGCAGCACTTCAAGGATGCGGGGCTGATGATGCCTGCACACCGGATCGTCTCCGGGTGCGGGCGCGTGCCCGCAGCGCGGACGTCCGAACGACTCGGGTCTTTGAGGAGCGCTCTCGTGGGCTACACCGGATTTCTCGCGATCGGTTTCGGCGGCGCGCTCGGCTGCTGGCTGCGCTGGCTGCTGGGCAACCTGCTCAACCATGTCTTTCCCACGCTGCCGCCCGGCACGCTCGCGGCCAACCTGATCGGCGGCCTGCTGATGGGCTGCGCGATGGGCGTGTGGGACCACTTCCAGACGCTGCCGCCGGAGCTGCGCCTGTTCGTGTTCACCGGCTTCCTGGGCGGCTTGACCACCTTCTCCACTTTCTCGGCCGAATCCTCCACCCTGCTGCTGCGCCAGCAATACCTCTGGTTCGGCGGCCACCTGCTGATGCACCTGGCCGGCTCGGTCGGCCTGACCCTGCTCGGCATCGCGCTCACCCGCGGCCTGCTGCGCCATTGACCCAGGGAGTCCGGCATGAGCGAGACCACGATCGAGGGCGTGCAGTTGTGCTTCTACGCCCACCTGCGCGCGCGCCACGACGGCAGGCTGCTGTCCGAGTGGCTGCTGGAGCAGGCCCGGCGCCTGGGCATCGGCGGCGGCTCGGTGTTCCGCGCCACTGCCGGCTTCGGCCGCCACGGCGTGCTGCACGAGGAGGCGTTCTTCGAGCTGGCCGACGACTTGCCGGTGAAGGTGGAGTTCCTGCTGCGGCCGGAGCAGGCCGAGGCTTTCGTGGCCGCCGTGCGTGCCAAAGGTGTCGACGTGGTCTATGCAACCTCGGCCATACGCTTTGGAGTTCTGGGCGCGAAGTGAAGCGCGCCGCATCCGACAGGAGCGCTGGAATGCCGATGCGTCAGCAGTCCCTGCAACGCCGTGCCATCGACCTGCTCGCCCTGGCCGGCGTGCGCGCCGGCGAAGCGCCGCCCTGCGACCTGTGCGTCCACGACGAGCGCCTCTACGCGCGCGTCTTCGCGCACGGCTCGCTCGGCCTGGGCGAGGCCTACATGGACGGCTGGTGGGATAGCGACGACCTGCCGGGCCTGTTCACCCGCCTGCTGCGTGCGCAGATCGACGAGGAGCTCAAGACCCTCGACACGCTGATCGCCCACCTCAAGGCCCGCTTCATCAACCTGCAGCGCGGCGAGCACGCCTTCGAGATCGGCAAGGCGCACTACGATCTGGGCAACGACCTGTTCCAGGCCATGCTCGGCGAGCGGCTGGTGTACTCGTGCGGCTACTGGGCGCAGGCGAACAACCTCGATGACGCGCAGGTCGCCAAGCTCGACTTGGTCTGCCGCAAGCTGCGATTGAAGCCCGGCCAGCGCGTGCTCGACATCGGCTGCGGCTGGGGCGAGGCGCTCAAGTACGCGGCGCAGACCTACGGCGTCGAGGGCGTGGGCATCACCGTCTCGCAGGAACAGGCCGACTACGCGCGCACGCTCTGCGCCGGCCTGCCCATCGAGATCCGCCTGCAGGATTACCACCAGCTCGACGAACCGTTCGACGCGATCATGTCGATCGGCATGTTCGAACACGTCGGCGCGCTCAACTATCGCAGCTATTTCGAGGTGGCGCGCCGCTGCCTGCGCGAGGATGGCCCCGATGGCGGAGGGCTCTTCGTGCTCCATTGCATCGGCAACAACGGCGCGCCCTCGCGGCCGGACCCGTGGATCGAGAAATACATCTTTCCCAACTCGATGATCCCGGCCATGAGCCAGGTCGCGGCGGCGCTGGAAGGCCTGTTCGTGGTCGAGGACTGGCACAACTTCGGCGCCGACTACGATCGCACCCTCACCGCGTGGCAGGCCAACGTCGACGCCGCCTGGCCGGCTCTCTCGCACCGCTACGACGAGCGCTTCCGGCGCATGTGGCACTACTACCTTTCGGTGTCCGCCGCCGTGTTCCGCAGCCGGCGCGACCAGCTCTGGCAACTGACGCTGAGCCCGCGCGGCGTGCCCGGCGGTTACCGCGTGCCGCGCTGAGGCAGGCCCCCGTCGCATCCTTGCGGGCATGCAGGCAAGATCGGCGCCACCGCCGACTCCGGATGCGCCGATGAAGCTCCGCCTGATCCGCCGCCTCGCCTGCCTGGGCGTGCTCCTGGCCATCGCGCTCCCCGCGCGGGCGCACCCGGGCCTGTGGGTGGTCAAGGACGCCGACACCACGATCTACCTGTTCGGCACCGTGCATCTGCTGCCGCACGACACCGACTGGCATTTCCCGGCGCTCGACCAGGCCCTGGCCGGGAGCCAGAAGATGTATGTGGAGATCGTCGACGACGACCAGGCCAACATGGCCGCGCTGGTGCTGCGTTACGGCATGGACATGGCCCATCCGCTCTCCGGCCTGCTGACGCCGTTCGACCGCGGCCGCCTGGAGCGCGCCGCGCGGCTGGCCAAGGTGCCCGGCGGCATGGCCTCGCTGGAGGTGATGCGCCCGTGGCTCGCGGCGCTCACGCTGACCCTCGCCCCGCTCACCCAGGCCGGGCTCGACCCGGCCCAGGGCGTGGATCGCCAGCTGCGCGCGGCCATGGAAAAGGCCGGCAAGCCGGTCAGCGGGCTGGAGACGGCCGAGCAGCAGATCCGCTTCCTCGCCGACATGCCCCAATCCATGCAGCTCGCCCTGCTGCGCTCCACCCTGCGCGACACCGACCGCGCCAGCGTGGAGCTCAAGGCCTTGATCGATGCCTGGAAGGCCGGCGACGACGCGGCCATCGCGCGCCTGGAAAACGACCTCATGAAGCGCGAGGACCCGCAGCTCTACCAGCGCCTGCTGGTCGAACGCAACGAGGCCTGGGCCCGGCAGATCGCCGGGATGCTCAAGCAGCCTGGCACCGTGTTCATCGCCGTGGGCGCCGCCCACCTGGCCGGGCCGGACAGCCTGCAGGCCCAGCTGAGGAAGCAGGGCGAGACCGTCGAACGACAATAGCTTCGGGCCCGGGAATCCGGGAATGGCGCGTTCGCGCGGAGCCGTAGCCATCGACAGGCAAAGCCGGAGCGCTGCCACGCATCGGGCCACGCTGTCCCCTCTGCGGCCGATCTGGCACCATCGGCCGGTTACCCGTGCCAGAAACCCCCTGCATGAACCTGCAAGCCAATTTCGAACAGATCCCGCTCAAGGAATACGCCGAGCGGGCCTACCTCGACTACTCGATGTACGTGGTGCTGGACCGCGCGCTGCCCTTCGTCGGCGACGGCCTCAAGCCCGTGCAGCGGCGCATCATCTACGCGATGAGCGAGCTGGGCCTGGCGGCGACGGCCAAGCCCAAGAAGTCCGCGCGCACCATCGGCGACGTGATCGGCAAGTTCCATCCGCACGGCGACACCTCGTGCTACGAGGCGATGGTGCTGATGGCGCAGCCGTTCTCGTACCGCTATCCGCTGGTCGACGGCCAGGGCAACTTCGGCTCGCCGGACGACCCGAAGAGCTTCGCGGCGATGCGCTACACCGAATCGAAGCTGAGCCCGATCGCCGAGGCGCTGCTGGGCGAGCTGGCGCACGGCACGGTCGATTGGGTGCCCAACTTCGACGGCACGCTGGAGGAGCCCTCGTGGCTGCCCGCGCGCGTGCCGCACGTGCTGCTCAACGGCTCGATGGGCATCGCCGTGGGCATGGCCACCGACATCCCCCCGCACAACCTGCGCGAGGTGGTGGCCGCCTGCATCGAGCTGCTCGACAACCCGGGCGCGACCGTCGCCGACCTGGCCCAGCACATCCCCGCGCCGGACTACCCCACCGCGGCGGAGATCATCACCCCGCGCAGGGAACTGCTGTCGATCTACCAGACCGGCACCGGCTCGCTGCGCGCCCGCGCGGTGTACCAGGTGGAGGACGGCAACATCGTCATCACCGCGTTGCCGCACCAGGTCAGCCCATCGAAGATCCTCGAGCAGATCGCCGCGCAGATGCGCGCCAAGAAACTGCCGATGGTGGAAGACCTGCGCGACGAGTCCGACCACGAGAACCCGATCCGGCTGGTGGTGGTACCGCGCTCCAACCGCGTGGATGCGGCCGAGGTGATGCAGCACCTGTTCGCCACCACCGATCTGGAGAAGAGCTACCGCGTCAACCTGAACATGATCGGCCTGGACGGCCGCCCGCAGGTCAAGGACCTCAAGAAGATCCTCACCGAGTGGCTCAGCTTCCGCACCGACACGGTCACCCGCCGCCTCACCCATCGCCTGGGCAAGGTCGAGCGTCGCTTGCACTTGCTCGAAGGCCTGCACATCGCCTATCTCAACCTGGACGAGGTGATCCGCATCGTGCGCTCGGAAGACGAGCCCAAGCCGGTGCTGATGAAGCGCTTCAAGCTCTCCGACGAACAGGCCGACTACATCCTCGAGACCAAGCTGCGCCAGCTGGCGCGGCTGGAGGAGATGAAGATCGAGGCCGAGCGCAATCAGTTGGAGGAGGAGCGCGCGCGCATCAACGTGCTGCTCAAATCCCCGACCAAGCTCAAGGGCCTGATCAAGGAAGAGCTGCGCGCCGATGCGGCCAAATACGGCGACGCGCGCCGTTCGCCGCTGGTCGAGCGCGAAGTGGCGCAGGCGCTGGACGAGAGCGCGCTGGTGGCCAGCGAGCCGGTCACCGTGGTGCTGAGCCAGAAGGGCTGGGTACGCGCGGCCAAGGGCCACGACGTGGACGCCGAGGGCCTCAACTACCGCGAGGGCGACGGCCTGCTGGCGGCGGTGAAGGCGCGCACCACGCAGCAGATCGCGGTGATCGATTCCACCGGGCGCAGCTACTCCACGCCGGCGCACACGCTACCTTCGGCGCGCGGCAACGGCGAACCGCTGACCGGCCGCTTCAGCCCGCCGTCGGGCGCGAGCTTCGATGCGCTGGCCGCTGGCGACAACGACACGCGACTGATCCTCGCCACCGACCACGGCTATGGCTTCGTGACCCGCTTCGAGGCGCTCACCGGCCGCAACAAGGCCGGCAAGCAGATCATCAGTCTCACCGAGGGCGCGAAGATCCTCGCTCCCCAGGTCAGCGCCGACCCGGCGCGCGACCGCATCGTGGCGGTCACCACCGAGGGCCATCTGCTGATGTTCTCGGTGGCCGAGCTGCCAGAGCTGGACAAGGGCAAGGGCAACAAGCTGATCGACGTCCCCAAAGCCAAGCTCGCGGCGGGCATCAAGGTGGTCGGCATCGCCGTGGTGGCCGAGGGCAAGGGCGAAGTGACGCTCTACGCCGGCCAGCGCAAGCTGACGCTGAAGTGGTCCAGCCTGGTCGAATACGGCGGCAATCGCGCCACGCGCGGCGGCCTGCTGCCGCAGGGCCTGCGCCGTGTCGAGCGCATCGAGACCACGGGCTGAGGTGGCGCATCGGGAGACGGGGCGCGCTCCGGCCTGCCCCGTAAACCGGAGAAAGGACCCATGCAGCCGCCGCGCTGAATCCTCCCCTTGCGATCGCGGGAGGAGGGCCGCCAGACGGAATGGGGCGCCTGCGAGGAACCCGAACTTTCGCGCCGAGACCCACTCCAATGCCGGTACACCTGAAAGGTGCTCCGCACGTTCACCCAGGCACCGCCCCCCGGAACCCGCCATGCGCCCCCGATTCCCGCTCGCCCTGCTCCTCGCTTCCCTGCTGACGGCTCCGGCCTGGTCGCAAGACGCCAGGGCGCCGCTCAACCTCAAGCTGCCGCCCAGCGACCTCCCCGCCACCGCAAGCACGGCACCCAGGCCGGCCAGCGCGCCCGGCGTCTACTACGGCGACCACAGCGGCCGCACCGCCGCCGACGACCAGGCGGAAGCCACTCCCGCCTGCGATGACGCTACCTTCAACAAGCCGCAGCTCCACGGCAGCGTGGGCATGGGCGTGATGAGCGGCCGCCACGTCGACGGTAGCTACCAGCAGGGCACGGTCAATCTCAGCAAGGCGTTCGGCAGCTGCGACCACCCCACCGGCGGCGTCAGCCTGTCGATTGGCACGGGCAGCGGGCATTTCCACGGTCACTGACCGCTGACGCGCACGGCGCCGCTGCGCTAGCCTTCGCTTTGGGCATCGGCAGAGGGACATCCGTGCACGGCGAGTACAAGATGCCCGGCGGCAAGCTGGTCGTGGTCGACCTGCGACTGTGCGAGGG
Organism: Frateuria sp.; assembly: GCF_035944355.1. Taxonomy (GTDB): domain Bacteria; phylum Pseudomonadota; class Gammaproteobacteria; order Xanthomonadales; family Rhodanobacteraceae; genus Frateuria_A. Next base: position 376,174 of record NZ_DASZBH010000004.1, on the reverse strand, counting down.
CTGCCTCCGGGGCGTGCAGGTCAGCGGCGATTTCTTCCTGGAACCGGACGAGGCGCTGCACGCCATCGACGCCGCGCTCGAAGGCCAACCCGTCGATGCCGACGAGCAGGCGCTCGCCGCCGCGATCCGGACCCAGCTCGCGCCCGGCGTGATGATGTACGGGGTTTCGCCGGAGGCCATCGCGGTCGCGGTCCGCCGCGCCATCGATCCATACCTCACCCGCCAGGAAAGCGACGCATGACCCGCACGCTGTGGCACGACCACGACTGGCACCTGATCCACGCGGCGCCGCAATCGCCCGCGCTGCACATGGCGCTGGACGAGGTGCTCACCCACGAGGTCGGCGCCGGCCACCGCCCGCCCACGCTGCGCGTCTGGGAGTGGGCCGCGCCCGCGGTGGTGATCGGCCGCTTCCAGTCGCTGCGCAACGAGGTCGACGCCGAGGCGGCCCGCAGCCACGGCATCGAGGTGGTCAGGCGCGTTTCCGGTGGCGGAGCCATGTTCATCGAGCCGGGCAACACCATCACCTGGTCGATCTATGCGCCGCTTTCGCTGATCAAGGGCATGAGCTTCCAGGAAGCCTATGCCTGGATGGATGCCTGGACGCTCGAGGCCCTGGGCGAACTGGGCATCAAGGCCTGGTACCAGCCGCTCAACGACATCACCTCCGAGGGCGGCAAGATCGCCGGCGCGGCGCAGGCGCACCGTGGCGGCGCTGTGCTGCATCACGTGACCATGGCCTACGACATCGACGCGGCCAAGATGCTCCAGGTCCTGCGCATCGGCCGCGAGAAGCTTTCGGACAAGGGCACGCAAAGCGCGGCCAAGCGCGTCGATCCGCTGCGCAGCCAGACCGGCCTGTCACGCGCGGCGATCATCGATCACATGATCGCCACCTTCCGCCGCCTGCACGGCCTGGCCGAGGACACCCTGCGCCCCGCCGAGCTGGCCGAAGCGGCGGAGCTGGCACTAGGCAAGTTCAGCCGCGAGGAATGGACGGCCGACGTCGCCTGAGCGCCCGCACCAGGCGGATCATTTACGTCAAAGCCGGCCAAATTGACGCCATCGTCAATTGGATTTCACGCCAATGCGATTATCGATCTGCTTAATCGACTGAAACGCTTTGCAAAAAACTCGTTGATAAGGGGCAACTAAGCTTGCGGGCGCGAAACTGTATGCGTGCGCCAGAGCTCGCCGGCGCATTCACAAAACCTTGTCGCCGACCCGGAAAACGCCTAGTGGCCTACATTACCAACGCTGCGCCCGCGCTCGCCGGACGGGCCAGCATCATTATTTCCGTCTACAACGTCGCTCCCTACCTCGCCCAATGCCTGGAATCGGCCGCGAACCAGGATTACGTCGAGGTGGAAATCATTGCCGTGGATGATGGTTCCACGGACAGCAGCCGGGCCGTGCTCGGGGATTTTGCGGCCAGCCATCGCAATGTGACCGTCGTGAGCACGCCCAACCAGGGCCCGTCCGCGGCGCGGAACACCGGCCTGAGGCTGGCCAAGGGCGAATACGTGCTCTTTCTCGACGGCGACGACTATATCGAAAAAAACACCGTATCCCTTTGCGTCGAGAAAATGAAGGATCATGGTGTCGACATAGTTTTCTTCGCCGCCCGCTCGTTCTGCGATGGCATGACCACGCCACCGACCGGTGAATTCAATTACGAGAGGCTGCCGGAACTTACCGGAAAGCCGATGCTTGCGGAGCAGTTCTTCATCCTGTCGAGGAAATACCACAATTACCTGCCGTCGCCCTGCCTCTACGTTTACCGCAGGGACCGGTTCGCGGGAATAACGTTCTACCCGGGCATCCTGCACGAGGACAATCTGTTCACGACGCGGCTGCTGCTGGAGCGCAGGGATGCGAAGGTCTACTGCCTTCCCGATCGGCTTTTCAACCGACGCCTGCGGCCCGATTCCATCATGACCCAGAAGAAGCAGCCCAGGCATGTGGAGGGCTACATGGAAGTGGCGCTGGAGCTTTCCCGGCTGGACGTCGCGCGCGAGAAGAGCGAAACCGGAAAGTCGCTCAACCATTTCATCCAGAACATGATCCGCAGTGGCCTCGCGCAATGGTGGATCGCGTATCCGCCGATGCTGCCGCTGGCGCAGCGCAAGCGGCTGCTGCGGGTGCTCTCCCGCGTGAACCCCAGGTACATCAAGCCGGTGTGCATCCTGATCTGCCTGTTTCCCGAACTGCTGCTGGTCGGACATCGGCTCAAGGGCGCGCTGCGCCGCGAGGCATACGAATGAGTGCGGCCACGCTGTACGCGGCGATCGCCAAGAGCATGCTCGGCCGTGCCGGCGTCTATGCGGCCAGCCTGTTGTCGATGGTGGTGCTGGCGCGCATCTTCACGCCGCGGGATTTCGGCACGGTGGCCTCCATCGCGGTGTTCTCCACCTTCTTCCAGCTGATGACCGAGGCGGGACTGGGTCCGGCGATCATCAACCTCAAGACGCTCACGCCGCGGGACCGGAACGGACTGTTCGGATTGACCGTGCTTACCGGCGCCGTGCTGGCGATGGTGTTCGAGGCGGCCAGGCCGTTGTGGCAGGCGTTCTACGGCATGCCGCGGGTGGGCGAGGTGGTGCCGTACGTGTCCGCTTCGCTGCTGTTCTATTCGGCCGCGATCGTGCCCACCGCCTTCCTGCTGCGTGACCAGGCGTTCTACCGCATCGCCAACGCCGGCATCGTGTCGGAGCTGGTGTCCACCGGGCTGTCGCTGGTCCTGCTGCGGCTGGTCGATCCGCTGCACGCGTTGGCGGCGAAGAGCGCCTTCAGCGCTGCCACCAACTTCCTCATGACCTACCTGTTCTCGGGCCGGACGCAGTTCGGCCGGCCCCAGTGGGGAACCCGTTTTTCGGCGATCCGGCCCCTGCTCTCGTTCTCCGGCTATCAGTTCGGCTTCAACGTCCTCAACTACTTCTCGCGCAACCTGGACAACATCCTGGTGGGCCGCTACCTGGGCACGGCGTCATTGGGCGTGTACGACAAGGCCTATCGCCTGATGCGCTATCCGCTGGTGCTGATCACCTTCGCCATGACGCCGGCCATCCAGCCGGTGGTGCAGCAATACGCCCACGACAAGGCCAGGGTCGAGGCGATCCACCGCGAGTTCATCTGGAAGCTTTCCCTGCTCGGCGCTGCCGCCGGCCTGCTCATCTTCCTGCTCGCCGGAGAGATCGTGGCGTGGCTGCTGGGCCCGCAGTGGACTGCCGTGGTGCCGGTCGTGCGGATACTCGCCATCGCCATTCCGGTGCAGGTGGTGCTTTCCACCAGCGGCAGCTTCTTCCAGGCGCTGGACCGCACCGACCTGCTGTTCGCCGCCGGCGTAGCTTCGTCCGTGGTAATGGTCTCGGCGATCGTGTGGGGCGTGCTGCAGCGCGACCTGTCCAAGCTTTCCTGGGCGCTGGTGGTGGCGTTCCACATCAACTTTTTCCTGGCCTACTACATCATGTACTCGCGCATCTTCGGCAAGGGCCTGCGGGCCTTCCTGGCCAAGCTCGCGCCAGCCGCCGTGGTGGTGATGGGCATGGTGGCCTTCCACCATTCGTTCTCCGCCACGGCCGCATCCGCCGTCCCTCCGGCCGCCCCCGCGTTGGATAGCCGTGCACGGCGGGTGGCCGGAACGCCGCCGCGTCTCCCCCCCTGCCATGTGCTCCGCAACGGTGGTTCGCCGCAGGGTGATGGCGAATCGAGCCACGACGGCTCCAACCTGCACGACTGCATCGACGGTTGAGCCGCCGCCGCCGGCCGGGATCGGCATCCGAATCACTTTGTTCCGCGCGGCAGGCACCTTACCTTTCACGTCGGCACGACGCGTGTTCGCAGGAAATCCGGTTCCACTCCAGCGAGGCCAAGGCTATGCGAAACCCCGTCGGCTGGTTCGAAATCTACGTGCAGGACGTGCGGCGCGCGAAGGCTTTCTACGAGGCGGTACTCGCCGTAAAGCTGGAAAAGTTGGACGCACCCGACTCTAGTCCGATCGAGATGTGGGCCTTCCCCATGCACCAGGACGGCGCCGGCGCGGCCGGTGCGCTGGTGAAGATGGATGGCGTGCCCTCGGGCGGCAACAGCACGCTGGTCTATTTCTCCTGCCAGGACTGCGCAGTGGAAGCCGGGCGCGTCGCCGCTCGGGGCGGCAAGGTCATGAAGGACAAGTTCTCGATCGGGCCCTACGGCTTCATCGCGCTCGTCGTCGACACCGAAGGCAACATGATCGGCCTGCATTCCATGCACTGATCGCTACAGCGGCCGCTGCTCAAAGGCGGCTGTAGGACCAGGACTGCATCCGGCCCTCCTTGTACGGCATCACGCCATGGAAGGGCCGCGGGTCCTGGTCGAACACCAGCGGCAGGAAGTGGCGGTCGCCCTCCCACATCGGCAGCTCCATCAGCCGCGCACGCGGTATCCATTCCAGCGTGCCCTCGTGGTTGCCGGCCAGGCAGCTGCCCTCGAACGCGTCGACGAGGAAGATGAAACCCAGCCAGTCCTCGCCCCGCTTGCCGAAGCCGGGCCAGTTGAGCGTGCCGCGCAAGCACATGGAGGTGCATTCGATGCCGGCCTCCTCGCGAATCTCGCGGCGCATGCAGGCGGCGATGTCCTCGCCCGGCTCCATCTTGCCGCCCAGGCCGTTGTACTTGCCCAGATGCTGGTCATCCGGCCGCGCGTTGCGGTGGATCATCAGGACCCGTTCGCGGTCGGGCGAGAGCACGTAGCCGAGCGTGGCGACGATGGGGGTGTAGGGCATGGCGGCGGCGCAAGGAAAACGCCAAGTCTAGCGCCCGCGCGCGTCAGTCCCCTGGCTGCATGCGTGAACGCTGCCGCTGCCATGGACTTGCACCGGCCGCGGCCGGGCGGCGACCATCGGGGCATGCCCCCTCTTGCATCACCCCTCTTTCACCTGCGCCGCCTGGCCTGGCTGGCGTTGCCGCTGCTGGCCGCGATGGCCGGCTGCGCGCCGCCGGCCAAGGCGCTCGACGGCGAGGAACGCGCGTTCGAAGGCCAGAACTACCAGGTCGTCAGCATCGACCTGAAGCGCGAGCCGCTGACGCTGCACTGGCGCACGCCGGGCAGCGGCGAGCCGTTCGGCGACATCGAAAACCTGCGCCAATGGGGCCAGAAACAGGGCCGCCGGCTGCTGTTCGCCGCCAACGCCGGCATCTATGACGGCGCCTCGCGGCCGCTGGGCCTGTACGTGGAGGACGGCAGGACGCTGGTGCCGCTGAACCTCGCGCACGGCAACCCCGCCTCGGGCAACTTCTCGCTGCTGCCCAACGGCGTGTTCGCGATCTATCCGGACGGCCACGCGGAGGTAAAGACCAGCGCCGCCTTCAAGGCCGACGGACGCAAGCCGCAGTGGGCCACGCAATCCGGGCCCATGCTGGTCATCGACGGCCAGCTCAACCCCGCCTTCGTGCACGATTCGGGCAGCCTGAAGTGGCGCAGCGGCGTGTGCGCGCGCACGCCGCACCAGGTGGTGTTCGCGGTGAGCGAGGCGCCGGTCAACTTCCATGCCTTCGCGCGGCTGTTCCGCGACGAGCTGGGCTGCCGCGACGCGCTGTTCCTGGATGGCACGATCTCGCAGTTCTACCTCGACGGCGAGGGCTATGCCGGCGCGCCGGCGTTCATGGTCAAGCCCTACGCCGGCATCTTCGCGGTGTTCGCGCCCGAATGAACGGCCGCCGCCTCCGCCTGTGGCGCGGCCTGCTGCTGGCGGCGCTGGTGCTGCTGGCGGCGGCCCTTGCGCTCGCCTGGTACCTGCTCGCCGGCAGCCGCGCACGGCTCGATGGCCGGCTTCGCGTGACGGCCCTCGCCGCGCCGGTGACGATCACGCGCGATGCCGCCGGCAGTGCCACCTTCGATGCGCGAAGCCGCGACGACGCCACCTTCGCGCTGGGCTTCGTGCATGCGCAGGAGCGCTTCTTCGAGATGGATCTGATGCGCCGCGCCGCCGCCGGCGAGCTGGCGGAGCTGGTTGGTCCGGCCGCGCTCGGGAACGACCTGGACATCCGCCGGCACCGCCTGCGTGCCGTGGCGCAGGCGGCCTATGCGGCGATGCCGCCGGCGCAGCGCCACGTGCTGGACCGCTACCGCGACGGCGTCAACGCGGGGCTGGCCGACCTGCGCCAGAAGCCCTGGGAATACTTCCTGCTCGGCGCCACGCCCCAGCCCTGGCGGTCGGAGGACAGCGGGCTGGTCATCGCCGCGATGTACCTGGACCTCAATGGCCAGGGCCACAACACCCGCGAACTGGAGTTGGCGCGCATGCACGCGGTGCTGCCCCCGTCACTGGTCGATTTCCTGCTCGCACCCGATCCGGACTGGGAAGCGCCGCTCACCGGCGGCCTGTCGCACCCGCCGTTGCTGCCCGACGCCTCGGTGTTCGACCTGCGCAAAGGCGCGCCGGCCATGGCGGGCGCCACGCAACCCTCCCGCACGCTCGCGCCCGTGCCGGAGGAGCGCTACCCGGGCAGCAACAGCTTCGCCGTCGCCGGCGCGCTCACCGATACCGGCGCGGCGATGCTCGCCAACGACATGCACCTGCGCCTGCGCGTGCCGGACATCTGGTTCCGCGCGCGCCTGCGCTACCCCGACGCCACCGCACCCGGCGGCGTGCGCGACGCGGTCGGCGTCACCCTGCCCGGCACGCCGGCCCTGGTGGCGGGCTCCAACGGGCAGGTCGCCTGGGGTTTCACCAACAGCTACGGCGACTGGCTGGACTGGGTGCGGATCACCCGCGACGGCGCTGACCCGGCCCGCTACAAGGTGCCGGGCGGCTGGGCGACGATCGAGCGCCATGCCGAGCGCATCCGCGTCAGGGGCGCGCCCGACCGCATGCTGGACGTAGAGGACACCCGCTGGGGTCCGATCCTGGCCAGGGACACCGATGGCACGCCACTGGCCCTGGCCTGGATCGCCCACGACCCGCGCGCCTACAACCTCGGCCTGATGCAGCTCGAGCGCGCACCCAGCGTGGCCGCTGCGCTGGAGCTGGCGCCGACCATGGGCATGCCGCCGCAGAACCTGCTGGTGGCCGACCGCGAGGGCCACATCGGCTGGACGCTCGCCGGCAACGCCGTTCCGCTGCGCGCGCCCGGCAGTGAACCGCAGCGGCCGGCGGACTGGTCGCAACCGGGCAGCGGCTGGCAGGGCTGGGCTGCGCCGGGGCAGTATCCGCGCGTGGTCGATCCGCCCAACGGCCGGCTATGGACGGCCAACAACCGGACGGTCGACGGTCCCGCTCGGGAACTGCTCGGCGACGGCGGCCACGACCTGGGCGCACGCGCGCAGCAGATCCGCGACGACCTGGCCGCGTACGGCATGTTCACCACCGGCAACCTGCTCGACATCCAGCTGGACGACCGCGCGGCATTCCTGACTCCGTGGCAACGCCTGCTGCAGGACACCCTGGCCGGCTCGCGCGATCCGGCGCTCGAGCCGCTGCGCAAGCTCACCGCCACCTGGCGCAACCACGCCTCGCCGGACAGCGTGGACTACCGGCTGGTGCGCGCCTTCCGCGAGCAGGTGCACGCCCTGGCGCTGGCGCCGTTCGTGGCGCGCGTGCAGGCGCGCTATCCGGATTTCTCCTGGCCCTTGGGCGGCGGCAACGGCGAGGCGGCGGTGTGGTCGTTGCTGCGCAACCAGCCCGCGTGGCTGCTCGACCCGCGCTACAGGGACTGGCAAGCGCTGTTGCTGGATGCCGCGCACCGCGAGGTGGCGGAACTGGGCGCGCAGCCCGGCGGCCTGGCTGCACGCCGCTGGGGCGAGGTCAACCGCGCCGGCATCCGCCACGCGTTGTCGCCCGCGCTGCCGGCCTTCCTCGCGCACTTCCTGGACATGCCCGACGACCCGCTGCCCGGCGACGCCAACATGCCACGCGTGGCCGCGCCTGGCTTCGGCGCCTCCGAACGGCTGGCGGTTTCGCCCGGGCACGAGGCGCAGGGGATACTGGAAATGCCCGGCGGGCAGGCGGGCAACCCGCTGTCGCCCTACTACGGCGCAGGGCAGGCCGATTGGGTCCAGGGGCGCGCCACGCCGCTGCTGCCGGGGCCGGTGAAGTGGACGCTGGTGCTTGGGCCGGGCGAGTAGGTGCTTGCGGCGCAGGATCACCAGCTCGCCCCAGATCCCGACCAGCTCGCCCGTGCCAGAATCGCCACCCGTCACGCGCAGGCTCGGTGCGCCACGCTCCATCAACCCCACCAGGCGACAGCGCAGGTCGAGACGGGCGCGCCGCGTGGGCTGGGCTCGCTCTCGCTGGGCTATTTCGACCAGGCGCACTTCATCGGCGACTTCACGCGGCTGGTAGGCCGTCCGCCGGGCGACCATGCCCGGCGCGAAGGGCCGCGCCGGGGCATGTCGAATTCCATCGCGGTGGAGCGTCGTATCAACGCGAGCCGGCGCCCGCCGGCATGAGAGCGGGAGAAGACGTATGCGATGCATGGTGATGGTCCGCGCGACGGCCGAATCGGAGGCCGGCGTGATGCCCAGCCAGCAGCTGCTGGCGCAGATGACGGCGTTCAACGAGGAACTGGTGAAGGCCGGCGTGATGCTGGCCGGCGAAGGGCTCAAGCCCAGCTCGCAGGGCAAGCGGGTGGTCTTCGCCGGCGGCCGCCGCAGCGTGGTCGATGGCCCCTTCGCCGAGGCCAAGGAACTCATCGCCGGCTTCTGGCTGTGGCAGGTGCGCTCGATGGACGAGGCGCTGGAATGGGCACGCCGCTGCCCGGCGCCGTTCGAGGGCGATTGCGCCATCGAGATCCGCCCCTTGTTCGAGGCCGACGACTTCGGCGAGGCCTTCACTCCGGAACTGCGCGCGGCGGAAGAACGCATGCGCGAAGAGCTGGCTGGGAAGATCTGATGCCTGCCTAGCGTCCACGGCCGGCGAAGCCTTCGAGCCCCGACACGCGCATTGCCGGCGGGCTTTCACTTGCCGCCTCCGGCCGGCGATGGTCTGATCGGGGGCATGAGCCGAGCCGACACCCACCGTGCCATCGAAACCGTCTGGCGCCTCGAGGCGCCCAAGCTGGTCGCCGCGCTGATCCGCGTGGTGCGCGACATCGACCTGGCCGAGGAGCTGGCGCAGGACGCGCTGGTCGCCGCACTGGAGCGCTGGCCGACCGCCGGCGTGCCGGACAACCCCGGCGCCTGGCTGATGACCGCGGCCAAGCGGCGCGGCATCGACCTGTTGCGGCACCGCCAGCTGGTCGAGCGCAAGCACGCGATGCTGGACGGCGATCCGGAGCACGAGGCGTTCACCATGCCCAACCTGGAAGCGCTCGACGACGACATCGGCGACGACCTGCTCCGGCTGATCTTCACCGCCTGCCATCCGGCGCTGTCGACCGAGGCCCAGGTCGCGCTCACCCTGCGCCTGCTCGGCGGCCTCACCACCGAGGAGATCGCGCGCGCCTTCCTCGCCGCCGAACCGACCATCGCCCAGCGCATCGTGCGCGCCAAGCGCACGCTGGCCGACAAGCGCGTGCCCTTCGAGGTGCCGCGCGGCGAGGAGCTTTCCGGTCGGCTGGCCGCGGTGCTCGGCGTGATCTACCTGATCTTCAACGAGGGCTATACCGCCACCACGGGCGAGGACTGGATGCGCCCGGCGCTGTGCGAGGAGGCCCTGCGCCTGGGCCGCACGCTGGCCGGGCTGATGCCGCGCGAGAGCGAGGTGCTGGGCCTGCTGGCGCTGATGGAAATCCAGGCTTCCCGCGCCCGCGCCCGCACCGATGCGCAGGGCCGTCCGGTGCTGCTGATGGATCAGAACCGCGCGCTGTGGGACCAGTTGCTGATCCATCGCGGCCTGGATGCACTCGAGCGTGCGCGCAGGCTCGGCGGCGCCGATGGTCCCTACGCGCTGCAGGCCGCGATCGCCGCCTGCCACGCCCGCGCCGCCACCGCCGAGGCCACCGACTGGCCGCGCATCGCCGCGCTCTACGCCAGGCTCGCGCAGGTGGCGCCTTCACCGGTGGTGGAACTCAACCGCGCCGTCGCCGTGGCGATGGCCGAGGGGCCGGCCGCGGGGCTGGCGCTGGTCGATGCGCTGCGCGCGGAACCTTCGCTCGCCAGCTACCACCTGCTTCCGGCCGTGCGCGGCGACCTGCTCGCCAGGCTCGACCGTCCGAGCGAGGCGCGCGCCGAATTCGAGCGCGCCGCCGGGCTTACCCGCAATGCGCAGGAACGTGCGGTGATGCTGCAGCGGGCGGCCGGGTGCATGGCGGGATAAGGCAGCCCTGGCTCTGCTTGCCGCGAGGGCTGCGGCTAGGCCAGCAACCGCTCGCAGATCGCCAGGTAAAGCCCCGGCAACCGCTCCAGCTCATCCACCGCCACGCACTCGTCCACCTTGTGGATGGTCGCGTTGACCGGCCCCAGCTCCACCACTTCGGCCCCCAGCGGCGCGATGAAGCGCCCGTCCGAGGTGCCGCCGCCGGTGCTCTGCTCCGGCTCCACGCCGCACAGGTCCAGGCACACGGCCCGCATGGTTTCGCGCAAGCGTCCGCCGGCGCGGCTCAGGAACGGCTCGCCCGAAAGGTTCCAGTCCAACTGCCAGTCCAGGCCATGGCGATCCAGGATCGCCTCGGCTCGTGCGCGCAGGTCGGCGGCCGTGCTGGCGGTCGAGTAGCGGAAGTTGATCTGCGCCGCCAGCGTGCCGGGAATCACGTTGGTGGCGCCGGTGCCGGCGTTGAGGTTGGACACCTGGAACGAGGTCGGCGGGAAATCGGCATTGCCCTCGTCCCAGCGCGTGGCGGCCAACTCGGCGAGCGCGGGCGCGAAGGCGTGGATCGGGTTGCTGGCCTTTTCCGGATAGGCCACGTGACCCTGCACGCCACGCACGGTCAGCGTGCCCGAGAGCGAACCGCGCCGCCCCACGCGGATCAGGTCGCCCAGCCGCTCCTTCGAGGAGGGTTCGCCCACCACGCACCAGTCCAGCCGCTCGCCACGCGCGCGGAAGGCCTCGGCCACACGACGCACGCCGTCGAGGTTGGCCGGTCCTTCCTCGTCGCTGGTCAGCAGCAGCGCGACCCGTCCCGGATGCCGGGGGTGCGCGGCGACGAAGCGCTCCAACGCCACCACCATGGCGGCGACCGAGCCTTTCATGTCCGCCGCGCCGCGGCCGTACAGGCGCCCATCACGCAGCGCCGGATCGAAGGGAGGCGAGCTCCAGGCATCTTCCGGTCCGCTGGGCACCACGTCGGTATGGCCGAGGAAGACCAGCGTGGGGCCATCGCCGCCATGCGTGACCCAGAGGTTGTCCACTTCGCCATAGCGCAATGGCTCGATGGCGAAGCCGGCGGCCACCAGGCGGCCGGCGATCAGCGCCTGACAACCGGCATCCTCGGGGGTGACCGAGCGGCGGGCGATCAGGTCGCAGGCAAGGTCAAGCACGTCGCTCACAGGATTCTCCAAGCCTTGTCCGAAACCTACGTCCCCACCGGCGTTACCCGATCGGCGTCATTCCCGCGAAAGCGGGAGTCCATTTTGGCCGGGCACTCCAGAGCGCGATGGAGTCCCGCTTTCGCGGGAATGACGCCATATGGAGGAACAGGCGCATGCATGGCCAGCGCAAACGGCATGCCTGTGCTCACCTGCCGAACAGCTTCTTGAAGCCGTTGTCGGTGAAGCCCACGCTCACCGCGCCGTCGTCCTGCGCCACGACCGGCCGGCGCACCAGGGCGGGATACTCTTTCAGCAGCAAGGTCCACTCCGGATCGCTGCCCGGGTTCTTGCGTTGCGGCAACAGGTTGCGCCAGGTGGTGCCGGCCTTGTTGACGAGCTTCTCCCAGCCGCCCAGCTGCTGCGCCCAGGCCTTGAGCGTGGCCGCCGGCACCGGGTTCGCCCGGTAGTCGACGAATGCGTGCGGCACTTCGAAGCGCGCCAGCCAGTTGCGCGCCTTCTTGCAGGTGTCGCAGTTGGGCAGGCCGTATAGCGTGACGCTCACTGCGCGCTCCTCAGCAACTCGTTGATGCCGGTCTTTGCCCGCGTCTTCTCGTCCACCCGCTTGACGATCACCGCCGCGTACAGGCTGTGGCTGCCGTCCCTGGCCGGCAGGCTGCCGGCCACCACCACGCTGCCGGCCGGCACGCGGCCATAGCTGACCTCGCCGGTGGCGCGGTCGTAGATGCGGGTGGACTGGCCGAGGAACACGCCCATGCCGATCACGCTGCCCTTCTCAACCACCACGCCCTCGACCACCTCCGAGCGCGCGCCGATGAAGCAGTCGTCCTCGATGATGGTCGGGTTCGCCTGCAAGGGCTCCAGCACGCCGCCGATGCCGACGCCGCCGGACAGGTGCACGCGCGCGCCGATCTGCGCGCAGGAGCCGACCGTGGCCCAGGTGTCGACCATGCTGCCGGCGCCGACGTAGGCGCCGATGTTCACGTAGCTCGGCATTAGCACCGCGTCCCTGGCGATGTGCGCGCCGCGGCGCACCAGCGCGCCGGGCACCACGCGCGCGCCGAGGCTTTCTAGCTCCATGTCGTTGCCGTGGCCGAAGCGCAGCGGGACCTTGTCGAAGGCCAGCGCCGGACCGCCGTCGACCACGCGGTTGCCGTTGATGCGGAAATACAGGAGCACGGCCTTCTTCAGCCACTGGTTGACCTTCCAGCCGCCCTGCCCGTCCGGCTCGGCCACGCGTTGCTCGCCCGATTCGAGCAGGTCCATGACCTGGGCGAGCGCCGGGCGCAGATGGGTTTCGATCTCGCTCTGGCTGAGCTCGTTGCGGCGTTCGAAAGCGTGGTCGATCAGGGTGTCGATGGCTGGCATGAAAGGCTCGCGGGTGGGGATGGCGCCAAAAGGCAAGTATACGAAGCGACACCCAACCGTGACCGGGTGCTCAAGTTCGGCACGCGCTGGCCGATCTTCAATCGCTCCCGCCAGCCCCTGCGGCGCGCGGGTCCAGGAGAATCCCATGCCACGGCGTCCGATCGACCCGGCCGAACTGACCGTCGGCCAGCCCCTGCGCTTCAACGCCTACGACGCCAGGGGCAAGCTGCTGCTGCCCCTGGGCCAGGTGATCGGCAGCCAGGCGCAGATGGAGAAGCTGCTGCAGCACGGCCTGTTCTACGGCTCCGAAGAAGAATGCCGTGGGCCGTTCCTGCCGCCGGCACCCTCGCCGCTGGCGCTGGTGCGCGAGGCGCGCGAACGGCTGCAGGCGCTGCTGTCCGATCCTGCCCCCACGGATTTTCCCGGCACGCTGGCCGACATCGCCGAGCAGGTGCGCGAGGCCTGCCGGCGCAACCCCGACGTGGCGCTGGCCAGCATCCTGCTGCAGGCCGAGGGGCCCTACGGCGCCCGCCACGCGGTCAACACCGCCATCGCCTGCCAGCTCACCGGCAGTGCGCTGGAGCTGGACGCCACCGAGCTGGCGGCCACCGTCTGTGCCGCCCTGACCATGAACATCGGCATGTTCGGCCTGCACGACGAGCTGGTCGCGCTCGAAGGCCCGCTCTCCGAAGAACAGCAGGCCGCGGTGCGCGCGCACTGCCAGCTCGGCGTGGCGCGCCTGCGCGACCACGGCATCACCAGCGCCGCCTGGCTCAACGCCGTGCGCGACCACCACGAACGCGCCGACGGCAGCGGTTACCCAGGCGGCAAGCGCGGCGAGGAGATCGGCCGACCGGCGCGGCTGCTGGCGCTGGCGGACGTCTATTGCGCGCGCGTGTCCGCCCGCGACTACCGTTCGCCGCTGCAATCCACGCTGGCGCTGCGCTGGCTGTTCCTCAACGAAGGCCAGGCGCTGGACGAACGCCTGACCAGGGCGTTCATCAAGACGCTGGGGATCTACCCGCCGGGCACCGGCGTGCGCCTGCGCAACGGTTCGGTGGCGGTGGTGGTGCAGCGCGGTCCGGCCGGGCACCAGCCGGTGGTGGCCTCGCTCACCACGCACGACGGCCTGCGCATGGGCAGCCCGATCCGCCGCCGCGGCGACGTGGAAGCGCACGCCATCGCCGAAGTGGTGAACCTGGCCGCGCTGGACATCGAGGTCGGCATGGAGGCCTTGTGGGGCGAAGAGGCGCGCGTCTGAGCGCACCGCGCCGGCAGGCGGACGCCGCCGCCAGCACGCAGCCCTGGCTCAGCGCTGCCCCAGCCGGGCCAGCAGGGCCTGGCGCAGGCGTTCCTGCAGAGCCTCGTCCAGCGGCGCGTCGCTGCGGTCGGTGAGCTGGAAGAAATCCTCCACCCGTTCGCCGAAGGTGGCGATGCGTGCGTCGTGCACACGCACCTGCGCCTCGACCATCGCCTGCGCCACGGCGGCGAGCAGGCCGGGCCGGTCGGTACAGACCAGCGCCAGCTGGGTGCGCCCGCCGGCGGCGTGGAAGCCGATCCGCGGCGTCATCTGGAAGTGCCTCAGCTGCCGCGAGGCGCTGCGGCGGGCCGGATGCACCGGCACCGTCTGCGCCAGCGCGCGGGCCAGGCGTTGCTGCAGCTCCTCCGCGCGCGCCGGCGTGGCCGGCTGCTGGGTTTCGGTGTCCAGCAGCAGGAAGGTGTCCTGCGCCATGCCATGTGGCGAGACCAGCACGCGTGCTTCCACCACCGACAGGCGCAGGCGGTCGAGCATCGCCGTGACGGTGGCGAACAGGCCGTCGCGGTCGGGCGTGTAGACGAACAGTTCGGTGGTGCCGCGCACCGAGAGCGGATGCACCGCGATCAGCGGCACGGCGCCGTCCGCGCGCAGGACCGCCGCGGTCTGCCAGGCGATCTGCTCGGGCCGGTGGCGCAGGAAGCTCGCCTGCGGGAAGCCGGCCCATACGCGCCTCACCGTGGCGGCGTCGAAACCGTCCGCCCCGAGCAGCGGCAGCGCGTAGTCCTGGCATTCGCGCACGCGGGTGGCGGCGTCGCGCGGCAGCTCCACGTCGCTGCGCAGCGCGTAGCGGGTGGCGCTGTAGAGGTCGGCCAGCAGGCGGTCCTTCCAGCCGTTCCACAGCTTGGGGCTGGTGCCGATGATGTCGGCGATGGTCAGGAGATAAAGCTGGCCCAGCTGTTCGCGGTTCTCCACCACCTCGGCGAAGCGCGCCACCACGTCCGGGTCGGTGATGTCCTGGCGCTGCGCGGTCACGCTCATCACCAGGTGGTGGCGCACCAGCCAGGCGACGCGTTCGACGTCGTTGGGCGGCAGGCCGAGCTTCGTACAGAACGCGCGCGCCTCCTCCTCGCCCAGCACCGAGTGGTCGCCGCCGCGGCCCTTGGCGATGTCGTGGAACAGCGCCGCCAGCAACAGCACCTCGGGCGTGGGCAGCGTGGGCCAGATCTCGCAGGCCAGCGGGAACTGCGCCTGCGCGGCCGGATCGGCGAAGCGGGCCACGTTGTGCAGCACGCGCAAGGTGTGCTCGTCGACCGTGTAGACGTGGAACAGGTCGTACTGCATGCGTCCGAACACGCAGCCGAAGGCGGGCAGGATCGCCGCCAGCAGGCCATGGCGGTTCATGCGCCACAGCGCATCCACGGCGCGCGCGCCGTGGCGCAGCAGGCGCAGGAACGCCGCCAGCACTTCGCGGTCGTCGGCCAGCGCGCCGTCGTGCAGCGCGGTGGCCTGGTGGATGCGGCGCATGGTCTGTGCGGTGAAGCCGACGATGCCCGGCTCACCCAGGCGCGCGACGAAGGCCTCCACCAGCGCGGCCGGCTCACGCACGAACAGCTCCGGATCGCGCGCCGCCAGCCGCTTGCCGTAGCGCAGGAAATGCCGGCCGACCGCCACCGGCGCCTGCGGCGGCTCGAGCATCTCCTCGAAGCGCTCGACGATCTGCACGCCCAGGCGCTCGACCTGGCTGGCCGCGCGGTAATAGCCCTGCATGAACTGCTCCACGCCCAGGTTGGTGGCGTGCTCGTCGACGAAGCCCAGCCGCGCGGCCAGCGCGCGCTGGTAGTCGAACAGCAGCCGCTCCTCGGCGCGACCGGCCTCCAGGTGCAGTGCGTAGCGGTAGCGGCGCAGGGTGGCCTCGGACTGCTCCAGCGTGACGCGCTCGGCCGGATCGAGCAGGCCCTCGCCGGCCATCGCCTCGAAGCCGCCGGCATGCGCCAGGCGCTGGCCGAGCCAGCGCAGCGCGTCGAGCGTGCGCAGGCCGCCGGGTCCTTCCTTGAGGTTGGGCTCGAGGTTGTAGGCGGTGTCGTCGAAGCGCGCGTGGCGCGCATCGCGTTCGGCCAGGCGCACGGCGAGATAGGCGGCCGGCGGCCACAGCGCCGGGTCGTCCACGATCGCGCGCAGCTCCGCGTCCATCGCCGGGTCGCCGGCCAACCGGCGCGCGTCGAGCAGGCTGGTGAATACGCTCGCCTCCTGCGTGGCGAGGGCGCGGCACTGCAGCGGATCGCGCACCGCATGCCCGACCTTCAGGCCCACGTCCCACAGCGTGGCGAAGCACTGCTCGAGCGCGCGCAGGCGCGGCGGCTGCGCTTCGCGCACCAGCGCCAGCAGGTCGACGTCCGAATGGGGGAACAAAAGGCCGCGGCCGAAGCCGCCGACGGCGAACAGCGCCGCGCCCTCGGCTTCGCCCAGGCAGGCGGTCCAAACATGGGCGACGACGCGCCCGACCGCTTCGCCACGGCGCCTGGCCAGCGCGCCGGCATCGGCGCCGTCGCGGAAGGCGGTGGCGAGCGCGCGGTCGATGTCCTCCAGGAGCTGGCGCAGCGCATGGCGCGCCTCCACCGACACGCCCGAGCGCGGAACGGCGGGCGGCAGACGGGGTAGCGGGGGCAAGGCAACCATGGCCTGGGCGAGGTTCATCGGCTCATCCGCGATCCGGCTCCCACTCCCCCGACGGCGTCACCGTTGGGGGAGTGGGCTGGGAGAGGGGCTCTCAGGCAAGGCGAAAGGCCTCCCCCTCACCCCAACCCTCTCCCCCGAGCGGAGCTCGGGAGAGAGGGAGCAAAACGTCAGGCGTCCGGCCAGGGCGTCAGGATCTCGAAGCCGTCGTCGGTCACCGCCACCGTGTGCTCCCACTGCGCCGAGAGCGAGTGGTCCTTGGTGACCACCGTCCAGCCGTCCGGCAGCTGCCGGGTCTGCGGCTTGCCGGCGTTGATCATCGGCTCGACGGTGAAGGTCATGCCCTTCTTCAGCTCCACGCCGGTGTCGGGCTTGCCGTAGTGCAGCACCTGCGGCTCGTCGTGGTAGATCTTGCCGATGCCGTGGCCGCAGTACTCGCGCACCACCGAGAAGCCGGCCGCCTCGGCGTGTTTCTGGATCGCGTGGCCGATGTCGCCCAGGTGGGCGCCCGGGCGCACCTGCTCGATGCCGCGCATCATCGCCTCGTAGGTGGTGTCCACCAGGCGCTTGGCCAGCACCGAGGGCGCACCCACGAAGTACATGCGGCTGGTATCGCCGTGCCAGCCGTCCTTGATGACGGTGACGTCCAGATTGATGATGTCGCCGTCCTTGAGCACCTTGCCCGGCGTAGGAATGCCGTGGCAGATCACGTGGTTGACCGAGGTGCACAGGGTCTTGGGAAAGCCGTTGTAGCCCACGTTGGCGGGTACCGCCTTCTGCACCTTGACGATGTGCTCGTAGGCGATCCGGTCCAGATCCTCGGTGGTGACGCCTGGCTTGACGTGCTCCTTGAGCAGCGCCAGCACTTCGGCCGCCAGCTTGCCGGCGACGCGCATGCCTTCGAGGTCCTGGGGAGATTTGAGGGTGATGGCCATGGAATCCGCTTCGGAGGGCGCGGCGGTGCCGTAAGGCCGGCAGCTTGCCGCGAAGCCGGCGCGCCGGCTACAATTACACGGTTTTGCAAGCCGTTGAAGGCCTTCGAGAAGGTCCGCGGCGCAAGACGAAACGGGATTGTAGCGCCCATGCGCTGCCAAGCCCAACCAACGCCACACACGCATCGGCACCGCCTTCGGGGTGCCGCGGGCCGTCTTCACGGGCCGCGGTCGAAGCCGGGGATGCGTGGAGGTCCCAACCCCCGGGCCCTGCCGTTATCCAACACGGCTTACGGCCCAACAATCAGGAATACCACCATGGCTCAAGTCACCATGCGCCAGATGCTCGAAGCTGGCGTGCATTTCGGTCACCAGACCCGCTACTGGAACCCGAAGATGGCTCCGTACATCTTCGGCGCGCGCGGCAAGATCCACATCATCAACCTCGAAAAGACCCTGCCGCTGTTCACCGACGCGATGAACTTCCTGTCGGGCCTGGCGCAGAAGCGCGGCACCATCCTGTTCGTCGGCACCAAGCGCTCGGCCCGCGAGCCGCTGGCCGAAGAGGCCGCCCGCGCCGGCATGCCCTTCGTCACCGCCCGCTGGCTGGGCGGCATGCTGACCAACTTCCGCACCGTCAAGCAGTCGGTCGCCCGTCTGAAGGAGCTGGAAGCGGCCGAGACCGACGGCTCGTTCGAGAAGCTGGTCAAGCACGAAGTGCTGGCCCTGCGCCGCGAGCGCGACAAGCTGGAGAACTCCCTCGGCGGCATCAAGAACATGAACCGCCTGCCCGACGCGCTGTTCGTGGTCGACATCGGCCATGAAGACATCGCCGTGCAGGAAGCCAAGAAGCTCGGCATCCCCGTGGTCGCGGTCGTTGACACCAACTACAACCCGGAACTGGTGGACTACGCCATCCCGGGCAACGACGACGCCATCCGCGCCATCCAGCTGTACGCCCGCGCCGCCGCCGACTCGATCCTGGAAGGCAAGGCTGCCGCTCCGGACGCCGCCCACGGCGACGCCAACGAGTTCGTCGAACTGGACGAGGAAGGCAACCCGGTCGCCAAGGACGAGCGCAAGGCCGCCCCTGCCCGTCGCGAGCGCGACAGCCGCGGTCCGGCCAAGAAGGGCGCCGGCGCGCCGCGTCGTGACGGCGGCCGTGGCCGCGGCGGTCGCGAGCAGACCGAGTCCGCCGAGTAAGCCTTTCACGCTGCCGTGGCGGCCCGCCCGCCACGGCACACCCAGATTCGAGGATTTCAGATGAGCAATATCTCCGCACAACTGGTCAAGGAGCTGCGCGAGCGCTCCGGCGCCGGCATGATGGAATGCAAGAAGGCGCTGGTCGAAAACAACGGCGACATCGACGTCGCCATGGAATGGCTGCGCAAGTCCGGTCTGGCCAAGGCCGACAAGAAGGCCAGCCGCGTCGCCGCCGAAGGCCGCATCGTCGCGGCCTACAAGGACGGCGCCGCCGTGCTGGTCGAGGTCAACTGCGAGACCGACTTCGTCACCAAGAACCCCGACTTCGTCAAGTTCAGCGACACCGTCGCCGACGTCGCGCTGAAGTCCGGCGCCACTGACGTGGCCGCGCTGAACGCCGCCGCCTACCCGGGCGCGGCCAGCGTGGAAGAGGCCGCCAAGGGCCTGGTCGCCACCATCGGCGAGAAAATCGAAGTGCGCCGCATGGCCCGTGTGCAGACCGACGGCAAGATCGGCAGCTACATCCACGGCGGCCGCATCGGCGTGCTGGTGGCGCTCAAGGGCGGCTCCGAGGAACTGGCCAAGGGCGTGGCGATGCACGTGGCGGCGATGAACCCGCCGTACGTGCGTGCCGAGGACGTGCCGGCCGACTTCATCGCCAAGGAAAAGGAAATCGCGCTCAGCCAGATGTCCGACAAGGACAAGGCCAAGCCGGCCGAGATCCTGGAGAAGATCATCTCCGGCAAGATCAACAAGATCGTCTCGGAAGTCACCCTGCTCGGCCAGGCCTATGTGCTGGACACCAACACGACCGTGGGCGAGGCGCTGAAGAAGGAAGGCGCCGACGTGCAGCAGGTCGTGCGCCTGGCGGTCGGCGAGGGCATCGAGAAGGTGGAAGAGGATTTCCACGCCGAAGTGATGAAGCAGGCCGGTCTGGCGTAAGCGCCGCGCTCGGTTTTGCTTGAAGGGGCCGCGGGAAACCGCGGCCTTTTTTGTTGGCGCGCCCGGCACGTGAGCCTACCCCGCGAACGCGGGGGAAGATGCCGGCCGGCGGATGGGGCGCTTTTGGGCGCGATGCCTGGCCCTTACTCGCGCCATCCATGGCGCTCGCCCTTCCGGCCTACCCCCGTGGCACGGGGAAGGATCGAGTGAGCCCGCGAACCCACATTGCGCATGAACTGCAGCCGCGTCACGCCTGCCGGCCACACCATGCTCCCGCTACAATGTGGCGGTTTACCTTTCAATCCGGAGACCCCATGAGCGACCAGCCCAAGTACCGCCGCATCCTGCTCAAGCTCTCCGGTGAAGCACTGATGGGCGAGGCGGACTACGGCATCGACCCCAAGGTGATCGGCCGCCTGGCCATCGAGATCATCGAGGTGCGCAAGGCCGGCGTGGAAGTGGGCGTGGTGATCGGCGGCGGCAACATCTTCCGTGGCGCAGGCCTCGCCGCCGCCGGCATGGACCGGGTCACCGGCGACCACATGGGCATGCTCGCCACCGTGATGAACGCGCTGGCGATGGCTGACGCGATCGAGAAGCGCGGCGGCTACGCGCGCGTGATGAGCGCGATCCAGATCCATGACGTCTCCGAGGATTTCATCCGCCGCCGCGCCATCCGCCACATCGAGAAGGGCCGCATCGCGCTGTTCGCCGCCGGCACCGGCAATCCGTTCTTCACCACCGACTCGGCCGCCGCCCTGCGCGCGGTGGAGATCGGCGCGGATCTCCTGCTGAAGGCGACCAAGGTCGACGGCGTCTACACCGCCGACCCCGCACGCGACGCCAGCGCCACCCGCTACGAGCAGCTCACCTACGACGAGGTGATCCAGCGCAACCTGCAAGTGATGGACACCGCCGCCATCGCCCTGTGCCGTGACCACGGCATGCCGCTGCGCATCTACGACATGACCGTGCCGGGCAACCTCATGCGGATCATGCAGGGCGAATCGGTCGGCACGCTGGTCACGGCCGGCTGACCGGGCCGGTGGCGCGCTCGCGCTGCTATACTCGCCAGCTTCACGCAACGCCGGGTGATCCCCATGCTCAACGACATCAAGACCGATGCCCAGACCCGCATGGGCAAGAGCATCGACGCGCTCAAGCACGACCTGACCCGCCTGCGCACCGGCCGCGCCAGCACCGCGCTGGTGGACCACATCAAGGTGCCCTATTACGGCTCGGACATGCCGCTGAACCAGGTCGCCTCGGTGTCGCTGGCCGACGCGCGTTCGATCCAGATCTCGCCGTTCGAGAAGAGCATGGTCGGTCCGATCGAGAAGGCGATCATGGCCTCCGACATCGGCGTCACGCCGACCACCGCCGGCACGGTGATCCGCCTGAACATGCCGCCGCTGACCGAGGAGCGCCGCAAGGAGCTGGCCAAGCACGTGGCGCACGAGGGCGAGAACGCCAAGGTCGCCATCCGCAACATCCGCCGCGACGCCATGCAGAAGGTCAAGGACCTGCTCAAGGACAAGCAGATCAGCGAGGACGAGGAGCGCCGCGCCGACGACGAGATCCAGAAGCTGACCGACCGCTTCGTCAAGGAAGTCGATGCCGTGGTCAAGGCCAAGGAAGACGAGCTGATGGCGATTTGAGCGGCATCCCGCTCGTCGCCATGACCGCCCCCGCGCGCCCTCAGCCTGCTCCCTCTCCCCTCCGGGGAGAGGGCCGGGGTGAGGGGCGGTTCTTGCGAAAGACCTCCGCCCAGGCCCGCACGAGCAAACTCCTCCGCGAGCCCCGGCCCCTCATCCGACCCTTCGGGCCACCTTCTCCCCGGAGGGGAGAAGGACTTAGTCGCGCACACTCATGACCATCCCCCGCCACATCGCCATCGTGATGGACGGCAACGGCCGCTGGGCGAAGGCGCGCCTGCGACCGCGCAGCTTCGGCCACAACGCCGGCCGCAAGGCGGTGCGTGAAGTCGTGGAAGGCTGCCTGCGCCAGGGTGTGGAGGCGCTCACGCTGTTCGCCTTCTCCAGCGAGAACTGGCGCCGTCCGGACGAGGAAGTCGGCGCCCTGATGGAATTGTTCCTGCGCGCGCTGGACAAGGAGGTCGACGAGCTGCACGAGCAGGGCGTGCGGTTGCGCTTCATCGGCGACCTCGCCGCGTTCAACGCCCCATTGCGCAAGCGCATGGAACTGGCGATGGCGCGCACCGCCGACAACCTCAAGCTAGCGCTCAACGTGGCGGTCAACTATGGCGGCCGCTGGGACATCGTGCATGCCGCGCGCCAGGCGGCGATTGCCGTCGCCCAGGGCGAATTGCGCATCGAGGACATCGACGAGGCGCGCTTCGGCGGCTATACCTGCCTGGCCGAACTGCCGCCGCTGGATCTTTTCATCCGCACCGGCGGCGAGGTGCGCGTCAGCAACTTCCTGCTCTGGCAGATCGCCTACGCGGAGCTGTATTTCACCGATACCTTGTGGCCAGACTTCGACCAGGCATGCCTGGCCCGTGCCATCGAGGACTTTGCCCGTCGGGAACGCCGCTACGGGCGTACCGGCGAGCAGATCGCCTGATCCGTATGATCGGGCGATAACCGAAGGATCCTCGATGCTGCTCAAACGCACCCTCACCGCCGTCCTGTTCGCGCCCGTAGTGATCTTCGTGGTCCTGCTCTCGCCGACCTGGTTGCTGGCGCCGATCGTCGCGCTTGCCGTGCTGGCCGCACTGTGGGAATGGGCGCGACTTTCCGGCTTGCGCAGCCGTCGCACGCGGGGCGTACTGCTCGGCGTGACGTTGGCCGTGCTTGCGCTGCTGTGGTGGCTGCGCGCCTCTCCGCTTTGGCCATTCATGCTGGTGGTCGGCGTGGCCTGGTGGGCTCTGGCGTGCCTGTGGCTGAACCACTTCGCGTTCGCCGCCGCGCCCACCGCAGAGAACCGCAACCTCAAGCTGCTGGCCGGCGCCTTCGTGCTGTTGCCGGCGTTCGTCGGCCTGCTGACCATCCATGGCAGCGAACCGCCCGGGCATTGGCACTGGTGGACGTTGCTCGCCCTGCTCATCGTGTGGGCGGCCGACATCGGCGCTTATTTCAGCGGGCGCTTCCTGGGCAAGCGCAAACTCGCGCCGAACATCAGCCCGGGCAAGACCTGGGCCGGCGTGTACGGCGCATTCGTCGCCGGTGCGCTGGTCACCGTGATCGGCGGATGGCTGCTCGGCGCGACCGGTTGGCGCCTGCTCGGGCTGGCGCTGCTGGCGGTGTTCACCGTGGCCGCTTCGGTGGTCGGCGACCTGGTCGAGAGCCTGATGAAGCGCCACGCCAAGGTGAAGGATTCGGGCCGCATGTTCCCCGGCCACGGCGGCCTGCTCGACCGCATGGACAGCGTGTTCGCCGCGGTGCCGGTGTTCGCGCTGGGCAAGCTGCTGCTGGGCCTATGAGTACGGTGCCTGCAACTGCCCAGATGCCCAGACGCGTGGCCGTGCTGGGCGCCACCGGTTCGATCGGCGGCAGCACGCTGGACGTGATCGCCCGCCACCCACAGCGTTTCCGCGCCAGCGTGCTGGTGGCCCACCGCAACGTCGAGGCGTTGGTCGCGCTGTGCGCGACGCACCGGCCGGAACTGGCGATCATCGCCGACCCGGCACTGGAAGCCGCCCTCGCCCGCGGGCTCGCCGCCGCCGGCGTGCGCTGCGAGGTGGCCAGCGGCGCCGGGGCGATCACCGCCGCGGCGGCGGGTCCGCTGTGCGACACGGTGGTGGCCGCCATCGTCGGCGCCGCCGGGCTGGAATCGACGCTGGCCGCCGCGCGCGCGGGCAAGCGCCTGTTGCTCGCCAACAAGGAATCGATCGTGATGGCCGGCGAGCTGCTGCTGGCCGCGCTGCGCGAGGGCGGCGGCGTGCTGGTGCCGGTCGACTCCGAACACAATGCGATCTTCCAGTGCCTGCCCGGGGGCCGGCCCGAGCTCGATGCCAAGGGCGTGCGGCGGCTGATCCTGACCGCTTCCGGCGGCCCGTTCCGCGGCAGGAGCCGCGCCGAGCTCGCCGGCGTCACCCCCGAGCAGGCCTGCAGGCATCCCAACTGGGTGATGGGCCGCAAGATCTCGGTCGACTCGGCAACGCTGATGAACAAGGGCCTGGAGGTCATCGAGGCGCACCACCTGTTCGGCGCCGCGCCCGAACGCATCGAGGTGGTGGTACATCCGCAGAGCATGATCCACTCGATGGTCGAGTACGTCGACGGCTCGGTGCTGGCCCAGCTGGGCAATCCCGACATGCGCACGGCGATCGCCCACGCGCTGGCCTGGCCGGAGCGCATCGAGGCCGGCGTGGCCCCGCTGGACCTCACCGCCTGCGCAGCGCTGGCCTTCGAGCAGCCGGACCTCCAGACCTTCCGCTGCCTGGCGCTTGCCTTCGCGGCTCTGCGCGAGGGCGGCGACGCGCCAGCCATGCTCAACGCGGCCAATGAAGTGGCAGTGGAAGCCTTCCTGGCCGGCGCGTTGCCGTTCCTCTCGATCGCCGACCTGGTCGAGGGCGTGCTTGCGGAACTGCCGCCCCAGCCCGTGGTCGATGTCCCGACCCTGCGTGAACGCGATGCGCAGGCGCGTGCCGCCGCGCGACGCAAGTTGCGCACGGCTTGCTGATAAGCTCGCACCATCAAAGAAGTTTTCCCCAGGTTTTCGATGAATCCCTTCTTCGGCTCGGTGTTCTGGTTGCTGGTCACGCTGGGCGTGCTGGTGACCTTTCACGAATTCGGCCACTACTGGGTCGCACGCCGCTGCGGCGTCAAGGTGCTGCGCTTCTCGGTCGGCTTCGGCCGGGCGGTCTGGAGGCGGATCGGCCGCGACGGCACCGAATACCAGGTCGCGATGATCCCGCTGGGCGGCTACGTGAAGATGCTCGACGCGCGCGAGGGCGAGGTCGACCCCGCCCTGCGCGAGGTGGAGTTCACCAGCAAGAGCGTGTGGAAACGCATCGCCATCGTGGTCGCCGGCCCGGGCTTCAACCTGGTCTTCGCGGTGGCCGCGCTGTGGCTGATGTTCATGCTGGGGCGCCCGGACGCCGCGCCCGTGGTCACCGCCACGCCGGGCAGCATGGCCGCCCAGGCGGGCATCCAGGCCGGCGATCGCCTGCTGCGCGTCGATGGCGAGCCGGTGACCACCATGAGCGATGCGATGGACGACGTCGCCACCGCCCTGCTCGGCCGCGAACCGCTGCCGCTGGTCGTGCGCGGACGCGACGGCAGGCAACGCGACGTGGTGCTGCCGCTGCAGGAACTGCCGGCCGGGCGCAGCATCGACCAGTACTTCGACAGCTTGGGCCTGAAACTCGGGCCGCTCCCCGCGATCGCCGGCCAGGTGATGCCGGACCAGCCGGCCGGCCGCGCCGGCATGCGGGTCGGCGACGTCCTGGTGGCCGTCAACGGCACGCCGCTGGCCGACTTCGAAGCGTTCGCCAAGGCGGTGAAGGAGGCGGCGCCCAAGTCGCCGCAACTGGACATCACCGTGCGGCGTGACGGGCAGCTGCTGCACCTGCCCGTGCTGGCGCGGTGGGAGTCGCTGGAAGGAAGCCCGAAACAGTGGTCGGTGGGCGTGGGCGCCGAAAGGGCGGTGCGCCGCTACGGCCCGGCCAGGGCGCTGCGTGCCGCGCTGCAGGCCACCTGGGACAGCACCCGCCAGACCTTCACCATGATCGGCAAGATGGTCAGCGGGCAGGCCTCCACCCGCAACCTCTCCGGCGTGATCGGCATCGCCCAGGTCGCCAACCAGTCGGCGCAGATGGGCCTGCCCTGGTTCCTCAACTTCCTGGCGCTGGTGTCGCTGAGCCTGGCGATCCTCAACCTGCTGCCGATCCCCGTCTTGGACGGCGGACACCTGCTGTATTACCTTATCGAGTTGGTCAAAGGCAGCCCGGTAAGCGAGCGGACCCAGATGATCGGCCAGTACATCGGCCTGGTCCTTTTGTTCACGCTGATGGGGCTGGCGTTCTACAACGACATACACCGCACCCTGCTTTCGTGACGCGCCCGCCCTTCCCCGCGGCTATCGGCCTACCGGCGGCGGCGACGCCCCGGGCGGGTGCGGATGCGTTCCGGGACGGGGCTCGGCTCCTCCCTCACAAGGCCCATGCTCGGAACGGCTCGCAAGGCCGCCCGTCGGAATAACCCACCGGAATCGACGATGAAGCGTATCGCCGCCCTGCTCCTGCTCGCCTCACTCTCCGCGAACGCCCTGGCGTTCGAGCCGTTCGTCGTCTCCGACATCCGCATCGATGGCCTCGACCGCATCTCGGCCGGCACGGTCTACAACTACCTGCCGATCAACAAGGGCGACCGCCTCACCGACGACGAGGCCGCGCGCGCGATCCGGGCCCTCTACCAGACCAAGTTCTTCAGCGACGTGGAACTCTCGCGCGAGGGCAACATCCTGGTGATCAAGGTGGTCGAGCGACCCTCGGTCGCCAAGCTCTCGCTGCGCGGCAACAAGGACATCAAGGAAGAGGACCTGCGCAAGGGCCTGAAGGAGATCGGCCTGTCCGAGGGCGAGACCTTCGACCGCCTCTCGCTGGACCGCGTGCGGCAGGAGCTGGTCCGCCAGTACTACAACCGCGGCAAGTACAACGTTTCGGTCGATCCGCACGTCACGCGCCTGGACCGCAACCGGGTGGCGATCGACATCGAGATCCGCGAGGGCAAGGCGGCGAAGATCAAGCAGCTGAACATCGTGGGCAACACCGCGTTCACCGACAAGCAGATCCGCGGGGACTTCGAATCGGACACCACCAACTGGATGTCCTGGTACTCCAAGGACGACCAGTACTCGCGCGAAAAGCTCTCCGGCGACCTGCAGAAGCTGCAGTCCTACTACATGGACCGCGGCTACGCCGACTTCGGCATCGACTCCACCCAGGTCACCATCGCCCCTGACAAGCGCTCCATGTACATCGCCGCGAGCGTCAAGGAAGGCGAGATCTACACCGTTTCGGACGTCCACCTGCTGGGCGAGCTGATCCTTCCCGAAGACATGCTGCGCCAGCTGGTCTTCATCAAGAAGGGCCAGACCTTCAACCGCAAGGCGGTGGAAGCCAGTTCCGACGCGATCAAGGCGATCCTGGCCAATATCGGCTACGCCTACGCCAAGGTCACCCCGGTGCCGAAGCTGGACAAGGAAAAGCGTACCGTCGACCTGACCCTCTACATCGAGCCGGGCCAGCGCGTGTACGTGCGCCGCGTGGTGTTCCAGGGCAACACCCGCACCGAGGACGACGTGCTGCGCCGCGAGATGCGCCAGCTCGAAGGCACCTTCTACTCGCAGGCCGCGCTCGACCGCTCCAAGATCCGCCTGCAGCGCCTTGGCTACTTCAAGAAGGTCGACATCGACAAGCAGCGCGTTCCCGGCACCGAGGACCAGGTCGACGTGACGGTGAAGGTGGAGGAGCAGTCCGCCGGCAGCCTGATGTTCGGCATCGGCTACTCGCAGTACTCGGGCATGATCCTCAACGCCTCGGTGTCGCAGAACAACTTCCTGGGCACCGGCGACAGCTTCAGCGTGGGCGCGGAGCATTCGAGCTACTACTCGCGCGTCACCGCCAGCTACTACAACCCGTACCTGACCGACAACGGCATCGGCATCGGCTATACGGCCACCTACTCGAAGACCGACTACGGCAATACCGATTTCGCCAACTACGAGAACAGCACCAAGTCGTTCTCCAGCTACCTCGGCATTCCGATCAGCGAGACCGACGGCCTGCGCGTGGGCCTGGGCCTGTCAAGCAACAAGATCAACACCTTCCCGGGCGTCACCCCGCAGGTACTGGTGGACTACCAGAACGCGGTCGGCAACCGGACCATCCACACCTGGACCGGCACGCTGGGTTGGAACCACGACACCCGCAACGGTTACTGGGCCCCCACCCGCGGCGGCCTGCTTTCGGCCAGCACCGAGGTGGCGCTGCCCGGCTCGACCGTGCAGTACTGGAAGTTCATGGGCGAGGCCAACCACTACTGGCCGGTCGGCGGCGGTTTCGTGCTCTACCTGGACGGCCAGGTCGGCTACGGCGAAAGCTACGGCAG
The DNA here is from genome assembly GCF_035944355.1 of Frateuria sp. Classification (GTDB taxonomy): domain Bacteria; phylum Pseudomonadota; class Gammaproteobacteria; order Xanthomonadales; family Rhodanobacteraceae; genus Frateuria_A. The sequence continues at coordinate 348,320 of NZ_DASZBH010000004.1, read as the reverse complement.
CCAGACCTACAGCCGCACCTTCGGCGATTTCGTGGCAGGGCAGAAGTACGACTTCCCGTTCTGGGAGAACTTCTATTCCGGCGGCGTGCGCGACGTGCGCGGCTTCCAGGACAACACCCTGGGCCCGCGCGTGTGCATCGGCGCATCCGGCGCCACCAGCGTGCCCAGCGCCAACGGTACCTGCTCCAACGGCTACTACCAGTACGCCCAGCCGATCGGCGGCGCGTTCAAGGTGCTGGGCACGGCGCAGGTATTCATCCCGCTGCCGTTCCTCAAGGACATCAACACCGCGCGCGTGTCCGCCTTCGTCGACGTCGGCAACGCCTTCCAGAACTATCAGAGCTTCAGCGCCAGCGAGCTGCGCGCTTCGGCGGGTATCGCCCTGCAGTGGCAGGCGCCGATCGGCCCGCTGATCATCAACTTCGCCACGCCGATCCGCTCCAAGCCGGAAGACCGCCACTACGAGGAGCGCATCCAGTTCACCTTCGGCAGCCAGTTCTGATCCGGCCGCCGGCATGAAACCGAGGCGCGGCCTGCGGGTCGCGCCTTTCGTTTGGGCGGGCCCGATCGGTCGTTGCGGTGTCGTGCAGCCGCACGCCCTCACCTACAATGGCCCGCCTCAACCGGAGTGCCCATGAGCGAGCACAACTACACAGTGGCCGAGTTGGCCGGGAAGCTCGGCCTCGCCTTCCATGGCGACGGCGCGCGGCGGATCACCGGCGTGGGCACGCTGGCCTCGGCGCAGCCCGACCAGTTGAGCTTTCTTTCCAACAGCAAGTACGCGGCGCAGCTGAAGGCGACCCGCGCCGGCGTGGTCGTGCTGCGCGAGGACAGTCTGGCCGACTGTCCCACGGCCGCGCTGGTGGCCGCCGACCCGTACGTCGCCTACGCCCGGCTCGCCGCGCTGTTCGAGCGCCTGCCTGCCGCACCGCGCGGCATCCATCCGAGCGCGGTGGTCGCCACCAGCGCCAGGGTCAGTGCGAGCGCCAGCGTCGGCCCGCATTGCGTGGTCGAGGACGGCGCCGTCGTGGAAGATGGCGTCATCCTCGGACCCCACTGCATCGTCGGCCCCGATTGCGTGGTGGGCGCGCAGTCGCGGCTGGTCGCGCGGGTGACCCTGGTCATGCGCGTGACGCTGGGCCGGCGCGTGCTGGTGCATCCGGGCGCGGTGATCGGCTCGGACGGCTTCGGGCTGGCGTTCGAACGGGCTGCTCCTAATGAGGGTGGCTGGGTCAAGATCCCCCAGCTGGGCGGCGTTCGCATCGGCGACGACTGCGAGATCGGCGCCAACACCACCATCGACCGCGGCGCGCTGGAAGACACCGTGCTCGAAGAAGACGTGCGCCTGGACAACCAGATCCAGATCGCCCACAACGTGCTGATCGGCGCGCACACCGCCATGGCCGGCTGCGCAGCGGTCGCCGGCAGCGCGAAGATCGGCCGCTATTGCCAGATCGGCGGCAACGCCGGCGTGCTCGGCCATCTCGAACTGGCTGACCGGGTTACCATTACCGCCAAGAGCCTGGTCACGCATTCGATCCGCGAGCCGGGCGAGTATTCCTCGGGCGTGCCGCTGCAGGACAACCGGCAATGGCGCAAGAACGCCGCCCGCTTCAAGCACCTGGATGAGTACGCGCGCCGCCTGGCCGCGCTGGAGAAGGACAGTAACGATGAGTGATACCCCCTCGACGTGGGACATGCCGGTGAACGTGGAGCAGATCCAGAATCTGCTGCCCCACCGCTACCCGTTCCTGCTGGTCGACCGCGTGATCGAACTGGTGCCGGACAAGAGCGTGGTGGCGCTCAAGAACGTCACCATCAACGAGCACTTCTTCCTGGGCCACTTCCCGGGCCACCCGGTGATGCCCGGCGTGCTCATCATCGAGGCGATGGCACAGGCGGCGGGCCTGCTGACGCAGATCTCCAGCCGCATGAAGGGCGATCAGGGCAGCCCGCTGTTCTACCTGGCCAAGGTCGACAACGCGCGCTTCAACGCGCCGGTGGTGCCCGGTGACCAGCTTCGGCTGGAGGTCTCGCTCAAGCGCCTGATGCGCGGCATGGGCCTGTTCGTCGCCCGCTCGCTGGTCGACGGCAAGGAAGTGGCTAGCTGCGAGCTGATGTGCGCGGCGAGGTCCGACAAATGATCCATCCCACCGCGCAGATCGATCCGGGCGCCGTCATCGGGCGCAATGTCGCCGTCGGCGCCTACAGCGTGATCGGTGCGGAGGTGGAAATCGGCGAAGGCACGACGATAGGTCCGCATGTGGTGATCGAGGGCCCCACCAGGATCGGCCGCGACAATCGCATCTGCCAGTTCGCCTCGATCGGCGGCGCGCCGCAGGACAAGAAATTCGCCGGCGAGCGCACCGAGCTGGTGATCGGTCATCGCAACCTGATCCGCGAATTCGTGACGATCAACCGCGGCACCGGCGAAGGCGGCGGCTGTACGCGCATCGGCGACGACAACTGGCTGCTCGCCTACGTGCACATCGCGCACGACTGCCAGGTCGGCAACCACGTGGTGTTCTCCAACTACTCGGCGCTGGCCGGGCACGTGGAGATCGGCGACTGGGTGATCATCTCCGGCTACGCCGGCGTGCACCAGTTCTGCAAGGTCGGCGCGCACGCCTTCATCGGCATGGGCTGCCTGGTCGGTTCGGACGTGCCGCCGTTCGTGATGATGGCCAACGAGCAACAGGGCCGCCCGCGCGGGATCAACAGCGAGGGCCTAAAGCGCCGCGGCTTCGACGCTCCGCGCATCTCGGCGATCAAGCGCGCGTACCGCACGCTTTACATGGCCGGGCTCTCCATGCCTGAAGCCCGCCAGGAGCTGGCCACGCAGTCCCAGGACAACGACGACGTCCGCGAGATGCTGGAGTTCCTCGATCGCAGCGAGCGCTCGCTGGCGCGTTGAGCCGGGATCCGGGATTCGGATCCGGGATTGGAGATTCGCAAAGCAGTTGCACGAAGCCGCTGCCGATCTGTCTGCATTTATCGGTCGATAGCCGGCCGGCATCCAGTGAACGTGAGCACCGTGTCGAATCCCGAATCCCGAACCCCGAATCCCGGCACGCCGACCATCGCCCTCATCGCCGGCGAAGATTCCGGAGACCAGCTCGGCGCCGAGCTCGTGGCGGCCTTGCGCAGGCGCTACCCGGATGCCCGCTTCGTCGGCATCGGCGGGGCGCGCATGCAACGCGAGGGATTCGAGTCCTGGTACGACATCCACGAGCTGTCGGTGATGGGTTTCGCCGAGGTCGTCCGCCACTTGCCGCGTTTGCTGCGCCTGCGCAAGGCCTTGCTGCAGCGGCTGCTGCGGGCGCGCCCGGACGTGGTGGTCGGCATCGATGCGCCGGACTTCAACCTGGGCGTCGAGCGCCGCCTGAAGCAAGCGGGCGTGCGCACCGTGCACTACGTCAGCCCTTCGGTCTGGGCCTGGCGCGAGAAGCGCGCGGAGAAGATCGGCCACAGCGCCGACCGCGTGCTCTGCCTGTTCCCGATGGAACCGCCGATCTACGCGCGCCACGGCATCGATGCGCGCTTCGTCGGCCACCCCCTGGCCGACCGCTTCGCGCTGGTGTCCGATCGCTCGGGTGCGCGCGATGCCCTGCGGCTGCCGCACGATGCGCCCGTGCTGGCGGTCCTGCCCGGCAGCCGGCCTTCCGAGATCGAGCGCCTCGGCGCCGTCTTCATCGATGCCGCGCAGCGGGTGGCCGCTGCCCTGCCCGGCCTGCGCGTGGTGATCCCGGCCGCCAACGCGCAGGTGCATGCGCGACTGAGGGCCATGCTTGCGCAAGGCGAACAGGCGCCGCTCCTGCTCGACGGTCACGCCCACGAGGCCATGCTGGCCGCCGACGTGGTGCTGCTCGCCTCCGGCACCGCCACGCTGGAAGCGATGCTGGCCAAGCGGCCGATGGTGGTCGGCTACCGCGTGTCCCCCTGGAGCTACCGCATCGCCCGCGCCCTCGACATGCTCAAGACTGACGTCTACGCACTGCCCAACATCCTGGCGCGCGCCTGCGGGATGGGCGAGGAAAAGCTGGTGCCCGAGCTGATGCAAGACGACTGCACCGCGGCGAACCTGGCCGCGGCCACGCTGGCGCTGTTTGCCGACAGCGAACGGCGTGGGAAAGTGGTGGCCGCCTTCGAACAGCTGCATCGGACGCTGCGCGGGACGGAGGAAGGTGGCGCGGGCGAACGCGCCGCGGCTGCCGTGGCCGAACTGCTGGAGGCCCGCCATGTCGCCTGACGGCCTCGATGAAATCGCCGTGCTTCCTCTTCCGGCCGCCGAGCGGGATGAAGCCGGCCCGCCCATGCGCCCGCGCAAGCCCCGCCCGAAGGCCGCCCAGTTCGTTGCCGGAGTCGACGAGGCCGGCCGCGGCCCGCTCGCCGGCCCTCTGGCGGTCGCCGCGGTGATCCTCGACCCGCGCCGCCGGATCAGGGGCCTGGACGATTCCAAGAAGCTCACTGAAGCGCGGCGCGAGGCGCTCTACGCGCAGATCGTCGAGCGATCGCTGGCCTGGCACGTGGTGCTGGTCGAGGTGGAAGAGATCGACCGCATCAACATCTTCCAGGCCACCATGGCCGGCATGTGCCGTGCCGTTGCGGGCCTGAAACTGGCGGCGCAGGAGGCGCTGGTGGATGGCAACCAGTTGCCCAGGGAGCTGCCCTGCCCCGGCCGCGCCATCGTCGGCGGCGATGCGCTGGTGCCGGCGATCAGCGCCGCATCGATCATCGCCAAGGTCACCCGCGACCGGCTGATGCACGCGCTGGATGGCCATCACCCCGGCTACGGTTTTGCCAGCCACAAGGGCTACTCCACGCCCGAGCACCTGGCCGCGCTCAAACAACTGGGCCCCTGTCCCGTGCATCGGCGCAGCTTTGCGCCGGTGAAGCTGCTGTTCGACCAGGGCAGGCTGTTCTGACATAGGATGGACGGGTCGGCGCGAGGGGTTCGCACCGGCCGCGGCCGGGCCACCGGCCAAAGGGGGACATATGCGACGTGCCAAGGCCTTGTTGCTGGCCGGTCTGGTGCTTTCCTTCGGGGCTCGCGCAACCGTGCAGGAAGGGCAGGCGGCGCCGGACGTCGCCGGCGTAGACGCGCATGGCGACACGGTGAAGCTGTCCGCGTTGCGTGGCAAGGTCGTCGTGCTGAGCTTCTGGGCGACCTGGTGCGGCTACTGCATGAAGGAAATGCCGACCCTCGCCAGCATGCAGACCGTGGCCGACCAGAAACACCTGCCGCTGCAGGTCGTGCTGATCAACTACATGGAAGACCGCGACGCCTTCCGCGGCACCAGCCGTCTGCTCCGCAAGGAAGCACCCGGCGTGCTGGCGACCTGGGACCGCTACGGCGCGATCGGCAAGCAGTACGGTGCCGACCAAGGCATCCCGGTGATGGTGATGCTGCGCCGGGACGGCACCGTCGCCCACCTGCACGTCGGTTACGGCGAGGACATGCTCAACCCCTTGCTGGCCGAGATCAACGCGCTGCTGCAGGAACCCGCCGCCGCGCCCGGCAGCCATTGATCGAATGCCCGCAGCCGCCGCTCGGGGTAGCCGGGCGCGGCTGAAAAATAGGTCGGAGGTCTATACAACTTTTACTCCGATGGGAGCATCTTATGCTCGTGGAAAGAAGGCCAGCCGGCCTCTTCCAGCGTTCGCACGGACGCCCTCTCTCCACCGCGGATGCCCCTCCGCAGGAGCCGTGTCATGTTGTCCCGCTTCTTCCACGTGCGCTTCGCACTCAAGCCGTTTGCCCCACCCAGCACCGTGCTCACGGTGCCCGACCAGAACGAGCACCGGCAAGCCGAGGAGCTTGCCCATACCCATGCCGACTACGACCGCCAGCCACTGGAAACCAGCGGCTTCGATCACTACGTCGAGTGGAACGAGGATAACGAGCGGTTCTTCGTCCACTGAGCAGTGCCGCCCGCTGTCAAGCTTGTGGGAAACGGGCGCCGCAGCGTAGCCTTCACGGACTCACCCGGGGATGCTCCCGAGTCCTTGATGTCCGCGCGCTTCGTCCATTTCCACCTGCACAGCGAGTATTCGCTGGTCGACTCGACCATCCGCATCAAGGCGCTGGTCGATGCCTGTGTGCGCGAAGGCATGCCCGCGGTGGCGCTCACCGACGACAGCAACATGTTCGCGCTGGTGAAGTTCTACAAGGCGTGCAGCGGCGCAGGGCTGAAGCCGATCGGCGGCTGCGACCTGTGGATCGGCTCGCCGGACGATCCGCGGCCGTGGCGCCTGACCCTGGTGTGCCAGGACCGTGCGGGCTATCTCAACCTGTCGCGCCTGGTCTCGCGCGCCTGGCGCGAAGGCCAGCACGGCGGCAAGGCGCTGGTCGAGGCCGCCTGGCTGACGCGCGAGGCCACCGGCGGCCTGATCGCGCTGCTCGGCCGCGAGAGCGAGGTCGGCCGCGTCGCCGTGAGCCAGGGCGTGGATGCCGGTGTCGCGAAGCTGCAGCCTTTGGCGCGCCTGTTCCCCGACCGGCTCTATCTGGAACTCACCCGCTGCGGCCGCGAGGGCGAGGAGACCTGGAACACCGCCGCCTTGGCGCTGGGCGACGCGCTGGCGCTGCCGCTGCTGGCCAGCAACGACGTGCGCTTCCTCAGGCAGGACGACTTCGAGGCGCACGAGGCGCGCGTGTGCATCAACCAGGGCCGTGTGCTGGCCGATCCCAAGCGCCCGCGCGACTACTCCGACCAGCAATACCTCAAGTCCCCGGGCGACATGGCGAAGCTGTTCGCCGACCTGCCCGAGGCACTGGAGAACACGGTCGAGCTGGCCAAGCGCTGCAACCTGGAGCTCAAGTTCGGCACCTACTACCTGCCCGACTTCCCGGTGCCCGAGGGCTACGACCTCGACAGCTACATCCGCGAGACCGCGCGCGCGGGCCTGGCCGAGCGCCTGGCCAGCAACCCGCTGGCGCCCGGCTACACGCTGGCCGATTACGAGGCGCGGCTGGAACGCGAGCTCGACGTCATCATCCGCATGGGTTTCCCCGGCTACTTCCTGATCGTGGCCGACTTCATCAACTGGGGTAAGCAGAACGGCATCCCGGTGGGACCCGGCCGCGGCTCCGGCGCCGGTTCGCTGGTCGCCTGGGTGCTCAAGATCACCGACCTGGATCCGCTGCAGTTCGACCTGCTGTTCGAGCGGTTCTTGAATCCCGAGCGCGTGTCGATGCCGGACTTCGACATCGACTTCTGCATGGACCGCCGCGACGAGGTGATCGACTACGTGGCGCGCAAGTACGGCCGCGAGCACGTCAGCCAGATCATCACCTACGGCTCGATGGCGGCCAAGGCGGTGCTGCGCGACTCCGGCCGCGTGCTGGGCATGGGCTACAACGCGGTCGACAAGATCGCCAAGTTGATTCCGCCGCGCCCGCTGGACCTGACGCTGTCCGACGCGCTGGGCCGCTCGGAAAAGTCGAAGAAGGAACCGGACCGTGTCGTGCGCGAGTTCTGCGAGCTCTACGAGCAGGACGAAGAGGCGCGCACGCTGGTGGACCTGGCGCTCAAGCTGGAGAACCTCACCCGCAACGTCGGCAAGCACGCCGGCGGCGTGGTGATCGGCCCCAAGCCGCTCACCGAATTCGCGCCGATGTACTGCGAGCCGGGCGGCGGCGGCATGGTGACGCAGTACGACAAGGACGACGTCGAAGCCGTCGGGCTGGTCAAGTTCGACTTCCTCGGCCTGCGTACGCTCACCATCATCGACTGGGCGATGAAGGCGATCAACGAACGCCGCGCGAAGGCCGGCGAACAACCGCTGGACATCGCCGCGCTGCCGCTGGACGACGCGCCGACCTACGAGCTGCTCAAGCGCGCGCAGACGGTGGCGGTGTTCCAGCTCGAATCCTCCGGCATGCAGCGCATGCTCAAGGACGCCAAGCCCGACCGCTTCGGCGACATCGTGGCGCTGGTGGCGCTGTACCGCCCCGGCCCGATGGACCTCATACCCAGCTTCGTGGCGCGCAAGCATGGCCGCGAGGAAGTGGAGTATCCGGACCCGCGCGTCGAGCCGATCCTGAAAGAGACCTACGGCATCATGGTCTACCAGGAGCAGGTGATGCAGATGGCGCAGATCGTGGGCGGCTACTCGCTCGGCGGCGCCGACCTGCTGCGCCGCGCGATGGGCAAGAAGAAGCTCGAGGAAATGGCGAAGGAACGCGCTAAGTTCCGCGAGGGTGCGGCCAGGGACGGGCTCTCGGGCGAGAAGGCCGACCAGATCTTCGACCTCATGGAGAAGTTCGCCGGCTACGGCTTCAACAAGTCGCACGCGGCCGCCTACGCGCTGGTGTCCTACCAGACCGCCTGGCTGAAGGCGCACTACCCGGCCGAGTTCATGGCCGCGACGATCTCCTCGGACATGGACAACACCGACAAGGCGGTGACGTTCCTGGACGAATCGCGCGCGATCGGGCTGACCATCCTGCCGCCGGACGTGAACGCGTCGGACTTCATGTTCGTGGCGGTCGAGCCGCGCGTCATCCGCTACGGCCTGGGCGCCATCAAGGGCGTCGGCCAGGGCGCCTGCGAGGCCATCGTGGAGGAGCGCCGGCGCGGCGGCGCGTACAAGGACCTGGCCGATTTCTGCCGCCGCGTCGACCCGACCAAGCTCAACCGCCGCGTGCTTGAGGCGCTGATCCTCTCCGGCAGCCTGGACGCGCTGGCGCCCACCCGCGCCAGCCTGATGCTGCAGCTGCCCGACGCGATCAAGGCGGCCGAGCAGCACCTGCGCGACAAGCAGTCGGGCCAGAACGACATGTTCGGGGCGTTGATGGGCAGCGCCGCGCCGGTGGTGCAGATCGAGCTGCCCACCGCGCCGGAATGGCCGCTGGAGCAGAAGCTGCAGGGCGAGCGCGACACGCTGGGCCATTACCTTTCCGGCCATCCCACCGATCCCTGGCGCGAGGAGCTCGCGCAGCTGTCCACCTGCCCGCTGGGCGAGATCGCCGAGCGCTACCAGCCGCCGCGTCCGCGCAGGAGCGATGGCGAGGAGAACCGTTTCCGCCGCGGTCCCGACACGCCCTGGACCGTCGCCGGCATGGTCACCGCCGTGCGCAAGCGCGGCGACAGCGACGCCTTCGTGCGGCTGGAGGACGGCACCGGCACCATCGAGGTGAGCTTCTTCGGCGAGATCTACCAGCAGGTGGCGCCGCTGCTCACCCGCGACGAGATGCTGATCGTCGAGGGCGGCCTGCGCATCGACGATTTCTCCGGCGGCGGCTTCCAGCTGCGCGCGCGCGGCGCGATGACCCTGGCCGACGCCTGCCGCCGCCATGCACGCGCGCTCAGGGTCAAGTTGAACGGCATCGGCCCCGGCTTCGAACAGGAACTCAAGCAGACCCTGGCCGGCTATCGCGGCGGCCGCGCCACCGTGCTCCTGCACGGCTACCACAATCGCACCGCCCAGGCCGACCTGGAACTGGGCGAGGACTGGCGGGTCAACGCCATTCCCGACCTGCTGCGCGCGCTGCGCGGGCTGTCATGGGTGGAGGCGGCCAAGCTGCGGATCGTCAAGTCCGACGCCTGAGCTTGTTTCCGACGGGCCTTGATGAGAGCTCGTCCCTGTTTGGGCAAAAACGGTGGCCCGGGGCACACGGGACCGATCCGCCGCCCATACGCCCGCGTTCCCGCCTTTCCACCCGCCCCGGCTATACTGCCCCGCTCCGCGTCACGAACCGCCCGCGAATGAACCCCAACTTCCTCGATTTCGAACAGCCGATCGCCGAACTGGAAGCGAAGGTCGAAGAACTGCGGCACGCCAGCCACGGCCAGGCTTTCAACATCGACGACGAAGTCGCGCGCCTGCGCGAGAAGCTCAAGGTCAAGACCGCGGAGATTTTCCGCAACCTCAATTCCTGGCAGGTCACCCAGCTCTCGCGCCATCCGGCGCGGCCCTACACGCTGGACTACATCGGCGTGATCTGCGAGGAGTTCCAGGAGCTCGCCGGTGATCGCGCCTATGCGGACGACGCCGCCATCGTCGGCGGCCTGGGCCGCATCAACGGCCGGCCGGTCATGATCATCGGCCACCAGAAGGGCCGCGACACCAAGACCAAGGTGCGCCGCAACTTCGGCATGCCGCGCCCGGAGGGCTACCGCAAGGCGTTGCGCCTGATGAAGATGGCCGAGCGCTTCGGCCTGCCACTGCTCACCTTCATCGACACCCCCGGCGCCTACCCGGGCGTGGGGGCCGAGGAGCGCGGCCAGAGCGAGGCGATCGCGCGCAACCTGCTGGAAATGGCCGACCTCAAGACCCCGATCATCTGCACGGTGATCGGCGAGGGCGGCTCCGGCGGCGCGCTCGCCATCGGCGTGGGCGACCGCGTCAACATGCTGCAGTACTCCACTTATTCGGTGATCTCGCCCGAAGGCTGCGCCTCGATCCTGTGGAAGAGCCAGGACAAGGCGCGCGACGCCGCCGAGGCGCTGGGTATGACCGCCCCGCGCCTGCTCGAGCTCGGCCTGGTCGACAAGGTCATCCGCGAGCCGCTGGGCGGCGCCCACCGCAACCCGCGCTCGATGGCGATCCGCCTCAAGGCCGTGTTGCTGAACCAGCTGGACCAGCTGGAATCCGTCCCCGAACGCGACCTGCTCGAGCAGCGCTACAAGCGCCTGCGCAGCTACGGCGCCTACCAGGGATAACACCTGCATGAGCGGCGTGCGCGGCCTCGCCCATGCGAACCTGCGCGCACCGGCGGCAATGATCGAGCGCCTGCGCCGCTTCTACATCGACGTCATCGGCCTGCGCGAAGGCCCGCGCCCGGCGTTCCGCTCCGGCTCCCGCGGCTACTGGCTCTACGCCGGCGACGCCGACGTGCTGCACCTGACCGTCGCCGGCCCGGGCGACGCGCTGCCTGCACCGACCGGCCACTTCAACCACCTGGCCTTCGCCTGCACCGACCTCGTGGCCATCCGCGACCGCCTGGACGCGGCGGGCCTGCCCTACGAGATCGACGAGGTGGACGCGCTGGGCCAGGTGCAGCTCTTCCTCACCGATCCCTGCGGCCTGGACGTCGAACTCAACTTCCAGCGCTAGCAGGCGCGCGAGTCGCACCGCTCCGCCCTTGCGCTCCGACTGCCGTGCCGGGAGCGCCGCGCTAAGATCAGACCACCTGTCCACAAGGGCCGCGCCATGGCCGACCACGCCAAGCTCGCCGTGCTGATCGACGCCGACAATGCCCAGCCCACGCTGGCCGAAGGGCTGCTGGCGGAGGTCGCCCGCTACGGCACCGCCCACGTCAAGCGCGCCTACGGCGACTGGACGGACAACCATCTGCGCGGCTGGAAGGACCAGTTGCTCGATTTCTCGATCCAGCCGATCCAGCAGTTCGGCTACACCAAAGGCAAGAACGCCACCGACTCGGCGATGATCATCGACGCGATGGACCTGCTCTATACCGGTCGCTTCGACGGCTTCTGCATCGTCTCCAGTGACAGCGACTTCACCACGCTGGCCCGGCGCATCCGCGAGTCGGGACTGACCGTCTACGGTTTCGGCGAGCGCAAGACGCCCGGGCCTTTCGTCGCCGCCTGCGACCGCTTCATCTACACCGACGTGCTGGGCAAGCCCGACGCCGGCGAGGAGAAGCCTGCCGAACCGACACAGCGCAAGGGTGCGCAGGAACTGCGCCAGGACGCGCGGCTGGTCAATCTGCTGCGCAACGCCATCGAGGACGCCGCCGACGACACCGGCTGGGCAGGCCTCGGCGCGGTCGGCAGCATCGTCAGCAAGCGCGCGCCGGAGTTCGACTCGCGCAACTGGGGCTACGCCAAGCTGAGCGGGCTGATCGGCGCGATCGGCCTGTTCCAGGCCGAGGAGCGCCAGGTCGGCAACGGCAAGCACATCTACGTGCGCAACAAGAAGAAACCGGCCAGCCGTGAGTAGGCCGCTCACGCTGCCCGACGCGTTGCTCCACGCCCTCGACAGCCACGCCGGCGGAGCGCTGTGCGTGGCTTTCAGCGGCGGCCCCGACTCCACCGCGCTGCTGCACGCGCTGGCGACGCTGCCGCAGGCGCGCGCACGCGGCCTGCGCGCGCTGCACGTGGACCACGGGCTGCACGCGGACAGTGTCCGCTGGGCCACGCAGGCGCGGGCGTTCTGCGCCTCGCTGGGGATCGCCTGCGAGGTGCTGCGAGTCGACGTACCGCGGGCATCCGGCGAAGGCCTCGAAGCCGCCGCGCGGCACGCCCGCTACGCCGCCTTCGCGCAAGCGATCAGACCCGGCGAATGGTTGCTGTTGGGCCATCACCGCGACGACCAGGCCGAGACCGTGCTGCTCAAGCTGCTGCGCGGCGCGGGACCGCGTGGCCTTGGTGGCATGCGGCCGGTCCGCCCGCTCGGTGCCGGGCAGCTCTGGCGACCGCTGCTCGGCCTGCCGCGCGAGCTGCTGAGCGCCTACGTGCAAGAGCATCGGCTGGCCTGCATCGACGATCCGTCCAACCGCGACACCAGGCTGGCCCGCAACCATCTGCGGCACGAGATACTGCCGCGCCTGCAACGCTATTTTCCGCAGGCGGTCGACTCGATCCTGCACAGCGCGAGGTTCTGCCGTGCCGCGGACGAGGCCCTGCGTGCCGATTGGCTCGACGCCTTCCCGGCAGTGCACGATGAGGCGACCGGCAGCCTCGACGCCGCGGCGTGGATGGCGCTCGCCCCCGCCCTGCGCGAACCCCTGCTCGACCATTGGCTGCACGCGCGTGGGCTGGTTGCGCCCACCGCCGCGCAACGCCGGCAGATCGAGCGCCAATGCCACGCCCGCGCGGGGCAGCAGCCGTGCGTGCGCTGGCCAGGCGTCGAGCTGCACATCTGGAAGGGGCGGCTGTGGGCAGACGCCCCACGGCCATCGTTCGATCCGCAGTGGGAGGCTTGCTGGCACGGCGAGGCGCTGGTCTTGCCGGGAGGCGGCCAGCTCATGCTCGATCCGGCCGGCCGCCTGCCCTCGCCGCTCGTCGTGCGCCTGCGCCGGGGCGGCGAGCGGATCAGGCCCGCCGGCGACCGGCATACCCGGGAATTGCGCGACCTGTTCCAGCAAGCCGCGTTGCCGCCGTGGCGACGCGAAACCTGCCCCTTGCTCTACGCGGGGGAAACGCTGATCGCCGTCGCCGATCTGTGGCAGACGACGCAGGCCGCCACGCTCTTCGAAACCCTGCGCGCACGTCCCCGCTGGGTGCCGGGCAACCGGGGCGACGCGGCAGCGGCGCAGAGGTCCGGCGCCGCAGGTTGAAGCAGGCGCTCTGACCTCGTCCTTGCGTCGCGCCGAAGGGCCGAGGACGGCGCAAAACATTGATTCCCGGACCCCGCTGCGCTAGCGTTGCCGCCCATGGCCAAACCCGCTTCTGCCCCCGCGGAAACCCCGTCCGTCGCCGACTTCGAGCATTCGCTGGACGAACTCGAGCAACTGGTGGCGCGCATGGAAGGCGGCGAATTGAGCCTGGACGAATCGCTGGCCTCCTTCGAGCGCGGCATCGGCCTCTACCGCCATTGCCAGCAGGCCCTGGACCAGGCCGAGCTGCGCGTGCGCCTGCTGCTCGATCCCGATGCGCCCGACGACGCCGAACCCTTCGAATCCGAATCCTGACGCGCCGCCCGAACTCGGCCCCCGGCTGCTCGCGCTGACGGCGCGCGCCGATGCCGCGCTCGCGCGCGTGCTGCCCTCCGAGCAACAGCCGCCGCTGGAACTGCACCGCGCCATGCGCTACGCCGTGCTCGGCGGCGGCAAGCGCCTGCGCCCGCTGCTGGTCTACGCCGCCGGTCATGCACTCGGCGCGGACGGCGCCGAGCTGGACGCCTCCGCCTGCGCGGTCGAGCTGATCCATGCCTACTCGCTGGTGCACGACGACCTGCCGGCGATGGACGACGACGCGCTGCGGCGCGGCCGCCCGACCTGCCACGTGGTGTATGGCGAGGCCATGGCGATCCTCGCCGGCGATGCCTTGCAGGCGCTCGCCTTCGAGATCCTCGCGCACGATCCGCACGGCGGCGCCGACGCCAGGCGCATGCTCGAGATGCTGCGCGTGCTCGGCCGCGCCTGCGGCGCCGAGGGCATGGCCGGCGGGCAGGCGCTGGACCTGGCCGCGGTGGGGCGTGGGCTCACGCTGGCCGAGCTGGAGCACATGCATGCCTGCAAGACCGGAGCACTGATCCGTACTGCGGTGCGGCTGGGCGCGCTCGCCGCGGGCGCGGATGCGGCGGCGCTGGACGCGCTGGACCGCTATGCCGCCGCGGTGGGCCTGGCTTTCCAGGTACGCGACGACATCCTCGACGTGGAAGGCGAGTCGGCGGTGATCGGCAAGACCGCCGGCAAGGACGCGGCGGCGGACAAGCCCACCTTCCCCTCGATCATCGGCATGGCCGCCTCGCGCGCGCGCCTCGCCGAGTTGACAGGCACCGCCCTGCAGGCGATCCGCGGATTCGGTGCGCCCGGCGAGCTGCTGGAAGAACTGGCGCTCTACGCCGCTAACCGGACCCACTGAGCGGCGGACACGCCGGGGGGAACGAGAAGGCGGGCCCGCAGGCCCGCCAGTCGCTCGTCAATGGATGAAGCGCAAGGTGAACGGATAGCGGTAGCGCTCGCCCTCGTTCGCCTTGATCGCCGCGATGATCACGAAGACCAGCCAGGCCACGCCCAGCAGTATCAGCAGCGGGATGCCGATCAGCACGAAGACCAGAATCCAGCACACCACGGCCGCGATGGCCACGGTGATGTTGAAATTGAGAGCTTCCTTGGCCTGGTCGTCGACGAAAGGCATCGTGTCTTTCTTGACGAGCCAGATCACCAGCGGCCCGATCAGACAGCCCAGGCCGAAGAAATGGCTGGTGACCAGTCCGCCCAGCAGCGCCGACAGGTGCGCGAACAGCGCCCACTGGCGCTCCTCGCGGCTGGGCATGCCGACGGCATCCAGCGGTTCGGGCGGCGGTACCGGCTCATGCGGCGGTGGGGGCGGGACGACGGAATCGGGCGGAACGCTCATGCGTGTCTCCTCTTACCTTCGATGACCCCGGCCATCGCGCCGGTGCGGCGATGCTAGCAAAGCCGTACCGCGATGCCATAGGCAGTTCGGGCTACTGGCCGGCGACGGTCATCCGGTCGAGCAGGATCGAGCCGGTGAGGATCTGCGCCCGCCGATCCACGTCGTTGCCCACCGCCACGATGCCCGCGAACATGTCGCGCAGGTTGGCCGCGATGGTGATCTCTTCCACCGGATAGGCGATCTGCCCGCGCTCGACCCAGAAGCCCGCGGCACCGCGCGAATAGTCGCCGGTGAGGGTGTTCACGCCCTGCCCCATCACCTCGGTGACCACCAGCCCGGTATCCATGCGCCTGAGCAGCCCGGCGAAGTCGTCCGGCCCGGACTCGACCAGCAGGTTGTGGATGCCGCCCGCGTTGCCGGTGGATTCCAGCCCCAGCTTGCGCGCCGAATAGCTGCCCAGGATGTAGCGCGCCAGCACGCCGTGCTCGATCAGCGCGCTGTCGGCGGTGGCCACGCCCTCGGCGTCGAACGCGCCCGAACCCATGCCGCGCGGCAGCAGCGGACGCTCGAGGATGTTCATCCATTCGGGCATGACGCGCTTGCCGGCGTGGTCGACCAGGAAGCTCGCGCGGCGATAGAGCGAGCCGCCGCTCACCGCGCTCACCAGGTGGCCGATCAGGCCGCGGGCGAGCTCCGGCACGAACAGCACCGGGCACTGGCGCGTGCCCAGGCTGCGCGAGTCCAGGCGCGCGAGCGTGCGCTCGGCGGCCTTGTCGCCCAGCGCCTGCGCGCTCATGAAGTCGCCCGCTGCGCGCACGCTGTCGTACCAGTAGTCGCGCTGCATGCGGTCGCCTTCGCCGGCGATCAGCGACAGCGACAGCGCATGTCGCGTGGCCCGCTCGCGCCCGACGAAGCCGTGCGAGTTGGCGTACACCGACAGCGTCTGGCCCGCCTGCACCGCGGCGCCGTCGGAATTGGTGATGCCTGCGTGCGCGCGGCCGGCGGCTTCGATCTGCCTGCCCAGCTCGATCGCCTCGGCCGTGTCGATGTCCCATGGGTGCCACAGGTCCAGGTCGGGGAACCGGGTGGCCATGCGCCCTGCGTCGGCCAGGCCCGCCGCCGGATCGGCCTCGGTGTAGCGGGCGATGGCGCAGGCCTGCTCCAGCGTGGCCTGCACGGAGGCCGGATTGAGATCGGCGGTGCTGGCCGTGCCCTTGTGCTGGCCGAAGTAGACGGTCAACCCGAAGCCGCGGTCGCGCGTGTGCTCGACCGTCTCCACCTCGCCCAGCCGCACGTTCACGTTGAGTCCGGCATCGATGCTCGCGGCGACCTCCGCCGCGCTGGCGCCTGCGGCGCGCGCGCGGCGGATCACGTCCTCGGCCAGCTCGGCCAGGCGGTCGAGTTCCTGCTGGCTGGCATCGGCGGACAAGGCGGCTGCACTCACGGGGCGTTCCTTCAGGCGGGTAGAATGGCGGGCGACTTCCGGACATGGGGTCGCCTTCGCGCAATCAAAGGGAGCGCGCCGTGACACCCGTCGCCGGCATCTACCGACACTACAAGGGCCAGCGTTACGAGGTGGTCGGCGTGGCCCGCCACAGCGAGACGCTGGAGGAACTCATCGTCTACCGCGCCCTCTACGGCGAGCGCGGGTTGTGGGTGCGCCCCGCGGCCATGTTCGCCGAAACCGTTCTCGTCGGTGGCGTACCCGTGCCCCGCTTCGCGCTGGAATCCCCCGCGCCGGCCCCTGAAACCCTGGAATACCCGTGAGCCCCAGCCGCAGCCGCAACCAGACCGAACTCGACGAGCAGGACTACGGCCCCAGCCGCACCCAGCAGCGCCGGGAGGCGCTCGCCGTGCTGGCGCTCGCCACGCAACTGGTCGAGCTGCCGCCCAGCCGGCTGGCCAAGCTCGAACTGCCCGAGGACGTGGCCGAGGAAATCGCCAACCTGCGACGGATCAGCTCGCACATCGCGCGCAAGCGCCAGCTGGCCTTCCTGGCCAAGAAGATGCGCCGCTACGACGAGGCGGTGTTCGACAGCGTGCGCGCG
Organism: Frateuria sp.; assembly: GCF_035944355.1. GTDB lineage: Bacteria > Pseudomonadota > Gammaproteobacteria > Xanthomonadales > Rhodanobacteraceae > Frateuria_A. The sequence goes on along the minus strand of NZ_DASZBH010000004.1, from coordinate 331,279 downwards.
GAACTGGGCGAAAACCGCGAACGCCAGCGGCAGGAGACCGCGGCCATGCATCGCCTGGAGGCGCTGCGCGAGCGTCTGCTGGAAGACGACGAGGCTGCCGCCGAACTGATCGCCGAGCACCCCTCCATCGATCGCCAGCACCTGCGCTCGCTGGTCCGCCAGGCGCGCAGCGAGCGTGCGGCGAACAAACCCCCGCGCGCGTACCGCGAGATCTTCCAGTTGCTCAAGGAGCTGCAGCAGGACGAGGGCACGGGCGAAGAAGAAGCCGGCGGCTGAGGCGAGCCTTCTCCCGCCGCTCCCGGCTCAGAGCGACCGGCGCGGCGACACCAGCAGGTCGCCGAACAGCAGCCCCGCCACCAGCGAGATCAGCAACGTGATGAGCAGGATGAAGCTGTCCATGCCCAAGGTGGTGTCGCGCTCGAACAGGTAAGACACGCTGCGGAAGCCCACGCTGCCGGGCACCAGCAGGATGATCCCGGGCTCGCGCACCACCGCGCCGGGCCGGTGCATGTAGCGCGCATAAAGGTTGGCCAGCGCGCCCAGCAACAAGCCGCCGAGGAACACGCCGAACGGCGCGCCGGGGATCGCGCCCGACAGCAGGCCGCCCCAGCGCGTGGCCAGGTAGCCGACGAAGACCGCGCCGACCACCACCAGCCAGTCCCGTCGCGCGGCGCGGAACAGGATGGCGAAGCCCAGCGCGCCGATCAGCAGCGACGGCCAGTCGGTCCACGACGGCAGCACCGGCAGGGTGCGCGCACTGGGGTGGACGCCCAGCGCCGCGCAAACCTGGCTGGCCGCCACGGTGCCGAAGGTGAGCTTGAGCAGCGTGGCGATGGCGCCGCCCATGCGCGCCATGCCCGAGACCAGGTGCTGGCTGGAGATCTCGCGCACCGCGGTGGTCAGCGACATGCCCGGCACCAGCACGATCAGTGCCGCCAGCACCACCGACTTGACCGCCAGCGGCACCACGAAGGCGCTGACCACGATCGCGCTGGCGGTCGCCACCAGCGCGCTGATCGCGTCGCTGGCCACCGCCAGCCGCGGCCGCGTGGCCGACAGCACGGTGATCAGCCCGATCACCAGGCCGATCGCGCCGGCCACCACCAGGTCGACCCAGGAGCTGTGCAGGAACAGCGCCGCGATGCTGGCGGCGGAAAGGCCGTAGCTGCCCACCACCGCCGCCTGCGCGCGCCGCGTATCGGGCCGGCCCAGCTCGCGCAGCAGGCGGAAGCCCTCGCGCAGGTCCAGCTCGCCGGCGATCGCGCGGTCGGCGATCGCGTCGGCCTCGCACAGCCGCGTCAGGTTGACGTCGCCGGGCGACAGCCGCATCACCTGTGTGACCTGGGCCAGGCCCTCCTCGCCACGGCTCACCTCGGCGAAGGAGATGATGATCGCGGTGGGGCTGGACCACACGTCCGCGGCCAGGCCCAGCCGCAGCGCCGAACCCGCGATGGCCGTCTCCAGGCGCTGCGCCGAGGTGCCGTACTGGTGCAACCGGCGCGCCAGTTCGACCAGGAAGGCGATCCGCGTGTCCAGCGCCGCCTGCGCCGCGCCCGTCGGTGCGTTCATGCGGCCGGCCGCACCTTGAGCATGTTGCCGTCCACGCCGACCACTTCCACGTTGGCGCCCAGCGGCAGGTCCGGCCCGTTCACCAGCCACTCGCCGTCGCCCACGCGCGCCCGGCCGCGGCCATTGACGATAGGCTCGATCAGCACGTAGCGCTGGCCGACCAGTTGCTCGGCACGGCGATTGAGCCGTTCGCCGGCCGCGTCCCCGCGGCGCAGCCGCGGGCGCAGCATGTAGGCGTAGAGCGCGCAGGCGAGCAGGGCGAACACGGTGAAGGCCACCGCCTGCGCCAGCAGCGATGTGCCCGGCAGCAGCCAGACGAGCACGCCGGTGGCGCCCGCGCCGATGCCGATCCAGAGCAGGAAGTAGCCCGGCAGGGCCACCTCCAGCGCGATCAGCAGCAGGGCCAGGAGCCACCAGAGGTGATGTGCGGAAAGGAAGGACATGCAGAACTCCGTGCGATGGCCGATGGTGTCGCGGCTCGGGGTATGGGGCAAGCGTGGGCGGGCCTGACTGAGCTTGCGGCACCGGCCTTCCCCTCTCCGCAACTCCTCTCCGAGCACGCTCGGGGGAGAGAGAGCTACAACCTGCCGCAACCTGCGCCCTCTTGCCGGGGGAGAGGGCTGGGAGAAGGGGGAGGCCTTTCGCCCCGGCGCCTCAGCGCGGCGGCGGCACCGCCTTCGGCGCCCCCTGCTGCGACAGCGATTCCTTCGCCAGCTCCGCGATGCCCGCCAGCGAGCCGATGATGCCGGTCGCCTCCATCGGCAGCAGCAGCATCTTCTGGTTGGGCGAGTGCGCGATCTCCTTGAGCGCCTCGACGTACTTGTTGGCGACGAAGTAGTTGAGCGCGTTGAGGTTGCCGTTGGCGATCGCGTCGGAAACCATCTTGGTCGCCTCGGCCTCGGCCTCGGCCAGGCGGATACGCGCCTCGGCCTCGCGGAAGGCGGCCTCCTTCTTGCCCTCGGCGGCCAGGATCGTGCTCTGCTTTTCGCCGTCGGCCTTGAGGATCGCGGCCTGCTTGAAGCCCTCGGCCTCCAGGATGTTGGCGCGCTTCTCGCGCTCGGCCTTCATCTGCCGCGCCATCGAGTCGATCAGGTCGCGCGGCGGCGCGATGTCCTTGATCTCGATGCGGTTGACCTTGACGCCCCACGGGTGGGTGGCCTCGTCGACCACGCGCAGCAGCTGCGCATTGATCGCATCGCGCTTGCTCAGGGATTCGTCCAGGTCCATCGAGCCCAGCACGGTGCGGATGTTGGTCATCACCAGCGCCAGCGAGGCCTGCTCCAGGTTGGCCACCTCGTAGGCCGCCTTGGCCGCGTCCAGCACCTGGTAGAACACCACGCCGTCCACGCGCACCACGGCGTTGTCCTTGGTGATGACGTCCTGCGAAGGCACCTCCAGCACCTGCTCCATCATGTTCATCTTGGCGCCGATCCCCTGGTAGATCGGGATCAGGAAATGCAGGCCGGGGTTCAGCGTGCGCGTGTAGCGGCCGAAAGTCTCCACCGTCCACTCGTAGCCCTGCGGCACGATGCGCACCAGCTTGGCGATCACGATCACCACCAGCACGACCAGCACCGCGGCTATCAGCAGATTGCCCATGACCCCCTCCTTTGGTTGAAGGTCGAGTATAGGCGAGCCGACTGGGCAGGCTATGACAAGCCGCTAGGCCGAGGCGCGCACCGGCAACAGCAGGCTCACGCGCAGGCCGCCGCCCTCGCGGTTGGCCAGCGTGATGCGCCCGCCGTGCGCCTCGGTGATCTCGCGCGCCAGCGCCAGGCCCAGCCCGGTGCCCGAGCGCTTGGTCGAGTAGAACGGCAACAGCGCCTGCGCCAGCACGGTCTCGCTCATGCCCGGGCCGCGGTCGGCCACCTCGATGCGCCAGTCGTGGCCGACCTGCGCGAGCGCCAGCGTCACGCCGTCCTCGGCGCCGCCGGCTTCGTGCGCGTTCTTGATCAGGTTGATCAGCACCTGCTCGATCTGCGCCGCGTCGAACCAGCCCGGTTCGGTCGGCACCTGGCCGACCAGCTGGTAGCGGCAGTGCAAGGCGAGGCTGTCCAGGAACGTCTGCCAGTCGATCGGCTGCGGTTGCGGCGTGGGGAGCTTGGCGAAGCTGGCGTAGCCGGCGATGAAGCCGTGCAGGTGGCGGGCGCGCTCGCCGATCGTGGCGAACACCCCGGGCAGCCGCGCCAGGTCGTTGCGCCGCGCCAGCTCCGCGCCCGAGTGCGCGAGCGAGGAAATCGGCGCCAGCGAATTGTTGAGCTCGTGGCTGATCACGCGGATCACCCGCTTCCAGGTCGCCACTTCCTGCCGTGAAAGCTCGCGCGTCATGCGCCGGAACGAATACAGCTTGTGCGGCCGCCCCTGCAGGCGGAACAGCCGCTGGGAGAGATGGAAGGTCTCCTCGGCGCCGTCCATCGGCACGGTGAGCAGCGCGTCCTCGCCGCTCTCCACGGCATGGCGCAGTGCCTCGGGAACCTTGACCAGCAGCTCGCCGAAATCCAGCCCGTTGAGGCTGCGACCTTCATTGAACAGGTGCCGCGCGGCGATGTTGGCGTAGGCGACGCGGCCTTGCGCATTGGCCAGCACCAGCGCCACCGGCGTGTGCTGCACCACCGTGTCCAGCAACAGCTCGCGCTGCACCAGGTGCTGGCGCTGCTCGCGCAGGGTCTGGCCCAGCGTGTTGTGCATGCGGATCAGGTCGCCCAGCTCGTCGCGCCGGTCGGCCGAAATGGAAAAGCTGAAGTCGCCGTCGCGGAAACTGGCCACCGCGCCTTCGAGCGCGCGCAGCAGGCGGCGGATCGGCGACATCACCTGGGATCCCAGCCAGAGCAACAGCGGCAGCAAGACCACCATGCTCGCCAGCAGGGCGCCGGATATGCCCGGCAGGGTCGGCAGATGGGTGCCGAAACGCGGATCGTGGCGCAGCCAGGAGAGCAGCTGCGGCAACGGCCACTGGCTGATGCCGGCATAGACCAGCGCCCCGCTGAAGCTCGCCAGCATCAGCAGCCCGGTCAGGCGGGTCTGCAGTGACCTCAGCTGCATGCGGGGCTCCGGCTGGGGACTGCCCGGATCAGTGGCACGCGGGGTCCATCGGCGTCTGCGGGCAGCTCACCGCGGGACGGCCGTTGCCGTCCACCGAACCCGTGCCGCCGACCGCGGCCCGGCCCGAACGCTCCTGTGCGGTGTTGCCCGGCAGTTCCATGGGATTGCGTCGTTCCTTGAACTTGAAGTGGGAGCTGGGCTCGCGCTGCGCGGCCGGGGCCACGCCGCCCGAACGGTAGCTTGCCGTGGACGCCGGTGCCGGGGTGCTCCAGCTGTCGCTCGCCTGCGGGACGCTCTGGGCCTGTACCGCCCCCGCGGCAAGCAGGATGGCGAACATGAAGGCGGGAGTGCGCATGGTCGGGGTTCCTTGGGTGAGGATGCCGATGATCCCGCGGCCCTCCGATGGCGGCAACCGCAGGAAGGGCGTGGGTTCGCGTGCGGGGGGGCCCCACCGAACTGAAGGCGGGGAAGGGTCAGACTCTGTCAACTGGTCGCCAGGCCGTAGCGCTCCATGCGCCGGTACAGCGCCTGGCGCGAGAGGCCCAGCGACTGCGCGGCGCGGCTCACCACGCCGTCGGCGCGCTGCAGCGCGCTCTCCACCGCCTCGCGGCTGGGCTCGTCCAGGTTGCGGGCGACCGCAGGCGTGTGCTGCGGCAGGTTGAGCAACTGTGGCGTGACCACGCCGTCGGTGGCCAGCAGCGCGGCGCGCTCGATCGCATTCTTGAGCTCGCGCACATTGCCCGGCCAGGGGTAGCTCACCAGCGCCTCGCGCGCCGCGTCGCCGAGTTCCGCGCGGCCGTCGAGGAAATGCTCGGCCAGCGGCACGATGTCGTCGGTGCGCTCGGCCAGCGGCGGCAGGTTCACCTCGATCACGTTGAGGCGGTAGTAGAGGTCCTCGCGGAAGGTGCCGGCCCGCACCATCGCCTTGAGGTCGGCGTTGGTCGCCGAGAGCACGCGCACCCTGACCTGCCGCGTGCGGCCCGAACCCAGCCGCTCGAACTGGCCGGTCTCCAGCACGCGCAGCAGCTTGACCTGGCCGGGCAACGGGAGGTTGCCGATCTCGTCCAGGAACAGCGTGCCGCCGTCGGCCAACTCGAAGCGTCCCTCGCGCGCCTTGTTGGCCCCGGTGTAGGCGCCGGCGTCGGCGCCGAACAGCTCCGCCTCGATCAGCTCGCCCGGCAATGCGCCGCAGTTGACCGCCACGAATGGCCCGCTGCGCACAGGCGAGTTCGCGTGCACGATACAGGCGATGCGCTCCTTGCCCGCGCCGTTGGGTCCGGTGATCAGCACCGGCACGTGCGAGCGCGCCACCTGGCAGGCGAGCTCCAGCGTCTGCGCCATCGCGTCGGAGGCGAACACCAGACCGTCCAGCTCGTAGGTCTGGCGCAGCACCTCGCGGCGGCGGCGGCGCTCGCGGCGGGTGCGGTTGACCTCGCGGGTGGATTCGGAGAGCTCCAGCAGGTTCTCCACCGTGGCCAGCAGCTTGGTGTCGTCCCAGGGCTTGGCCACGTAGTCGGCGGCGCCGGCCTTGACCAGCTCCACCGCGGTTTCCAGGTGGGTCCAGGCGGTCAGCAGGATCACCGGCAGGTCGGTGTGCCGCTGGCGGATGGCGCGGAACAGCGCCACGCCCTCCTCGCCCGAGGTGGTGTCGGCGGTGAAGTTCATGTCCTGGATCACCACGTCGACCAGCTCGCGGTCGAGCATGGCCAGCCCCTCCTGGGGCGTGAGCGCGGTCAGCGGGCGGATGTCGTGCAGCGAGAGCAGCAGCGACAGCGCCTCGCCCACGGCCGGGTTGTCGTCGATGATGAGGACGGTTCGCATCTTTTTCCTGCACATGCCGGCATGGATGCATCTCCACGCCAAAAGGTTGCTTTTTGCTCCCTCTCCCCGGCCCCTGCCTGGGGAGAGGGGGAAGGGGAAGGCTCCTGGCTCTTGCAAGCATGCCTCAATGAAAAGGCAAAGGCCTCCCCCTCTCCCAACCCTCTCCCCCGGCCGGGCCGGGGGAGAGGGCTCAACCTGGCGGGGCTGGGGGAGAGGGCTCGACCTGGCAGCCAGCCAGGGCTTCGTGGCCTCAGGCCTTGGCCTTCTGCGCCGCGATCCAGCCGTCCACGCGCTGCTCGAGCACATCCAGCGGCAGCGCGCCGCCGCCCAGCACCTCGTCGTGGAAGGCGCGGATATCGAACTTCGCGCCCAGCGCCTGCTTGGCCCGCGCCCGCAGCTCCAGGATCTTCAGCTGGCCCATCTTGTAGGCCAGCGCCTGGCTGGGCCAGGTGACGTAGCGGTCCGTCTCGGCCTGGATGCTGGGCTCGTCCTCGCTGGAATGGGCGTGGAAGAAATCCACCATCTGCGCCCGCGTCCAGTGCTTGTAGTGCACGCCGGTATCCAGCACCAGGCGATCGGCGCGCAGCAGTTCGTCGGACAGATGGCCGTAGTAGGACAGCGGGTCCTGGTAGAAGCCGACCTCCTTGCCCAGCTGTTCGGCGTACAGCGCCCAGCCTTCGACATAGGCGGTGTAGCCGGCCTGCTGGCGGAACGGCGGCAGCGCGGGCAGCGTCTGCGCGATGGAGATCTGCATGTGATGCCCGGGGATGCCCTCGTGGTAGGCGGTCGATTCGATCGACAGCACGCTGCGGTGGGCGTAGTCGCTGGTGTTGACGAAGATCTGCCCCGGCCGCGAGCCGTCCGGCGTGCCCTGGTGGTATTCGGCGCCGGGCGCCTCCTTTTCGCGGAACGGCTCGACCGGCATCACCACCACGTCGGTCTTGGGCAGCAGGCCGAACAGCTTGGGCAGCTGCGGTTTCATCTGCGCGAGGTAGCCGCGGTAGCGTTCGAGGATGTCCTCGCGCGACTTCGCGTGCACTTTGGGATTGGTCTGGAGCGCCGCGCGAAAGCTGGCCAGGTCCTGGTAACCCTGCGCCTTGGCGATGGCGGTCATCTCGCCCTCGATGCGCTCGACCTCGGCCAGGCCGATCGCGTGGATCTGCGCCGGGCTCTTGTCGGTCGTCGTGGTCTGGCGCACCAGGAAGCGGTAGATCGCATCGCCGTGCGGCAATTGCCACACGCCCGGCTGGCTGCGCCCGTGCGGCGCGTAGTCCTTCGCCACGAAGTCGCCCAGCCTGGCGTAGGCCGGGCGCACCTGGCCATCGATCGCCGCCAGGATCGCCTGCTTAAGCCGCGCCTGGTCGGCCGCGGACACGCTCTTGGGAAAGTGCTTCAGCGGCTCGGCGAACACGCTGTCCATGCCGGCCGGCCGCTGGATGCTGGCGATCTGCTGCACCACCTTCTCCAGCAGGTACTTCGGCGGCATCATGCCGTCGCGCAAGCCCTGGCGCGCCACCTCGACGGTCTGGTCGAACAGCTTGGGCACCGCTTTCAGGCGCGCCAGGTAATCCTCGTATTCCTTGGTGTTGTCGAACGGGATGGAGCTGACGAAGCCGGCCAGCTGCAGATGGATGCCGCTCATCTGCTCCAGCGGCATCTCGTTGAGCTTGAAGTCCAGGCTGGTGAGGCTGTCCTTGAGCTGGCGCACCATCAGCTGCTGGTTGAGCGCGTCCTCGTCGGGCAAGCCGCGGGTGTCGATCGCCTCGAAGCGGCGCAGGAAGTCCTGGGCCACCTTGCGCTCGGCCGCGGTGTGCGCCAGCGACATGTCGCTCCAGCGGTCGTTGTAGCGCAGGTCGCCCAGCACGGTGGCGAATTCGGGCGAGTTCTCCAGGGTGTGCTGCCACTGCTCGGCCAGCAGCGCATCGAGCGCCTTGACGCGCGCGGCCACGTCCGCCGGCGCGACTTGCGTGGAAGCCGTGTCGCGTGCGCTGGCGGCCAGCGGCAGGGCCACCAGCAGGGCCGTACACAACATCAAGGGTCGCAGCTTCATCGTCCGTCCTTTCGTCTTGGAAAGCAGATTGTGGTCGCGGTGGGCCAGCGCGCTCGCGTGCCGGAATGCATGCAGGTGCGACGGACTCACACCGACCGCGTGGCGACCACCGGCGGCACCGCCGCCGCGCGCAGCGCCGGCGCCAGCACCGCCAGCTGCCCGAGCGCCCACAGCACCAGCGCGCCGATCGGCAGGTACAGCAGCGGCAGGCGCGGCAGCTCGTACCGGGTCATCAGCAACACATTGGCCCCGAATGCGAGCACCATGCCCAAGCCGATGCCGAAGCTGACGATCAGGAAGTTCTCGGTCTGGAAATAGCCCAGAATGTCGCCGCGGGTGGCGCCCAGCGCGCGGCGCACGCCGATCTGCTTGCGCCGCTGCGCGACCCAGAAGCTGGTCAGGCCCACGATGCCCAGCGCGGTCACCAGCAGCAGCGCCACGATCACGCCCACCAGCATGCCGGCCATGGCGCGGTCGTCGCGGAAGTAGCGGTCGCGCAGCTGCGGCAGGGTCTGGCTGCCCAGGCTGTCGACCACCACTTCCGGGGCGATCTTGGCGATGCGCTCGCGGGCCTCGCGCAGCACGCGGTCGAGCTGGTCCGGCGCGGCGCGCAGCAGGTAGACACCGGCGAGATTCTCGCCGGGCAGCGCCGGCACGAACACCGACCACTCGCGCGTGTCCGGGCCGCCCTCGCCGCCCGCCGGCCGCGCCAGGTGGTCGACCACGCCCATCACGCGGTACGGCCGGTCGGCGCACCAGATCACCTGGCCCAGCGGGTCGGCGCCCGGCCACAGGTGCGCGGCCAGCGCGCGGCTCACCAGCACCGGCGCGCTCCTGGGCAGGAAGTCGATCACCGCAGTCATGTCGGTCGCCTGCGGCCCCCGGCCGGACACCACGCGCAGGCCCAGCGCCTCGAAGCTGCCTGGTCCGCCTACGTAGAAGTGGACCACGCCAGCCGACTTCTGCGCGTCCCGGCTCAGCTTGATGCCGGCGGTGCCGGCATGCTGGCCGAACGGCACCGCGTTGATCACGCTGACCGACTGCATGCCGGAAATCGTGCGCAGCCCGTCGAGCACGCGCGCGTTGAGATCCGTGGCCTGGGCCGCGTCGTAGCCGGTGAGCGTCAGCTCCGCCAGCGAACTCTCGTCGACGCCGCTCTGCAAGCCGGTCTGCTGCACCCGGTTGGCGATCAGGAAGCAGGCGTTGCAGAGCACCGCGCAGGCGAGCGCGATCTCCATGACGATCAGCAGCGTGGCCAGGCGATGGCGGCGCAACGCGGCGAGGACGGGTCGTATCTGCATGGTCGGGTTGGCTCCTTGGGAGTGCAGCTGCGGTCGCGGGCAGCGCATCAAAGCGTCTTCAATTGCAGCCCAGGCGTGACGCGGCTCGCACGAAGCGCAGGCACCAGGCCGGCAAGCAGGCTGGCCAGCACCGCCAGCACGAAGGTGGCCAGGAACATCCCGCCGTCCAGGTGCGCCAGGTCCGCGTATTCGACCGGTTGTCGCCGCACCAGCCACAGGCCCAGCAAGGTCAGCAGCCAGCCACCGAAGCCGCCGAGCAGGCCGATCATCCCGGCCTCCACCAGGCACTGCGCAAACACCGCGCCACGGCTCGCGCCGAGCGCGCGGCGCACGCCGATCTCGCCGCTGCGGCGCAGGAACTTGGCCAGCAGCAGGCCCACCGTGTTGCACAGGCAGATCAGCAGGAAGGCGAAGGCCAGCGCGACCTGCAGCCGCACGTCGCTGGGCACGACGTGGTTGAAATCCAGCCACTGCATGAGGTCCATCATCCGCGTGTTGTCCGCATGCACGAAGCGGCCGAGCGCCTTTTGCTGGACCGCGTAGTCGGCGACGAAGCGCCGGTAAGCGGCGACCTTCGCCGCATCGTTCAACTGCACCCACAGCGCCACCCACACGCATGGCGCGGTCTGCAGGTGCTTCATCGCCTGCGGATCGCCCCAGCAGGTGAACACGCCGAAGTCGTTGCCGGCGACGTCCTGAGCCGAGGTGAACGGCATGAAGACATCTTCCGGCTTGGCATAGAAGGAGGAAGTCTTGCCGTCCGAGAAGCGCCCGCCCGCCACGTCGTAGAACTGCGGCGACGGACGCCATGACGCCAGCACGCCGACGATGCGCACGTCCGCATCCTTCAGCCGCAGGGTGCGCCCCACGCTGTTGGCGCCGCCGAACAGCCGGTTGTTGAGATCGGAGGAGATCACCGCCACGCGCGAGCGCTGCGCATCGTCGGCCGGCGTCCAGGCGCTGCCGTAGCGCAGCGGCACGGCGAACATGGGAAAGAAGTCGCTGGTGGTGGTGAGCACCCGCGCCATCTGCGGCGGCAGGTTCACCCCCGGCGCGCGCAGCTTCAGCTCGGCGCTGGCGATCAGCGCCTGGCGATCGGCGCGGTGCGCGCCCCACAGGTCCATCGCGGAGCGGTAGTCCATCACGTCGCGCGGCTGGCTGTCAGGCCGGGAGTCGTCGGTCGGGTCCACCTGCGGATAGAACAGCGTGGCGCTGCGCCCCGGCATCGGGTCGCCGGAAAGCAGATGCATCACCGTCAGCGTGGTCATGCTGGCGCCGATGCCCACGGCGATGGCCAACACCATCAGCGCGGTCAGCGCCTTGTTGCGCTTGAGGCTGCGCAGGGCGAGGTCGAGGTAGTAGCTGAACATTCCCGGTTCCTTCAAGGCGAAATGGGCGCTGCGTCGAAACTCATACCGATCGGGTCGCCACCACCGGCGGCACCGCCGCGGCACGCAGCGCCGGGCCGAGCATCCACAGCGCGACCGCGCTGGCCGGCAGGTAATACCAGGGCATGCGCGCGATCTCGTAGCGCTGCATCAGGTACAGGTTGATGCCGAAGGCCAGCACCATGCCCAGCACCACGCCGGCGGTGCCGAGCAGGAAGTTCTCGGTCTGGAAGTACTGCATGATGTGGCCGCGGGTGGCGCCCACGGCGCGGCGGATGCCGATCTGCCTCCGGCGCTGCCCCACCCAGAAGCTGGTGAGGCCCACGATGCCGAATGCGGTCACCGCCAGCATCACCACGCAGACCAGCACCAGCATCCACGCCATGCTTCGGGTATTGGCGAAGTAGTCGCCACGCATGCCGGCATAGGTCACGCCTTGCACTACCGCGCCGGGCTCCAGCTTGCCCAGCGCCTGTGTCGCCTCGCGCAGGACGCGCGCGCGGTCCCGGGGTGCGCTGCGCAGCACGTAGTCGCCCATCACCGCGTCAGGATGCAACGGGAAGAACACGCTGGAATGGCGGCCGCCCGGCCCGCTGAACCTCGGATCCTGCGCCAGCACGTCGGCGACCACGCCGACCACCGTCCAGCTCCTGTCGTTGGTGTACAGGTTCCTGCCCAGCGCGCTCTGTCCCGGCCACAGGCGCCGCGCATCGCTTTGCGTGATCAGCACGACGTGACCGGTGGAATTGAAGTCCCTGGTACCGCTGTCCGCATACTCGTCGGCGTTGAAGAAGCGTCCTGCCAGCAGGCGCAGCCCCAGCGCCTGCTCGCCGCCGCTGCCGAGGAAGTAGATCGAAGTGTTAACCGTGGTCTTGCCGTCCGGCGCCGTGGTGAAGTCCGACAGCGCGGGGTTCTGGTCCAGCGGCATGCTGGTCGCGGCGGCCGCCGCCGTCACCCCCGCAATGCCGCGCAGGGCCGCGAGGTCGCGCGGGATGTCGCTGGCGGCGAGCCTGGGATCGGTGCCGTTCACGGTGACCACCGAGATGCCCTGCTCGTCGATCGCGTTCGGCCAACGGATGTCGGCGATGCGCTGGCCGATCATGAACACCGCGTTGCACAGCACCGCGCAGGCGAGCGCGATCTCCAGCACGATCAGCGTGGCCGGGATGCGGTGCCTGCGCAGGCTGGCGAGTATCGGACGGATTTCCATGGTCGCTCCCCTCAAACGGCTTTCAGTTGCGGAGCCGGCGCCACCGCGCAGGCGCGCCACGCGGGCAGCAGGCCCGCGACCAGGCTGGCCGCCAGCGCCACCACGAAGGTGAAAAGGAACATCGCCAGGTCCAGATGCGCGAGGCTGGCGTATTGCGCCGGCTGGTGGCGGATGCCCCACAGCCCCAGCTCGGCGAAGACCAGGCCCAGCACGCCGCCGGCCACGCCCACGATGGCGGCCTCGACCATGAACTGGGCAAAGATCGCGCCGCGGCCGGCGCCCAGCGCGCGGCGCACGCCGATCTCGCGCGAACGGCGCAGGCATTTCGCGAGCAGCAGGCCCACCGTGTTCACCACGCAGATCAGCAGGAAGCCGAACGCCAGCCCTGCCTGCAGGCGCGCATCGTCCGGCACCACGTGCTCGCCGCGCAGCCACGCCATCAGGCCTGACAAGGCCGTGCGCGACTTCTGGAAGCGCCCCAGCGCCACCTGCTGCCGTGCGTAGGCGGCCAGGAACCGCCGGTAGGCCGAGACCGCGGACGCATCGGGCAGCTCCAGCCACACGCCCAGCCAGATCGCCGGAGAAGTCTCCAGATGTTCCATGCTGGAACCGGAGCCGTAGGACATCATCATGCTCGGCCCGATGCCGTCGGCGCGCGCAGCCTGAAACGGCATGAACACGCCCTCGCCCTTGCCGTAATTGCGGCTGCCCAGATGCAGCGCGTAGAAGCGCGGCTGCGGCGCCCAGGACTTGAGCACGCCGATGATGCGGAAGTCGCGGTCCTCGACGCGGATCATGCGGCCCACGCTGTTTGCGCCGCCATACAGCTTGTCGTTGAGGAAGTCGGAGATCACTGCGACCTGCGCACGGCGTTCGTCGTCGGCCGCGCTCCAGCCAGCGCCGTACTGGAACGGCGCGTCGAACATCGGGAAGAAGTCCGCCGTCGTCATCACGCCGTCCGCATAGAACGGCTTGCCCTCCGTCGTCCTCGGCATCACCTTGACCTGCGCCAGCGCCACCGCCGTCTGTCGCTGCGCCTTGCCCGCACGCAGCAGGTTCATCGCATCGACGTAGCTCATCAGCCACGGCAGCTTCGTACCGCTGCGCGAGAAGGGCCGGTTCTCCGGATAGGGATCCACCTGCGGGTAGAACAGCCGCGCGCTCTTCTGCGGCAGCGGATCGCCGGACAGCAGCCGCAACACGGTCAGCGTGGTGATCGTGGCGCCGATGCCCAGCGCGAGCGCCAGCACCATCAGCGCCGTGAGCACTTTGTTGCGCTTCAGGCTGTGCAGGGCCAGATCGAGGTAGTAACCGAACATTGCACCTCTCCGGTGATTGGACTCCCCTCTCCCGCTGCGGGAGAGGGGTTGGGGGAGAGGCTTGGGCCGGCACGCAAACGCTGCACTCACCCGCACCCTCTCCCGCCTTGTCGGTCCCCTCTCCCGCAAGCGGGAGGGGGGAGCCTCATACGCTTCTTGTCGCCACCACCGGCGGCACCGCCGCGGCGCGCAGCGCCGGGCCGAGCACGGCGAGCTGGCCGATGATCCACAGCGTCAGCGCGCCGACCGGGAAGTAGATGCCCGGCAATCGCGGCAATTCGTAATGCAGCATCAGGAACAGGTTGATGCCGTAGGCCAGCACCATGCCCAGCACGATGCCGAGGCCCGCCAACAGGAAGTTCTCGGTCTGGAAGTAGCGCAGGATGTCGCTGCGGGTGGCGCCCAACGCGCGGCGCACGCCGATGGTGCGGCGGCGCTGCCCCACCCAAAAGCTGGCCAGACCCACGATGCCCAGCGCGGTCACCGTGAGCAGCGCCACGATCACGCCGGCAAGGATGCCGGCCATGGCACGGTCGTTGGCGAAGAACTTCTCGCGCAGCTCGTCGTAGCTGCGCTGCTGAGTCACCACCCGTTCCGGATCGGCCTTCTTCAGCGCAGCCACGGCGGCCTTGAGCACGGCCTCGCGGTCCTGCGGGCGGGTGCGGATGACGTAGCTCTGGTCCTTGCCTGCGCCCATGAACAGCGGCAGGACCACCGAGTAATGCGCGGTGATGTCGTTGTAGGCGTTGGCGCGCACCAGGTCGGCCAGCACGCCGACCACCCGCACGCCCACCTGGTCGGTGAGGTAGATCGTCTTGCCCAGCGGATTCTGCCCCGGCCACAGGCGGTCGGCCAGCGCCTGCGTGATCACCGTGACTGCGGGTATGCCCTTGGTGTTGCCGGTGGCCAGCGCCTTGACCACGATGTCCGCGTTGGTGGTCTCGTCCGGCTGCAGGTTGCGTCCTGCCACCAGTCGCGCGCCCATGGCCTGCGGAATGTCCTCGCCGAAATAGGTGCCGGCGCTGAGCGTAGGCTCACGCTGCGCGGGATCCAGCTTGATGCTGGCGTTCGACGAGGAACCTCCCAGCGGCAACTGGTTGGTCAACGCCACCGCCTGCACGCCCGGCACCTGGCGCAGCACGGCGAGGTCCTCACGGGCGCGGGCGAAGATGTCGGGCGTGGGCGCGATCTCGGCCAGCTGGATCTGCACCAGCGCATGCTCGTCGACGCCGGTGGTCATGTGCATGTGCTGCAGGCGGTGGCCGATCATGAACACCGCGTTGCACACGATGGCGCAGGTCAGCGCGATCTCCAGGATCAGCAGCCACGCTGTGATCTTGTGGCGTCGCAACGTGGAAAGTATCGGTCGCAGTTCCATGGTCGTGCCCTCAGTTGCTTTTCAGCTGCAGGGCGGGCGCAACCTGGCAGGCGCGCCAGGCCGGCAGCATGCCGGCGAGCAGGCTCGCGACCAGCGCCAGCAGGAAGGTGGTCAGCAGCATCGCAGGATCGAGATGCGCCAGCGCCGCATGGTCGGAAGGCTGATGCCGCACCACCCACAGGCCAAACAAGGCCAGCAGCAGGCCACCCACGCCACCCGCCAGGCCCACCACGCCCGACTCGATCAGCAACTGCGCGAACAAGGCGCGCCGCGAGGCGCCCAGCGCGCGACGCACGCTCAGCTCGCCGGCGCGGCGCAGGAACTTCGCCAGCATCAGGCCCACGGTGTTGACCAGGCACACCAGCAGGAAGCCGAAGGCCAGCCCGGCCTGCAGGCGCACGTCGTCGGGCACCACCTGCCAGTAGGCGAGCCACTGCATCACGTTGCGCAGGCGCACGTTCGGCGCCTTCACGAAACGGCCCAGCGCCTTCTGCTGTTCGGAGTACCGGATCAGGAACTGCTTGTAGTCCGCGGCCTTGGCCGGCGTATCCAGTTGCACCCAGAACTGCATCCACACGCAACTGGCCGACGGGTAGATGCTGCCCACGCCACCGGTGCCGTTGCCCCAGCAGTCGGAGGAGCCGTTGTGTGCCACGTGCAGGTCCAACGCCGTCTGCAGCGGCATGAACACCTGCTCGGCGTAACCGTAGGAACCGGTATTGAGGTCGTAGAAGTGCGGGCTGGGCGCCCAGTCGCCGAGTACGCCCACGATGCGGAACAGGCTGCCGGCTATGCGCAGGGTGCGCCCCACGCTGTCGGCGCCGCCGAACAGCCGCTCGTTCAGCTCGCTGGCGATCACCACGTCGCGCGCCTTCGCCTCGTCGTCGGCCGCGTCCCAGCCGCGGCCGTAACGGAACGGCACGCCGAACATCGCGAAGAAATCCGCCGTGGTGTAGCGCGCCTCCACGTAGAACGGTTCGATTGCCGCGGAATCCGGCTGGATCGGCACCGAGCCGCCGGTCATCAACGCCTGACGATCCGCCTTTCTCGCACGCAGCAGGTTGAAACCGTCGATCTCGGTGAGCTGCATGGGCGGCTCCCTGCCCGGCATGAGGCCACTGTTGTCGCGCGGATCGACCTGCGGGTAATACAGCGTGCCGCTGCGCCCAGGCAGCGGATCGCCGGACAGCACATGCAGCACGGTGAGCGTGGTCATCGACGCACCGATGCCCAGCGCGATGGCGAACACCATCAACGCAGTGAGTGCCTTGTTGCGCCTGAAGCTGCGCAAGGCCAGGTCGATGTAGTAGCCGAACATTCCTGTGCTCCTTGCCTCGGGTCCCTCTCCCATCGGCAGAGGGGTTTGAAAGGTCACACCGACCGCGTCGCCACCACCGGCGGCACGTTGGACGCGCGTCGCGCCGGCGCGAACACCGCCGCCTGCCCCAGCAACAGCACGGCCGCCACGCCGGTGATCACGTACAGCACCGGCAGGCGGTCCATCTCGTAGTGGTGCATCAGCCACAGGTTGAGCCCCACCGCCAGCAGTACGCCGATGACCGCGCCGATGCCGGCGATCAGCAGGTTCTCCGCCTGGAAGTAATGCAGGATGTCGACCTTGCGCGCGCCCAGCGCGCGGCGCACGCCGATCTGGCGGTGGCGCTGGCCGACCCAGAAGCTGGTCAGGCCGACGATGCCCGCGGCGGTGACGCCGATCAGGATCAGGCAGACCACGCCCATCAGCACGGCCATGCCCACGTCGGCGCGGTAGGCCTCGGCGCGGATGTCGGCGAAGGACTTGACGCTGTCGTCGTCGAGCACGCGCAGCGGATTGACGCGGTAGAGCACGGGCGTGACCGCCTTCATCACCGCCTGCAGCCGCCCGGGCTTGGTGCGGATCGCATAGCGCGAGAAATTGGCGTTCAGCCGGATCGGCTCCAGCGTCGAGTTCCACACGAAGCCGTTGGTCCAGCTGCCGGTGCCGGGCACCTGCAGGCGCTCGACCACGCCGATGATGGTGGTCGGCGTGCTGGAGCCGTCCAGGTACATCACCTTGCCCACCGCGCCCTGCGGGAACAGCTTGTCGGCCAGCGCCTTGGTCACGATCACCATCGGCGGCTCGCCCTGGTCGCGGAAGCCGTGGTGCTGCACGTCCGCGGCAGTGAACGCGCGCCCCGCCACCAGCTTCAGGCCCAGCGTGCCGAGCATGCTCTCGTCGCCGAAGTAGTAGGTGCTGCGCGCGTTGCCGCCACGCAGGTCGGTGCCGGGCTTGAGCGCGGCCGAGCCGTTCCAGGAGGAGTTGAGCAGCGGCAGCGAATTGATCGGCGTCACCGAGACCACGTCGGGCATGGCGCGCAGCGCGGCGAGGTCGGCCTGCAGCATGCTGTCGAGCTTGTCGTTGTCGCCGGGTTGGTCGCCGCCGGGCGCGCCTACCCACTGCTGGGTGACCAGCATGAGGTTGGCCTCTTGCAGCCCGGTGGGGCGGTTCACCCGCTGCACGCGCTGGCCGATGATGAAGATGGCATTGCAGACGATCGCCAGGGTCAGCGCGATCTGCAGGGAGATCAGCACCACGCCAGCCTTGTGCTTGCGCAATGCCGCGATCATGGGATGCAGGGTCATGGCTTGGTTCCTTGCGAAATCCGATGGATGAGCCGCCTTTTTCCGAGCAGTGCGGCCATGGCTGGCCGCCTTCTCGCGCAGGGACGGCGCACTAGTTGCTCTTCAGCTGCCAGGCGGGCTGCACCCGCGAGGCCCGGAACGTGGGATAGAGCCCGGCCAGCAGCGTGGCGAGGGTGGCCACCAGCAGGGTCAGCAGCAGCAGCGGCACGTCCAGCCGGGCCAGCGCCGCGATGTCCTTGGGCAGCACCCAGCTCACGCTGGCCACGCCCACGCCGGTGAGCAGCAGCCCCAGCAGGCCGCCGGCCAGGCCGATGATCCCGGCCTCGGTCAGGAACTGCGCGTAGATGGCCGCGCGCTGCGCACCCAGCGCGCGGCGCACGCCGATCTCGCTGCTGCGGCGCAGGAACTTCGCCAGCAGCAGGCCGGCGGTATTGACCAGGCACACGATCAGCAGGCCCAGCGCGACCAGCAGCGACACCTTGGTGTCGCTGGGAACCACCTTCTCGGCGTCGAGCCACTCGGGCAGGCTGCGCAGGCGGTTGTTCGGCGCCCAGCCGAAGCGGCCGGCCTGTTGCTGGTCGCGCGCGTAGCCGTCGAGGTACTCCTTGTAGGCGCTCACCGCGGCCGCGTCGTCCAGCTGCGCCATGTAGGCGATCCACACGCAGCTGGAGCGCTGCAGCCCGACGAAGCCCGACTGGGCCGGTATCTCGCTGCAATTGGTGTTGCCGTCGTTGGGCATGCCCACGTCGATGGCGCGCTCGAACGGCAGGAACACGTCCTCGTCGCTGCTGTTGAAGCCGCCGGTGTTGACCACGTCGTAGAAGCGCGGCTGCGGGTTCCAGTCGTCCAGCACGCCCACCACGCGGTAGTCCTTGCCTTCGATGCTGACCGAGCGGCCGACGCTGTCGGCGCCGCCGAACAACTTCTCGTTGAGCTTGCGGCTGATCACCACCACCGCCGCGCGCTGGCTGTCGGCACCGGCGTCCCAGGCGCTGCCGTAGCGGAAAGGCGCGTCCACCATCGGGAAGAATTCGCTGAAGACCGCGTGGCCGCTCACGTTGATGGGGTGTTTGCCGGCGCCGGTTGGCACCACCGAAGGCGAGACTCGGTACATGGCCGACTGCAGCTTGGCGCGGTGCGCGCGCTGCAGCGCCAGGGCGTCGGTGTAGTCCATCGCGTCCGGCGGCTCGCCGTTGTCGTTGCGGCCCTTCGGGCCCCACATGTCGATCTGCGGCACGAACAGCTTGGACGACTTCCAGGGGATGGGGTCGCCCGACACGGCGCGGAACACCGAGTAGGTGGTCATCGACGCGGCCACGCCGAAGCCGATCGCCAGCACCATGAGCATGGTCAGGCCGCGGCTCCGCTTGAGGCTGCGCAACGCCAGTTCGAGGTAGTAAGTGAACATCGCAGTTCTCTCCAGGGATTGCGCAGGGGGCTACACCGATCGCGTCGCTTCCACCGGGGGCACGCGCGAGGCCTTCATCGCGGGAGCGAGCACGGCGCCCTGCCCCAGCAGGAGCAGCAGCACCACGCCGCCGGCCAGGTAGAGCGGCGACAGCGGCTGCGCGCCCAGGCGCAGCACCAGCCACAGGTTCATCGACAGCGCCAGCACGATGCCCAGCAGCACGCCGCCGCAGGTGATCAGCAGGTTCTCGGTGAGGAAGTAGCCGAGGATGTCGCGCCGCCGCGCGCCCAGCGCGCGGCGCACGCCGATCTGCTTGCGCCGCTGGCCGACCCAGAAGCTGGTCAGGCCGACGATGCCCGCGGCGGTGATCACCAGCAGCACGGCACTGATGATGCCCATCAGGATGGCCATGCCGCGGTCGCTGTCGTAGGCCCGCGCGCGGATCTGCGCGAAGCTGCCGCCGTCGGCCGGATCGATGATGCGCTGGCCGTCCAGCGCGAACAGCGCCTTGGGCGCCTCGCGCATCGCCGCTTCGAGCCGACCCGGCCGGGCGCGCACGATGTAGTAGACGCCGGAAGGCCAGTTCAGGCGCATCGGCCAGATCATCGACTGGTAGGCATAGGCGGACTGCCAGTCCTCCACCGCCTGCGTCTGCAGGCGATCGACGATGCCGATGATGATGCTGGGAGTGGCACTCATCGAGTAAAGCGGCTTGCCCAGCGCCGAACCGTCGGGGTAGAGGCGGTCGGCCAGCGCGCGGGTGACGATCACCTGCGAGGGATGCAGCTCCTCGCGCAGCCCGAGCGTGCCGATCTCGTCGGCGCGGAAGTTGCGCCCCGCCACCAGCTTCACGCCCAGCGTATGCAGCAGGTGCTCGTCGCCCAGGTACACCGCGGCGTCGGAGGTCGGCCGCACCTGGTCCGGGGTGAGGCCGACGAAGTTGTCCCAACCGCCGCCACGCAGCGGATAGGAATTGCTCGGCGCGGCATCCAGCACGTCCGGCAGCTGCCGCAGCGCGTCCAGGTCGGTGCGCACCTGCGCGTCGATCTCCTGCTTGGACTTCTGTTCGCCGGCCCACTGGTTGTAGATCACGAACAGGTCGGCCTCGTCGATGCCGGTGCGTGCCGACAGGTGCTGCAGGCGCTGGTGGATGATGAACAGCGCGTTGCAGACGATCGCCAGGGTCAGCGCGATCTGCAGCACGATCAGCACGGTGCCGGCCTTGTGGCGACGCAGGGCGGTCAGGACGGGTTTGATCTGCATGGTCGCCGCCTCAGTGTGACTTCAGCTGCCAGGCCGGCTGCACCTGTGCGGCGCGCCAGGCCGGGTAGAACGCCGCGATCAGCGTGGCCAGTACGGCCAGCGCCAGGCACAGCCCCACCAGCGACAGGTCCAGTCGCGCCAGGCGCGCGATCTGCGGACGGAACAGCACGCCCACCCCCGAGATGCCCACCGCGGTCAGCACCAGGCCCAGCAGCCCGCCCGCCGCGCCTACCGAGGCCGCTTCGATCAGGTATTGCGCGTAGATCTGCCGGCGCGGCGCGCCCAGCGCGCGGCGCACGCCGATCTCGCCGGCCCGGCGCATGAATTTGGCCAGCAGCAGGCCGACCGTGTTGACCAGGCAGATGACGAAGAAGCCCAGCGCCACGACCAGCGCGATGCGGCTTTCCGGCGGCACCATCTGCCGGTAGTCCAGCCACTGCATCACGTCGCGCAGGCGCACGTTGGGCGCCCAAGCGTAGCGTCCGGCGCGCTGCTGGTCGGCCGAATAGCTCTCCAGGAAGCGGCGATAGCGGGCAACCGCGGCCGCATCGTCCAGTTCCACCCAGGGCGTGATCCAGACGCAGTTGCTCTGCAGCCAGCCGTCGTAGCCGTTGAACGAGGGATTGCCGCGGCAGCTGTTGTTGCCCGCGGTGTCGAGCTTGAGGTCCAGCGCGCGGCTGAACGGGATATAGAAATCGGTCGGATCGCGAAAGCCGCTGGTGCTGCCGCTGGCGGCGAAGAAGCGCGGCTTGGGGTTCCAGTGCCGGGTCACCCCGACCACGCGATAGGCGTGGCCACCCAGCACGACCTCGCGGCCCACGCTGTCGGCGCCGCCGAACAGGCGCTGGTTGAACTCCTCGCTGATCACCACCTGGGCCGCGTGCCCGTCATCGGCGTTCGCGGCCCAGCCGCTGCCGTACAGGAAGGGCACCTCGAACATGGGGAAGAAGTCCGCGGTCACCGCATAGCCGTCGGCGCCCTCGGGCAAGCTGTGCCCCTGGTCCGGCTGCGCCGACAGCCACACCGAATACAGCAGGGTCTGGCGCTTGGCCTGATGGGCACGCTGGAGCGCCAGCGCATCGACGTAGTTCAGTGCGTAGGGCGGCTCGCCATCGATATTCTGCTGCGGCCCCCAGCTGTCGATCTGCGGCGTGAACAGCACGCTGGACTTGTCGGGGATGGGATTGCCCGACACCGCGCGAAACACCGAGTACGTGATCATCGCGGCGGCCACGCCGAAGCCGATCGCGATGACCATCAAGGCGGTCAGCACGGGGTTGCGGCGCAGGCTGCGCATGCCGAGTTGGAGGTAGTAACCGAACATCAAGACTCCGTAGTCAGCTCCCTCTCCCCCCTCCTTGATAAAGGCAGGGGGAGAGGGTCGGGGTGAGGGATCGGGCGGAGCGCGTTTCCCACGCTTGCCTGCAAATCACACCCGGCTTCGATGGAGTGTCGGGCGAGCCCCGCCCCTCACCCCAACCCCTCTCCCCAAAAGGGGAGAAGGGTTCACCAATTACACCGAGCGCGTCGCCTCGACCGGCGGCACGCGCGAGGCCTTCATCGCCGGCGCCAGCACCGCGCCCTGCCCCAGCAGCAACAGCACGACCACGCCGGCCGCCACGTAGAGCAGCGACAGCCGCTCCATCTCGAAATGGCTGACCAGCCATAGGTTCATGCCGATCGCCAGCGCCGCGCCGACGACCACGCCGCCGGTGCCGATCAGCAGGTTCTCGGTGAGGAAGTAGGAGAGGATGTCGTGCCGGGTGGCGCCCAGCGCGCGGCGCACGCCGATCTGTTTGCGGCGCTGGCCGACCCAGAAGCTGGTCAGGCCGACGATGCCCGCGGCGGTGATCGCCAGCAGCACGGCGCATACCACGCCCATCAGGATCGCCATGCCGCGGTCGCTCTTGTAGGCCTGCTCGCGCACCTGCGCGAAGGTGCGCACGCCGCGCTCCTCCGGGATCACGCGCATGCGATTGGTCTTGAACAGCAGCGCCGGCACCGCGTGCACCATGCGGTCGAGCTGGCCCGGCTGCGTGCGCACCAGGTAGCTGCCGAAGCTGCCGGTCAGCAGGCGCGGAATGAGGATCGCGTTCTCGGAAAAGTTGCCGGCCCAGGTGCCGGTCCAGGGCACCTGCAGGCGCTCGACGATGCCGATGATGGTGCTCGGGGTGGTGTTGCCGGAGTGGTAGAGCGGCTTGCCCAGCGCGCTGCCGTCCGGGTAGAGCTTGTCGGCCAGGGCCTTGCTCACCATCACCACCGGCGTGCTGGTGAATTCCTTGGGGTCGACCCAGTCGATCTCGTCGGGCCGGAAGTTGCGCCCGCCGACCAGCTTCAGGCCCATCGTGGACAGCGCATGATCGTCGCTGAAGTAGAGCGTGGTGTGCGCCATCTCCTTCTTGGTCTCCGGCGTGTTGTTCACGCTGGTCGACCAGCCGCCGCCGCGCAGCGGGTAGGAATTGGCCATGGTCGCGTCCACCACGCCCGGCATTCGGCGCAGCGCCTCGAGGTCGGTGCGGCCCAGCGACGGCGTCGCCTTATCGTCGGCGCCGACCCAGCGGTTGGCCAGCGTGAGCAGGTTGGCCTCGGTCATGCCGGTCGGGCGCGACAGGTGTTCGGTGCGCTGGCGGATGATGAACAGCGCGTTGCACACGATCGCCAGGGTCAGCGCGATCTGCAGCGCGATCAGCACAGTGCCGGCCTTGTGCCGCTTGAGCGCGGCGAGAATGGGCTTGATCTGCAGCATCATCGTCGCCTCCTCAGTTGGACTTCAGTTGCCAGGCCGGTTGCACCTGGGCGGCGCGCCAGGTTGGGTAGAACGCCGCCAGCAGCGTGGCCAGGACCGCGACGATCAGCGTGAGGAGCACCAGCTTCCCGTCCAGCGTGGCCAGGCGTGCGATCTGTTCGTCGAACACCCAGCCCACACAGAGCATCCCCAGACCGGTCAGCAGCAGGCCCAACACGCCGCCGGTCAGTCCGACGGTGCCCGCCTCGACCAGGAACTGCATGTAGACCTCGCGCCGCGAAGCGCCCAGCGCGCGGCGTACGCCGATCTCCGGCGAGCGGCGCAGGAACTTGGCCAGCAGCAGGCCGACCGTGTTCACCAGGCAGATCAGCAGGAAGCCCAGCGACACCAGCAGCGAGATCTTCGACTCCGGCGGCACCACCTTGTTGAAGTCCAGCCAGTCGGTCACGTCGCGCACGCGCACGTTGGGCGCCCACTTGAAGCGGCCGGCGCGCTGCTGCTCGGCCGCGTAGCCGGTGAGCCAGCGCCGGTACGCGTCGGCGTCGGCCGTGGTCGGCAACTCCGCCCAGTACTCGATCCAGACGCACTCGGAGTGCAGCCAGTTGTCCCAGCCGGTGCCGGGCGTGTCGTCGCAGTTGTTGTTGCCGGCGGTGCCGATCTTCAGGTCGATCGCGCGGGTGAACGGGATGAACAGGCCGATCGGGTCGCCGAAGCCGCCGGTGTTGACCGGGTCGAAGAACAGCGGCTGCGGGTTCCATTCGCCGGTCACGCCGGTGATGCGGTAGTCGCGCCCGTCCAGGTTGATCGTCTTGCCTACGCTGTCCTGGCCGTTGAACAGCTTGTCGTTGAGCTTCTTGCCGATCACCACGACCGCGGCGCGCGCGTCGTCCTGCGCCTGGGTCCATGGGCCGCCGTAGATGAAGGGCACGTCGAACATGGCGAAGGCGTCGCTGTACCAGGCGTAGCTGTTCTCCTGGATCGGCAAGCGGCTGGCGTCGGCCGGGATCACCGAGGGCGCGATCGGATACAGCGCGGTCTGGCGCTTGGCCTTGTGCGCCTGCATGAAGGCCACGGCATCGGTATAGGTGAGCGCCGGGGGCGGCTCGCCATGATCCATGTCCTCCGGCTTCCAGTTGGCGATCTGCACCGCGTACAGCTGGCCGGACTTCTGCGGGATCGGGTTGTTGGAGGTGGCGCGGAACACCGAGTAGGTGATCATCGAGGCGGCCACGCCGAAACCGATCGCCATGATCATCAGCGCGGTCAGCAGCGGGTTGCGGCGGAGGCTGCGCAGGCCGAGTTGGAAGTAGTAGGCGAACATGTCGGGGGTTCCGGAAATGGAGGGCGACTGCGCAAGGCGAAGCTCCCTCTCCCCCGGCGCATGCCGGGGGAGAGGGCTGGAGAGAGGGGGAGGCTTTGCTCGGGCTTTCCACGGCAACAAGCAAAAAACCAAAGGCCTCCCCCTCTCCACCGGCGGGGCCGAGGGAGAGGGCTCAAGCAAGCATGTCAGGCGTCCGCGACGCGCGCGTTGTGCGCGTGGAAACGCGGCTCCTCGGAAAGGTCCACCACCTGGCCGTCGATGATGTGCACGTTGCGCTGGGCGCGCGCGGCCAGTTCCGGATCGTGGGTCACCATGACGATGGTGGCGCCCTCGCGGTGGATCTCTTCCAGCAGCTCCATCACGCCGCGGGCCATCTGGGTGTCCAGGTTGCCGGTCGGTTCGTCCGCCAGCAGCAGGCGGGGCGAACCGGCGAGCGCGCGGGCGATCGCCACGCGCTGCTGCTGGCCGCCGGAGAGCTCGGCCGGGTAATGCTTGGCGCGCGAGGCCAGCCCCACGCGCTCGAGCGCGTCCATGATGCGCTGCTTGCGCTCGGCGCCCTTCATGCCGCGGTAGCGCAGCGGCACCTCGACGTTGTCGTACACGTTGAGGTCGGGGATCAGGTTGAACGCCTGGAAGATGAAGCCGATCTTCTCGTTGCGGATCTTCGAGCGCGCGTTGTCGTTCAACTGGCTCACCTCGATGCCGTCGAGGTGGTAGTGCCCGCCCGTGAAGGTTTCCAGCAGGCCCGCGATGGTGAGGAAGGTGGTCTTGCCCGAGCCCGACGGACCGGTGACGGCGACGAACTCGCCTTCCTTCACGTCGATGTTGAAGTCGCGCAGGGCGTAGGTCTCCACCACTTCGGTGCGGTAGACCTTGGACAGGTGGGTCATCTTGAGCATGGTGCTTCCTCGGTGGTGGTGGGTTTCTGGGGCGGGAACGGGGAACGGGGAACGGGGAACGGGTGGATCACGTAGTTTTGGGAGCGGCGCCTCATGGTCAGGGCGCAGAGTGGCTTCCTCCCCTCGTGCAACACGTTCCCCGTTCCCCGTTCCCCGCCTCAATCACTGATCGCTACCTTCGCCGCATCCTTGAAGTTGTCGGTGCCGGAAATCACGATCTTGTCGCCTTCCTTCAGGCCGTCCAGGATCTCGACCTTGTCGATGCTGCTGGCGCCGACGCGGATGGGCCTCTTCTCGGCGATGCCGCCGCGCACCACGTAGGCGTAGTTGCCGCCGGACTCGTCGACGAAGGAGCCGCGCTGCACGGTGAGCACGTTGTCGCGCTTGTCGAGCAGAATGCGCACGGACAGGCGCTGGTTCTGGCGCAGCTGCTTGGGCGTCGCGCCGTCGAAGCGCAGCCGCGCGGCCACCTCGCCGTTGACCACCTCGGGCGAGATCGCGCTGACCAGGCCCTTCCAGGTGTTGCCGTTGCCGGTGATCTCGCCGGCCATGCCGATGCCGAGGTCACGCGCGAAGCTCTCCGGCACCTTCATCTCCACTTCCAGCGCGGACAGGTCGATCACGCTGAGCAGCTGCGCGTCCTTGGCCACGGTGGCGCGCTCGGCGATGAACAGCTGGCCGACCTGGCCGTCCACGGGCGACTTCACGTTGAGGTCGTCGACCTGGCGCTTGAGATCCTGGACCAGCAGCTCCTGGCGCTCGTGCGCGAGCTTCTTGGACTTGATGTCGAAGTTCAGGCTGTCGTTGTCCATCCCCAGGTCCGCCTTGGCGTGCAGGGTGGTCAGCTTGGCCTTCTGCAGGGTGTCCTTGGCGCGGTCCACGTCCATGCTGGGCACGGCGCCCAGCTTGAACGCCTTTTCGTTGCGCGCCAGGTCGCGCTCGGCGGCCTGCTGGTCGATCAGCGCGTTGTCGTAGGCCTTCTGCAGTTCGCCGCGCTTCTTGCGCGCGTCGATCTGGGCGCGCTGGTAGTCCACTTCCATGGCGTCGGCGTTGGATTCCTCCTGCGCCAGCTTGTTGGTGAGCTCGGGGCTGTCGATGGCGGCGAGCACCTGGCCCTTCTTCACCGTGTCGCCGGCGTGCACCTTGAGCGTGACCGCGCCGCCGGAGGTGGCGTAGAGCGTGGGGCTCACCGCCGCCACCACCTTGCCCTCGGCCGCGATGTCGCGCACGAACGGCCCGCGCTGGACGGTGGCGAAGGACAGCCGCGAGGCGCTCACCGAAGCATCGGCGGAAAACAGCCGCATCACGCCGGGCAGCGCCAGGGCGCCGGCGACCAGCACGGCCACGCCGACGCCGGCTATCAGCAGCCGGCGCTTGCGGTTGGGTTTGACTTCGACCAGTCGGTCTTGGGCGGAAGTGTCGCGGATCATCGATGCCGTTCCTGACCGCGTACAGCGCGGTTACACGGCAGTCGTAGCAATCGGCGTGCCACGTAAGGACGCCCACCACAAACGCATCCGTTTCAACTACTTGGGCCACGCGTCCGGACTTGACTGAGGTGTCCGCGGACACCGCACGGACAACCGGACGAACACACGCCCGCCGGCGCGGACGCCACGTCGAAAACGCAAAGGCCCCGGTTCGCACCGGGGCCTTCGTGGTCTTGCAGGCGTCGGGCGAGCCCGGCTAGAACTCCTGCTTGAAGCGGATGCCGAACGTGCGCGGCACGCTGAAGCCGGTGTACACCTGCCCGTCCGGATACAGCGCCGACGCACCGTGCGCGGCGCACACCGCCGGGGAGCACTCGGTGAACTTGTACAGCGCCGCCCGCTTGTCGAACACGTTGTCGACGTAGACGTCCAGCGACCAGCTGCCCCTCTGCACGCCGGCGGAAAGGTCGACCGAGTTGTACGCAGGCAGGTCGCCGAGCAGGCTGCCCTCGAGCTGGCGCAGGTCGGTGGTGCGCCGGCCCACGTGCACCAGCGCGCCCTGCACGAAGGCGTCGTTGCCGCCGAGGCTGAAGTTGTAGCGCGCCACCAGGTTGCCCTTGAAGCGGGGCGTGATCGGCAACCGCGTGCCCTTGGGCGCCAGCGGCCCGTTCACCACCTTGCCGGTGGACTGGTTGATCGAGCCGGGCGGGCAGTTGGTGACCGCGTTGCCGCTGGCGTCGGTGAAGCCGCAGTAGTTCGCGGTCAGCTTGGCGTCGTAGAACGCCACGCCGGTGCTGATGTTGAGGTCGTAGGTGGCCTGCCAGACCAGTTGCGACTCCAGGCCGTCGATGCGCGCGGAGTTGGCGTTCTTGATCTGGGTGAGGCCGTTGGCGCCCAGGATGTTGAACTGGAAGTCGTTCCAGTTCTCGCGGAACACCGCGCCGTTGAACGACAGCCGGTTGTCGAACCAGGAAGTCTTCCAGCCCAGCTCCAGGTTGGTCAGGAAGTCCGCCTGGTAGGGCGGCAGCAGGCCGGCGCGGTTGACGCCGCCGGGGCGGTAGCCCTCGGAGCGGGTGGCGTAGATCATCTTGCTGGGCGAGAGGTTCCAGGTGAGGTTGACCTTGCCGAGCGAGCCGCTCTGCCGCACGCGCTTGTCGAAGTCCAGGCAGGGCGCGTCGATGAACGGCTGGCCCGAGATGCAGCCGGCCTCGCCGTAGCTGGAGTTCGGCGAGAAGCCCTTGCTGAAGCCGTAGAAGCCGTACAGCTGGTTGGCGGTGCGGAAGTAGCGGCCGCCGACGGTGGCGGTTAGCGTCTCGGGAATGATGTCGTAGGACAGCTCGCCGAACACGGCCTTGTCGTAGTCGTAGCGCATCTGCCGGGTCAGCCAGATCGTGTTGGGCCAGCCGGCGACCGACAGGCTGGTGGCCAGATTGTTGATCTGGTAGTCCTGCATGATGTCGTGCTTCTGCTTCTGCCAGAACGCGCCGGCGACCAGCCGCAGGCGGTCCTCGCTGGGCGAGACGATGCGCAGCTCGTGGCTGTTGATGGTGTAGTGGTCGCGGTCGCTGATGAACTCGGACGGGTTGATCAGCTTGCCGCTGTTGTCGTGGATATAGGCGCCGTAGGAAAGCAGGGTGTCGTACCAGAACGAGTAATCGTTGTAGTCGGTCGCCTCCTCCTGGTTGCGCTTCAGGTGCGCGTAGGCGTAGGTCACGTCGAAGTTGCCGATCTTGCCCTGGACGGTCAGCGCGCCCTGCCACCAGCGGTCGTTCACCCGTTCGGGATAGAAGTGGGTCACGGCCAGGTCGCCGACGACCGGATCGCTGGCGAAGGTGCCGTGCGAGATCGTCTGCTGCCCCATCACGGTCGGGCTGATAGACCAGTCGTCGTCCAGGTCGACCTTCAGCGCGGCGCGGGCGCCGCTGGTATTGGCGTCGTTGTAGTGCTTGCGGGCATGCCCGAAGCACTCCAGCTGCGGTCCTGGCGTGCAGCCGTCGGCATTGCTGACGGTGATGCCGGACACCGGGAACGTGCGCGACCCGGGCTTGTTGTCGATGTAGCCGGCGTCATGCTCGTGCCAGCCGACCAGGCGCACGGCCGCGGCCTTGCTCAGCGGAATGTTGAGCATGCCCTCGGTGGTGTAGCCGATGCCGCCGTGCGCCACCTCGTTGAGCCCCAAGGTGTAGTTGGCCGCGAAGCCGCCCGGATCAGGCTTGTTGGTGATGATGCGCAGCGCGCCCGCCTCGGCGCTGGCGCCGTACAGCGTGCCCTGCGGCCCGGCCAGCACCTCGATGCGGGCGATGTCGTACATGTGGATGTCGAGCGGGCCCTGGATCGTGGTGACCGGCTGGTCGTCCAGGTACACGCCCACGCTCGGCTGCGATCCGGAGTGGTTGGTGTTGCCGCCGCTGGCCACGCCGCGCATGTAGATGGTGGCGAAGCCCGGGCCGGTGGCGATGCCGCCGCCGCCTTGCTGGAAGGTGACGCTGGGCAGGTACTTCACGTAGTCGTTGAAGTTCTGCACATGCAGCGCCTCGAGCTGGTCGTTCTCCAGCACGCCGATGCTGATCGGCACCTTCTGCAGGTTCTCGGTGCGCTTCTGCGCGGTGACGTTCACCACGCCCAGCGTGGTGGGCTTCTGCTTCGTCGCCGGCGCCGCAGTGGAGGTCCCGGCCGGTTCCGTGTCCTGCGCCAGGACTGGCGCGGCAATGGCCAGGCAGATCGCCGCCGCCAGCGGCAGCCTGGCCAGGCTCGCTCGTGGTATCCCGCTGATACGCTTCAACCCATTCGTACGCATACACCCTCCCCAGGCAAGTCACTACAAACGATCGGTATCGAGCCGCTGCTCCCCTTCAGGCACGTCCGGATAGCTCGCCAGCACCGGCCCCAACGCCGACGCCAGCGGCTCCAGCCACGCCGCGTAATGCCGCCAGTGATCCATCCCCTCGCGGTAGATCGGCTGGCGTACCTGTTCCGAACTGGCCGTTCGCACCGGCCGCGGATTGTCGAAAAAGCGCAGGCAGCCCGGTTCGAACGGCAGGCCGCAGTAGTCGAGCAACCGGCGCACCTCGCCCTCGGTGTCTTCGACCATGCGCTCGTACATCACGCGGTGGATGCGCCCGGGCAGCACGTCGTCGAAATGCGCCATCAGCGCCACGTAGTCGCGGTAGTAGCGCCCGATGTCCGTCAGGTCGTAGCTGAAGCCCTGCCCGCGCGCGAAGTGCTGCTTGAAGGCCGAGAAGCCGCAGGCCATCGGATGCCGGCGCGCATCGATGATCTTGGCGTTCGGCAGGATCAGCTGGATCAGGCCCAGGTGCATGAAGTTGTTCGGCATCTTGTCGATGAACAGCGGTGCCGAGGTCTTGCGCTGGATGCGGGTGTGCGCCAGATAGCGTTCGCCGAGCGCGCGCAGCGCCTCGGCCCCTTGCGCCGCCAGCGCGCCGTGGTAGGGCATCGCCTCGCCGGCGTCGCCCTGCTGGCGCAGCAGGCGGGTGATCGAGGTGATCTCGGGCAGTTCCATCGTGCCCTCGACCTGGCTGTGGCTGGACAGGATCTGCTCGAGCAGGGTGGAACCGGCGCGCGGCAGGCCGACCACGAAGATCGGGTCGGGCGCCGGGCTGCCTGCGCCGGCGCGCGCGGCGAAGAACTCGCGCGTGTAGTGCTCGCGGATGTAGCGCACCCGCGCGCTGGTGTCGTCGGCGCTGTAGTTCAGCTGCGCGCGGCGGATCGCATTGCCGCGCGCGTAGTGGTGGAACGACGGCTCGTACTCGCCCGTGTCTTCCAGCGCCTTGCCGATGGCGAACTCCAGGTGCAGGCGGTCGTCCTCGGCCAGGTCCGCGCGCGCCAGCTGTCCGCGCATCGCGGCCAGTTCGCCGGCCTCGAAACGGAAGGTCTTGAGGTTGGCCAGACTCCACCAGACCTCGCCGAACGAGGGCTCGAGCTCCAGGCTGCGGCGATAGGCGGCGACGGCGCGCCCGGTATGGCCGGCGGTCTTCAGCGCGTGGCCCTGGCTCACCCACAGTTTGGGGTTGTCCGGGTGCTGCGCGAGCAGCGCGTCGTAGATGCCGATCGCCTGAGCGTAGTCGCCCGTGCGGCACAACACCGCCGCCTTGAGAACGCGGCTGCCGGCGTCCTCCGGGTCGGCCGCCAGCAGGCGCTCGATCTCGGCCAGCGCCTGCTCCGACCGGTTGCTGCGATGCAGGACCAGCGCGTAGTTGCGGCGCGCCTCGCGAAAGCCGGGCGCCAGCTCCAGACAGCGCTCGAGCAGGTGCAGGGCGTCCTCGTTGCGGTCCAGCCGGGCGGCGAGTTCGGCGAACATGCGGATGGCCGCCACGTCGGTGGGCGCCTGCCGCAACTGCGCGCGCAGCAGCGCCTCGGCCTCGGGAATGCGGTTGCCGGCCAGCGCCACGGCGGCGGCCATCAGTTGCGGATCGTGGGCGGCATGGCGCACGTGGCTGACATAGGCCGCATCGGCGGCCTCGTGTTCACCCGCCGCCGTGAGGCCATCGGCGAGCACGCGCCAGGCCTGCGGAAAGTTCGGATCGAGCGCCACTGCGCGGCGCAGCGCAGCGATGGCTTCCTGCCCGCGGCCGCAGTGGTCCAACGCTTGCCCCAGATCGAACTGGACTTCCGCCGAGTCCGGCCATGCGCGCGCCAGCGGCACGAGGATGGCCAGCGCAGCGGACGGATCGCCCTGCCGCGAACGCGCGGCCGCCAGCAACTGCAGGGCAGAGGGATGGTCGGGGGCGACCTGCAGGATCTCCCCGAGCTGCTCGGCCGCCAGGCCCGGATCGCGCTCCAGCAGCCGCCTGGCATGGGCCAGCGCCTGCTCCAGCGTGCCGGTGGCGGCAGCCTCGGTCATGCGCCGGCTGGCCACGACGGAGCGGCGCGCGGGTCGGTTCCCGGACGACACGGCAGGCGCGCGGCGCGTGGCATGGGTGGCGGCAGCTCCTTGGTGGCTCGCGGCAATCTAGCATCCCCATCCGGCCCGCAGGTAGTGGCTGCGGCCCCGCCGCGACAGTGGACATGCGCGCCGCGATCGGACATACACTGCCGGGAACGCGCAGCGCATGGATGCCATCGAAGACGACGGCCCGCCGCGCCCATGCCATCGGGGAACCATCCGCCATGACCGCCGACATCCGGGTCGAGGAACTCAACCGCGCACGCGCCCTGCCCGCGCGCTACTACGCCGGCGAGGCGATGCTGGCGATGGAACGGCGCGCGGTGTTCGCGCGCAGCTGGCAGCTGGTGGCCCACCAGGAGCAACTGGCCGGGCCGGGCGACCATGCCGTCGGCGAGATCGCCGGCGTGCCCATCCTGCTGGTCCGCGGAGGGGACGGCGTGCTGCGCGCCTTCCCCAACGTGTGCCGGCACCGCGCCGGGCCGCTGGCGCTGTGCGACGGCAAGGGCGCGCGCGCCCTGCACTGCAAGTACCACGGCTGGACCTACACGCTGGAAGGCCAGCTACGCAGCGCGCCGGAGATGCAGGACGCCTGCGATTTCAAGGTGGAGGACGTCCGCCTGCCGCCGCTGCGCGTGCACGAGTGGCAGGGCCTGGTGTTCGTGGCGCTGGACCCGCACACGCCGGCGTTCGATGAAGTCTACGGCGGCATCGTCGAGCGCATCGCGCCGATCGACCTGTCGGCAATGCGCTACCTGCGGCGCGACAGCTACGACATCGCCTGCAACTGGAAGGTCTACATCGACAACTTCCTGGAGGGGTACCACCTGCCGCACGTGCATCCGGGCCTGTCGCGGGTGCTCGACTATCGCGCCTACGACACCGAACTGTTCGCCTGGCATTCGCTGCAGTCCTCGCCGCTGCGCAACAGCGGCGACATCTACGGCGACGGCCGGGCGTTCTACTACTTCGTCTACCCCAACGTGATGCTCAACATCATGCCCGGCCGCCTGCAGACCAACCGCATCCTGCCGCTGGGGCCGGACCGCTGCCGCGTGGAGTTCGACTACTACTACGCGCAGGACGAGGGCGCGCAGGCGCGCATCGCCGCCGACCAGGCGTTCAGCGACGAAGTGCAGCACGAGGACATCGCGATCTGCGAGGCGGTGCAGAAGGGCCTGGCTTCCGGCCACTACGTACCCGGCCGGCTGTGCCCCAAGCGCGAGGGCGGCGTCTGGCATTTCCAGAACCTGCTGCGCGCGGCCTATGCGGGGCCGGCCGGGGAATCCGCGTGACCGTGCCCCGCGCCGAGCAGCAACTCCCACCGGCCGGCGCGCCCGCCGGCACCCGCATCGGCTTCTGGACCTGCACCGCGCTGGTGGTGGGCAACGTCATCGGCATGGGCATCTTCGTGCTGCCCTCGTCGCTGGCGCCGTTCGGCTTCAACGCGCTGATCGGCTGGGTGATCGTGCTGGCCGGCTGCCTGGCGCTGGCGCGGGTGTTCTCGCACCTGGCCCACGCGCTGCCTGCCGCGGGAGGTCCCTACGGCTACATCCGCCAGACGCTGGGCGAGCCGTCGGCCTACCTCGCGCTGTGGGCTTATTGGGTGTCGATGTGGCTCACCAACGCCGCGCTCGCCACCGGCGTGGTCGGCTACCTGGTGGTGGTGTTCCCGCCGTTGGGCGCGCTGTCGCCGGCGCCGTTCGCGCTGGGCCTGCTGGGGGCGGTCGTGGCGATCAACCTGTTCGGCGTGCGCACCGGCGGCGGCGTGCAGATCGTCACCACCGCGCTCAAGCTGCTGCCGATGCTGGCGATCGCGCTGCTCGGCGGCTGGCTGCTGCTCACCGCGCCGGCGAGCTACACCGCGCATCCGCCGACCACGCCGCTCAGCCTGGGCGGGGTCACGGCGTCCGCGACCATCGCGCTGTTCGCGATGCTGGGCATCGAATCGGCCAGTCTGCCGGCGGCACGGGTGGACGATCCCGCGCGCACGATTCCGCGCGCGACCATGACCGGCACCGTGCTGGCCGCGACCGTCTACATCATCGTCTCGGCGGTGCCGTTGCTGCTGATCCGGCAGCACGAGCTGGCCGAGGCGAACGCGCCGTTCGCGCTGCTGATGGACCGCTACGCGGTCGCCGGCGCGGGGCGCTGGCTGGCGCTGTTCGTGGTGGTCAGCGGGCTGGGCGCGTTGAACGGCTGGACCCTGCTGGCCGGCGAGCTGACCCGCACGATGGCCGAGCGCGGCGTGCTGCCGGCGGCGCTGGCGCGCAACAACCGCCACGGCGCGCCGACGGTGGCGCTGCTGGTCACCGGCGCACTCGCCGCGGCGATGATCGCGATGAGCTACAGCAAGTCGCTGGTGGCCGCGTTCACCTTCATCACCCGCGTGGTGACCGCCGCCAACCTGCCGCTGTACCTGTGCTGTTCGCTCGCGCTGCTGGTGCTGTGGCGGCGACGCAGCACGGGCTGCACCTCGCGGCGGGTGCTGCTGGCCGCCAGCGCCAGCCTGCTGTTCGTAGTGCTGGCCTTCGTCGGCATCGGCCGCGAACCGTTCGTGTACGCGCTGGGGTTGATCGCGGCGGGCCTGCCGCTGTACGCAGTGATGCGCCTGCGACGCCGCGCCGATCCATCTGCCGAAGTGCTGCCGCCATGAGGGACCCGCGCTACGACCTCCTGTTCGAACCGCTGAAGATCGGTCCGGTCACGGCGAAGAACCGCTTCTTCCAGGTGCCGCACTGCAACGGCATGGGCCACGCCATGCCGCTGGCGCACGCGGCGATGCGCGAGATGAAGGCCGAGGGCGGCTGGGCGGTGGTCTCCACCGAGGAATGCGAGATCCACCCCAGCGGCGACCTGACGCCCTACGTCGAGGCGCGGCTGTGGGACGACCGCGACATTCCCGCGCTGGCGCTGATGTGCGACAAGGTGCACGCGCACGGCGCGCTGGCCGCGCTGGAGCTGACCCACAACGGCCCCACCGCGTCCAACCTGTATTCGCGCGAAGTGCTGATCGCGCCCTCGGCGCAGCCGACCAAGTACGGCTACCCGCACCAGGCGCGCGAGATGACGCTGCACGACATCCGCGAATACCGGCGCTGGCACCGCGAGGCGGCGATCCGCGGCAAGCGCGCCGGCATGGACATCATCTACGTCTACGCCGCGCACGATCTGTCGCTGCCGATGCATTTCCTGCAGCGGCGGCGCAACCGGCGCAGCGACCAATACGGCGGCTCGCTGGAGAACCGCGTGCGCCTGCTGCGCGAGGTGCTGGAAGACACCAGGGACGCGGTGGGCGACCGCTGCGCGGTGGCGCTGCGCTTCGCCACCGAGGAGCTGCTCGGCCCCGGCGGCGTGGAGCTGGCCGAGGCGCAGGACATCGTGGGCATGCTGGCCGAGCTGCCGGACCTGTGGGACGTCAACCTGGCCGCCTGGTACAACGACTCGGTGCCTTCGCGCTTCGCGCCCGAAGGCGCGCAGGAGCCCTTCATCGACTTCGTCAAGAAGACCACCACCAAGCCGGTGGTGGGCGTGGGCCGCTTCACCTCGCCGGACACCATGGTGTCGCAGCTCAAGCGCGGTGTGCTGGACATGATCGGCTGCGCGCGCCCGTCGATCGCCGACCCGTTCCTGCCGCGCAAGATCGAGCAAGGCCGCGTC
Source organism: Frateuria sp. (assembly GCF_035944355.1). GTDB lineage: Bacteria > Pseudomonadota > Gammaproteobacteria > Xanthomonadales > Rhodanobacteraceae > Frateuria_A. Next base: position 295,949 of record NZ_DASZBH010000004.1, on the reverse strand, counting down.
GACGACATCCGCGAATGCATCGGCTGCAACATCTGCGTTTCAGGCGACATGACCATCTCGCCGATCCGCTGCACGCAGAACCCGACCATGGGCGAGGAATGGCGCAAGGACTGGCACCCCGAGCGCATCGCGCCGGTACGCACGCCGGCGCGCGTACTGGTGGTCGGCGCCGGCCCCGCCGGGCTGGAGGCCGCGCGCGCGCTGGGCCAGCGCGGCTGCGAGGTGAGCCTGGCCGAGGCGCGCCGCGAGCTGGGCGGCCGCGTCACCCGCGAATCGCGCCTGCCGGGCCTGGCCGAATGGGCGCGCGTGCGCGACTGGCGCGTGGGCCAGATCCGCAAGCTGGCGAACGTGGCCGTCTACCTCGACTCCGAGCTGAGCGCGCAGGACGTGCTCGACTTCGGCGCCGAGCACGTGGTGCTGGCCACCGGCTGCCACTGGCGCCGCGACGGCTACGGGCGCAGCAACGGCTTCGACATCCCCGGCTTCGCCGGCAACCCGCGCGTGTTCACGCCGGACGACCTGATGGATGGCCGCTTCCCGGAAGGCCGCGTGGTGGTGTTCGACGACGACGGCTTCTACTACGGCAGCGTGGCGGCCGAACTGCTGCGCCTGCGCGGCTGCGAGGTGGTCCACCTGACCCCGGACGATGGCATCGCGCCGTGGAGCCTGCACACGCTGGACTACCGCTACATCCGCAAGCGGATGGCCGAGCTGGGCATCGAGCCGCTGGTGTCGTGCGACATCGTCGGCTACGAAGGCCGCACGCTGATCGTCGAGGACGTATGGACCCACCGGCGCCGCGAACTGGCCTGCGACGCCGTGCTCACCGTCACCGCCCGCCTGCCCGACGATGCGCTGTACCGCCAGCTCGAGCAGCGCGAGGCGGAGTGGGAAGGCGCCGGCATCCGCAGCGTGCGCTGCATCGGCGACGCCGAGGCGCCGGGGCTGATCGCGCACGCGGTGTACGCCGGCCACCGCTATGCGCGCGAGTTGCAGGAACAGCCCGTCGGCGAAGTTGCGTTCAAGCGGCACTTCCACACCGAAGACGCCGACGACCTGCTTCGCCTGCGCGGGTAGTCGCAACCGGGCTGTTGCGCTCCAGGTGACGGCAACAGCTTGGCCTTAGGTTGCCTGGACCACCTGCCCGATCCGCTGCGCCAACGCCGACTCCAGCCACGGCAGCAGGCGCAGCGCGCCCAGGTTCTGGTCCAGCTGCTCGCGCTTGCTGGCGCCGCTGGCGCGCTGTCGTGTCGCTCCAGGCGGCTTTTTGGACGCAAGCTTCCTGGATTGGTATTCATACCTGACACAACGTCACGGCTCACCCGAAGAGGCTTGTCCCATGGATCGTCGCCGTTTCCTGCTCGCCGGCTCGACCGCCGCCTCGCTGGGTGCGCTCGGCCTGACCCGCCTCGCCCGTGCCGATACTTCGTCCACGCCTGCCGCCGCCGGCCCGCGACCGCGACCGCGCCCCACGCCGCAGCAACTGCGCTGGCAGCGCGAGGAGCTGGCGATGTTCGTGCACCTCACCGTGAATACCTTCACCGGCCAGGAATGGGGCGACGGCACCGAGTCGCCGTCGGTCTTCAACCCGCGCAAGCTGGATGCGCGGCAGTGGGCGCGCGCGGCGAAGCAGGCGGGCTTCCGCAGCATGATCCTCACCGCCAAGCATCACGACGGCTTCTGTCTATGGCCATCCGCCTTCACCGAGCACTCGGTCAGGAACAGTCCATGGAAAAACGGCCACGGCGACGTGGTGCGCGAATTCACCGACGCCTGCCGCGCCGAGGGCCTGGGCGCCGGTCTCTACCTCTCGCCGTGGGACCGCAACAACAAGAGCTACGGCAAAGGCGAGGCCTACAACGACTATTACATCGCCCAGCTCACCGAGCTGCTCACGCACTACGGCAAGATCGTGGAAGTGTGGTTCGACGGCGCCAACGGCGAAGGCCCTGATGGCCGCAAGCAGACTTACGACTGGCAGCGCATCCACGCCACCGTGCGCAAGCTGCAGCCCGACGCGGTCATCTTCTCCGACGCCGGTCCCGACGTGCGTTGGGTCGGTGACGAGAAAGGCGTGGCCAGCAGCACCTGCTGGTCTGCCGTCGACCCGGCCAGCACGCCCTACCCCGGCTATGACCGCCCCTGGGTGGGTGATGTGCTGGGCCGCGGCGATCCGCACGGCAGCGTGTGGCGTCCCGCGGAGTCGGACGTGTCGATCCGCCCCGGCTGGTTCTGGCACCCCGAGCAGAACGGCCAGGTACGTACGCCGGACGAGCTGCTGGAGCTGTACTTCAGCTCGGTGGGCCGCAACAGCAAGCTGCTGCTCAACGTGCCGCCGAACCGCGACGGCCAGTTCGATCCCGAGGACGTCGCCTCGCTGAAGGGCTTCGCGGCGAAGCGCACGGCGCTGTTCGCCACCAACCTGCTGCAGGGCGCCCGCGTGCGCGCCAGCAGCAGCAACGCGCCGCATCTCCCGGCCAGGGCGCTCGACGCCGATCCGGACACCTACTGGAGCGCCGCACCCACTGCCCGCGACGGCTGGCTGGAATTCGAGCTGCCCCGCGAGGTCGAGTTCGACACGCTGGAACTCGGCGAGGCGATCGCCCAGGGCCAGAACATCGCCAACTACCGCGTGGAACACTGGGACGAGGGCGCATGGCGACCGCTCGGCTGGGGCACCACCATCGGCCACAAGAAGCTTGCGCGCTTCGACCCGGTACGCACGAGCAAGCTGCGGCTGACGCTGGAATTCGGCTACGGCACGCCGAAGCTGGCCTACGTTGCGGCCTACCGCGGCCCGGACCGGCGCTACGGTCCGGGGCACAACGAAAAATGACCGCGCCTCAGGCGCCTGCGCCCGCGTAGGCCGCCAGCGCCTCGAACAGGTAGTCGTAGACCGGCCGCACGCGACGGTTCGCGCGCTGGTCCTCGTGCATCACCTGCCCGGTGTCCAGATCCAGCCCGAACGCCTCGGGCGACACCGGCACCCATTGGCGCTCGCGGCGGGCGGGCGCGCGCTGGCATGGCCGATCGCTCACGCGGTCCACGCCAGCGACCGCTATGCGCGCGAGCTGCATGAACGGCCACCGGCGAGGTGGCGTTCGAGCGCCACTGCGCATCGCAGACGGCGACGACCTGATTCGCCGCCGTGGCATCCGGCCGCCCGCTTCAGCCGGCCTCGACCACCTGTCCGATCCGCTGCGCCACCGCCGCATCCAGCCGCGGCAGCAGGTCCAGCGCGTCCAGGTTCTGCTCCAGCTGCTCGCGCTTGCTGGCGCCCAGCATCACCGTAGAAACGTTCGGATTGAGCAGGCACCAGGCGATCGCCAGCTGCGCCAGGCCGACGCCCAGCTCGGCGGCGATCGGCTGCAGCGCGCGCACCTTGCCGAGGCGTTCGTCGCCGTGGCCCAGCACGCCCTCGCGCAGCCATTCATAACCGGGCTGGGCCAGCCGCGAATCGGCCGGCACGCCCTCGTTGTACTTGCCGGTCAGCAGGCCGGACGCCAGCGGCGACCAGATCGTGGTGCCCATGCCGTAGGCCTCGTACAGCGGCGCGTACTCCACCTCCACCCGCTCGCGGTGCAGCAGGTTGTACTGCGGCTGCTCCATCGCCGGGGCGTACAAATGGTTTTCGCGGGCGATCCGATGCGCCTCGTGGATCGCCTCGGCCGGCCATTCGCTGGTGCCCCAGTAGAGCACTTTGCCCTGGCGGATCAGCGTGTCCATCGCCGCCACGGTTTCCTCGATCGGCGTGTCCGGGTCGGGCCGGTGGCAGAAGTAGAGGTCCAGGTGGTCGACCTGGAGCCGCTCCAGCGCCTGGTGGCAGGCCTCGATGACGTGCTTGCGCGAAAGTCCCCGCTGGGTGGGCTTGGGATCCTGCACGGCGCCGAAGAACACCTTGCTCGACACGCAATAACTGTCGCGCGGGAAGCGCAGGTCGGCCAGCACGTCGCCCATCACCCGCTCGGCCTCGCCCTGGTTGTAGGTCTCGGCGTTGTCGAAGAAGTTGACGCCCCGGTCGTAGGCCAGCGCCAGCAGCTCGCGCGCCTGCGAGCGTCCCACCTGCCGGCCGAAGGTCACCCATGCGCCGAAGGACAGCGCGGACAGTTGCAGGCCGGTGCGGCCTAGGCGGCGGTAAAGCATGGGATTCTCCTTGAGGGACCGGGCGACGAATCCTCCAAGGATACGCAGCCCGCTTCAAGGCGCGGCGAAATCCGGGCGCTACAGCCAGCTCGCCGCCAGCGCGAGCGCCACGGCGGCATAGACCCCCGCCACCACGTCGTCGACCATCACGCCCAGGCCGCCCTTGAGATGGCCGTCCAGCCAGCCGATCGGCCAGGGCTTCCACACGTCGAACAGGCGGAACAGGCCGAAGCCGAGGGCGACCGCCCACCAGGGTGCGGGCGCCCATAGCAGCGGCAGCAACGCGAGCCATTGGCCGACGAATTCGTCCCAGACCAGGCTGCGGTGGTCGTCCACGGCCAGCGCGCGGCCCGCCACGTCGCAAGCCCACACGCCCAGGGCGAAGGCCAGCGCCAGCGCGAGCGCGTAGAGCGGCAGCGGCAGCTGGCGCAGCAGCAGCCACGGCAGGATCGCCGCCAGCGAGCCGAAGCTGCCCTGGGCGACCGGCGCGAGCCCCGAGCCCAGCCCGCAGGCGATCCAGCCGGCCGGGGTGGCGAGCAGTTGCCGGCGCTGCGCCGCGGTGAGTTTCTTCCTGTCGACCATCGTTGTCCGTGTGAAGGTGCCGGCGCGCCGCGCGTGGAGGCCGCACACGCTAGCGCGAGCGGCCATGCTTGCCCAGTGTGGCCTCAGCCGGGGAAGTGGTCCCAACCCCGCCGGTGCGGCACCGGCCCGATGCCGGCCAGGCTCACGCCCTGCTCCTCGACCACGCGGCCGATGCGCGTGGCGCGGCAGCCGTGGTCGGCCAGGGCCGCCTGCACCGCGGCGATGCGCGCGGGCGGCACGGTAAAGCACAACTCGTAGTCGTCGCCGCCGGACAGCGCGAACTCGCGCGCGTCGGCCTCGCCGAACACCGCGCACAGCGCCGCGGACAAGGGCAGCGCGCCGCAGTCGACCTCCACGCCCACGCCGCTGGCCGCGCACAGGTGGCCGAGGTCGGCGAGCAGGCCGTCGGAAACGTCGATGCAGGCATGCGCCAGCCCGCGCAGCGCCAGGCCCGCGCGCACGCGCGGGACGGGGCGATCCAGCCGGGCGCGCAAGCTGCGGTGGGCGTCGTCCGCCGGATCGAACGGCCGCTCCCCTTGCACCAGCCGCAGCCCTCCGGCGGCGTCGCCGAGCGTGCCGGTGACGAACACGGCATCGCCCACGCACGCGCCGGCACGGGTCAACGCCTGCCCCTGCGGCACGAAGCCATGCACGGCGACGCTGAGGCAGAACGGGCCGCGCGTGGTGTCGCCGCCGACCAGCGCCACGCCGTGTTCCCGCGCCAGCTGCGCGAAGCCCTCGGCCAGGCCATCCACGCGCGCCGGGTCGGCGTGCGGCAAGGTCAACGCAAGCAGCGCCCACGCCGGCGCGGCGCCCATCGCCGCCAGGTCCGAGAGATTCACCGCCAGCGCCTTCCAGCCGATGTCCGCCGGCGCGGTGCCGACCGGAAAATGCACGCCCTCGACCAGGGTGTCGATCGCCACCGCCAGTTCCTGCCCGGGCGGCACGACCAGCAAGGCCGCGTCGTCGCCGATGCCCAGCCGAACGTCCTCGCGCGCCTGCGCGGTGCGTTCGCGGATGCGGTCGATCAGGCGGAATTCCATGGCGCGCCTCGCAAGGAAGCATGCAAGCAGAGCATCCGTGCCCCCCCGAAGGCAAGCCGCGTGCATGCCGAACGGCACGCCGCACCCCAGCCGGGCGCTGGCAAAATCGGCGCCAATCCACCGGGAGAAGCCCATGTGCCACGTCCTGTCATGCCCCATCCGCACCTTCCCTGCCTTGCACCGGCTGTGCCTGTCCTTGCTGGCGGGCGCTGCGCTGGCCATCGGCGCCGCGCCGGCCACGGCGGCGGACATGGCCGGCGATGCCGCCGTGCTCGCGCCCGTGCATGGCTTCTTCGACGGCATGGCCCGCTACGACCAGGCAGCCATGCGCGCCCAGGTCCTGCCGGAAGGCACCGCCACGCTGATGCGCCACGGCAAGCCCGTGCAGCTCACGCTCGGCGCGTTCGTCGACCACGTAAAGCCCGGCAAGGAGCGCATCGAGGAGCGCATCGGCAAGCCGCAGGTGCTCATCGACCACGAGCTAGCCGTGGTGTGGGCGCCCTACACCTTCCTGCTGGACGGCAAGCCGCACCATTGCGGCACCGACGTGTTCAACCTGGTGCAGGTCGATGGGCAATGGCGCATCGCCACCATCGCGGACAACAGCCGCGACTGCGGCGCGTAGCGATAACCCACCCTGGTGACCTCCCCTGCTGCGCGGGGGAAGCAACGGGGTTCAGCGCGCGCCCTTCTCGGCCGCGCGCACCTGCGCGGCGAGCTTGTCCAGCACGCCGTTGACGTAGCTGTGGCCGTGCTCGGCGCCGAAGCGCTTGGTGACCTCGATCGCCTCGTTGAGGATCACGCGATAGGGCACGTCCAGGCGGTACTTGAGCTCATAGGCGGCCAGGCGCAGCGCGGCGCGCTCGATCGGATCGATCTGCGCCACTTCACGGTCGACGTAGGGCTTGAGCGCGGTGTCCAGTTCGTCGACGTGCTGCTCCACGCCGTGCAGCAGGTCCTCGAAGTACTCCAGGTCCGCCACCTCCATGTCCTGCTCGTGGCGGAACTGGTCGATCACGGCCTTCATGTGGCTGCCGGAGATCTGCCAGGCGTACAGCGCCTGCAGCGCACGGCGGCGGGCGCGCGAGCGGGCGGCCAGGTCGATGCCTTGCGGTGCCGGGCTCATCACAGCTTCCCGTACAGGTTGGCCATCTCCAGCGCGGCCAGCGCGGCGTCGGCGCCCTTGTTGCCGGCCTTGGTGCCTGCCCGCTCGATCGCCTGCTCGATGCTGTCGGTGGTGAGCACGCCGAAGGCCACCGGCACGCCGGAACCGTAGGCTGCCTGCGCCAGGCCCTTGGCGCACTCGCCGGCGACGTAGTCGAAATGCGGGGTGGCGCCGCGGATCACCGCGCCCAGCGCGATCACCGCCGCGTAGCTGCCGGAGTTGGCGAGCTTGTGCGCGGCCAGCGCGATTTCCCAGGCGCCGGGTACGCGGACCAGGTCGATCGCCTCGTCCCTGACGCCGTGGCGCACCAGCGCGTCGCGTGCGCCGGCCACCAGCGGCTCGACGACGAAGCCGTTGAAGCGGCCGGCGACGATGGCGAAGCGGCCCGTGGGCGTGGCGAAGTCGCCTTCGATGATGTTCATGGACGATCCTTGGGATGAGCGGGAGCCCTTCGCGGGCCGGGTATTTTACGGATTTGCGCCGCGGGCTGCCGACGCGGCCCCTAGGCGCGCGGCGGCGCGGAAAGGTGCGGGTAGCCGGTGCACGCCAGGCGCGCCTCGCCGCCGCCCACCCGCAACCGCGCCTGCGCGCCGAACGGCAGCGTGAGCTGGCGCGCGGCGTGGCCGTGCGGCAGGCCGTGGATCAGCGGGATGCCGGCGACCTGCGCCAGCTGCGCGAACGCCGCCTCGAGGTCGTAGCCGTTGTCGCGCGGCCCCGGGCGGCACTCGTGGAAATCGCCCAGCACCAGCGCCCGCTGCCGGCCGAGCACGCCGGACAGGTGCAATTGGTAGAACAGCCGCTCGATGCGGAACGGCGGCTCGCCCAGGTCCTCGACGAACAGGATGCCGCCCTCGATGCGCGGGAAATACGGCGTGCCCAGCAGGCTGCACAGCACCGCCAGGTTGCCGCCCCACAGCGTGCCCTGCACGTCCACCTCCGCCTGGCCCGCGCCGGACCAGGCGGCTTCGCAGGCATCGGCGGCGAGGGTCTTCCAGAAGTGCTCCCAGGTGAACAGCGGCGCGGGCTCGGCGCCGAGGTCCGCCAGCAGCGGACCGGCGAAGCTGCGCACGCCGCTTCGCGCGTAGAGCGCGAGCTGCAGCGCGGTGAAATCGCTGTGGCCGACCAGCGCGAGACCGGAGCCGGCCAGACGTTCGCCCAGGGCGCCGTAGTCGAGCTGGCCGAGGATGCGCGCGGCGCCGTAGCCGCCGCGGGTGACCAGGGCGATGTCCGGCAAGGCGTCGAGCGTGGCGAGCGCGTTGATGTCGCCGGCGCGCTCGTCATCGCTGCCGGCGAAGCGCGACTGCGCGCGCTCCAGCACCTCCAGCCCCTCGACGGTGCAACCGGCTTCGCGCAGGCGCGCCACGCCACGCGCCATGACGGCGGGATCGTGGGCGTAGCCGGAGGGGGCGATCAGGCGGATGCGGGCGTGGGGCATGGGCGTGGAGGCGGTGGGATGCGGGTGATCCTAAGGCATGCGGGGCTTCGGGCGGCCCTTCGACTTCGGCGCTTCGGGCCTACGCTCAGGGCGAACGGTCCAGAGAAGCCGCTCGCCTTGAGCGTGGGCCACAGGCCGGAGCCGAAGGGCCGCAGGCTCACACGTGCTCGACCACTTCCAGGTCGAAGCCGGCCAGGCCGACCAGCTTGCGCGGCGTGCCCAGCACGCGCAGCTTGTGCACGCCAAGGTCGGTGAGGATCTGCGCGCCCAGGCCGAGCTGGCGCCATTCCTGCTGCTGCGCGTCCTCGGGCGCGAGCGTCGCCGGCTGGCGCTTGAGCCGCGCCAGCAACGCCTCGGGGGTGTCCTCGCCCGAGAGCACCAGCAGCACACCGCGGCCTTCGTCGGCGATGCGGCGAAGCGCGCCGGTGACGGTCAGGCCCAGGTCGTCGCGGGTCAGGTGCAGCACGTCCGACAGTGTGTTGCGCACGTGCACGCGGGTGAGCACCGGCGCGCCGTCGTCGACCTTGCCGCGGATGAGCGCGTAGTGCAGGCCCTGGCGGATGGCATCGCGCCAGGCGACCAGGCGGAATGGGCCGAACTCGGTCTGCACGTCCTCCTCGTGCACGCGCTCGATGGTCTTCTCCGTTTCCAGGCGATAGCGGATCAGGTCGGCGATGGTGCCGATCTTCAGGCCGTGCCTGGCGGCGAAGACTTCCAGTTCCGGGCGGCGCGCCATCGAGCCGTCCTCGTGCAGGATCTCGATCAGCACGGCGGCGGGCTCCAGCCCCGCCAGCGCGGCCAGGTCGCAGCCGGCCTCGGTGTGGCCGGCGCGGGTGAGCACGCCGCCGGGCTGCGCGGTGAGCGGGAACACGTGGCCGGGCTGGGAGAGATCCTGCGGCTTCGCGTCGGACTTGACCGCCACCTGGATCGTGCGCGCGCGGTCGTGCGCCGAGATGCCGGTGGTGACGCCCTCGGCCGCCTCGATCGAGACGGTGAAGTTGGTGTGGTAGGGCGAAGTGTTGTCGCTGACCATGGGCTTCAGGCCCAGCTGGCGGGTGCGCTGCTCGGTGAGGGTCAGGCACAGCAGGCCGCGCGCCTCGCGCACCATGAAGTTGACGTCCTCCGGCCGCACCATCTGCGCGGCCATCACGATGTCGCCCTCGTTCTCGCGGTCTTCGTCGTCGAGGATCACGACCATGCGGCCGGCACGGAGGTCTTCGAGGATCTCGGGGATGGTGTTGAAGGGCATGGAAGGATTCCGGTGGTTCGCTGCTTGCCTGGCGTCTTTCCTGCGAAAGCGGGAATGACGCCGAGGCGGATGGCGCGGATGGTTGGGTGTGAGCGGGTCGACGGGCCGACGAGCAGTCGGGCATCGCACGGCCCGCTTCGGTCAGGCGAAGCCGTGCTGCTTGAGGAAGGCCTCGTCCAGCCGCGGCGCCTGGCCGCTGCCGATCAGCCGCTCGACGTAGCGCGCGATCACGTCCACTTCGATGTTCACCGCGTCCCCGGCGCGTTTGGCGTGGAAGGCCGTGTGTTCGACCGTGTGCGGGATCAGGTTCACGCCGAAGCGCGCGCCGGCCACCTCGTTGACGGTGAGGCTGGTGCCGTCGATGCAGATCGAGCCCTTGGCGGCGATGTAGCGGGCGAGGTTCGCCGGCACCTCGAAGGTCCAGCGCTGCGAGCGCGCGTCGGGCGTCACCGAGACCACCTTGCCCACGCCGTCGACGTGGCCGGACACCAGGTGCCCGCCCAGGCGGTCGGCCAGGCGCAGGGCCTTCTCCAGGTTGACCGGATCGCCGGCCTTGAGCTGCCCCAGCGTGGTCAGCGAGAGCGTCTCGTTGGAGACGTCGGCGGCGAAGCCGTGTGCCTCCAGGCCGATCGCGGTCAGGCACACGCCCGACACGGCGATGGAGTCGCCCAGCTGCACGTCGGCCACGTCGAGGCCGGCGGTATCGACGTGCAGGCGCACGTCACCGCCACGGGGTTCGAGCCGCGCGATGCGGCCCACCGTCTGAATGATGCCGGTGAACATCAGCGCGCCTCCCGGCGGAGAGCCGCGCACATGTGGAAATCAACGTTGGTCATGAAACGTTCTCCGCGGGAAAGCGAGCGAGAACGCCCCAAGGCATGAGGCCGACGCGCGGCACGGGGCCACGCATCCGACCGTCTTCTTTCATCCGGACTGTGAGGATGCCGTTTCGCATCCAACCGTCGGCTCCGGCTTCGGACCGGATCTGCTGACCTTCCGCGGGAAGCGGAAGCGCTCGCGGGCTCGTTCCTTGAAGGAACCTACCGCCGGTGGGGAATTTCGCCCCGCCCTGAAGACGTCGTGTGCCGGCAAGCCGGCCGGCGAAGTCTAGCACCGCCCCGGCGCCCCCAGGCGGGAACGCTGCGTTCCGCGGCACGCCCCCGTGCTACGGAATCGGCCGAAGCCGCAGGCGCATGTCCTCGCCGACGACCCGCCGGTCCACCGTCTGCAGGCGCCAGCGCTCGGCCATACGGGCCAGCGGCGGCAGGGCCAGCAGCGGGCGGGCGGTGTCGCCCAGCAGCACGGGGGCGACATAGAGCAGCAGCTCGTCGGCCAGCCCTGCGGCCAGCAACGCGCCACACAGCGTGGGGCCGGCTTCGACGTGCACTTCGTTGACCTCGCGGCGCGCCAGTTCGGCCAGCGCGGCATGCAGATCCAGGCGCCCCTCCTGTCCGGGCAACGCTAGGCGATCCACGTTCGACAGATGGGCCGGCACGGTCGCGCCGGCCGCGTGAATCAGCACGGTGGGCGCCTGCGCATCGAGCACCTGGCTGCCGGCCGGCGTGCGGAGCCGGCCGTCGAGGATCACGCGCAACGGCGGCACCGGGGCGCCCGCCGCCGCGTCGAAAGCGTCCATGCGCACGGTGAGGCGCGGGTCGTCGGCCAGCACGGTGCCGCTGCCCGTAAGGATGGCGGAACTGCGCGCGCGCCAGCGCTGGACATCGGCGCGCGCCGCCTCGCCGGTGATCCACTGCGATTCGCCATCGGCCAGGGCGGTACGGCCATCGAGGCTCATGGCCAGCTTGAGCCGCACGAAAGGCCGCCCGCGCTCGATGCGGCTGAAGAAGCCGACGTTCAACTCGCGCGCCTGTTCGCGCATCAGGCCGGCTTCGACCGCGATGCCGGCCGCGCGCAGCTTCTCGATGCCCTTGCCGGCCACCTGCGCAAACGGATCCTCGGTGGCGATCACCACCCGCGCCACGCCGGCAGCAACCAGCGCATCGGCGCACGGCGGCGTACGGCCGAAATGCGCGCAGGGCTCCAGCGTCACGTAGGCGGTGGCGCCGCGCGCGGCCTCGCCGGCCTCGCGCAGGGCGAAGACCTCCGCATGCGGCCCACCCGCGCGCCGGTGCCAGCCGGCGCCCACCACCTGCTCGCCGTGCGCGACCACGCAGCCCACGCGGGGGTTCGGCTGGGTAGTGAAGAGCCCGCGCTCGGCCAGGCGCAGCGCGTGCGCCATGTGGAGATGGTCGAGGGCGGTGAAGGTCATGCGGGTCAGGCTCCCTTCTACGGAAACGCGTCGAGTCTCGGCAAACGAACCTGGCTCGGCAAGCTTCGGACGTCATTCCGCGAACGCAGGAATCCATCCGGCTCCGCAAGCCAAGGCCAAAGTGGGTTCCCGCGTTCGCTGGAACGACGCTCGATGGAGGCCGTCGAAGCGTTCAGGAGGCTACCGGCAGCTCTGAACTTTCGTGCGCCTGGGCGAGATTCGCCTCTTGCTCCACCTCTCCCTGTCGACGGAGGGAGAGGGCGCTCAGCTCTTGCGGCCGCGGCGTGACTCGCCACCTTCGCCACCGAGCAGCGACAGCTGCAGCTTGTCCAGTTCGGGCAGGTCGCGCTCCAGCTTCTCGATCTCCTCGCGGAACGCCTGCACGTCCTCGAACTTGCGGTAGACCGAGGCGAAGCGCACATAGGCCACCTGGTCGAGCTTCTTCAGCTCGCGCATCACCAGTTCGCCGACCTGGCGCGAGGGCACCTCGCGCTCGCCGCTGCGGCGCAGGTCGTTGACGATCTCGCGCACCGCGTTGTCGACGTCCTGGCTGGCCACCGGCCGCTTCTGCAGCGCGCGCTCGAAGCTGGTGCGCAGCTTGCGTTCGTCGAACGCCTCGCGCCGCTCGCCGCTCTTGACGATCGCCGGCAGCTTCAGTTCCGCCGTTTCGAACGTGTTGAAGCGCTCGCCGCACTGCGGGCACTCGCGACGACGGCGCACGGTAGCGCCGTCCTCGGTCAGCCGCGAGTCGATCACGCGGGTGTCTTCGTGCTGGCAGAAGGGGCAGTGCATCAGCGGGCGGGGAACGGGGAACGGGGAACGGGGAACGTGGGGGTCGGCGCGAGCTTTTTCGATAGGGCGCTTCTGAGCGCCTGCAGCTGACGCGCGATGGCGTGCAGATGGGTCAGGGTAGTGGCAAGCGCGCCCTCGGACACATAGCCGAAGCGTGTCGCAAGAAGCAGCTGGGTCTCGATTTCTGCTAGCGAACCTGCCGACATGGACAGAAACCTCAGATAGTCGCGGGTGGAACTGCGAGCGTTGCCTTCAGCGATGCACGACGGTACCGAAACGGCAGCCCGCCGCAACTGCAGGGCAATTCCGAACCTCTCCTCGGCCGGAAAGACTGCCGTCAACTGCTGGACCCGCGTCGCCATGTCCATGGCCTCCTGCCAGACCCGCAACTGCCGAAAATCGGAAACCACCGGAACCTCCATGTTCCCCGTTCCCCGTTCCCTGTTCCCCGCTCAGCCGTACACCGGGAACTTCTTGCACTGCGCTTCGACCTTCGCGCGCACCTTGGCGATCACCGCCTCGTCGCCCGGCGCATCGAGCACGTCGCACAGCCAGTTGGCCAGTTCCACGCAGTCGGCTTCCTTGTAGCCGCGGGTGGTGACAGCCGGCGTGCCCACGCGCAGGCCGGAGGTGACGAAGGGCTTCTGCGGGTCGTTCGGCACGGCGTTCTTGTTGACCGTGATGTGCGCCTTGCCCAGCGCCGCCTCCGCGTCCTTGCCGGTGACGCCCTTGCCGATCATGTCGACCAGCATCAGGTGGTTCTCGGTGCCGCCGGAGACGATCTTGTAGCCGCGCTCGGTGATGGTCTTGGCCATCGCCTTGGCGTTCTTGACGACCTGTTGCTGGTAAGCCTTGAAGTCCGGCTCCAGCGCCTCCTTGAAGGCCACCGCCTTGGCGGCGATCACGTGCATCAGCGGGCCGCCCTGGATGCCCGGGAAGACGATCGACTGCAGCTTCTTCTCGATCTCCTCGCCGGCCTCGCCCATCGCCTCGCGGCTGGCGACGATAATGCCGCCGCGCGGGCCGCGCAGGGTCTTGTGGGTGGTCGAGGTGACCACGTGCGCGTGCGGCAGCGGGCTCGGGTAGACGCCGGCGGCGACCAGGCCGGCCACGTGCGCCATATCGACGAAGAAGATCGCGCCAACCGAGTCGGCGATCTGGCGCATGCGCTTCCAGTCGACCACCTGCGAGTAGGCCGAGAAGCCGCCCACCAGCATCCTGGGTTTGTGCTCGCTGGCCAGGCGCTGGACCTCGTCGTAGTCGATCAGGCCCTGCTCGTTCACGCCGTACTGCACGGCGTTGAACAGCTTGCCGGAGATGTTGACCTTGGCGCCGTGGGTGAGGTGGCCGCCGTGGGCGAGCGACATGCCCAGGATGGTGTCGCCCGGGTTGAGCAAGGCCAGGTACACCGCCTGGTTGGCCTGCGAGCCCGAGTGCGGCTGCACGTTGGCATAGCTGGCGCCGAACAGCTCTTTGACGCGGTCGATGGCCAGGCGCTCGGCCACGTCCACGTACTCGCAGCCGCCGTAGTAGCGCTTGCCCGGATAGCCCTCGGCGTACTTGTTGGTCAGCACCGAGCCCTGCGCCTCCATCACGCGCGGGCTGGCGTAGTTCTCCGAGGCGATCAGCTCGACGTGGTCCTCCTGGCGGCGCGCCTCGTCGGCGATGGCCTTGGCCAGCTCAGGGTCGAAACCTTCGATCGTGCAATCCTTCGGGAACATGCGTCGCCTCGGTGGGTGGCAAGTGGGTGGAAGCCGGAAAGTGTAGCCCTGCCGGGGGTTTGCGGCCACTGCCTGCGCCGCGCCGGTGCAACGCCCACACCATCACGTAGCTGATCACCATCAGCAGCAGCCACGAGCCGAGCTTGCCCGGCGGCACCATCGACCAGCCATGGCGCTGCGCCGGGTAGAGCCAGGCATGGCTGAAGGTGCCCAGGTTCTCGGCCAGCCAGATGAACAGCGCCACCAGCACGAAGCCGAGCAGCAGCGGCATGCGCCGATGCACGCGGCGGACGCGGTAATGCACCCAGCTGCGACGGAACAGCCAGGCCAGCACGGCGAACAGCAGCCACCGCGCGTCAGGGAGGAAATGGTGGCCGAAGAAGTTGAGATAGATCGCCAGCGCCAGCACCGCCGCCGGAGCGAAGCGCGGATGGCCGCTGAAACGGAACCCGAACAGCCGCCAGGCGCGGGCGATGTAGCTGCCCACCGAGGCGTACATGAAGCCGGTGAACAACGGCACGCCGCCCAGGCGCAGCAGCGAGGGCTCCGGATAGATCCACGAGCCCATCGCGGTCTTGAACAGCTCCATCAGCGTGCCGACCAGGTGGAACAGCGCGATCACCCGCGCTTCGTCCGGGCTTTCCAGCCGGCTCGCCAGCAGCGCCAACTGGATGCCGAACGCCGCCAGGGTGAGGAAGTCGTAACGCGCCAGCGGCGCGTGGGCCGGATACCAGCGCCAGGTCGCCAGCAACAGCGCCACCATCAACCCGCCGAACAGGCAGGCCGAGGCCTGCTTCAGCCCGAAACAGAGGAACTCGTAGGCGAAGGCCATCCACCGCCCGCGACGCGACGCCCGCCGCGCCGCCCACCGGTCCAGTCCCCGCACGCCGCGGCGGATACCACGCAGGTTGCCGATCGCCTCCATCGCTGCCCTCCCGTGCAAAACACGGAGGGTCCAGGCGCTTCGGGTGCGCCGCATGGCAAGAACAAGCCCGATCGGCGATAATTGGCGGTCATTTCCCCGCCTTTACGTCGGACCGCCCGTGCGGCCCGCGGCCGCCCTCAAGGGAGCGAAGCATGCAGTACATCTACACCATGAACGGGGTGAGCAAGATCGTTCCCCCGAAGCGCCAGATCATCAAGGACATCTCGCTCAGCTTCTTTCCCGGCGCCAAGATCGGCCTGCTGGGCCTGAACGGCGCGGGCAAGTCCACGGTGCTCAAGATCATGGCCGGCGTGGACACCGACTACCAGGGCGAGGCCCGCCCGCAGCCGGGCATCAAGGTCGGCTACCTGGCGCAGGAGCCGCAGCTCGATCCGGACAAGACCGTGCGCGAAGTGGTCGAGGAAGGCGTGCACGTCATCCTCGACGCGCAGAAGCGCCTGGAAGAGGTCTACGCCGCCTACGCCGAGGAAGGCGCCGACTTCGACGCGCTCGCCAAGGAGCAGGAGAAGCTGGAGAACCTGCTCGCCGCCAACGACGCCCACGCGCTGGAGCGCCAGCTGGAAGTGGCCGCCGACGCGCTGCGCCTGCCCGCCTGGGACGCCAAGGTCGGCCCGCTCTCCGGCGGCGAGAAGCGCCGCGTGGCGCTGTGCCGCCTGCTGCTGTCCAAGCCGGACATGCTGCTCCTGGACGAGCCCACCAACCACCTGGACGCCGAGTCGGTCGAGTGGCTGGAGCACTTCCTGCAGGACTACCCCGGCACCGTGGTGGCGGTCACGCATGACCGTTACTTCTTGGACAACGCCGCCGAGTGGATCCTCGAGCTCGACCGCGGCCGCGGCATCCCCTGGAAGGGCAACTACACCGAGTGGCTGGAGCAGAAGGACCAGCGCCTCAAGCAGGAAGCGCAGCAGGAGAAGTCGCGCCAGAAGGCGATCGAGAAGGAGCTGGAGTGGGTGCGTTCGGCCGCCAAGGGCCGCCAGTCCAAGGGCAAGGCGCGCCTGAACCGCTTCGAGGAACTGAACGCCGTCGAATACCAGCGCCGCAACGAGACCAACGAGATCTTCATCCCGCCGGGCGAGCGCCTGGGCCAGGAGGTGATCGAGTTCAAGAACGTCTCCAAGGCCTTCGGCGACCGCCTGCTGATCGACGACCTGTCGTTCAAGGTGCCGCCGGGCGCCATCGTCGGCGTGATCGGCCCCAACGGCGCGGGCAAGTCCACGCTGATGAAGATGATCACCGGCAAGGAGCAGCCCGATTCGGGCGAGGTCAAGCTCGGCCACACCGTGCAGCTGGCCTACGTCGACCAGTCGCGCGGCGCGCTCGATCCGAAGAACAACGTGTGGCAGGAAGTGTCCGGCGGCGCCGACATCCTCACCATCGGCAATTTCGAGATCCAGTCGCGCGCCTACATCGGCCGCTTCAACTTCAAGGGCACCGACCAGCAGAAGATCGTCGGCAACCTCTCCGGCGGCGAACGCGGACGCCTGCACCTGGCCAAGACCCTGCTGCAGGGCGGCAACGTGCTGCTGCTGGACGAGCCGTCCAACGACCTGGACGTGGAAACCCTGCGCGCGCTGGAAGACGCGCTGCTGGAATTCCCCGGCTGCGCGATGGTGATCTCGCACGACCGCTGGTTCCTCGACCGCATCGCCACCCACATCCTGGCCTTCGAGGGCGACTCGCACGTGGAGTTCTTCCCCGGCAACTACAACGAGTACGAGGCCGACAAGAAGCGCCGCCTGGGCGACGATGCCGGCCCCAAGCGCGTGAAGTACAAGAAGCTGGCGTAAACCGCTTCTGCTCCCTCTCCCCCGGCACAGCCGGGGGAGAGGTTGGGGAGAGGGGGAGGCCGTACGCTTCGCCCCGCTCCTCTCCCCTGCGTAGAGAGGGCCGGGTAAGGAACCCGCTTCAATCAGATTCACGCAGCGCGAAGCGCCGCCTTCGCTCCTCTCCCGCCGGGAGAGGGTTGAGGGGCCACCTGGCGCCAGACAACCACCACAACGAGGAGCCACAGCCATGCACTTCATGCAGTCCCTGCACCAGGCATGGCAGCGCAATGACTCCCTCGTCTGCGTCGGCCTCGACCCCGAGCCGGCGAAGTTCCCCGCGCACCTGCGCGACGATCCCGACGCGGTCTACACCTTCTGCCGCGCCATCGTCGACGCCACCGCCGACCTGGTCTGCGCCTACAAGCCGCAGATCGCCCACTTCGCCGCGCTGCGCGCCGAAGATGCGCTCGAGCGCCTGATCGCCCACATCCACGACGCGCACCCGGGCATTCCGGTCATCCTCGACGCCAAGCGCGGCGACATCGGTTCCACCGCACAGCACTACGCTACGGAAGCCTTCGAGCGCTACCGCGCCGACGCCGTCACGTTGAACCCCTACCTCGGCCGCGACTCCATCCAGCCCTTCCTGGACCGCGCCGACAAGGGCGTGATCCTGCTCTGCCACACCTCCAACCCCGGCGCTGCCGACCTGCAGGACCTGATCGTCGAAGGCGCCGATGGCGAGCGCCTCCCGCTCTACCAGCACCTGGCCCGCACCATCGCCCGCGACTGGAACGCAAACGGCAACTGCGCCCTGGTCACCGGCGCCACCTGGCCCGAGCAACTGGCGCAGGTGCGCGCCCTGGTGGGCGACATGCCCCTGCTCGTCCCCGGCATCGGCGCCCAGGGCGGCGACGTCGAAGCCGTGCTGCGCCACGGCCGCACCGCCGACGGCGCCGGCCTGATGATCAGCTCCTCCCGCGCCATCCTCTACGCCGGCAAGGGCGACGACTTCGCCACGGCCGCCCGCCAGGCAACCGAAGCCCTGCGCGACCAGATCAACCGGTGCCGCTGAGCCATCCGACACTGCCGGATTAGGCTGCGGGATTGGACTGCGCGCTGACAGCCAGCACCTTGATTGCGTTATGGTTGCCCGGCGCCCGCTGGTCGCCTTCTCCGGGATAGGCTGCGTGATTACATCCCAGAAGGGGATCTACTTCGAGTTAGCTCTGACAGCATGGATAGCCGCCTCCTACATCTCACCTATTCAAAGGCGTTCGCCTCGGTTGCCTGGGATAGGCACGGCGAGCACGAGTACGTGCTCGTGGGTGACGGGCTCGCGATAGAGCACTCCTCGCTTCAAGAACTCATCGACCTCACGTTCTCAACCAACACCCTTTGGCTAAGCCCCAGCAGGCACAGCGCGCTCTCCGTCTTACGCAGCAAAGCTGCTGACTTCATGGCAAGTCGGCTGCAACCACGGGCGACGGTTGTGCTGACTGATGAAGACGTGAGCACTTTTATAGAGCTAAGCTTCCTCGGTGTGGCTCGCACCGGCAAAGCGCGGGCTAACTACTCATTCAAGCGGACGCGCTGACGCGCGCCGCTTAACTCAGGCGTTAGCAGTCATGCGGACAGTTCGCCACGAGTTGATGCTCCAAGAAAGCGAGAAGCGCTACGTTTCCGCAGAGTTGCTGGCAGCCGCGGGAGACAGCTCGAACTCTCCCTACCTCCTGCAACTAGTCGGCTTTGAGCTCCTGCTCAAGGTAGTCGTCGAGCAGTTCACTCAAGCCGTGGCTCACGGCCACAAGTACCATGACCTTTTCGCATTGCTCTCCCCGCAACACCAAGCCGACGTACTCCGTATCGCAGGAGAGCGCATTGGCCCATCTGCCCTAGCCACAGATCATGTTGGCGTGCTTGCGGATTTGGGGAGCAACTTCGTCAAGCTCCGCTATCCTCACGAAAAGTATGGCCACCTGACGCCCCAGGAATACGCACACGTCGGTCCCGCCTGGGTCGCTGCGGGCGCTAAACTTGAGCACGCAGATTTCCGTTATCACCCAGAGGAACTGCTTGGCCTCACATATGCGCTTCGGCAGGTTGCAAATGTCTGCTAACAACTCATAAAAGGCGGACGGCTTCGCCGCCGCTTAACTCCAGCGTCAGCGCTGCGAAGGAGCCATCATGGATTTGGCGCAGAAATCAGACGAAGAGATATTGGCCGTTATTGGTCCCATCATGGACAATCTGATGGAGGCTTCGACTGCCATCGACTATGAGCGGCACACGCGAGACTTCACCGAGCGTGCCAAGAGCGTCCTCTCCAAAAGCGCGCTCGAGTCAATCTGCAAGCAGTACCAGAGTACAAAGGGATTTTTCGCCAAGCGCGAGTTCGTCGCGGTGTTCAGGCGGCCGGGATCAGTCGCGGTTGTCTGACGACAGACCTTCACTAAGGTTCCTGGTGAGTTCGTCGCGGAGCTCGTCCTTGTTCAGGGTCGCAAGTATTTGGTCGACCACGTCATGGTCTTCTAGTACGCGCTAACAACTCATTCAAGGCGGACGGCTTCGCTGCCGCTTAAATTCAGGTGTTAGAGGTGTGACAATGAATTCCGATGGTCTGATGAAACTGTCGATTGGCCTATCGGGAGCCTTGGCAGGTTTCCTCCTTGCGCAGATAGGGACAACCATTAGGGCGTACTTTCAGCGAGCAAAGACGTTGAAGCTCCTAATTGAAGAGCTGAAAGACATCGACCGGGAGTCAACGCGTCTCCTCTACTTCCACGGTCGCAACCTTCAACTCTACGGTGCTCAAGGATTCGTTGAATCTGCTGCTATAGGAGTATCGAACCCAATCTTCTCTAACTATTACAAGGATGTTCTTCTTCATCTAAACCAAAGTCAACGAATATCCTTTCAGATGATTCACGGATTGGTTGGCACTCAGAATTTCATGCTCAACCAAATTGAAAACTTGTGCTCCGTCATGCGCAAAGAACATCGCACGAACGGCCTTAGCGCCGAGTTCTTAAGATGCACGGAAGAACTAGGCGAGCTGACTAAACATGGTTACAGCAACTGCGCAATCATAAAATGGCATATCGACTTTCACCTGAACAATCAGGACGCCCCTAACCTGTCGCCAGGAACGGAAGATCATAGAGCCTACCTGCAATATTTGGAGTCAGTGATTAAAGAGATGAATCAAACAATTGAGTCGGGCAAGACAATTTCTAAAGAAAAGTTTGAGACAATTTATAATCCTAATGACTTCGAAGCACAACTCTAACAATTCATTCGAGGCGGACGGCTGCGCCGCCGCTCATTCAAGCGTTAGAAAACAGGGGAAGAATCGTATGAACAAGTGCTGGGGTTTGTTTGTTGCCGTGGTGGGTCTGGGAGCGCTGTCAGGATGCACGGTCAACTTGCCGTTCGATACGCGCCCGTCATTCGAAACTGTGACGCAAGCGCGTGGTCTGAACGCAAACAGAGAAGGCCCGGTCAAGGTCACGTGGGTGCCGTCGTCGTTTCCCGATCGCGTGGACATCGAAGGAGCGTCCGGCTTCGTTGGGGGCGGGTCACGGACGCGAATTCCGACAGGCCCAGGGCTGTCAAGCCGCATCCTTGAAACCTTGGATGCGGCCGTGGGCGTCAATAGCTCCGCTCCCAAGATATTAACGCTCACAATCAAAAACGCCGAGACCAAGTTCCAGTACTCGGCGGGCATTTTCAATGTGACGCCGGCAATTGATAGGGCCAGCTGTGACCTTGATGTGGACTTCGCCACAGGCTCAACGCATTGGAGTCAAACGTTCCACGCAGAGGCCAAAGATCCAAGGGTTGGTGGCACAAGCCAAACGGCTCTTGTCGGACAAGTTTGGGACGATATCGCATTGCAGGTGACAAGGAGTGCGGCTGCACACATGCAACAGTGAGCTACAATTTGTGTGGTCACGCGGCTGTTCCCTAACAATTCGCTCACCCACCACGCGGGCTCGCGCCGGTTAGCTCAGGCATTAGGTTTTAAAGCATGACCGCGTGGCTAACCCAAAACATTGCTGCTTCTCCTGAGTTTCAGTGGCCATATTTAATCAACGAGATTGAGTTGACTCTCCGACATATCGGCGGACAGTGATAAAATGGAACGTTACTGATAAAGAGTGACGTGGCTATTTACCCGTCGCGAACCATAGGCGAACCCGATGGCCTCGGATCGTTCCTTCATCGAGTACGTAATCGAGCAATCCGGACTGGACGACCGCATCAGCTTCAAGCGAATGTTCGGCGAGTACGGTATCTACATCGACGGCAAGATCGTCGCCTTCGCTTGCGACAACAGCCTGTTCGTCAAGACGGCGGACGCTACCGCGGCACTTACGGCGAACCTTCCGCGGCGTCCGCCGTATGCAGTCGCCAAACCCTATCCGGTTGCGGACGAACTGCTCGACGATGCGGAGCAACTGCAGGCGCTGCTGCTCGCGACGGCCGCCGCCATGCCCGAGCCGAAGCCGCGCAAGACGGCGCGCAGATCCCGCAAGTGACGCGCGCCAAAGGGAGGGCAACGAGCCGGCCCGCCTTCCTGGTCAATGGAACTGGTCGCTCGGCGGCACCCAGGAGCTCGAGCTGGCCGTCGGAACACGGACGGGCGCCGGCGACGTTGCCGCGCCCTCGCAGCCGGGCGGCAGCGGCCCGCCACTGACACGTGCCGCGGCGCACTGGGCCGCATTGTCCAGATGGACCGGCGCGGCCGCTGATGCCGCCGCCGCGGTGCTGGCAGGCGACACCGGCGCGAGGGGTTTGGCCGGCGCCAGATCCAGGCGCTTGTAGAGCTCCGGGTTCTTGGCCGCCTTGGCGGGCGGGTCGCCGCCGCAACCGAACAGCGCGATCGGGAACAGCGGGCTGACCTTGCAGTTGACCCGCACGCCGCGCGGCAGGTGGAAGGTGTGTTTGACGGTGGTCTTCTCCACCGCATGGCGCAGGGCGGTGTCGATGGAGCTTTCGCCCTCGGGCGCCCAGTCCCCCTCGAAGCGCGTGGGCCGGTAGCCGATGTCGGGCGCGCGGTGCTCCATGATGTCGGTGTCGCCATGTGGCTTGAGCTGGATGTAGCCGCCCAGCCGGCCGTGCTCGGCGCCCTCGGCGGCGCCGGGCTGGGCCTTGCCCTGCTTGCCTTCGCCCTGCCCCTTGCCCTGGCCGGCGCTCGGCGCCGGCGCGCCGGTGTCGGCGGCGGTTTCGGCAGCGCCTTCGCGGGCGCCGGGGTTGCCGTTGTCGCTGCCCTGCGGCGTGGCCTCGGGTGCGCTGCTGGGCGTGGTCCCTGGGGCGCTGGGGTTGCCCGCCCCCGTGGCGCTGGCTTGGCTGGCGGCGGCTGCCTCCGGCGTGGCCTGCGCCTGGCCGGGCGTGGGCGCCGGTTCGCTCGCGGCGGCCTGCGGGCGCGCGAGGGTGACGGATACGGCAGGCGTGGCTGGCTTGGCCACTTCGATGGCCGGCGCCGCCGGTTGCGGCGCGGCCGGCGCCTTGGCGTTGTCCAGCGGCACGGCCGCCAGCTGCGGTTCGGCGAGCTGGATGCTGGGCGCCTGCACTTGCGGCCGTTCGCGCGGCACGATGGCCGTGTGCGCGGCGACCTGTGGCGCCAGGTTGATGGTGGGCGCGGCCTGCGCCGCCAGCGGGATCGGCTCGACCTGCGGCGCGGCGGGCGCCGCGGCCGGCTGCGGGCGCACCAGCGCCACCGGGCTGGGCGGCAGGTTGGCCGGCGGCGCGACGCGGTCGAGCGCGATGCTCGGCGCGGCGACGGGCGGCGGCGCCTGCGCCGGCAGGACCGGCATCGCCAGCGAGGACGGCGTGGGCATCGGCCGATTGCCTTCCAGCTGCGCCTTGCGCACCGGCTCGGGCTGGAACTTGGGCGGTACCGGGCGGACGCTGGGCGGCGTGTCCAGATTGACCCGCGGCGGCGCGCCGGCCAGTGGCACCGGCGCGAGGTCCGGCGTGGGTTGCGGATGCGGCAGTGCGAGCGGCGGCGACGGTGCCGCCTCGGGCGCGATGCGGATGGTCGCCTTGGGCGCGGCGACCGTGATGACCGGAATGTCCGGCGTGGCCGCTGCCGGTTGCGGCTGCGTGGCCGGTGTGCGATCGACCGGACGGGCGGCGACGGCGGATGCGCCGCCGCGATGGCGCGGTCCCACCCGCTTCGGCGGCGTGCCGCGCACGGGCGGCGGGGGCGGCGGCTCGGGCTTGTCGATCAGGCGCACCTGCAGAGGCGCGGATTTGAAGTGCGGTTCCTGCAGGTCATAGGCCGGGCCGAGGATGGCGCCGAACAGCACCAGCAGGTGCACCACCAGCGCGCCGGCCAGGCCGGCGATGCGCAGGCCGCGCTCGCTTGGCCGTTCGGCGCGCCGGCGGCGGTAGACGATGGCCTGTGCCGCGGCCTCGCGCGGGGAGCGCAGCACGATCACCGGATGCGCGTTGGCGGGCGAGTCGCTCGGCTTGGGCGCGGGTGGCAGGGGCATGGCGGAAGTGTAGCCTGCGGGGTGGAGGGGTCAGACGGTGTGCGGGCGGGGGCTCGCTTGGGCGCGAGCTGGAGTGAGGGATCCCGTACCGATCTCGGCCATCAGCCTTACTTGCGTCATCCATGACGCTCGCCCCTTCGGAGCCGGCTTCGCCGTTCCGCCGGCGCTCCTGCGCCGGCAGGTCGGGCACCTTCACCCGGAAACGGGGGGAGCACCGCCTTGTGTTTGTCCTTGCTCGAACTTGCCGTAGGCCCTACGGCTTGCGGCAATGCGCCGGCAGCGGCTTGCCGGCCTGCCGCGCTTGGCCGCATTCGGCGTCGACCGCACGCTGGGGCGTATCCACCGGACAGCCGTGCGGCAGCGGCTTGCCGTCGCGATAGAGCGCGATGCATTCGGACAGCGCGCGCCGGGGCGGCTGCAGTTCCTTCGCCAGCGGCGCCGGGGCCATGTCGAGGCGCTCGTCGCCGTCCTTCTTCGACGGCGGCGCGGGCGGCATGACGCAATCGGGGGTGGGGATGCCGAGCACGGTCTTGCACTTCAGGTGCACGCCGTGGCCGAGGTCGACGGACTTCTTCTCGCCGGTGTGGGTGGCACGCAGGACGCTGCGCAGGCCCTGCCCCAGGAGGGTTTCGTCCGGCGGCGGGAAATCCTTGTCGAAGCGCGTGGGTTGGTACCTGACCGGATCCTCGTGGCGCATCACCTGCGCGTCGCCCTGCGGCATGCGCTGGACGTAGCCGGGCGTGGGCGTGGGCGCGGCGCTGGCGGCAGCGGCGGGCAGCAACGGCTGGCCGGTGCGGTCGAACAGGTGCAGCGTGGGCTTGGGCGAGGGAGCCGGCGCCGGCAGGCTGGCCGTCATCGCTCCCTTGGCCGGCGGCTCGTGCACGACGCGCGGAACCGCGGGTGGTGGCGGTGGCGGAGGAAGCGACGGCGGCGGTGCAGGTGCGGCGCGCGTCGGACGCTCGATGAAGCGCACCTGCAAAGCGTCGTCCAGCCGCACGTGCATCACTTCGTGCACCGGCCGCGGCCGCATTTCCCACCACACGACGACGGCGAACAGGCCGTGCAACGCGAGCATCGCGCCGAACGCCAGGCGGAAGCGCCACGGCTCGCGCGGCGGCGTGCGCTCCCGCCGCGCGCGCAACAGCGCACGCGTGTCCTCGTCCAGCGGAGCCAGGCCGCGCCGTGGGTGCTGCGGCGCATTCCAGCGATGGGGCTCGACCTGCGGTGGGGAAACGATGGGGAGTTCCTTAGCGTGCGGAAAAACGGGCGCCTCATCGTGCCCGCCTTCGCAAGACCATCACGTGAGCGCTTCGGTTCCCCACGCGATGCCGCTTGACCAGGCGACCGGATGGCACAAGGCTACGCAGGCGGCACCCGCCGCATCCCGCCATGACCGCCCCGCCCGCGCCGCCTCGGCGCCCCAGGACGACCATGACGACCCGCCATCGTCAGCCG
This sequence comes from Frateuria sp., assembly GCF_035944355.1. Lineage (GTDB taxonomy): Bacteria > Pseudomonadota > Gammaproteobacteria > Xanthomonadales > Rhodanobacteraceae > Frateuria_A. The sequence goes on along the minus strand of NZ_DASZBH010000004.1, from coordinate 270,880 downwards.
CCAAGCGCGGCCTCGTGCGGCGCCGTTCATGCCCTGCGAGACCGTGCCTTAAGTAGAGGAGGGTCGCATCGTGTCGTACAGCACGGAAAACATCCGCAACATCGCGCTCGCCGGCCACGCCGGCGCCGGCAAGACCACCCTGTTCGAGGCCTTGCTGCATGCCGGCGGCGTGATCCAGGCGCAGGGCTCGGTCGAGCGCGGCACCACCCAGTCGGATACCGACGTGCAGGAGAAGGCACGCGGCCATTCCATCGACAGCGCCATCGCCGGCATCGACCGCGAGGGCTGCCACATCAACCTGATCGACACCGCCGGCTATGCCGATTTCCGCGGCGGCACGCTGTCGACCTTCGCCGCGGTGGAAACGGTGGCGATCGTGGTCAACGCCACCAACGGCATCGAGCACGGCACGCGGCGCATGATGGAGCGCGCCCGCGCGCGCGGCCTGGCGCGCGTGCTGGTGGTGAACAAGATCGATTTCGAGGGCGCGCGGCTGTCGGCCCTGGTCGACGCGCTGCGCGAGGAGTTCGGCCCCGAGTGCCTGCCCGTCAACCTGCCCGCGCAAGGCGGCAAGCAGGTGCTGGACTGCTTCTTCCACGCCGAGGGCGCGACCGACTTCTCCTCGCTGGCGGCGGCGCACCAGCAGATCGTCGACCAGGTGGTCGAGATCAACGAAAAGACCATGGATGCCTATCTCGACGAGGGCGAGGCCGCGCTCGGCCGCGAGCAGTTGCACGATGCCTTCGAGCAATGCCTGCGCGAAGGGCACCTGGTGCCGATCTGCTTCGTCAGCGCCCGTACCGGGGTGGGCGTGGCGCAGTTCCTGGAGCTGGCCGAGCGCCTGCTGCCCAATCCGGCCGAGGGCAACCCGCCGCCGTTCGTCAACGCCGAGGGCGAGGCGATCACGGTCAACGCCGATCCGGCGAGGCACGTCGTCGCCGACGTGTTCAAGATCGTCAACGACCCGTTCGTGGGCAAGCTCGGCGTGTTCCGCGTGTGGCAGGGCACCGTCCGCCGCGATACCCAGCTGTTCGTCGACGACGGCCGCAAGCCGTTCAAGGTGGGCCACCTGTTCCGCCTCAGCGGCAAGGCGCACGTGGAGATCGAGCGGGCCATCCCGGGCGACATCGCCGCGGTGGCCAAGGTGGAGGAAATCCACTTCGACGCCGTGCTGCACGACTCGCACGAGGAGGACGCCATCCGCCTGGCGCCGATGGATTTCCCGCAGCCGATGTTCGGGCTGGCGCTCACGCCCCGGCACAAGGGCCAGGAGCAGAAACTCTCGCAGGCGCTGGCGCGGCTGGCCGAGGAAGACCCCTGCCTGCGCACCGAGCACCACAAGGAACTCAACGAGACGGTGGTGCGCGGGCTGTCCGAACTGCACCTCAAGGTGGTGCTCGAGCGCATGCGCGAGCGCTATGGCGTGGAAGTGGATACGCACCCGCCGCGCATCGCCTACCGCGAGACCATCGCCGCGCACGCCGACGGCCACCACCGGCACAAGAAACAGACCGGCGGCGCCGGCCAGTTCGGCGAGGTGTTCCTGCGGGTGGAGCCGCTGGACCGCGGCGGGGGCTTCGAGTTCGTCGACGAGGTCAAGGGCGGCGTGATCCCCAATCAATATCTGCCGGCGATCGAGAAGGGCGTGCGCCAGGCGATGGAGTGCGGCGCGATCGCCGGCTACCCGATGCAGGACCTGCGCGTGACCGTGTACGACGGCAAGTACCACCCGGTCGATTCCAAGGAAGTGGCCTTCGTCAGCGCGGGCAAAAAGGCTTTCATGGATGCGGTGGGCAAGGCGCGACCGATCGTGCTGGAGCCGATCGTGGACGTGGAGGTGGCCATCCCCGAAACCAGCGTGGGCGACGTCACCGGCAGCCTGGCGGGCAAGCGCGCGCGCATCATGGGCACCGACTCGCAGCGCGGCGGCGAGCTGCTGATCCGCGCGCAGGCGCCGCTGGCCGAGCTGACCGACTATCCCACCGAACTGAAGGCGATGACCGGCGGACGCGGGCGCTACAGCCTGGACCTTTCCCACTACGAGCCGGTGCCCCCGCCGGTGCAGAAGCAACTGTCCGAGGCCTGGAAGCCGCACGTGGACGAGGATTGACCTTGCCCTCGCCCGATCCTGAGCCTGGCCAAACAACCCGGACGACGGATCAGCTCCCTCTCCCCTACGGGGAGAGGGTCGGGGTGAGGGGCCGGGGCTCGCGACAAGCCTGACCAACGAGATTCGGGCAACCTCTTCCCCGCGGGGCCGGGTGGCGCAACGTCACCCCGCCAGCGCCTCGATCACCGCATTGGCGAACGCCGGAATGTCATCCGGCTTGCGGCTGGTGATCAGGTTGCCGTCGCGCACCACTTCGCGGTCCTCCCACTTCGCGCCAGCGTTCTCCAGGTCCTGCCGCAACGAAGGCCAGGAGGTGACCTTGCGGCCCTGTACCTGGTCGGCGTTGATCAGCGTCCACGGGCCATGGCAGATCGCCGCCACCGTCTTGCCCGCCTGGGCGAAGGCCTGCACCAGCTCGACCGCGGCCGGCTGGGTGCGCAGCTTGTCGGGGTTGATCACGCCCCCTGGCAGCACCAGCGCGTCGTAATCGGAGACGTCCGCTTCGCTGAGCTTCACGTCCACCGGCACGCTGCCGGCCCAATCGCCGCCCTTCCAGCCCTTGATCTCCTTCGCGTCGCCGGGCGCGATCACGGTGACCTCGGCGCCTGCCTCTTCCAGCAGCCGCTTCGGTTCGGTGAGCTCGGAATACTCGAAGCCGTCGGTGGCCAGCACCGCGACGGCGCGACCGTTGAGCTTCTTTGATGCATCCATGGCGAACCTCCTGCGAGTAAAGCGCGGAGGATGGCGCACGGCGCGTCTTGTGCGCGTCGTTCGGGTGTTAGCAGGGGAGCAAGTTACCGCTTGGGCTTGAGCAGCGTGCCCGTGCAGTTGGGCGCGCCGCACAGGCACTGCCACAGCTTCTTCAGCCGTGCGGTGTAGGGCACGTCCAGCACGATGCCATAGTCGTAGGTCAGTTCCTCGCCCGGCTCGATGTCACGGGTCGCCTCGATCAGCACGCGATCCTTGCGCGGGTCGGCGCTTTCGCTCTCTTCCACCACGGCGCGGCAGTTGGGCGCGCAGCTGTGGTTGATCCAGCGCGCGGTGTTGCCCTTGCGGTTGGCGTCGATGATGTAGTCGTCGTTGAGCGTGAACAGGAAGGTGTGGCCCGTCTCGCCGCCGTCGCCGTACATGGCGTCGGCCTCGGCGTGGGTCATCAGCGTTCCCTTGTACTGGACGATCTCCTCGCCCTTCTTGATCGGCGCGGTGGCGAACACGCCATTGCCGTGGATGGGGGAGCGGCGGGCGACGTAGCGGCGGAGCATGCGGGGGAGGGCCTTCGAACGAAAGACGCTGATGATGCCTGCTCCGCGCGCCCGGCGAAACCGTAATAACCGCCGCGGCCGCTTGCGCTGACGCGAACGTGCCGGCTGTGGTTAGAATCGGAAAATTCGAACGATCGTTTGGGAGAGCCTTCCGATGCGTTTCCTGCGCTGGATCGTCCTGCTGCCGCTGGCCCTGGCCCTGATCGCCTGCGGCCCGCCGCGCAAGAGCGTCTTCCCGCCGACGCTGAGCATCCAGCAGCTGGTGCTCACGCCCGGCGGCGCCTGGCGCCTGACCGTACGCATCCAGAACAACAGCTACGGCGGCATGGACTTCACCGAGCTGGACGGCCAGCTCGCCATGGCCGACAGCGTGCCGGTGCGCGTGCACGGCAGTTTCGACCGCGACATCCCCGCCTTCGCGGGCGACGTGGTGCAGATCGACGTATTGCCCACCGCCGCCATGAGCCGCGCACTGGCCGCGAGCGCCGCCAAGGGCAGCGCCGGCGCCCTGCCCTACACCCTTTCCGGCAGCGTGCGCGCCAAGCCCGAGCAGGAAAAGGCGCCGCGCGATTTCGACTTCTCCGGCAAGGACTGGCTCTCGCCCGTCCCCGGCATCGCCCATACCTGGCGCTGACTTCACCCGAGGAATACCCGATGACGATCTACAAGGCCCCGCTCGACGACCTGCGCTTCGTGCTGCACGACCTGCTGGGCGCCGAGCCCACGCTGACCGCGCTCGAGGGCGGCGAGGGCCACACCCGCGACCTGCTCGACGCCGTGCTGGAGGAGGCCGCGCGCTTCAACGAGCAGGTGCTCGCGCCGCTCAACGGGCCGGCCGACGCCGAGGGTTGCCTCTTCGACAAGGCCACCGCCACGGTGACCACGCCCAAGGGCTTCAAGGAGGCGTACCGCACCTACGTCGAGGGCGGCTGGGCCGGCCTCACCATGCCCGAAGCCATGGGCGGCCAGGCGCTGCCGGAACTGATCGGCGTGGCGGTGAAGGAGATGCTGGACTCGGCCAACCTGGCCTGGGGCAACTACCCGCTGCTCAGCCAGGGCGCGGCGCACGCGCTGCAGCTGCACGGTGACGACTGGCAGAAGGACGTGTTCCTCAAGCCCATGGTCGAGGGCCGCTGGTGCGGCAGCATGTGCCTGACCGAACCGCAGGCCGGCTCCGACCTGGGCTTGCTCAAGACCCGCGCCGAGCCCGTCGGCGACGGCAGCTACAAGGTCACCGGCACCAAGATCTTCATCACCGCCGGCGAGCACGACCTCAGCGAAAACATCGTGCACCTGGTGCTGGCCCGTCTGCCGGACGCGCCGGCCGGCAGCCGCGGCATCTCGCTGTTCGTGGTGCCCAAGTTCAAGGTGGCGCGCGACGGCTCGATGGGCGAGCGCAATGCGGTCGCGGCCGGCGCCATCGAGCACAAGATGGGCATCCACGCCTCGCCCACCTGCGTGATGAACTTCGACGGCGCCGAGGGCTGGCTCGTCGGCCAGCCGCACAAGGGCCTGTTCGGCATGTTCACCATGATGAACGCGGCGCGCCTGGCGGTCGGCGTGCAAGGCGTGGGTCTGGCCGAACGCGCCCTGCAGAACAGCCTCAACTACGCGCGCGAGCGCCTGCAGGGCCGCGCGCTGAGCGGCCCGGTCTTCCCGGACAAGCCGGCCGATCCGCTGGTGGTGCACCCGGACGTGCGTCGCATGCTGCTCACCCAGCGCGCCATCGTCGAGGGTGGCCGCGCGCTGATGCTCTACGCCGCGCTGCAGCTGGACGTCGAGGAACGCGCCGCCGACGAGGCCGCGCGCGCCAGGGCCGGCGAGCTGGTGGCGTTCCTGATCCCGATCGTCAAGGGCGTGCTCACCGAGCTGGCGCAGGAGAGCGTCAAGGAGGCCGTGCAGATCTACGGCGGCCACGGCTACATCACCGAGAACGGCGTCGAGCAGTTCGTGCGCGACGCCCGCATCATCACGCTGTACGAGGGCACCACGGGCATCCAGGCGATGGATCTGCTGGGCCGCAAGATCATGCAGCTCAAGGGCGCCGGCTTCCGCCACTTCCTGGAAGAGATCGGCGGTTTCTGCCAGCAGCATGCGGGTGAGACCGCCTTGGCCGAGTTCCTCGCGCCGCTGGGCAGGGCCGCCAAGGACTGGCAGGCGCTGACGGTTGCCCTGGCCGAGCGTGCGCAGGCCCATCCCGAAGAGCTGGGCGCGGCCGCGGTGGACTACCTCTATTACTCCGGCTACGTGGCGCTGGCCTACGTATGGGCGCGCAGCGTGGCGGCGGCCGAGCGCAGCCCGCAATCGGCCGCGTTCAAGCAGGCCAAGCGCGACACCGCGCGGTTCTACTTCGCGCGGCTGTTGCCGCGCTGCGCTGCGCATCGCGCGGCCATCGAGGCAGGCGCGGCCAGCATCCCGGCGCTGGTCTAGCTACAGCGGATCGAGCCCTCCCGCGCGCGGGAGGGCCGTGGGTTTCGCCGAACGAAGGCGCCGCATGCTTGCGCGGCACGACGGCATTTCAGTCCCGCCAGACCAGACTGGCGAAGCGGCCGCTGTGGGCGCCATCGCGCCGGTAGGAATAGAACCGCGTGTCGGCGAGCGTGTCGAAGCCGCCGCCGTGGACGCGCGCCACGCCGGCAGCGGCGAGCCGGCGGCGGGCCAAGCCGGCAAGGTCGCAGTGCCAGTGTCCGGGACGCGTCGCGGTGAAGCAGTCGGCCGCGCCCGCGTCACGGTCGACGAAGCCGGCACGCACCTCGTCCCCCACCTCGTAGGACGCCGCGCCGATACAGGGCCCCAGCCAGGCGAGCAGCCGTGCGGGCGGCGTCGCCATCGCCGCGACCGTCGCTTCGAGCACGCCGGCGGCCAGGCCGCGCCATCCCGCATGCGCGGCGCCGATGCGCGCACCGTCCTCGCTGCAGAACAGCACCGGCAGGCAGTCGGCGGTGAGGATCGCCAGCACCGTGCCGGGCAGGTGCGCGACGGCCGCGTCCGCCTGCGGTTCGTCGGTACTGGCCAACGGTCCCAGCTCCGCCACGGTGGTGCCGTGCACCTGGCGCAGCCAGCGCGGCGCGGACGGCAGATCGAGCGCGTGGCGCAGGGCGTCGCGGTTGTTCGAAACCGCTTCGGCGGAATCGCCGCTGCGCAGCCCCAGGTTGAAGCGCGCGAAGGGACCGGCCGAGACGCCGGGGCCGTGGCGCGTGGTCACCGCGGCATGGACGCCTCGCGGAGCGGGCCAGTCGGGGAGGATCCAGGGTTCGGTCATGGGGATGGCCGTGTCGGGGAACCAAAAGCATAGCGCGCCCTTGCTCCCTCTCCACCGGCCCCGCCGGGAGAGAGGAAGGAGGCCCGCGATAGGGAGATCGCTAAGGCTCGCGGTGCTCTGCGGCGTCGGCGCGCAAGACGGCGATAAGCGCCTCCATGTCCGCCGGCCGCTTCGCCTCGAATGCCATGGCCTCGCCCGTCACCGGATGCTCGAACGCGAGACGTTCGGCGTGCAGCGCCTGGCGGCGGAAGCCGCGCAGCGCCGCCACCAGTTCCGGCGTCGCCCCCTTGGGCAGGCGCAGGCTGCCGCCGTAGAGCGGATCGCCCACCAGCGGATGGTGGATATGCGCCAGGTGCACGCGGATCTGGTGCGTACGGCCGGTTTCCAGGTTGCACTGGATCAGGCTGTGCGCGCGGAAGCGCTCGCGCAGGCGGTAATGGGTGATGGCGTGCTTGCCGTCCTCTTCGTCGCGCACGGCCTGGCGCAGGCGATCGCCCAGGTGCCGGCCGATCGGCGCGTCCACGGTGCCGCCGGCGACCAGCGTGCCCTGCACCACCGCTTCGTACTGCCGCTCGACGGCGTGCCGCGAGAGCATCTCCACCAGCGCCGTATGGGCGGCCAGGCTCCTGGCCACCACCATCAGGCCCGAGGTGTCCTTGTCCAGCCGGTGCACGATGCCCGCGCGCGGCAGCTGGGCGAGCGCGGGGTCGTGGTGGAGCAGCGCGTTGAGCAGGGTCCCGCTGGGATTGCCCGCGCCCGGATGCACCACCAGGCCCGCCGGCTTGTCCAGCACCAGCAGGTGCGCGTCCTCGTGCACGACGGCCAGCGCGATCGCCTCCGGCGCGCTTTCCACCTCGCTGGCCAGTTCGGCCTCCAGCCGCACCTGCTCGCCGCCCCGCAGCAGCTGGCGCGGCGGCGCGACGGCGCCGTCCAGCGTCACCGCGCCGGCCTTGATCCAGCCGGTCAGGCGCGAGCGCGAGTAGTCCGGGAACATCTCGGCCAGCGCCTGGTCGAAACGCCGACCTGCCGCCGACAGGGGCACCTGCGCCTCGTGCCGGATGACGGTCATGCCGGCCCCCGCGGGGAGCGGGCGGTTTGGGCTATCATCCGTTCGATCACATACATAAAAACTTCCCACATGCGCGTAATCCTGAAATTGCCCTTCGTGCTCGTCCTGGGCCTGTCGCTGGGCGCCTGCTCGATCTTCGGCCACAAGCGCGATTCCATCGACACGATGCCGGTGGAGAAGCTCTACGCCAAGGCACACGACGACCTGATGAACGGCGACTACGCCGCGTCGACCAAGGACTACCAGCGCCTGATCGCGCGTTTTCCGTCGGGTGACTACAACGAACAGGCGCAGCTGGAACTGGCCTACTCGCAGTACAAGGACAACCAGCCGGACGACGCGTCCTCGACGATCAACCGCTTCATCAAGACCTATCCGACCCAGAAGCACGTCGATTATGCCTATTACCTGCGCGGGCTGATCAATTTCGACCGCACCAGCGGCGTGATCGAGCGCTACATCTCCCGCGAAGGCTCGCAGGCGCGCCGCGATCAGGCCTACAACCTGCAGGCGTTCGACGACTTCTCCGAGCTGGCCCGCCGCTTCCCCGACAGCGCCTACACCGCCGATGCGCGCCAGCGCATGATCTACCTGCGCAACGTGCTGGCGCAGTACGAGATCAACGTGGCCAAGTTCTACCTGCGCAACCAGGCCTACGTCGCTTCGGCCGATCGCGCGCAGTACGTGATCGAGCATTACCAGCAGGCGCCGCAGACCGGCGATGCGCTGGCCATCCTCACCCGCAGCTACCTGGCGCTGGGGCAGAAGCCGCAGGCCGAGAACGTGCGCAAGGTGCTGGCGCTCAACTACCCGGATCATCCCTATCTGACCGACCCGAAGTGGCCGCACGCCCCCTCGATCCTGCGCAAGATGGTGCCGTTCTCCGGCCACCACTGACCGCGCGGGCAGTCCCGAAAATTCCGGAAGCCGTCGAGCGATCGACGGCTTTTTTTTCGCCCGCCCGGCGCGCCGGCCGGGACGCAGGTCAGCGCCAGCCCGAAGTGATCGGGTAGCGCCGCTCGCGCCCGAACGCCCGGCTGGTGACGCGTGGCCCGGGCGCCGACTGGCGGCGCTTGAACTCGTTCACCAGCACCAGCCGCACCACGCGGTGCACGGTATCGGCGGGGAAGCCGGCGGCGATGATCTCCGCCTGCGACTGCTCGTCCTCGATGAAGCGCTGCAGGATGGCGTCGAGCTCGTCGTAGGGCGGCAGCGAGTCCTGGTCGGTCTGGTCGGCGCGCAGCTCGGCCGAAGGCGGACGCTCGATCACCGCCGGGGGGATCGTTTCGGCGCCGTCCTGCTGTCCATTGCGCCAGCGCGCCAGCCGGTAAACGGCCGTCTTGTACACGTCCTTGAGCGGCGCGTATGCCCCGCACATGTCGCCGTAAAGGGTGGCGTAGCCCACGGCCATCTCGCTCTTGTTGCCGGTGGAGAGCAGCAGCCGGCCGCGCTTGTTGGACAGCGCCATCAGCATCACGCCGCGGGTGCGCGATTGCAGGTTCTCCTCGGTCACGTCGGGGCCCCGGTCGCCGAAGGCCGGCGCCAGCGCGGCGAGGAAACTCCGGTAGGTCGGCTCGATGTCGATGACGTGGTAGTCCACGCCCAGGCGCTCGGCCTGCTCGCGCGCGCCGTCCAGCGAGAGCTGCGAGGTGTAGCGCGTGGGCAGCATCACTGCGGTGACGCGCCCGGCACCCAGCGCATCGACCGCCAGCGCCAGTGTAAGCGCCGAGTCGATGCCGCCGGAAAGGCCCAGCAGCACGCCGGGGAAGCCGTTCTTCTCCACGTAGTCGCGGGTGCCGCGCACCAGGGCTGCGTAGAGCGTCGCTTCCGGACCGGCATCGCCCAGCGCGGGCCAGCCCTCCGCGGACAACGTGCGCGTGGCCGGATCGAAGCTCGCCCACAGCAGCGCGTCGACGAAGGCCGGGGCGCGCGCAGCGATGCTGCCGTCGCCGTTGACCAGCAGCGAGGCGCCGTCATAGACCACGTCGTCCTGCCCGCCGACCAGGTTGAGATAGACGATGGCGCAACCGGTCTCTTTCGCGCGCGCCGCCAGCAGCGCCTCGCGGGTGGCCTGCTTGGCGTCGTCCCAGGGCGAGGCGTTGATGACCACGATCAGTTCGGCGCCGGCGGCCGCCGCCTTCGCGGCGGGCTCGGGCTCCCAGATGTCCTCGCAGACCAGGTAACCCACGCGCACGCCGGCGACCATGCCGGTGGCGCTGGCGTGGCCGGGGCGGAAGTAGCGCTTGTCGTCGAACACGCCGTAATTGGGCAGCGCCTGCTTGTGCGCGATGCATTCGATGCGGCCCTCGCGCAGCAGCGCGGCGGCGTTGTAGACCTCGCCCTCGCTGTGCGGAAAGCCGACCAGCGCGGCGATGCCGTCGGTTTCCGCGGCGAGCGTGGCGATGGCATCGCTGCAGGCCCGCAGGAAGCTGGGGCGCACCAGCAGGTCCTCGGGCGGATAGCCGCTCACCGCCAGCTCGGGAAAGGCCACCAGGTCGGCGCCCCCGGCGTGCGCCTGGCCCATCAGCTCGCGGATCTTGTTCGTATTGGCGACCACGGCGCCGACCGGAAAGTCGAATTGGGCCAGGGCGAGGCGAAGCTTGGTCATTTGAGCGCGCGGTGGTGGGAGATGCACATGATAACGAGCTGGAGGGAGCGACGAACGTAAGCGGTCGAGGCACGCCCCCCCATCCGCTCTTCAGGCAGCTCCGGCTTCGAGAGCCATCGGGAACTCTCCTCCACGGGAGAAAGCTTCGACTTGCGGGTGCAGGAGCGCCTGCCCAACGGCGCAACCTTCCCGCGGAGGGCGAACGTCGTGGATGACGCGAGCAAGGCCGACGGAGCCGATCTCGCGGGGAACCCGCAAAAACAAAAGGCCACGCGAATGCGTGGCCTTTTGAGGAACGCGACGGGCGCGTCTTACTTCATCAGCTTCGCCAGCGTCTTGCCCAGGTCGGCCGGCGACTTCACCGTCGTCACGCCGGCCTTCTCCAGCGCCGCGAACTTGGCCGCCGCCGTGCCCTTGCCGCCGGAGATGATCGCGCCGGCGTGGCCCATGCGCTTGCCCGCGGGCGCCGAGGCGCCGGCGATGAAGGACACCACCGGCTTGGTCACGTACTCGCCGATGAACTCGGCCGCGTCTTCCTCGGCGCTGCCGCCGATCTCGCCGACCATGATGATGCCCTCGGTCTGCGGATCGTCCTGGAACAGCTTCAGGCAGTCGATGAAGTTCAGGCCGTTGATCGGGTCGCCGCCGATGCCGATGCAGGTGGACTGGCCCAGGCCCTCGTTGGTGGTCTGGAACACGGCCTCATAGGTCAGCGTGCCGGAGCGCGACACGATGCCGACCTTGCCCGGCTTGTGGATGTGGCCCGGCATGATGCCGATCTTGCACTCGCCCGGGGTGATGATGCCGGGGCAGTTCGGGCCGATCAGCACGGTCTCCGGATGCTGCGCCAGCACGTTCTTCACGCGCAGCATGTCCAGCACCGGGATGCCTTCGGTGATGGCCACGATCACGCGGATGCCCGCGTCGATCGCTTCCATGATCGAGTCGGCCGCGAACGGCGGCGGCACGAAGATCACCGAGGCGTCGGCGCCGGTCTCGGCGACCGCTTCGTCCATCGAATTGAAGACCGGCAGGCCGATGTGCTCGGAACCGCCCTTGCCGGGGGTCACGCCGCCGACGATCCTGGTGCCGTAGTCGATCGCCTGCTCGGCGTGGAAGGTGCCCTGCTGGCCGGTGAAGCCCTGCACCAGCACCTTGGTGTTCTTGTTGACCAGAACGCTCATGCTTGTTCGCTCCTCACTTCGCGGCGGCCACGGCTTTCTGCGCCGCGTCGTTGAGATCGTCGGCCGGCGTGATCGCCAGGCCGGAGTTGGCCAAGAGTTCGCGGCCCTTCTCCACGTTGGTGCCCTGCAGGCGCACCACCACGGGGATCTTCAGGCCCACTTCCTTCACCGCGGCGATGATGCCCTCGGCGATCAGGTCGCAGCGCACGATGCCGCCGAAGATGTTGACCAGGATGGCCTTCACCTTGTCGGAGGAAAGGATCAGCTTGAACGCCTCGGTCACGCGCTCCTTGGTGGCGCCGCCGCCGACGTCGAGGAAGTTGGCCGGCTCACCGCCCGCCAGCTTGATCACGTCCATGGTGGCCATGGCCAGGCCGGCGCCGTTGACCATGCAACCGATGGTGCCGTCCATCGTCACGTAGTTGAGGTTGTGCTGCACGGCGGCGGCCTCGGCCGCGTCTTCCTGGCTCAGGTCGCGCATGGCGACCAGTTCCGGATGACGGAAGTCCGCGTTGTCGTCGGAATTGACCTTGCCGTCGAGCGCGGCCAGGTTGCCGTCCTCGAGGATCGCCAGCGGGTTGAGCTCCACCAGCGACAGGTCCTTCTCGTTGAACAGCTTGTACAGGCCCAGCATGATCTTGGTCAGCTGGTTGACCTGCTTGGCATTGAGATCCATCGCGAAGCCGAGGTTGCGGCACTGGTAGGGCTGCAAGCCTTCCACGAAGTCGACCACGATCGTGTGGATGTCCTCGGGCGTATCGCGGGCGACCTGCTCGATGTCCACGCCGCCGTGCTTGGAAGCGATGAAGGAGATCGCCTTGGAATCGCGGTCGACCAGCACCGAGAGATAGAGCTCCTTGGCGATGTTGGTGGCATCGGTCACCAGCACCAGGTTGACCGGCAGCGCGCGGCCGGCGGACTGGTAGGTCGCCATGTTCGTGCCCAGCATGCCCTTGGCGGCATTGCGCACCTCGTCCAGGCTCTTGCAGAACTTCACGCCGCCGGCCTTGCCGCGGCCGCCAGCATGGATCTGCGCCTTGACCATCCACTGCGAGCCGCCCAGCGCCTTGGCGGCGTCGACGGCGGCGTCGGGGGAGTTGGCTACCTTGCCCGGCGGCACGGCGATGCCGTACTGCGCGAACAGCTCTTTGGCCTGGTACTCGTGGAAATTCATTCCTATACCTCGAGCGAACGAAAGGAAACGTATCGGCCGCACGCGACTTGCGAGGGGCGTGGGCGCGGGAGGAGTCGGACGGCGGGTTCACGACGCGCTGCCGGCATGCAGTGCGCGCCGCCTGGATTCAACCGGGCTGGAATCACGCAATACGGCCGCGCATTTTCGCCCAAAGGCGGCGTTGATGGAAAGTGCCGCTCCCGGCCGGGTCATGCGACACACCGCTGGCAGCCCACGCCGGGCTGTCTATACTCCGGCGAACCCCGCGTCGGTGCCGTCAACGTGCCCTCTACGATACCCACGACCGATCCGCCGGCCTTCCAGCCCGCCCGCCCCCCCGCGGTCGCCATCCGCCACGAGCTGTTCTTCCTCAACTATTTCCGCCTGGCGCAGGCGCTGGTCTATGCCGGCCTGGCGATCAGCTCGCCGCGGCTGACCTGGCCCACCATCGACCAGCCCTCGCTGTCCTACGTGGTGATCGGCGTCTACCTGCTGTTCGCGGTGGGCATGCTGATGCAGACCCGCAACGCGATGGCCAACGCGCGGCTGGTGGTGTCCGGGGCGCTGGTGGTGGACATCCTGGTGGCGGTGCTGGCCGCCTGGCTGATCCACGAAGCGCGCATCGGCATCGCCATGATGCTGGCGGTGAACCTGTGCACCGGCGCGCTGGTGCTGCCGCTGCGGCTGTCCAGCTTCTTCGCCGCGCTGGCCACGCTGGGCATGCTCGGCCACACGCTGATCGCCAGGGCGCCCGGCGACGGCGACCTGCTCGAGTCGGGCCTGCTCGGTCTGGCCTACTTCGCCAGCACCACGCTGTGCCACGTGCTCGGGCGCCAGTTGCGCGCCACCGAGGCGCTGGCCGAGCAGCGCAGCCTGGACCTGGCCAACCTCTCCCAGGTCAACGAGCTGATCATCCGGCGCATGAAGACCGGCGTGCTGCTGGTGGACGACGCCAACCGCATCCACCAGTTGAACGAATCGGCCTGGATGCTGCTGGGCAACCCGCCGGCCGACCAGCGCGACCTGGGCAAGCTGGCGCCGGAGCTCTCGCGCCGGCTCTACCACTGGATGACCTCGGGCAAGCTGGACGAAACCGCCACACAACTGGCCGATGGCGTCCCTGAAGTGGTGCCGCGCTTCACGCGCCTGGCGCCCAACGACGACTCGCACGTGCTGATCTTCCTGGACGACACCTCGCTGCTGTCGCGCCGCGCCGAGGAACTGACCCTGAGCTCGCTGGGCCGTTTGTCCGCCTCGATCGCGCACGAGATCAGGAACCCGCTGGCGGCGATCCGCTATTCGGCGCAGTTGCTGGCCGAGTCGCGCGAGCTCAACCCGAGCGACGCGCGCATGGTGGAGATCATCAACAACCACTGCGTGCGGCTCAACGAGATCATCGAGAACATCCTGCAGCTCTCCCGTCGCGAGCGCTCGCGACCGGAGACGCTGGACCTGGGCCGCTGGGCCAACGGCTTCGTGGAGGAGTACAAGCAGGGCAACGACATCGGCGAGGACTCGCTGCGGGTGATCACCGGCAACGCAGCGGTGGCGGCGGTGGCCGATCCGCAGCAACTGCAGCAGGTGGTGTGGAACCTAGTGCAGAACGCGCTGCGCTACGGCCGCATGCCGGGCGAGCCGGCGCGGGTGATGGTGGTGGTGCGCCAGGGCGAGCATGGCGTGCCGATCATGGAAGTGATCGACCGCGGCCCGGGCATCGCGCCCAAGGTCGCCGCGCAGATCTTCGAGCCGTTCTACACCACGCACGAGTACGGCACGGGCCTGGGCCTGTACCTGGCGCGGCAGATGAGCGAGGCGAACCAGGCCTCGCTGGAGTACGTGCGCGTGGCCGGTGGCGGCAGTTGCTTCCGGCTGGTGCTCACGCCACCGGCGCGGCTGCCGGGGGATGGGGGCGAAGCGGGCTGACGCCTTGCGCCCTCCGCCGTCCGGGAAAGGGCGGTGCCGGGGCTTGCGGCGAGCCTTCGCGCGCGGACCGCACAAGGCCTTCCCGCGTGCCCCGTGGAAGCTGCCGCGTGAAGCGAGCCATCACGCGGTTCCTCGCCTCCGGTCGACGCACAGAGCGGCCAAACTGCTATACCCTTTCGCCGTTACCGCCTGACGAAGAGAACCATGTCCGCACAGACCGTCCTGGTCATCGACGACGAACGCGACATCCGCGAGCTGCTGACCATCACGCTCGGCCGGATGGACCTCAAGGTGGAGGCTGTGGGCACCGTGGCGGAGGCGCGCCGCGCGCTGGGCGAGCGCAGCTATGACCTGTGCTTCACCGACATGCGCCTGCCCGACGGCACCGGCCACGAGGTGATCGAGCTGATCGCCGCCACGCACCCGGACACGCCGGTTGCGATGATCACCGCCTACGGCAATGTCGACGCCGCGGTGAACGCGCTCAAGGCCGGCGCGTTCGACTTCGTCTCCAAGCCGGTGGACATCCACATGCTGCGCCGGCTCGTGCGCACCGCGCTGCAATTGGCCGAGGAACGCAAGAGCGGCGGTGGCGCCTCGGTGGCGACCGGCGCGGCCGGCCGGCTGGTCGGCGACTCGCCGGCGATGCAGCAGGTGCGCGCCACCATCGGCAAGCTCGCGCGCAACCAGGCGCCGGTGTACATCGCCGGCGAATCGGGCGTGGGCAAGGAACTGGTGGCGCGGCTTATCCACGAGCAGGGCCCGCGCGCGAGCGGGCCGTTCGTGCCGGTCAACTGCGGCGCGATTCCCTCCGAGCTGATGGAGAGTGAGTTCTTCGGCCACAAGAAAGGCAGCTTCACCGGCGCCAGCTCCGACAAGGAGGGCCTGTTCCAGGCCGCGCACGGCGGCACGCTGTTCCTGGACGAAGTGGCGGAGCTGCCCCTGCACATGCAGGTCAAGCTCCTGCGCGCGATCCAGGAGAAGGCGGTGCGCCCGATCGGCGCGCGCGAGGAGGTGCCGGTGGACGTGCGCATCCTGTCGGCCACGCACAAGGACCTGGGCCGGCTGGTCGAGCAGGGCCAGTTCCGCCAGGACCTGTTCTACCGCATCAACGTGATCGAGCTGCGCGTGCCGCCGCTGCGCGAGCGGCGCGGGGACGTGCCGCAACTGGCCGCCTTCATCCTGCGCTCGCTTGCCGCCAAGAGTGGCGGCACGCCTGGCCGGCTGAAGCCGGACGCGCAGCAGGCGCTGGAGGAATACGACTTCCCCGGCAACGTGCGCGAGCTGGAGAACATCCTCGAGCGCGCCATGGCGATGTGCGAGGGCGACACCATCGACGCCTCCGACCTGATGCTGCCGCAACGCCCGCTGCGCCAGGCCGATCCGGTCAACGCCGCGCACGCGGCCATGCACGCGCCGCAGCCGGGCGCGCCGGTCGCCTCCCAGCCGACGGTGCCGCATGCCGGCCCGGGCAGCGGTGTGCCGCTGGACGACTACATCAGCAACCTCGAGCGCACCGCGATCATCAAGGCGCTGGAAGAATCCCGCTACAACAAGACCGCGGCGGCGAAGAAGCTCGGCATCACCTTCCGGGCGCTGCGCTACAAGCTGAAGAAGCTCGGGATCGACTGAGCCGGAAGGCCGCGCTCCGGGCGCCCTCCGCCTCGGCACGTCCCGTAACCGGGGACGGTTCACTCGCGAGAGCTCATGCCCTGGTACTTCCCCGTTTACGGAGGAAGGTGCCCGTGAGGTGGATCGGGAGGCCTCGTGAAAGGCCTCCTATGCCTCCCCCTCGCGCCCGTCCAGCGCCTGGCGCATCGTGCGCAGCAGCTGCTGCGTGTTGATCGGCTTGTCGACCAGGTAGAGCCGCTCCATCAAAGGCAGTTCCTCCAGGTCGGGCGGCGCCTCGGGCCGGGCCAGCAGCAGCACGGCGCGCCGGTAGCCATGTTCGATCAGCGCCGCCAGCGTGCGTACGCCGGTGAAAAGATTCATGTCGGCGTCCATCAGCACCAGGTCCGGCACGCCGTGGGCTTCGATCCACTGCAAGGCCGCGGTACCGCTCTGGCTGGCATGCGGCTGGTAGCCGTAACCGTCCAGGATGTCGACCAGCAGCGACAGCGGGCCGGCCTCCTCCACCACCACCAGCACGCGTTCGGCCTCGCCGAGCAGGCTCTCGCCCTCATCTTCCTCACGCGCGACCTGCTCGACCGAAAACTCCTTGAGCGGTATGTAGAGATGGAAGGCGGTGCCCTTGCCCGGCTCGCTGTCCAGCCGCATCACGCCATCGTGGCTGGCGACGATGCGCTGGCAGGAAAGCAGGCCCAGCCCGGTGCCGCCTTCCTTGGTGGTGAAGAACGGCTCGAACAGGCGCGCGCGCACCTCCGGCGGCATGCCCGGGCCGGTGTCGGCGACGGTAAGGCGCAGGTAGCGTCCGGGACGCGGCGCCTCGCCGGCCAGGAAGAAATCGCCGGCCAGCTCGCATTCGGCCGCGATCACGCGCAGTTCGCCGCCCTCGGTCATCGCCTGGATCGCGTTGAGGCACAGGTTGAGCAAGGCCTGCTGCAGCTCGGTGTGGTTGCCCTCGAAGGTCAGTTCGCGGTCGTCCACCACCATTTCCATGCGCACGTTCCTGGGCACGCTGCCGCGCAGCAGCAGGCCCAGCGCATCCATCAGCGCGCCCACGCGCACCGGGTCGGCGCGGCGCGCGCCGCGGGCGAAGGAGAGCATCGACTGCACCATCTGCAGGCCGCGCCGCCCGCAGTCGCGCACCAGCGCGCCCAGTCGCGCCAGGCGCGGATCGTCCTGGTAATCCTGCAGGCTGTCGCCGGCCAGCAGCAGCGGCTGCAGCAGGTTCCGCAGGTCGTGGCTCAGGCCCCCGGCGAGCATCGCCAGGCTCTCGAAGCGCTGCGCGCGGATCAGCTCGGCCTCGGCGCGACGCTTGGCGCGCACTGCCTCCGCTTCGGCCAGCGCGCGGCGCACGGCGGTGGCCAGGCGCGCCGGGTTTTGCTTGAGGATGTAATCGGTGGCGCCGTTGCGCAGCGCCTCGACGGCGGCTTCCTCGCCCAGCGTCGCCGAGACATAGATGAAGGGCAGGTCTTCGTCGTGGCTCCGCAGCAGCTCCAGCGCCCGCTGCCCGGAAAAGCCCGGCAGGCTCAGGTCCGACAGCACGATGTGCGGTTCGAACTCGCGCAGGCAGGCGACGTAGTCGGCCTCGTCGTCAACCAGGCGCACCTCGTAGTCGAGGCCGTCGGCGTCCAGTTCGGCCTGGATCAGCTCGGCGTCGATCGGGTCGTCTTCGACCTGCAGGATGCGGATGGCGGGCAGCGCCCGCGTGTTCGGGTTGGGCATGCAGTCTCCTGCGCTCCTGTGTCGTTCCTTCGCCGGGACGGTCAGTCGTGTTCCGGCAACTGGTTGAGTACCGCCCAGAACCGGCCCAGCGTGCGCACCGCCTCGAAGAACTGGTCCACGTCCACCGGCTTGATCACGTAGGCATTCACGCCCAGATCCCAACTGCGCGCCAGGTCGCTTTCCTCGCGCGAGGACGACAGGACGACCACCGGGATCAGCCGCAGCCGCTCATCATCGCGCAGACGGGTGAGCACCTCCAAGCCATTCATGCGCGGCATCTTGATGTCCAGCAGGATCACCGACGGATCGACCGCCTCGCGGCCCAGCCAGGCGCCGCGGCAATGCAGGTAGTCCAGGCAGTCGACGCCGTCTTCCACATGCACCACCGGGTTGGCGAGGTTGGCCTCGCGCAGGGCGTCCAGGGCCATCTCGGCATCGGCCAGGCTGTCTTCCACCAGCAATACGGGCCCCAGGTGGCGGTTGTTCATGATGGACGCCTCGTGGTGCGCGCCTCGGCCAGTTCGGTGGCCGGCAGCGAGAAATGGAAGCTCGCGCCGCGCTCGGGCTCCGCCTCGGCCCAGACCCGGCCGCCATGGCGCGCGACGATGCGGCGCACATTGGCCAGGCCGATGCCGTTGCCCGGGAATTCGGAGGCGCGGTGCAAGCGCTGGAACACGCCGAACAGCTTGCCGGCGTACTCCATATTGAACCCCGCGCCGTTGTCGGCCACCGTGAAGACGTATTCACCGTCGCGGTCGCGCTCCACGCCCACGGCGATCTGCGCGACCTCGCGCCGCCCGGTGTACTTGACCGCGTTGCCGATCAGGTTCTGCCACACGGTGCGCAGCATGTTCTCGTCGCCGATCACGATCGGCAGCGGGCCGATGGTCCACTCGATCTTGCGCTCGCCCGCCTCGGACTCGGCCAGCGCGCGCGCCTCGTCCACCAGCGACTGCATGTCCACCGCCTGCAGTCTGAGCGCGCCGCGGCCCAGGCGCGAAAACACCAGCAGGTCGTCGATCAGCTGCGCCATGCGGGTGGCCGAGGTGCCGATCACGTCCAGGTAGTGCGCGGCGGTGTCGTCCAGGTGCTCCTCGATATGGCGCTTGAGCTTGCCGGTGAAGCCGGCGATGTGGCGCAGCGGCGCGCGCAGGTCGTGCGAGACGGAGTAGCTGAAGGCCTCCAGCTCGCGGTTGACGTCGGAGATCTGCTCGACCTTGCCTTCGAGCTGGCGATTGAGCTCCTTGACCTGCTGCTCGACCAGCGCGCGCGCGGTGACGTCGCTGACGGTGAGCAGCAGCACCGGCTCGTCGCCCTCGTGCTGCTGCAGGCGGCGGGCGTTGACCATGACGTGGCGATCGATGCCGCCCACCGTGCGCTGCACCAGTTCGTAGTCCCACAGCTCGCGGTTGTGCAGCAGCACGTCGCGCAGGCGCTGCAGCAGCGCGCCGTCGGTCCAGGCGCCCTCGCCCACTTCCTGCAGCGCACGCTGCTGGCTCTGTTCCTCCTGGGGCAGGCCGTACAGCTCGCCGAAAGCGGTGTTGACCAGCAGCGTGCGCAGCTGCGCGTCGAGCAAGGCGATCGGCTCGCGCACGGCCTGCACGATCATCCGCGAGCGGTGCACCGCCTGGCTCTCGCGCGTCTCGGCGCGCATGCGGCGGGCGATCTGGCGCTCGGACACGAACACGATGATCGACAGCAGCACGATCTGGGCGACCGACGTGATGGTCAGCACCAGCGCGCTCTGGAAGGCGCTGCGCTTGGCGTGCGCGCGGCGTTCCATCAGCAGGCTGCCCTCGTTGCGCACCACGGTCTCGATCTGCTGGTCCATGCGGAACAGCGTGCCGGCGTCGTGCAGCGCCGCCACCGCGCCGACGCGATCGCCGTGCTGGATGCGCGCAAGCGCCTGCTCCAGCAGAGCCAGCCGGCCGTTGGCCACGTTGCCCAGCGCGCCGATCGCCGCCTGCTGCGTGGCGTTGTCGCGGGTCATGTCGCTCAGCTGGCCCAGCAGGGCAGGCACGTCGTTGCCGGCCTGGCGGGCGCTCTCCACCAGCGAGGGGTCCCGGTCGCCCTCGAGCAGGCGGTAGACCGCCGCCTCGCTGCTGCGGGTGACGTAGGCGATGCGGTAGGTGAGCGACTTGACCTCGGAGGAGTGGGTCACCAGCTCGCCGGCCTCCATCGCATCGGTGTGGCTGGTGCGGGTGGCCAGGTAGGGCAGCAGCACGATGACCAGCACCGCGCAGAGCAGCCCGGCCATGCGCCACCGCGGCACACGCCAGCGGTACACGCCGCGGCGGATTCTGGGCAGCAGGGCGCGATGGCGGCTGGGCATGCGGCGGAGTCTTCCTCACTGGCTCGGCGGCCGCGCGGAGCTTACGGCGTACCGCCCCCGGCCGGTGAACCCGTGATGAAAGCGTACACCGCGTTAGGGATGGGTGACGGCAGATGGCCGTCGGCAGCCCGGCGCGGACGCCCGCTTTGCTCCCTCTCCCTTGGCGCAGCCGGGAGAGGAAGCCACTTGCCGTGAAGCCGGCTACCGGGCCGGCTGGGCCTGCATGCGGAAGTGCAGCTCGCCGCCGGCGAGGATCTGCCCATGGCGCAGGAACGGCTTGGCCAACGGCTTGCCGTTCAGGCTGACCTCGCCCACGTAGGGGTGCGCCGGGTCCAGCGGCGCGGCACTGACGGTGAACTCCTTGCCGTTGGCCAGGTGCAGCGTGGCGCGCTCGACGAAAGGCCGGCCGATCGCGTAGACGTCGCTGGCCGGCGTCACCGGGTAGAAGCCCAGCGCGGTGAACACGTACCAGGCCGACATCTGGCCCAGGTCGTCGTTGCCGGTGAGGCCGTCCGGACGGGCGGCGTACTGGCTGTCCATGATCTGCTTGAGGCGCTCCTGCGTCTTCCACGGCGCGCCGGCGTAGTCATACAAATAGGCGATGTGATGGCTGGGTTCGTTGCCGTGGGCGTACCAGCCGATCAGGCCGGTGATGTCCTCCACGTTCTTGAAACGCGCCGGGTCGACCTTTGCGTCGAAGACCTCGTCCAGGCGCCGGACGAAGGTGGCATCGCCGCCCGCGGCCGCGATCAGGCCGGGCACGTCCTGCGGCACGTACCAGGAATACTGGTAGGCGTTGCCTTCGGTGTAGTCGGTGCCGTAGCCGGCCGCCGCAGGGTCGAAGGGCTCGCGGAAGGCGCCGTCGCTCTTGCGCGCGCGCATGAAGCCGGTCTTGGCGTCCCAGGCGTGTTTCCAGTTGCCGGCACGCTTCTCGAAGGCGGCGGCAAGGTCCTTGCGGCCCATCGCCTTGGCCATCTGCGCCAGCGACCAGTCGTCGTAGGCGTATTCGAGCGTCTTGGAGGCGCCCTCGGGCTCCTTGTCGATCGGCACGTAGCCCAGCTTCATGTAGTCGGCCAGGTCGCCGTAGGGGCCATAGGTGGCGCTGGCGACCATGGCGTCCAGCGCCTTGCCGGCGTCGAAGCCGCGCACGCCCTTGACGTAGGCGTCGGCGATCACCGGCACGGCGTGGTAGCCGATCATGCACCAGGTCTCCAGGCCCTGGTACGCCCACACCGGCAGGATGCCGAAGGGGCTGGCCTCGCGCGCGGCGACGAGCGAACGCACGAAATCGGTGGAGAGGTCCGGCCGCAGCAGCACCATCAGCGGCTGCTGGGCGCGGTAGACGTCCCACAGCGACCAGGTCGAATAGAACTCGAAGCCCTGCGCCTGGTGCACGGCATGGTCGGGGCCGCGGTATTGGCCGTTGGCGTCCATGCTCAGGGTCGGCGAGAGCATGGCGTGGTAGAGCGCGGTGTAGAACTGCGTGCGCAGGGTGCCGGGTGCGTCCACGTCGATCACCGCCAGCGCCTTGTCCCAGGCGGCCCTGGCCTCGGCGCGACGGGCGTCGAAGTCCCAGCCCTTGCCGTCGGCGTCGAGGTTGGCGACCGCATTGGCCGCGCTCACCGGCGAGATCGCCACCTTCACTTCCAGCGGCCTGGCCAGCACCCCGAAGTCGAATACGCCGACCAGCGCGCGGCCGTTCTGCGCATCGTGGTCCACCGGCTGGTTGCCCGGTCCCTTGAAGCCTTTGTAGACGATGCCGCTCTCGCGGTCGTACAGCGTGCGCGAGGCGATCGGCTGATTGAAGCGCATGGCGAAGCACAGCTCCCGCCCCGGCGCCCAGCCGCGGGTGGTACGGCAGCCGCTGACGGTGCCGTCGGCCGCCACCTCGAGCTTCGACCACAGCACCTTGCCGGGGTAGTCGTAGATGCTCGGACGCAGGTCCAGCAGCAGGTGGGCGCTCTTGCCCTTGGGAAAGGTGTAGCGGTGCCAGCCCACGCGGCGGCCGGCGGTGAGCTCGGCGCGGATGCCGTAGTCGGCCAGGGTCACCGCGTAGTAGCCGGCCTGCTCGACCTCGCTGGCATGCTCGAAGCGCGAGCGGTAGCCGCTGCCGGGCTTGGCCGGGTCACCCGGCTCCAGCTTCACCTCGCCGGCGATCGGCATCACCAGCACGTCGCCCAGGTCCGAATGGCCAGAGCCGGAGAAGTGGGTGTGGGAGAAACCCATGATGGTGGTGTCGCCGTACTGGTAGCCGGCGGCCCACTTGTAGGCGTGCTTGAAGTCCGGCATCGCCGTGTCGGGCGACAGCTGGATCATGCCGAAGGGAACCGTGGCGCCGGGAAAGGTATGGCCGTCGCCACCGGTGCCGATGCGCGGGTCGACGTCGCCCGCATGGCTGGCTGCAAGAGCAAGGCCGGGCAGCAGGGCCAGGGCGAGGACCAGGCGAGGCAGGCTCGGGCGCATGGGGGTCTCCGTTTGGATCGTTCCAAACGGGCAAGCTATCAGCGCCGGGGCGGGTATGCATGTTGCGGTGCGTGAATGGCCCGGCGTAGCAACGCGTCAGACCCGGCCTCCATGCACGGCGCCTTCCTCCGTGAACGTGGGGATGTGCCGACAGACGGAAGGAGGCGACCGGCGCGCACACCACCCTTCGCGAAACTCACGCTTGCACCCACCGGCCAATCGACTACATTTGGATCGTTCCAAACCAGGCCGCCCCATGGACAGCACTCCCCCGCTCGGCCGCAAGGTCACGGTACGCGACATCGCCGCCGGTTGCGGCGTCTCGCGCGCGACCGTGTCGCTGGTGCTGCGTGGGAGCCCGCTGGTCAACAAGGACACCCGCGCCCGCGTCGAGGCCGAACTGCGCAAGCAGGGCTACGTGTACAACCGCGCCGCGGCCAACCTGCGTCGGCGCACATCGTCCTCGATCGCGCTGGTGATCAACGAACTGGCCAATCCCTTCTTCGCCGAATTCGCCGCGGGCGTGGACGAGATCGTGGGCGAGGCCGGCATGGTCACCCTGCTCGGCTCCTCCAGCGAGTCGCCCCGGCGCGAGCAGGCCGTGCTCGGCTCGATGATCGAGCACGGCCCCGGCGGCATCATCCTGTCGCCCGCCGAAGGCAGCGACGCCCGCCACGTGCTCGCTGCGGTGGGCGCACGCACGCCGCTGCTGCTGTTCAACCGCGAACTGGCCGGCGAGCAGCCGGAATACGCGCACTGGGACACGCTGCTGCTGGACAACCAGCAGGGCGCCCGCGAGGCCACCGCGCACCTGGTCGCCCAGGGCCACCGACGCATCGCTTTCTTCGGCGGCCACCGCGATTCCAGCTCCTGCCGCCAGCGCCGCGCCGGCTACCGCGAGGCGATGCAGGCCGCCGGTCTGCCGGTGGCGCCGCACTGGGAAGTCGAGTGCGCGCCGACCCGCCTCGATGCGGCACGCTGCGCCGAGGCGCTGTTCGCCGGCGATCCGGCGC
This sequence comes from Frateuria sp., assembly GCF_035944355.1. Lineage (GTDB taxonomy): Bacteria > Pseudomonadota > Gammaproteobacteria > Xanthomonadales > Rhodanobacteraceae > Frateuria_A. The sequence goes on along the minus strand of NZ_DASZBH010000004.1, from coordinate 247,132 downwards.
CCACCGCGGCGGTCTGCTACAACGACGCGGTCGCGCTGGGCCTGATGCACGGCCTGACCCAGCGCGGCCTCGCGCCCGGCCGCGACTTCGCGCTCACCGGCTTCGACGACATCGCCGAAGCCGCGCTCGCCGCGCCTTCCCTGACCACGCTCGCCGCCGCGCCACGCGCGCGCGGCCGCCAGGCGGCGCAGATGCTGCTGGAGCGGCTGCGCGACCCGACCGCGCAGGCGCGCCGTATCGTCGCCCCCGTCCAGCTGGTGATCCGCGCCAGCAGTTGCCCGCCCGCCTGACCAGGAGCCTTCCATGGCCTTCGCCAACGCACCTGCCCCAACGCCCGTCGCCTCCGCGGCGGGACCGCGCGATCGCTACACCGACAATCCGGTGGCGCTGGGCGTGGTCACCACGATCTTCTTCATGTGGGGCTTCCTCACCTGCCTCAACGACATCCTGATCCCGCACCTCAAGGCTCTGTTCGAACTGAACTACGCCCAGGCGATGCTGGTGCAGTTCACCTTCTTCGGCGCGTATTTCCTGATGTCGCTGCCGGCCGGCTGGGCGGTGGCGCGGCTGGGCTACAAGCTCGGCATCGTGGCGGGACTGGCGATCGCCGGCGTCGGCGCGATGGGCTTCTGGCCGGCGGCGGGGCTGCATTCCTACCCCGCGTTCCTGGGCGCGCTGTTCGTGCTGGCCACCGGCATCACCGTGCTGCAGGTCGCGGCCAATCCGTACGTGGCGCTGCTCGGCCCCGAGCGCACCAGCTCCAGCCGGCTCACCCTGGCGCAGGCGCTCAACTCCTTCGGCACCTTCCTGGCGCCGCACTTCGGCGGCCTCCTGATCCTGAGCGTCGCGGTGAAAAGCTCGCTGGAGGTGGCGCAACTGTCGCCTGCGGCGCAGCTGGCCTACCGCACGCAGGAAGCGCAGACCGTGCAAGGCCCCTACCTGGGCCTGGCCATCGCGCTGTTCGCGCTGGCGGTGCTGGTGTATCTGTTCCGCCTGCCCGCGCTGGAGGAAGCCACCGAGCAGGCCGACCGCGGCCGCCACACCCTGCTCGATGCGCTGCGCGTCCCGCACGTGCTGTTCGGCGTGCTCGCGATCTTCTGCTACGTGGGCGCGGAGGTATCGATCGGCAGCTTCATGGTGAGCTACCTGACCCTGCCGCGGATCGGCAACATGCCCGAGACGAGCGCCGCAACCTACGTGTCGTATTACTGGCTGGGCGCGATGATCGGCCGCTTCGCCGGCTCCTGGCTGATGACGCGCTACTCGCCGCGCGCACTGCTGGCGCTGTTCGCGCTCGTCAACATCCTGCTGCTGGCCACCACCATGAGCACGGCAGGGATGACCGCCGGCTGGAGCATCGTGGCGATCGGCCTGTTCAACTCGATCATGTTCCCGACCATCTTCACGCTGGGCATCGAGCGGCTCGGGCCGTTGACGGAGAAGGCGTCCAGCCTGCTGATCATGGCCATCGTCGGCGGCGCCGTCGTGCCCTTCGCGCAGGGCGCGCTGGCCGACCGCATCGGCGTGCAGATGGCCTTCGTGCTGCCGGCGCTTTGCTACGCCTACATCGTGTTCTACGGCCTGCGCGGTTCGCGCGTCGTCGACGCGCCGACGCTTGCGCGCTGAGGGCCGGGGCATGGCGCAGGACATCCTCTGTTTCGGCGAGGCGCTGATCGATTTCCACGCCGAAGGCAGCGGCGACGGCGGCTTCCCGCGCGCCTTCGTGCCCTTCGCCGGCGGCGCGCCGGCCAACGTGGCGGTGGCGGTGGCGCGGCTGGGCGGCCGCGCGCGCTTCGCCGGCATGCTCTCGACCGATCCCTTCGGCGATTTCCTGCTCGACAGCCTGCGCCGCGCCGGCGTCGGCGTGCAGGACGTGGCGCGCACGGCCGAGGCCAACACGGCGCTGGCCTTCGTCAGCCTCGACGCCCGCGGCGAGCGCAGCTTCAATTTCTACCGCCCGCCTTCGGCCGACCTGCTGTTCCGGCCGGAGCATTTCCGCGCCGGCGCGTTCGACGACGCCGCGGTGTTCCACGTCTGCTCCAACAGCATGACCGATCCGGAGCTGGCCGAAACCACCCGCGAAGGCATGCGCCGCGCACAGGCCGCCGGCGCGCTGGTGAGCTTCGACCTCAACCTGCGCCCGGCGCTGTGGCCACGCGAATCGAACCCGCGCCCGTCGGTGTGGCCGGCGTTGCACCTGGCCGACGTGGTGAAGCTGTGCGCCGAGGAATTCGCCTGGCTGGCCGAGCACGATGCCTTGCCCGGCCGCCTGTGGCAGGGCCGCACGCGCCTGCTGGTGGTCACCGACGGCCCGCGGCCGCTGCGCTGGTTCCGCCGCGACGCGAGCGGCGAACTGCCCTGCCCCCAGGTCGCCGCAGTCGACACCACCGCCGCGGGCGACGCCTTCGTCGGCGGCCTGCTGTGCCGGCTCGCCGCACTGGAAACGGGCGGCTTCGACGCACTCCTGCGCGATGACGCGGCGCTGCGCGACATGCTCGCCTTCGCCGCGGCTTGCGGCGCGCTCACCGTCACCCGCCAGGGCTCGTTCACCGCGATGCCGAGCGCGGCGGAAGTCCACGCCTTCCTGGAATCGAACCGATGACCACCCTGCCCGACTTCCGCAGCGAGCATTTCCTGCGCGAGCACATCGCCCGGACCATGGCGTTCTACCACCCGCGCGCGATCGACCCGGCCGGCGGCTTCTTCCAGTACTTCAAGGACGACGGCACGATCTACGACCGCAGCCACCGCCACCTGGTCAGCAGCACGCGCTTCGTCTTCAACTACGCGCTGGCGGCGATGGAGTTCGAGGATCCGGACTACCTCGAGGCCGCCCGCCACGGCCTGCACTACGTGCACGAGGTGCACCGCAACCCGGCCACCGGCGGCTACGCCTGGACGATCGCCGATGGCCGCCCTGAGGACCGCACCAACCACGCCTACGGGGTGGCCTTCGTGCTGCTCGCCTGCGCCAGCGCGCGGCGCGCGGGCATCGTCGAGGCCGCTCCGTGGATGGACGAGACCTGGGACCTGCTGGAGAAGCGCTACTGGGACGCCGAGGCCGGCCTGTACAAGGACGAGGCGGACGAGCACTGGAACTTCTCGCCCTACCGCGGCCAGAACGCCAACATGCACATGTGCGAGGCGATGCTGGCCGCCTACCAGGCCAGCGACGACGTGCGCTACCTGGACCGCGCCCTGCTGCTGGCCGATAACATGACGCGCCGCCAGGCCGCCAAGGCCAACGGCCTGGTGTGGGAGCACTACGACGCGGACTGGAACGTCGACTGGAACTACCACCGCGACAACCCGCGCCACCTGTTCCGCCCGTGGGGCTTCCAGCCCGGTCACCAGACCGAATGGGCAAAGCTGCTGGTGATCCTCGAATCGCTGCTGGCCGAGCGCGGCCGCGAGGAGCGCTGGCTGCTGCCGACCGCCCGCCACCTGTTCGACACCGCGCTGATGCGCGCCTGGGACGACAAAAACGGCGGCATCAGCTACGGCTTCGCCCCCAACGGCACGGTCTGCGACGGCGACAAGTACTTCTGGGTGCAGGCCGAGTCGCTGGCCGCCGCCGCGCTGCTGCATGCGCGTACCGGCCTGGCCGCCTATGACGAGTGGTACGTGAAGCTGTGGACCTACGCGTGGCAGCATTTCGTCGACCACAAGTACGGCGCGTGGTATCGCATCCTCACCCACGACAACCGCAAGTACGACGACGAGAAGAGTCCCGCGGGCAAGGTCGACTACCACACCATGGGCGCCTGCCACGAAGTGCTCGCGCTGATCCGCGCCGGCGGCCAACCGTAGCCACAGGGGATTGCATGAAAGCTCTCGCTCTTTCCATCGCCGGCGCGCTGGCGCTGGCCGCCGGAATCGCGGCCGCCGCCGACGCGCCGCGCTTCGACCCGCTCAAGACCTTCGCTCCGTTCACCTACCCCGACCCGGTCAACGCCTACCGCTCGGCCGACGGCCGGCCCGGCCCGCTGTTCTGGCAGAACCGCGCCGATTACGCGATCGAGGCCACGCTCGATCCAGCCAGCCGCCTGCTGACCGGCCGCGAGACCATCACCTACACCAACCACAGCCCCGGCGCGCTGGACGTGTTGTGGCTGCAGCTGGACCAGAACCGCTACAGGCCCGACGCGCGCGGCGCCTTCACCAGCCAGTTCCCCACCGAGTTCACCAGCGGCTATCGCATCGCCTCGGTCGAGGTGGAGGACGCCCAGGGTCATCGCCAGCCGGTCAAGTGGCTGGTCTCCGATACGCGCATGCAGGTCCGCCTGCCCGAGGCGGTCAAGGGCAACGGCGGCAGCGTGCGCGTGCGCATCGCCTGGAGCTTCACCGTGCCGGGCGAGTTCGGCGGACGCATGGACGTCAACGCCAGCAAGAACGGCGACATCTTCGAGATGGCCCAGTGGTACCCGCGCCTGTGCGTCTACGACGACCTGCGCGGCTGGGACACCGCCCCTTACTTGAACAGCGAATTCTACCTCGAGTACGGCGACTTCGACTACAAGGTCACCGTGCCCTCGGACATGATCGTGGCCGGCTCCGGCGAGCTGGTGAACCCCAAGGACGTGCTCACCGCCACGCAGCTCAAGCGCCTGGACGAGGCCCGCCACAGCGACAAGACGGTGATGATCCGCACGCCGGCCGAAGTCACCGACCCGGCCAGCCGGCCCAGGCAAGGCGGCACGCTGACCTGGCACTTCCGCATGCACGACACCCGCGACGTCGCCTTCGGCGCCTCGAAGGCGTTCGTGTGGGACGCCGCCCGCATCAACCTGCCGCAGGGCAAGACCGCGCTGGCGATGTCGGTCTACCCGGTGGAAAGCGCGGGCGACGCCGCCTGGGGCCGCGCCACCGAGTACCTCAAGGCCTCCACCGAGTACTTCTCGAAGGAGTGGTTCCCGTATCCCTGGCCGGTGGCGATCAACGAGGCCGGCACCGCCGGCGGCATGGAGTACCCGGGCATCACCTTCGATGCCAAACGTGCCCGCGGCAAGAGCCTGCACATGGTGATCGCGCACGAAATCGGGCACAGCTGGTTCCCGATGATCGTGGGTTCCAACGAACGCCGCCACGCCTGGATGGACGAAGGCTTCAACACCTTCATCGACATCGGCGAGGCGGACGCCTTCGGCCACGGCGTGTACGCGCCCAAACGCGACAGCGAATACGCCCCCAAGGGCGGCAACCCAGCCGACGAGATCGCCCAGGTGCTCGCCGACGCGGACGCGCCAGCCCTGCTCAACGGCGCCGACGAGACGAGCGAGAAGTACCGCCATCCGATCAGCTACTTCAAGGGCGCCTTCGGCCTGGTGCTGCTGCGCGAGCAGATCCTGGGGCCGGAGCGCTTCGACGACGCCTTCCGCAAGTACATCGCCACCTGGGCCTACCACCATCCCTCGCCGTCGGATTTCTTCCGCTTCATGGAGAGCGAGGGCGGCGAGGACCTGGGCTGGTTCTGGCGCGGCTGGTACCAGCACAACTGGCCCTTCGACATGGCAGTGCGCAAGGTCGAGCCGATCGACGGCGACTGGTCGCACGGCGCCGCGGTGACGGTGGCCAACCTCGACCCGCTGGTGCTGCCCAACACGCTGCGGCTGACCTACGACGACGGCAGCCACCAGGACGTGCGCGTGCCGGTGGAGACCTGGCAGCAGCACCGCGAGTACGTGGTACGGGTGGCCGGCACGCGCAAGGTGGTGTCGGCGCAGCTGGATCCTTCGCATGCGCTGCCCGACGCGGACCGGTCCAATGACGTGCTGCGGGTGAAGTAAGGCAAGGGCCTCCCCCTCTCCCCAACCCTCTCCCCCGAGCAGGCTCGGGGGGAGAGGGAGCCATGGGGCCTTTCGCATAGGCCCCCTGCCCTCCCACCCAGGGAAGAACTGGCAAGCCTGCCTCATATGCTCCCTCTCCCCCGGCCCCGCCGGGGGAGAGGGTTGGGGAGAGGGAGAGGCTCTTCAGTACGTTGACTGAAAGCCGCCCACCGAGCAGCCACCTACTGCTTCGGCAACCGCTGCTGCAACTTGGCCATCCCGTCCCACGGATCGGCCTTCAGGCTCCGTGCCCGCTCCAGCGCCGCCCGCATGCCGAACGCGGCCCCGCTTTCGATCTTGCCCAGCTCCTCCCAGCGCAGCGGCATCGCCACCGGCGCCCCGGCGCGCGCCCGCAGCGACCAGTTGCAGACGCTGGTCGCGCCACGCGCGTTGCGCAGCCAGTCGATGAAGATCTTCCCCTCACGCTTGGCCTTGCTGGCGGTGGCGATGTAGCGCCCGGGATCCCGCTCGACCATCGCGTCGGCCAGCGACTCGCAGAACGCCTTGACCGCCGGCCAGCCCGGGCCGCGCCGGAACGGCACCACCACGTGCAGTCCCTTGCCGCCGCTGGTGCGCACGAAGCTCGCCAGGCCGAGCCGGTCCAGCTGCCCGCGTATTTCGCGTGCGCCCTCCACCACCGCCTCCCACGCCACGCCAGGCGCGGGATCGAGGTCGAGCACGATGCGATCGGGCGAATCGGGCTTGTCCACCCGCGAGCCCCAGGGATGGAACTCCAGGGTGTTCATCTGCACCAGCTGCAGCAGGCCGGTGAGGTCGCGGATGTAGACGTACTCGTCCTCGCCCTCCTTTTCCTCCAGCGGGATGGCCCGCACGCTGCTGCCCAGCTTGGCCGCGTGGTGCTTCTGGAAGAAGCAGGCGCTGTCGGTGCCGCCGGGGCAACGCACCATCGACAGCGGCCGGTTGGCCAGTTCGGGCAGGATCCAGTCGGCCACCGCCGCGTAGTAGGCGGCGACCTCGCCTTTGGTGATGCCGTCCTCCGGATAGACCACGCGCGAGGGGTGGGTGATTCTCACGCCCTGCACCGTCGCGCCGGCGTCGCGGCCTGGAGCAGTCGTCGTCGCGGCCTGGTGGTGTGCGTTCACGCCGAAGTCCTCACGTCACAAGGGCAGCTGGCAGAAGGGCTGCGGCACGGCCGCCGGAGCGCGCGCTTCACGCCCGGGCCCTGCCCACGCAACGAGCAAAAGGCGCACCGCCTCAACCTGCCTTGCGGCCCTTGCGGGTCGCTGGCGCCTTCTTGGCCGGAGCCTTGCGGGATGCGGCCTTCTTGGCCGCCGGTTCGGCCTTCTTGGCGGCAGCCTTCTTCGTCGCCGGTTTCTTTGCCGCCGCCTCGTCCTCGCCGCGCGCGGGCGTGCGCTGCTTGTTCTCGATGCTCTTCTTCAAGAGCGACATGAAGTCGACCACGTTGGTGGTGGCATTGGCGTGCGCCGGCTCCTCTTCCTCCAGCGCGGTGGTGATGCCCTTGCTCTTGAGTCGCTGCTCGATCACGGCGGTGAGCCGCTCGCGGAATTCGTCGCGGTAGTTCTCCGGCTTGAACTTCCCGGCCATCGACTCGATCAGTTCGCCGGCCATCTCCAGCTCGCGGTCGCTGATGCGGTAGTCGGCCACCGGCTTGTCCGGCAGCGCGTACTCCTCCGCGCTGACCAGTTCCTGCGGGAAGCGCAGCAGGATCAAGAGCAGCGCCTCGTCCTGCGGCATCACCGCGCACAGGTATTCGCGCGTGCGGATGACCACGCGCGCGATGCCGATCTTGCCGGTGCGCTTGAGCGTCTCGCGCAGCAGCACGTAGCCCTTCTCGGCCTTCTTGCCGGGCACCAGGAAGTAGGGCTTCTCGAAGTAGGCCGGAGTGAGCGCGTCGGCGTCGATGAAGCTGTCGATCTCCACCGTCTCGTGCGTCTCGGGCGCAGCGTTCCTTATGTCCGACTCCTCCAGCACCACGTAGTTGCCCTTGGAGTACTCGTACGCCTTGACGATGTCCTTCCAGGGCACTTCATCGCCCGATTCGGCATTGACGCGCTCGTAGCGCACCGGCTGGTTGTTGCGCTGGTCGAGCATGCGGAAGTGCAGGTCGATCCTTCGCTCGGCGGTCATCAGGCGGATCGGGACGTTGAGCAGCCCGAACGACAGCGTGCCGGTCCAGATGGGGCGAGCCATGGCTTACCTCCATAATGGCGGGTTTCGATGGTAGCCACGCGGCCCGTGCACGAAATGCCAAGGCGCGGTAGCGCGGACGCGGCCTATCGTCCAGACTTGGCCGATGAGCGCTCTGCCCGCCGCCGCCCGCCTGCTCGCCTGCGCCGCCCTGTCGTGGCCGCTGACCGGCCAGGCGGCCGCGCATCGCTACCGCTACGACACGGTGCACAGCCAGATCCTCTTCAGCGTCGACCACGACGGCTACTCGCGACCGTTCGGCCGCCTGCACATCGCGAGCGGCTGGCTGCGCTTCGACCCGGACGACTGGAGCCATGCCGCCACCGAGCTGGACATCGACCTGGCCAGCCTGGACATGGGCGATTCGGAGTGGAACGCCGCGGTACTCCAGAGCGCCTTCCTCGACGCCGCGCACCAGCGCTACGCGCACTTCGCCAGCACCTCGGTCGAGCGCACCGACGCCACCCACGGCGTGCTGCACGGGCAGCTCACCCTGCGCGGCGTCAACCGCGGAGTAAGCATCCCGTTTACCTTCAACCGCGAGGCGCGCACCATCTTCGGCCTGCACACCATTGCCGGGTTTTCCGCCACCGCCATGCTCGACCGCACCGATTTTGGCATGACCTCCAACCTGGGCTCGATCGGCCGGCGCGTATCGCTGTGGCTGGAAGTCGAAGCCATCCGAGAACAACGCAGCCCCGCCAAGGAAACCGACCATGCTGCGCAATGATGCCTACCGCTGGGGCGCCGTCGCCAAGTTCTTCCACTGGACGATCGCGCTGCTGATCCTGGGCAACGGCGTATTCGGCCTGCTGATGGATCTGGCCAGCACGCCGATGCAGAAGGTCAACTGGCTGGCCCTGCACAAATCGATCGGCCTGACCGTGCTGGCCCTGTTCGTGCTGCGCCTGCTGTGGCGCCTGGGCAACCGCCCGCCGCGCGAGCTTCCCGCGCCGCGCTGGCAGCTGCTGGCCGCGCGCGCGGTGCATGGCCTGCTCTACGTGCTGGTGGCGGCGCTGCCGCTGTCGGGCTGGTGGTTCAACTCGGTGCGCGGCTACCCGCTGCAGTTCTTCAAGCTGTTCAACCTGCCGGCGATCGCCGCGAAGAACCCGGACCTGCGCCGCCTCTCGCACGAAGTGCACGAGTACCTGTTCTGGTTCCTGCTGCTGGTGCTGCTCGCCCACGTGGGCGCGGCGCTCAAGCATCATGTGTTCGACCGGGACGACGTGCTGCGCCGCATGTGGCCGTTCGCCCGCCTCCGTCAAGGACCGAAGGGAGATTCCGCATGACCCTGTCCGCCACCCGACGCCTCGCCCTGCTGCTCTGCCTCGCTCTGCCGGGTGCCGCCGCGGCCGCCGACTACCACGTGCAGCAGGACAAGAGCACGCTGGGCTTCACCGCCACCTTCCAGGGCGCGCCGTTCCAGGGCAGCTTCTCGCAATGGCATGCGGACATCCGCTTCGATCCGGTGCGCCTGGCCAACTCGAAGTTCGACGTGACGGTGGACACCACCAGCGCCGCCACCGGCGACGCCGACCGCGATGGCGCCCTGCCGGGCGCGGATTTCTTCAACGCGACCAAATACCCGCAGGCGCACTACCTCACCACCGGTTTCATGCGGCTGGACGGGACCCGGGCGATCGCGCACGGCAACCTGACGCTGCGCGGCGTCAGCCACCCGCTCGACCTCACCGTGACCTTCACGTCGCAGCCCGGCGGAACCGCGTTGATGGACGTGACCGGCACGCTCAAGCGGCTGGACTACGGCGTGGGCGGCGGCGAATACGCCGACACCTCGGTGATCGGCGACAAGGTGACGATCCAGGCGCATCTGGTGCTGTCGGCGAAGTGAGGTAACACCCCCGCTAGCCCTTGCCTCAGCCCCGCACGAACGCCGCCACCGCCTCCGCCTCGAACGGCCAATCCAGCTCGCGCCCATCGCGCACGTCGCGCAACACCGGCACCCGCGCGCCATAGCGCGCCTCCAGCGCCGGATCGTCGTCCACCCACACGCTGTCGAAGTCCGGCGCGCGCGCCTGCGCGAGCACCGCCAGCGCCTGGTCGCACAGGTGGCAGTAGTCGCGCTGGTAAAGGACGAGGTCGGCCATGCGGTAGCGGACGGACTGCCAAAGGTGAAGGGGGCGCGTAGAATAACGGCTCCGTCTACCACACCGCAGCGCGTTCATGGCCGTCAGCGTCTTCGACCTCTTCAAGATCGGCATCGGGCCGTCCTCCTCGCACACGGTGGGGCCGATGCGCGCAGCCGCGCGCTTCACCGAGCACTGGCTGGAGGAGAAAGGCGTGCTCGACCGTGTCGTGCGCGTGCGCGCCGAACTCTACGGCTCGCTGGCGATGACCGGCCGCGGCCACGGTACCGACAAGGCGGTGCTGCTGGGCTTCGAAGGCCACTATCCGGACAAGGTGGATGCCGATCTCATCCCCGACATCCTCGCCCGCATCCGTGGCACCGCCCGGCTGCGCCTGCTCGGCCGCCACGAGATCGCTTTCGACGAGAAGAGCGATCTGGTCTTCAACAAGCGCCAGAAGCTGCCCTTCCACACCAACGGCATGCGCTTCTCCGCCTACGACGCCGACGGCAACGAGCTGGCTACGCGCGACTATTACTCCGTCGGCGGCGGCTTCGTGGTCAACCAGGACGAGGCAGCCGAAGACCGCATCGTCGCCGACACCACCGAGCAGCCCTACCCGTTCTCCACTGGCGAGCAACTGCTCAGCCTGTGCGAAAAGCACGGCCTGACCATCGCCCAGCTGATGATGGCCAACGAAAGCGTGTGGCGCCCCGAGGCCGAGACCCGCGCCGGCCTGCTGGCCATCTGGAAGGCCATGGCCGACTGCGTCGCCCGCGGCCTTCGCTCGCCCGGCACCCTGCCCGGCGGCCTGCACGTGGCGCGGCGCGCGCCGGCGATGGCCGAGGAACTGCGCAACCAGCCCGAGGCCGCGCTCAAGGACCCGCTCACGATCCTGGACTGGGTGAACCTGTATGCGCTGGCGGTCAACGAGGAAAACGCCGCCGGCGGCCGCGTGGTCACCGCGCCCACCAACGGCGCCGCCGGCATCGTGCCGGCCGTGGGCCACTACTACCTGCGCTTCTGCCCGAAGGCGGACGAGAACGGCATCATCGACTACCTGCTCACCGCCGCCGCCATCGGCATCCTCTACAAGGAGAACGCCTCGATCTCCGGCGCCGAGGTCGGCTGCCAGGGCGAGGTAGGCGTGGCCTGCTCGATGGCCGCCGGCGGCCTCACCGCGGCGCTGGGCGGCAGCATCTGGCAGGTGGAGAACGCCGCCGAGATCGGCATGGAGCACAACTTAGGGCTAACCTGCGACCCGATCGGCGGCCTGGTGCAGATCCCCTGCATCGAGCGCAACGCGATGGGTTCGGTCAAGGCCATCAACGCCAGCCGCATGGCGCTCAAGAGCGACGGCAAGCATCGCGTGAGCCTGGACAAGGTCATCAAGACCATGCGCGACACGGGCCGCGACATGAAGGACAAGTACAAGGAAACGTCGCGTGGCGGCCTGGCCGTCAACGTCATCGAGTGCTGATGCCTCCGGCTCCCTCTTGCTTGCAGGGAAGCGGGCTTGTGCGGGCGCTGGCGCTATTTGGCCAGACGGCGAAGAGCTTCCGATCGCCTTCGGCGCTCGGGTCACTTTCTTTGCTGGCCCAAAGAAAGTAACCAAAGAAACGGCCTGGCTCAGCCCGGTGAGGGATAAGAGCTAGGTGCCGCCTCGCCTTGCTTGGTACGTCGCATGCTCATAGAGGAGCTGCAGCCGCTTTGCCGCGGGCGCTCGGGAGCTGAGGCAAGAAAAAGCGCGGGTTTTGGCCGGGCGGCGCCGTGGCTTTGCCCCCTCTCCCCTCCGGGGAGAGGGTTGGGGTGAGGGGCGGGGCTTGCGGGAAACTTTGTGCGCCCAGGCGCAAGTCCTTTACCTACCCGAGTCCCTCCACCCCCACCGGTTTGCGCACGCTCAACGCCGTGCCTGCCGCGGCCACGATGATCGCCCCGATCGCCAGCCACTGCACCGGACTCAGGTGCTCGCTGAGCAGCACCACGCCCGCCAGCGCCGCGATGGCAGGCTCCAGGCTGAGCAGGGTGCTGAAGGTGCGTGCCGGCAGACGCGTGAGCGCCACCATTTCCAGCGAATAGGGCAAGGCCGAACTCAGCACCGCCACGCCCACCGCATAGGGCAGCAGCGCCGACGACAGCAAGGCGGCGCCCGCGTGCGCCACGCCGAAGGGAATGGCCAGCAGTGCACCGACCGAGGTGCCCCACGTCACCGCATCCCCGCCGTAGGCGGCGCCCGCCTTCTGCCCGGTGACGATGTACAGTGCCCAGCCCAGCCCTGCGGCAAGCGCGTACATCACGCCTTCCGGATCGAGCGCATGCGCCTGACCGCGCAACGGCAGCAACAAGGCCAACCCCGCGATCACCAGTGCGATCCATACGAAGTCCAGCAGCCGGCGCGAACCGATCATGGCCAGCACCAGCGGTCCGGTGAACTCCAGCGCCACCGCCAGCCCCAGCGGGACCGTGCGCAGCGACAGGTAGAACACCAGGTTCATGGCCCCCATCGACAACCCGTAGGCCCACAAACCGCGCCAGTCCCGGCCGTCCCGCAGCCGCCGCCACGGCCGGCGCCACGCCAGCAGGATCAGCGCGCTGATACCCAGGCGATAAGCCGTCGCCCCTTGCGCCCCCACCTGCGGAAACAGGTGCTTGGCCAGCGAGGCGCCGCATTGATACGAAACCATGGCGACCAGCAGGGCGCCGATCGCGATGGCGATCTGGGTAGCATCCGAACGCGAGGACATGGGGAATCACGACAGGGAAGGCTTCCCATGATGCCAGCAAGTCGCGAGCCTTTAGGCGCTTCCTCTCCTCTGCGGGGAGAGGGCTGGGATGAGGAGCCGGGCTCGCGGGAAGCCTTCCTGATCGCCCTTACCGTCCCTTGCCACGCCCCTGAGCGAGTAGGTTAATCAACTCGCGCACCAGCTTGCGCTGCGCTTCCGGCAACAACAGAAACTCCTCGAACGCGAGCCGATCGTGGCCCAGCACATGATCGGGCCATGCTGTATGCGTCTCGCGCACGCCCTTCGACGCAGCTCCGTACTCAAGCTCGTGCGGGGGCAAGCCTACGATTTTCGCCAGCGCCCGCATGTTGGCCTTCTTGGGCATGTGCTTGCCCGTGAGCCAGCCGGAGATCGCTTGCGAGGTCACGGTGCCGCCGCCGTGGCGGGGTACCAGTACCTCCAGCACTGCCGGGCTCGTCTCGATGCCGGCCGCCTCCAAGGCGGCCGCAAGACGTTTGGCAAAGGCGATCGATTCGCTCGTCATGGCGGCGACCATAGGTCGCCACCCACCTCAGCCTAGAAACTTTTGCTTTATAGATATCGAAAGTTTTGCTTTCATTGGCGATCGTACCACTGCCAGGCGTCGCCATGCCCAAGTCCCTGCTCGAACAGCTCCCCGAGATCGTCGCCCGTGGGCGCCAGCAGGCGGAGAAGATCCTGGAGCACCTCGAGGGGCGTCATCGCGTCAGCCTGCAGACGCGTGAATGGGTGTTGCCCTCGCGCGACACCCGCGACAATGACTGGATCGCTGCTGCCAGCCGACAGGCGCGCCTGGATGCGGAAGGCGAAGCCAGTTGGACCAACCGACTGATCTACGGCGACAACCTGCTGACGATGGCTGCTCTATTGGCGGGCGACGAGAACACGCCCAGCCTTCGAGGCAAGGTCGATCTTATTTATATCGACCCGCCATTCGATTCCAAGGCTGATTACCGCACGAAAGTAATGCTGCCTGGAGCAGAACTGGAGCAGCGGCCGACAGTGATCGAACAATTTGCCTACTCAGACACTTGGTCAGACGGAACGGCGTCGTATCTAACGATGATTGTTCCGCGATTAGTGTTGATGCGCGAAATGCTTGCGCGCACCGGGTCGATCTATGTGCACTTAGATTACCATGTGAGTCATTACGTAAAAATAGCCATGGATGAAATCTTTGGCAGAAGTAATTTTCTAAATGAAATAGTGTGGCAGCGATTCAATTATCACGCGGATGCGAACCGCTTTGGCATCGTGCATGACAACCTCCTTTTTTACTCGAAAACGGAAGATTATTTTTTCAATAAACAATTCACCGATCTGAAGCAGGATTATCAAGAAAGTCACTTCACCCAGGTCGATGCCGATGGCAGACGATATCGCTTGGACAACGCAACTGCTCCCGCACATGGCCGAACGGGAAAACCAATGCGCTTTGGGGACAAAACTATCGAACCTCCTGCGGGAGCCATGTGGCGTTGGAACCAGACGAGCATCGATGAACTCATGGCAAGTGGAAAAATTGTCTTCACTGCAAGCGGAAAGCCTGCCGTCAAGCGATATCTGGACGAATCCAAAGCAGCGGTACATTCGCTTTGGCATGACATCAAACCTCTTAATTCGCAAGCGGTCGAACGCCTGCAGTACAACACCCAGAAGCCCGAGTCCCTCTTGACACGGGTAATTGAGGCATCGACTCCCGCGGCCGGACTGGTTGCCGATTTCTTCGGTGGCTCTGGCACCACCGCCGCCGTCGCCGAAAAGCTCGGCCGCCGCTGGATCACCACGGACCTCGGCAAACCCGCCTGCATGATCATGCGCAAGCGACTGATCGACCAGGGCGCCAAGCCATTCCTCTACCAGGCTATCGGCGACTACCAGGTCGAGGCGGCCAAGAGCGCGATGGGCCGCAGCTTCCGCGTGGGCGACCTGTCGGCCATCGTGCTGTCGCTCTACGGCGCATTGCCGCTGCCGGCGGAAGAAAACCCGCTGCGCAACCTCGGCGCGGTCACCTTCGCCGGCAAGAAGACGCTGGTCCTGGTCGATTCGCCCAACAAGCTCACCGGCGATGCCACGCTGCGCCGGGCGATCGCCCAGCGCGACAACCTGATGGGCGGCTGGGACCGCGTGGTCGTGCTGGGCTGGAACTTCGAGCCCGCGATCGGCCAGAGCATCACCGCGCTCAACGACGACCGGCTGGAAGTGCTGGTGATCCCGCCCGACCTGCTCGACCGCCTGAAGAAGAAGGGCGGCATCGAAAAGCTGCGCGGCCAGGTGCGCTTCTCCAGCCTGCAGTACCTGACGGTCAGGCCGATCCGGCGCGAGCGGCTGGACGGCAGCGAACAACTGCACGTCTCGCTGCAAAACTACGTGCTGCTATCGCCCGAGGCGATCAACCTGGACGACGAAAACCGCCAGAAGCTGGTGCGCGTGATGAACGCCGAGCCTCTGGCGCTGATCGAGTACTGGGCGGTGGACCCGGACTACGACGGTGAGGTGTTCCGTTCCGTGTGGCAGGACTATCGCGGCAATACCGCCAACGATGACGACGCGCTGCGCGTGGTCACCGAGGCGCGCTTCGCCGTGCCGCGCAAGGCCGGCGAGCGGCGCGTGTGCGTGCGCGCGGTGGACGTGTTCGGCTTCGAGGCCGAGGTAGTGCAAGCGGTGGCGGAGCCGAAGGCATGAGCGCGATCGAGCAGCCGCTGGCGCTGGCCGCCGCGCTTACCCGCCGTACCGACCAGTTGTGCGTCGGACTGGAACAGGGCGTCGCGGAGCTCTACGACCAGGTGACGCCAGTGACGGCCGAACTGCTGCGCTGGTGGTTCGGCGACGAGACTCGTCAGTCGCGCACGGTCAACTTCCACTCGGGCCAGCGCCAGGCAATTCTCAACCTGATCGTCGCGCATGAGGTGCTGGCGAGTCCCGACCTGGCCGACCTGTACCGCCAGGTGTGCGAGCCGGCCTTGCTCGAAGGCATGCGGCTGAGCGACGTAGCGCAGGCCAAGAACGGTCATCCGAAGTACTGTCTGAAGATGGCCACCGGCACCGGCAAGACCTGGGTGCTGCAGGCGTTGCTGATCTGGCAGTTGCTCAACAAGACCGCGGCGCTCAACGAAGGCCGCGACGACCCGCGCTTCACGCGCCGCTTCCTGATCGTGGCGCCTGGCCTGATCGTGTACGAGCGGCTGCTGGATGCCTTCCTGGGCAAGGAGCGCGAGGACAAGAGCCGCGACTTTTCCACCTCCGACATCGCCAGCTTCGCCGAGCTGTTCGCACCTCCGGCTTACCGCGAACGCATCGCGCAGTTCGTGCGCGGCAACGTCTGCGCCAAGAACGAGATCGGCCTGAAGGCCACCGGCAACGGCATGATCGCGATCACCAACTGGCACCTGCTGAGCGATGCCGGCGAGGAGATCGAGCAGGACGAGGCCGAGTGGATCGACGCGCCCGGCATGGTGGCCGACGCCTCCTCGGTCGCCTACGCGGTGCTGCCGCTGGCGCCCGGCCGCGCCGCCGGCAACAGCCTGGAGACGCTGGACCGGCGCTGGGCGCGTGGCAACCCGCTGGCGTACCTGGCCGAGCTGCCGGACCTGATGGTGTTCAACGACGAGGCGCACCACATCCACGAGCTGAAGTCCGGCGGCGAGACCAGCGAAGTCGAGTGGCAGAAGAGCCTGTCGATCATCGCCGAGGGCAAGGGCCGGCGCTTCGCGCAGGTGGACTTCTCGGCCACGCCGTATAACGACGTGGGCACCGGCAAGCGCAAGGCCAAGGTCTATTTCCCGCACATCGTGGTGGACTTCGACCTCAAGGCCGCCATGCGGCTGGGCCTGGTCAAGTCGCTGGTGCTGGACAAGCGCAAGGAACTCGGCGCGCTGCCGCTGGAGTTCAAGGCCGAGCGCGACGAGGCCGGCAACCCGACGCTGTCCGAAGGCCAGCGCGTGATGCTGCGCGCCGGCCTACAGAAGCTGCGCAAGCTGGAGGCGGACTTCGCCCGCCTCGACCCCACGCGCCACCCCAAGATGCTGGTGGTGTGCGAGGACACCACCGTCACGCCAATGGTCACTCAGTTCCTGCAGGACGAGGGGCTGCACGAGGACGACGTGCTGCCCGTCGATTCCGGCAAGAAGGCCGAGTTGGGCGAGAAGCAATGGGCGCCGCTGCGCCAGCGGCTGTTCAACGTCGACCGCCATGCCCAGCCGCGCGTGATCGTCAGCGTGTTGATGCTGCGCGAGGGCTTCGACGTCAACAACATCTGCGTGATCGTGCCGCTGCGTTCCAGCCAGGCTCAGATCCTGCTGGAACAGACCATCGGCCGCGGCCTGCGCCTGATGTGGCGCGACCCGGAATACGCCGACATCAAGCGCGAGAACCGCGAGCACATCAACCGCGGCGAGGAACCGGGCTCGCTGATCGACATCCTTTCGATCGTCGAGCATCCAGCGTTCCAGAGCTTCTACGACGAGCTGATGCGCGAGGGGCTGGTCGGCGCGAGCGGCGACGAAGACGAAGGCAGCAGCACAGGCGACATGGTGCCCGCGGAGCTGCGCGAAGGCTACGAGCGCTACGACTTCGCCATCCCGTTCGTTCTCCGCGAGGCGGACGAGAGCCTGGAACACCAGCCGATCGACGTGCAGGCACTGGCGCCGTTCAGCGCGATGAGCCGCGACCGGCTCGCCGCGCTGCTCGGCAAGGGCGACACCTTCACCTCGCAGGACCTGCAGAGCAGCACGCTGTTCGGCGACTACCGCGTCGATGGCGCGGCGATGAACGTAAGCGGCTACAACGAACTGCTCTCACGCCTTACCCGCCGCGTGAGCCAGGCACTGAGCTTCCCGTTGCCGGGCGGCAATCGGATCAGCCCGCGCATGGAGCGGCCCTACCTGCAGGTGCATACCGCGGCACTGGCCACCGCGCTCGACGAGTACATCCGCGAGCGGCTGTTCGGCGGGCCCTTCGAGCCGTTCGCCGACGAAGGCTGGCGACTGTTGCTGCTGCAGCCGGTGATCGAGCACATCGTGCGCGTGTTCGGTCTGGCGCTGAAGGAGAGCGAGGAGCTGCCGGTGGTCGGCCGGACCGAAGTGCGCCACCGGCGGCTTTCGGAGGTGACCCGGATCATGGTGCGCGAAAGCGCCTCGCTCGAGGTGGGCAAGTGCATCTACACGCGCCTGTCCTATCCCGCGCGCAGCGGCGGCCTGGAGCGCGCGTTCATCGAATGGGCGCAGACAGACGCCAGCGTCGAGGCGTTCTGCAAGATCAGCGAGAACCGGCATGACTTCGCGCGCCTGCGTTACATCAAGGAGGACGGCTTGGCCGCGTTCTACATCCCTGATTTCCTGGTGCGCACCGACGAGGGGATCTACCTGGTCGAGACCAAGGCCCAGCAGCAGGTGATCCACGCCAACGTGCAGCGCAAGCTCAAGGCCGCGGTGACCTGGTGCGAGCGGATCAACGCCCTGCCACCCCACCTGCGCGGCGAACGACCGTGGCACTACGCCCTGCTGGGGGAATCGATCTTCCACGACTGGCGCCAGAAGGGCGCCCGCCTGACGGAGCTGCTGCAGTTCTGCCGCGCGCGGCCGCGCGCGACCGCCACAGCGCAGGCCGGCTTGCAGTTGGACTGAAGCGCTCTTTTCTCGGTCCGACCGCGGCTCGGGCGATTACTGCATTGCCGCATGCAAGCCCTGGTGTGCGATGCTACCTTCCATATAGATCGATCTAAACGGTGGGAATCGTGGGCCGTCCGCAGCCATCCCGAAGCGTCTACGTCTGCTCGGCGGCCTGTCGCGCCCGAGCCGCACACGCCTTGGCCCCTCTCGGCGGATCTTGCTGATGGCTGTCGACAGCGTGCCCTTGCTGGAAGTGGCGGCCAATTCGGTGGCTTCCGCGCTGGCGGCGCAGGAAGGCGGCGCGGGCCGCGTGGAACTTTGCGCGGCGCTGGAGCTGGGCGGGGTTACGCCTTCGTACGCCGAGATCGCCACGGCGCGCGATCAGCTGGCGATTCCGCTCTATGTGCTGATCCGTCCGCGCGGCGGCGATTTCCTCTACAACGATTTCGAGTGCGAGGTGATGCAGCGCGACATCGAGATGTGCGTCGCGCTGGGCTGCGACGGCGTGGTGCTGGGCGTGCTCGATGCGCAGGGGCAGGTCGACGCGGCGCGCAGCCGCGTACTGGTCGCGACGGCTGGGGCGCTGGGGGTCACCTTCCATCGCGCCTTCGACATGGTGAGCGATCCGGCCGCAGCACTCGAAGCGGTGATCGACCTCGGCTGCGAACGCGTGCTGACCTCCGGCGGCCAGGCCAGCGCCATCGACGGCGCGGCGCAGATCCGCGCGCTGCTGGCGCAGGCCGCCGGCCGTTTGTCGGTGATGCCGGGCGCGGGCGTGCATGCGCGCACCATCGCGGCGCTGGCGCAGGCCACCGGCGCCAAGGAATTCCATGCCTCGGCGAAGCAGCAGTTGCCCTCGCGCATGCGCCACCGGCAGCCGGGCCTCGACGACATGGCCGGAGGCGAGTGGCGCAGCGACGCGACCGAGATCCGCGCGATGGTGACGGCGCTGCGGGAGCTGTCCATGCAGGCGGGAAACCATCCGCCTTAGCCGTGCAAGCCGGGCGGCGACGCCGCTGCCCGTCGCCCGTGCCGCCAGGAAACGCCATGCCCGCACCCGTCCCGCCGACCCGAACGCGCACAAGGCCACGCCTGCCACGGATCGCGTGCGCGTGGCTTCTGCTGTTGCCGGTGCTGGCCACGGCGGCGCCGCTGGTTTCGCGCAAGCTCGACAGCGGCTGGCAATTCCGCCTGGCGCCCGGCGATGGCCACGCCGCGGACCACCCGCAGGCCGCCCGCTGGCTGGCAGCCACGGTGCCCGGCACGGTGCAGACCGATCTGCTCGCCGCCGGGCTGGCGGTCGATCCTTTCCTGGGCGAGAACGAGCAGTCCATCCAGTGGGTGGGCCTGTCCGACTGGGTCTACCGCACCACGTTCACCGTGGACGCGGCCACGCTGGCGCGCCGGCATGTCGAACTGGCGTTCGATGGCCTGGATACCTTTGCCGAGGTCTACCTCAACGGCCACAAGCTGCTTAGCGCGGACAACATGTTCCGGCGCTGGGCCGTGCCGGCAAAACCCTGGCTGCGCGCCGGCGCCAACACGCTTCAGGTGCGGCTGTACTCGCCGATCGAGCGCCTGCAGCCCTGGCTCGCGCGCCAGCCCTACGCGCTGCCCGGCGAATTCGACTCCGCCTTCGGCGACGAGCCCAAGGGCCGGCAGAGCGCCAACTACGTGCGCAAGGCCGCCTACCAGTACGGCTGGGACTGGGGCCCGCGCATCGTCACCGAAGGCATCTGGCAGGACGTGCACCTGGACAGCTGGGACGGCCCGCGCGTCACCGGCCTGCACGTCGCGCAGCCGCACGTGGATGCGCAGCGCGCGCAGACCCAGCTGCAGCTGGCGATCGACGCCGACAGCGCCGCCTCGCTGCAACTGGAAATCGACGTGCGCGGGCCGGACGGCCGGACGGTCACGCACCGGTCGCAGCCGGTCACGCTCGCAGCCGGCAGCGGGCGCGTCGAGGTGCCGCTGGCGATCGACCACCCCCGCCGCTGGTACCCGGCCGGCTACGGCGCCCAGGACATGTACGCCTACCACGTGCGGTTGCGCGACAAGGCCGGCGCCGTGCTCTACGAAGCCACCCGCGAGGTCGGCCTGCGCAGCGTCGAACTGCGGCGTGACCAGGACCGCTGGGGCCGCGGCTTCGCCTTCGTGGTCAACGGCATCCCGGTGTTCGCCAAGGGCGCCAACCTGATCCCCTTCGACAGCTTCCCCACCCGCGTCACCGAGGCGCAGATGCGCCAGGTGCTCACGTCCGCGCGCGACGCCAACATGAACATGCTGCGCGTATGGGGCGGCGGGCATTACCTGCCCGACAGCTTCTACGCCATGGCCGACCGGCTGGGCCTGATGGTCTGGCAGGACTTCATGTTCGGCGGCGCGATTCCGCCGGACGACCCGGGCTTCGTCGCGAACGTGCGCGCGGAGGCCATCGAGCAGGTCGAGCGCCTGCGCGACCACCCCAGCCTGGTGCTCTGGTGCGGCAACAACGAGGTGCAGAGCAGCTGGATTTCGTGGGACGACCGCAAGGCCTTCCGCAAGTCCATCACGCCGGCGCAGGACGCGCGCATCGAACAGGGCATGCGCACGCTGTTCGGCGGGGTGCTGCGCGAGGTGGTGGCCCGGCACGATCCGGACGTGCCGTACTGGCCCAGCTCGCCCAGCACCGGCGACGACGGCTTCGCCACCGCGCTGGACCAGGGCGACTACCACTACTGGGACGTATGGTCGGGCGAGGCCAAGCCGGCCCGGGCCTACCTGGACGTCACGCCGCGCTTCCAGGCCGAATACGGCCTGCAGTCGTTCCCATCGATGCGCACGATCCGCGCATTCGCCGGCGCAGGCGCGCTGGAAGCGGACTCGCCGGTGCTTCGCGCGCACCAGAAGTACGACGGCGGCAACGGCAACCGCCGCCTGCTGATGTACGTGCAGCGCGAGTACGGCCAGCCCAGGGATTTCCCCTCGCTGGTCTACCTGAGCCAACTCATGCAGGCCGAGGGCATCGGCCTGGCGGCCGAGCACCTGCGCGCCTCGCGGCCGCGCAGCATGGGTTCGCTGTACTGGCAATTGAACGACGTGTGGCCGGCGATCTCCTGGTCGAGCATCGACTGGTACGGCCGCTGGAAGGCGCTGCAGTTCCATGCGCGGCGCTTCTACGCGCCCTTGCTGGTGGCGGCCTTGCGCGACGGCAACACCACGGCGCTTACGCTGGTGTCGGACCGCACCACGCCCACAGCCGTCCGCTGGCGCCTGCGCGTGATGGATTTCTCCGGCCATCGACTGCGCCGGCAGCAGGCGGACACCGAACTTGCCCCGCTGTCGGCCACGCACGTGGCCGATTTCAGCGATGCGCAACTGCTCGGTGGCGCCGATCCGGAAAGCAGTTTCGCCGCGTTCGAGCTGCTGGCCGGGGACCAGGTGGTTTCGCGCAACCTCGTCTTCTTCGACGAGCCCAAGCACCTGGCGCTGCCGATGCCGCACATCCGCGCGCAATGGGCGCCGGCCGCGGGCGGCTACGCGCTGACCCTGAGCAGCGACGTGCTGGCGCGCGGCGTGTGGATGTCCTTCGGCGACCTCGACGCCACGCCGTCGGACAACGCCTTCGACCTGCTCCCCGGCGAGCCGGTGCGCGTGACCGTGCGCAGCGATGCCGCCCTCGACGCCCTGCGCAGCGCACTGCGCCTGCAGGACCTTGCCGGCGCCAGCGCCGGAGGCGCTCCATGAAGCGCGGCTGGGCGGCGCTCACGCTGTGCGCGCTGACCGCGCTCGCCTGCCGCGTGCACGCGACGGCGGACGGCCCGGCGGCGCGTGCCCGCGCGCTGATCGCGCAGCTGACGCTGCCGGAGAAGATCGCCCAGCTGCAAAACGACGCGCCCGCCATCCCGCGCCTGGGCGTGCCGGCCTACAACTGGTGGAACGAGGGCCTGCACGGTGTGGCCCGCAACGGCTATGCCACGGTTTTCCCGCAGGCGATCGGACTGGCGGCGAGCTGGAATCCCGACCTGCTGCAAGCGGTCGGCAACACCCTGTCGATGCAGGCGCGCGCGCACTTCGACGCGAGCGCGCAGCATGGCCTGTTCCAGGGCCTGACGCTGTGGTCGCCCAACATCAACATCTTCCGCGACCCGCGCTGGGGCCGTGGACAGGAAACCTACGGCGAGGACCCCTACCTCACCGCGCGCCTGGCCGTGGCCTACATCCGCGGCGTGCAGGGCGACGACCCGGACCATCCGCGCGCCATCGCCACGCCCAAGCACTTCGTCGCGCACAGCGGACCGGAGCGCGGCCGCCACGGCTTCGACGCGAAGGTCCCCCCGCACGACCTGGAGGACACCTACCTGCCCGCCTTCCGCGCTGCGGTGACCCAAGGCCGGGCCGGCTCGGTGATGTGCGCCTACAACGCGCTCGACGGCACGCCCGCCTGCGCCGACGGTTGGCTGCTGGGCCAACGCCTGCGCCGGGACTGGGGCTTCGGCGGCTACGTCGTGTCCGACTGCGATGCGGTCGACGACATGACACAGTTCCATCATTACCGGCCCGACGACGCGCGCTCCGCCGCCGCCGCGCTCGCCGCCGGTACCGACCTCGATTGCGGAAATGCGTACGCCGCGCTGGGCGAGGCCGTGCGCAAGGGCTATGCGCGCGAGGCCGACATCGATACCGCTCTGGTGCGCCTGTTCACCGCGCGCTACCGGCTGGGTGCGTACCGCAAGCCCGACGTCGCGGACGGCCCATCGGACGATGCCCTGGCGCTCGATGCCGCGCTGCAATCGATCGTCCTGCTGAAGAACGCGCACGCCACCCTGCCCTTGCGCAGCGATGCGCGGATCGCGGTGATCGGCCCGAACGCGGACACCATCGAAACCCTGGAAGCCGACTACCACGGCACCGCGCGCGCGCCGGTCACGCCGCTCGAAGGCTTGCGCCGGCGCTTCGGCGCCCAGCGGGTGGCCTATGCGCAAGGTTCGCCCATTGCGCCGGGCGTGCCCGTGCCGATACCGGAAACCGCGCTGCGCAGCGGCGATGCGCTCGGCCTGCGGGGCGAGTATTTCGCTACGGTCGATTTCGCAGGCGCGCCGCGCCTGAGCCGCATCGACCGCAGGATCGACTTCGACTGGGATCGCGTGGCGCCCGACGACCGACTCGACGCCGCGCGCTATGCCGTGCGCTGGAGCGGCGAGCTGATGCCGCCGGGCGAGGGCGACTACACGCTGGCCATCCATGTCGAACGCTGCTTCAGTTGCCGCGGGCATGACGCGGTGCGCCTGTACGTCGACGGGCGCAAGCTGATCGACGATGCGGGCAGCGACCGCGCCACGCTGCAGGCCAAGTTGCACCTGGCCGGGCGACCGCATCCGCTGAAACTGGAACTGGCGCACGCCGGCGAGGACCAGGGCGTCCGCCTGCAGTGGCTGGCCCCGCCGCGCGCGCAGGCCGCCGAAGCGATGGCCGCCGCCCGCGAGGCGGACGTGGTGGTCGCCTTCGTCGGCCTGTCGCCGGACGTCGAGGGCGAAGAACTCAAGATCGAGGTACCCGGCTTCGACGGCGGCGACCGCACCGACATCGCGCTGCCGGCCGTGCAGCGCGCGTTGCTGGAGCGGGTGGCCGCCGGCGGCAAGCCGCTGGTGGTGGTGCTGCTCTCCGGCAGCGCGGTGGCGCTGGACTGGGCGCAGCAGCATGCCGACGCGATCCTCGCCGCCTGGTATCCCGGCCAGGCCGGCGGCACGGCGATCGCGCAGGTGCTCGCCGGCGACAGCAACCCTGGCGGCCGACTGCCGGTCACCTTCTACCGCGCCACGCGCGATCTGCCGCCGTTCACCGACTATGCCATGCAGGGCCGCACCTACCGCTACTTCGGCGGCACGCCGCTGTATGCGTTCGGCCATGGCCTGAGCTATACGCGCTTCGGCTATGCCGACCTCGCGCTTTCCACCACGCGGCTGGCCGCCGGCGCGACGCTCGGAGTCGGCGTGACCGTGCGCAACGACGGCGCCCGTGCCGGCGACGAGGTGGTGCAGGCCTACCTGGCCAGCGACGTGCCGCTGGCGCCGCGCCGCGCGCTGGCCGCGTTCCGGCGCGTCCACCTCGCGCCGGGCGAGCGCCGGCGGGTGGAGTTCACGCTCTCGCCGCGGCAGCTGAGCACCGTGGATGCCGCCGGCCTGCGCGCAGTGGAAGCAGGCCACTACCAGTTGTTCGTCGGCGGCGGGCAGCCCGGCGATGCGCCCGGCGAGAAGGACGACTTCGTCATCACCGGCCGCCAGGCCTTGCCGCGATGAGTCATGGAGCAAGAGCATGAGCGACCGCCGCCATTTCCTGAAAATCCTGGGCAACGCCGCCGCCGGCGGCATGCTCGCCGCGCGCCTGCCGCCGCTTGCCGCCGCGCCCACGAGCTTCGCCAGCCACCGGCCGCCGCCGTCGCAGCGAAAGTTCACCAGCGCAGCGGTGGATGCGCAGATCGCCCGGGTGAAGGCGCGCATCGGCGATCCGAAACTCGCCTGGATGTTCGGCAACTGCTACCCGAACACGCTCGACACCACGGTCGAGCTCGGCACGCTCGAGGGCAAGCCGGACACCTTCGTGATCACCGGCGACATCGACGCCATGTGGCTGCGCGACTCGTCAGCGCAGGTGAACCCTTACCTGCCGCTGGCCAGGGAGGATCGCGCGCTGCAGCGGCTGTTCCGCGGATTGATCCGCCGCCAGGCGCACTGCATCCGGCTGGACCCGTACGCCAACGCCTTCCTGCGCGATACGCACGCGCCGCCGCTGAGCTGGGCACGCCAGGACGAGACGACGATGAAGCCGGGCGTGGGCGAGCGCAAATGGGAAGTCGACTCGCTGTGCTGGCCGGTCCGCCTGGCCCACGCCTACTGGCAGGCCACCGGCGACACCGAACCGTTCGACGAGGGCTGGCGCGAGGCCATGCGGAAGGTAGTCCAGACCTTCCGCGAACAGCAGCGCCTGCACGACCGCGGGCCTTACCGCTTCCTGCGCAGCTCCGACCGCCCCACCGAAACCCTCGCCCTGGATGGCTACGGCCAGCCGACGCGGCCCAACGGCATGCTGCACTCGATGTTCCGCCCGTCGGACGACGCCTGTCTGTATCCGCTGTTCGTGCCGGCCAACCTGTTCGCGGTGGCCGTGCTGCGGCGGCTCGCCGCGATGACCCGCGCGATCCACCATGACGACGCCTTCGCCGCCGAGTGCACCACGCTGGCCGACGAGGTGGAACGCGCCACCCATCGCGACGGACGCATGCGCGATGAAGACGGCAACGAGCACTGGGCCTACGAGGTCGACGGCTACGGCAACCGGCTGTTCATGGACGACGCCAACGCGCCCGGCCTGCTCAGCCTGCCCTACCTCGGCTGCTGCGCCGCGGACGACCCGCTCTACCGGCGTACGCGCGAGCGCGCCTGGAGTAGGCACAACCCCTACTTCTTCGAGGGCAGGGCGGCCGCAGGCATCGGTGGGCCACACGAAGGCCTGCGCATGATCTGGCCGATGTCGATCACCATGCTGGCGCTGACCTCGGACGATCCGGCACGGATCGTCCAGTGCCTGCGCTGGCTGCGCGACACCGATGCGGGCACCGGCTTCATGCACGAAGCCTTCGACCAGGACGATCCGTTGCGCTACACGCGCCCCTGGTTCGCCTGGGCCAACAGTCTGTTCGGCGAGCTGATGGTGAAGCTCGCGGACGAACGACCGGAGCTGTTGCGCCAGCCATGAATACGCTTGTACGACATTCCGCCCCTTCCTCTCCCTGGCGTTGCCCGGACGGTCGGTTCGCGCTTCCGCAAGAGCCAGCCCCAAGCTTTGCCGCGAGCCCCGACCCCTCACCCAATCCCTCTCCCGGAGGGGAGAGGGATTGAAGCGGGCAATGCCTCTTTCCACGTGCTTGACCGACCCACAGGAGAACCCGACATGCTGACGCGCAGACGCTTCCTGCAGGGCATTGGCGCCCTCGCCACCCTGGGCACCGCGGCCGACATGCTGCCCGCCTTCGCCATGAGCCGTTCCGGCCGCGACCGGCTCGCCGCGCTGCCCGGCGAGGGCGTGTCGCGCTACGTCGACGTGTTCGTCGGCACCGGCGGCCACGGCCATACCTTTCCCGGCGCCGCCCTGCCCTACGGCATGGTGCAGCTGAGCCCCGACACCAATGACGCCGGCTGGGACGCCTGCTCGGGCTACCACCAGCACGACGGCTCGATCATGGGCTTCTCGCACACGCACCTGTCCGGCACCGGCGCCAGCGACATGCTCGACGTGCTGGTGATGCCGGCACAGGGCGAGGTGCTGCTCGACCCCGGCGCGCGGGGCCTGCCCGACAAGAACTACCAGTCGCACTACGACGAGGCCTCCTTCGCCAGCTCGCGCCTGCCGCCGGACGCGGTGGGCAAGCCCGGCCGCGGCTACCGCTCGCGCTACGACGGCGAGCAGGCGCGGCCGGGCTACTACCGCGTGCGCCTGGCCGACCACGACATCCTCGCCGAGCTCACCGCCACGCTGCGCGCGGGCCTGCACCGCTACACGTTCAACAAGCACGGCGCAGGCCACCTGCTGGTCGATCTGGCGCACGGCTACCACGACGACGCCAAGGTGCCGGCCAAGGTCAGCGACGCGCAGCTGCAACTCATCGGCGATGACCTGCTGGTCGGCAGCCGGCGCGTGCACCAGTGGGCCAATGGCCGCTACATCCACTTCGCGATGAAGCTCTCGCGGCCGGTCTCGCGCGCCACCCTGTACTCGGAAGACAGGCCGCTGGCCGACGGCACGCGCTCGGCCAGCGGCGCGCACCTCAAGGCCGCGCTGCACTTCGACGACGCGGCCAGCGCGCCGCTGCTGGTCAAGGTCGGCATTTCCGCGGTCGACATCGACGGCGCCCGCCGCAATCTCGACGCCGAGCTTTCCGACTGGAACTTTGAGCGCGTGCGCCAGCAAGCGGCCGATGCCTGGGAAGGCGAGCTTTCGCGCATCCGCATCGATGCCGCCGACGAAGCCGTCAAGCGCACCTTCTACAGCGCGCTCTACCACACCATGCTCGCGCCCACCCTGTTCAGCGACGTGGACGGCCGCTACCGCGGCATGGACCTGAAGGTGCACACGCTGCCCAAGGGCCGGCACAACTACAGCACCTATTCGCTGTGGGACACCTACCGCGCGCTGCATCCGCTGCTCACGCTGTACCAGAGCGAACGCGTGCCCGACCTGGTCGACGGCCTGGTGCGGATGGCCGCCGAGAGCCCGGACGGCCCGCCGGTGTGGCCGCTGCAAGGCGTGGAGACCGGCTGCATGATCGGCTACCACTCCGTCGCGGTGATCGCCGAGGCGCAGGCCAAAGGCTTCACCGGCATCGACTACGCCAGGGCCTGGCCGCTCTACCGCAAGCGCGCCATGGACGACGACTACCGCGGCCTGACCTGGTACCGCAAGCTCGGCTACATCCCCGCCGACAAGGACTGGGAGTCGGTCAGCAAGACGCTGGAGTACGCCTACGACGACTGGGCGCTGGCCAGCTTGGCCGAGGCGGCCGGCGCGCACGCCGACGCCGAGCATCTGCGCAAGCGCTCGCGCAACTACCGCAACGTGTTCGACAAGAAGCTCGCCTTCGTGCGTCCGCGCGGCAGCGACGGCGCCTGGCTGCAACCCTTCGATCCGCGCGCCATGGGCCACTCGGACAAATGGCGCGACTTCACCGAGTCCAACGCCTGGGAGGCCACCTTCCTCAACCAGCACGACCTCTACGCCTACATGCAGTTGTTCGGCGGCGAACAAGCCTTCGAGCGCAAGCTCGACACGCTGTTTTCCACCAGCTCGGCGCTGCCGGCCGACGCGCCGCCGGACATCGCCGGCATGGTCGGCCAGTACTCGCAAGGCAACGAGCCGGGCCACCATGTGGCCTACCTCTATGCCTACACCGGCGCGCACCACAAGACCCAGGCGCGCGTGCGCATGCTGCTGGAGTCGATGTACCGGCCGCAGCCCGACGGCCTGGCCGGCAACGAGGATTGCGGCCAGATGAGCGCGTGGTACGTGCTGAGCGCGCTGGGCCTGTATTCGGTCGATCCGGTGAGCACCCACTACGTGTTCGGCAGCCCGTTGCTGGACCGTGCGCAGGTCGCGCTGGGCGGCGGCAAGACGCTGGAGGTGCTCGCCCACGGCAACGGGCCGGGCAAGCCGTATATCCAGTCTGTGCGCTGGAATGGCCAGCCGTGGACCAAGAGCTGGATCAGCCATAAGGAACTGGCCGCCGGCGGCACGCTGGAGTTCGCCATGGGCGCCACGCCGAACGAACGCTTCGGCGCCGCCCTGGCCGACCGGCCGCCCTCGTTCGGCCAGCCGGCCAGCCAGACCGTGCGCGAGAGCTGAGGCATGCGCCGCTCCCACCGGTGGCCCGCCCTGCTGCTCGCCTGCGCCAGCCTCGCCGCGCACGCGGCGGCGGCGGCGCCGGCGCCGTCGAACGAAGCCCGCATGCAGTGGTTCGCCGACGCCAAGTTCGGCATCTTCATCCACTGGGGCATCTACGCGGTCGACGGCATCGACGAGTCGTGGTCGTTCTTCGACGGCTACGTCTCCTACGACCACTACATGCAGCAGCTCAAGGGCTTCACCGCGGCGGACTACCACCCGCAGGCCTGGGCCGACCTGATCCGCGACAGCGGCGCGCGCTACGCGGTGATGACCGCCATGCACCACGACGGCGTGGCGCTGTGGAACACCGCCCAGGGCCTCAACGTGGTCAAGGACACGCCGGCGCGGCGCGACCTGGTCGCTCCGTTCGTGGCCGCGCTGCGCAAGGACGGCCTCAAGGTCGGGCTGTACTTCTCGCTGATCGACTGGTCCTCGCCGGACTACCCGGCCTTCACCCAGGCGCAGACGCGCTACGACATCAAGGACAATCCGGCGCGCTGGAACCGCTTCGTGCGCTACTACCAGGGCCAGCTCAAGGACCTGATGCAGCGCTACGACCCGGACCTTTACTGGTTCGACGGCGACTGGGAACACGGCGCCGCCGACTGGCACGCCAAGGAGACCCACGACTTCCTGCTGGCGCACAACCCGCGCGCCATCGTCAACGCGCGTCTGCCTGGCGAGGGCGACTACGCCACGCCCGAACAGGGCGTGCCGGTCACGCGCCCGCCGCAGCCCTACTGGGAGCTGTGCATGACCATGAACGACTCCTGGGGCTGGCAGCCGCACGACCGTCACTTCAAGACGCCCAACCAGCTGATCCGCATCTTGGCCGACACGCTGAGCCTGGGCGGCAACCTGCTGCTGGACATCGGCCCGCGCGCCGACGGCAGCATCCCCGACCAGGAAGTGGCGACGCTAAAGGAAATCGGCCGCTGGACGCACAAGCACGCCGAGGCGATCTACGGCACCCGCGCCGGCCTGCCGCGCGATTACTACGCCGGCGACAGCACGCTGTCGGCGGACGGCCGCACGCTCTACCTGTTCGTCGATGGCCGCCCCAGCGGCCCGGTGCTGGTGAAGGGGCTGATGAACCACGTGCTGCACGCGCGCGTGGTCGGCAACGGCACCACGCTGGACCCGCAGATCGTCGGCAAGCCCTACTGGAGCAAGGTGCCGGGCCTGCTCTACATCCCCTTGCCCGACGACACGCTGGACCCGCAGCTGACCGTGCTGGCGCTGACGCTGGACGGTCCGGTGCAGCTGTTCCACGACGAAGTCAAAGCGATCGAGAAGAACTGACGGAGCCAGCGCCCGCCTACCGCGGCTCTCACTGCGGGTGCAAGGGTCGCCCACCGCTGAAACCACCCGGCGCGACCGCTTCACGCGGGCGCGCCGGATGGAGGCCGGCGAGGCCTAGCCGCGACGCTCAGTCCATGTCCCGCATGGGTTCGGACTTGAAGAACAGGAAGAAGTTGGAGGGCACTTCGATGGCGTTGCCGCGCCGCTCCGCGTCATGCAGTTTCCTGGTCGAGGTGATGCCCATCGAGCCGCTGGCCGAGGGCCAGCAGTTGGGGTCGGTGACCAGCACGGGTATCACCTGCCACCAGATGGCACGTGTCCTGATCGCATCGCCATTGACCACGTGGCTGTGGTTGGGCGTGGGAAGGAAGACGTTCCTGGTCGAGGGCGGCAGCTTGCCCAGAGCCACCAGCACCTTGCCCAGGTCGATGCTCGATGCGTGCATCGTGCAGGTGCCCGGCGGCGAACCCGGGTCCGGGCACTGGGTGCTGACCAGCGGTTTTTTCTTGTAGGCCTCGGGGATGGCGCCGAACAGGCTGACCAGCGTGTTGCCCAGCGCGGGGCCGCACAGCGTGGTCGGCCGCACGCCTGCCGGGCACGGTATCGCGTCGTTCGCATTCTTGTCGTTGTCGAGCGAGAACATCGGAACCAGCACGTACAGCGGTTCGGACTGCTTGATGTTCGCGCCGGTCGGATCGATCGAAGGCTCGGTGGCGGCCTGGCAGACCGGCGTCTGGAATTCGCCCGGGTCGGACTGCGCGGGCTTGCCGTTGTAGTCGAGGTCGCTTCGCGGCTCGTGGATGCAGTCGTAGTTCTGCGTATAGGTGAAGATGAGGCGCTGCCCCGCGCCGAAACCGCGGGTCTGGTTGGGCTTGAGCGTGTCTCCACTACTGGCCATGACCGAATCCTGGGCCTGGCTCGAACTGGCCGTCTGCGCCAATACGCCGCCTGTGGCGAAGAGCCCGGCGAGCACCGCTGCGGACAGAATCGATTGGACTGAGCGTTTCATGATGTCGTCCTGTAGCTGGGTAGACCCCCTGATGGTTTCCCCTGAGGGCGTGCCTGCCGGTCGGCAGGCACGCCCCGCATCCGCGCAGGCAACAAGAGCACGAGCGCAGGACGCCATTGAGGGGTACGCGACGAGCGGGCATCTGGATGCATAGTTTTTTTGTGCGTTTGCGCGGGTTCCAAGGCAGCGCCCGCTTGCCCGGCCGCGTTCGGTTGCCGACGCGGGGGCGCCAGGGGACTCTCCCCACATGAGTCAGGAATCCGGCCGCGCCCGGAGACGAACGATCGCGCACGCCAAAGCCTGTAGTCTTCGCCCGAACCGGCAGCCCTGCGGCTTCCGGCGCTCGTTCGGACAGCTCACCCAACCTGGGAAAACGCATGAACAAGCACGCGCTACGAGGCGTCCTGGCCGCCGGTTTGCTCGCCAGCCTGACCTGCCTGGCCGGCCAGCAGGCCAATCCGGCTTCGGCCGCAACGGTGACGCGGCCGGCGCTCGACAACCGCGCGTCGATGGAGACCATGCAGATTCCCAGCCACGGCAGGCCGATGAACGCGCTGGTCTACGTGGCCGCCGGCGCCGGCCCGCACCCGGCGGTGATCCTGCTGCACGGCTTCCCCGGCAACGAGCGCAACCTGGACCTGGCGCAGGACATGCGCCGCGACGGCTGGGATGTCCTGTATTTCAACTACCGCGGCTCGTGGGGCACGCCGGGCGATTTCTCCTTCACCCATGGCATCGAAGACACCGCGGCCGCACTGGCCTACCTGCGCCAGGGCGCGGTGGCGAAGAGGCTGCGGCTGGACCCTGCGCACATCGTGCTGATCGGCCACTCCATGGGCGGCTTCATGGCCATCCAGGCGGCTGCGGCCGATCCCGCGGTCGAAGCGGTCGGCGACATCTCCGGCGGAGACCTGGGCGCGGGCTACCTGGGGCTGCAACGGGAAAACCCCTCTGCCGAAGCGCTGCGCAAGCTATCCGCGGCGCTGGCCGGCGAAGGCATGGCGCCGCTCAGCGGCTGCACGCCCGACGGCCTGGCCCGCGAGGTGGCCGCGCACGCCGCCCGCTGGGCCTTCCCCGCGCAGGCGCCGGCGCTGAAGGACCGCCCCGTGCTCGTGATCACCTCCGACGACGGCCTGGCCGGCATGAACGACGCCTTCGCCGCCGCGCTGCGCAAGGCCGGCGACAGCCACGTGACCACGCAGCACTTTTCCACCGACCACGCCTATTCGGACAAGCGGACCGAACTGTCGCAGGCGGTGCTGGGGTGGCTGGCGACGCTGCCGAAGTAGTCCAGCCGCGCCTCATGGCTGCCTGCCGTCAGAACCAGAAGCGCAGGCCCGCCACCCATCGTCGATCGAACGGGCCCTGTCCGGCCTCGCGGGCGAAGCTGGCGGTACCGCCGTAGCGGCGCGTCCAGACCACGCCGACGTAGGGCGCAAACTCCCGGCGGAACTCGTAGCGCAGGCGCAGCGCGAGGGACGCATCGGATACGCCGCGGCCCAGGCGTCGTGCCGGGTCGGCCTTGCCGTAGGCGTCGGCCTCCAGCGCCGGCTGCAGGATCAGGCGCTGGGTGAGCAGCAGTTCGTACTCGGCGCGGAAGCGTGCGGCGGTGCGGCCGGCGGAGCCGACGTAGCCGGTGGCTTCCAGCTCGAACCAGTAGGGGGCCAGGCCCTGGACGCCGAAAGCGGCCCAGCGCCGACCCGGGCCCTCGCCGGCATCGGCGCGCATGCCCACCTGGGTGCTCCAGAAGGGAGCGGCCGCGTGGTTCCAGAACGCCTCGACGCTGGCGTCCGCGAGTCGCCCACCGCTGCGTTCGCCCTCGCTGCGCAGCCACAGCTTGTCGTAGTCGTTGCCGTAGTGACCTTCGACGTCCCAGTGCTGGCCGTTGCCATGCTTGCCGTGAAAGGCCTCCAACTGGTCGGCGAGCAGCATGCCGATGCGGGCGTTGTCGTCCATCTCCATGTGGATGCCGTGCATGGGGGCATAGCCGACGCCGGCGGAGTAGTCGGGATCGCGGGCGGCGGCCGGCACGCCGCTGTCCTGGATCGGTTGCCGTGCGATCCGCTGGCCGGCGTCGTGCGGCATGTGCATGGTCGCGTCATCCATGGGCAGCATGGCTTGCGGGTCCATGGGATGCGCCGGCTGCGGTTCCGTATCGTGCATCGACGCGTGGTCGGTCGATGGCGTCGCCGCGGAGGCGTCGGTGTGTACCTGCGAGGCCGCATGCGGGGGCGCCTCGCTCACGGGCTCAGGCATGATCATGCCGGGCATCGATCCGCCGGCCATGGTCGCGCTGCCGCCAGCCGCCGCAGGCGTTTCCTGTGCGTGCGCGGCCGATGCCGACCCGGCCAGGACCGCGAGCAGCAACCGCACCCAAAGGCGATTGCGGATGTCGTGGCGGGGGCTCATGACACCACCACCTCGCGGAACATGCCCGCTTCCATGTGGTAGAGCAGGTGGCAGTGGTAGGCCCAGCGGCCGGGGTTGTCGGCGCTCACCCGATAGCTGATGCGCTGCGCCGGTTGCACGTTGATGGTGTGCTTGCGCGCGAGGAAGCGGCCATCGGGGTCCTCCAGCTCGCTGAACATGCCGTGCAGGTGGATCGGGTGGTTCATCATCGTGTCGTTGATCAGCACGATGCGCAGGCGCTCGCCGTAGTTGAAGTGCACGGGCCTGGCCTCGGAAAACTTCTGCCCGTCGAAGGACCACATAAAGCGCTCCATGTTGCCGGTCAGGTGCAGCTCGATCTCGCGTTCGGGCTCGCGCGGATCGACCGGGCCGTCGAGCGAACGCAGGTCGGCATAGGTGAGCACGCGGCGTCCGTTGCCGCGCAGGCCGATGCCGGGGTCGTCGAGGTGGGTGTGCGGCGCATCGATGCGCATGTCCACGCCTGGGCCGTACTCGCTGCGCGCGTGGTGCACCGCGGGTGCGCCCGGCATCGGCATGCCCTGCATGGCGCCCGGCGATTCATGGCCGCCGTCGTGGTGCATGCCGCCGCTCATCATGTCCTGCATGCCCAGCCACACGCGCGGGTCCATCGGCGGCACCGGCGCCTGCATGCCTTCGCGCGGGGCCAGCGTGCCGCGGGCATAGCCGGTGCGGTCGATGGACTGCGCGAACACGGTGTAGGCGCGCGCATCGTCCGGCTGCACGATGACGTCGTAGGTCTCGGCCACCGAGATGCGGAACTCGTCCACCGGCACC
Source organism: Frateuria sp. (assembly GCF_035944355.1). Classification (GTDB taxonomy): domain Bacteria; phylum Pseudomonadota; class Gammaproteobacteria; order Xanthomonadales; family Rhodanobacteraceae; genus Frateuria_A. The sequence continues at coordinate 212,749 of NZ_DASZBH010000004.1, read as the reverse complement.
GGCGCGACGTCCTGGCCGTCGGCCGAGACCACGGTCATCTTCAGGCCCGGAATGCGCACGTCGAAGATGGTCGACGCCGAGCCGTTGATGAAGCGCAGGCGGATCGTCTCGCCCGGCCGGAACAGGCCGGTCCAGTTGCCGGCCGGCGCGGCGCCGTTCATCAGGTAGGTGTAGGCGGCGCCGCCGACGTCGGACAGGTCGGTGGGGTTCATGCGCATGCGGTTCCCCATGGCCCGGTCGGCCAGCGCCCGGCGCAGGCCCTGGCCGCGCACGTCGCGCAGGAAATCCGCCGCGGTGGGCTGGTGGAAGTTGTAGTAGTCGCTGCGCTGCTGGAGCTTCGTGTAGATGCGCTCGGGGTCCTCGTCGGTCCAGTCGTTGAGCATGACCACGTAGTCGCGGTCGGCCGGGTAGCGCACGAGGCCGGCCGGCTCGATCACCAGCGCGCCGAACAGGCCGGTCTGCTCCTGGAAGCGCGAGTGCGCGTGGTACCAGTAGGTGCCCGACTGGCGGACCGGAAAGCGGTAGACGAAGGTCTCGCCCGGCGCGATGCCGTCGAAGGCGATGCCGGGCACGCCGTCCATGCGGAAGGGCAGCACGATGCCGTGCCAGTGGATGGACGTGGGAACGCGCAGCCGGTTGGTCACGCGCAGGGTGACGGTGGTGCCCTCCTTCCAGCGCAGGATCGGTCCCGGCAGGCTGCCGTTGACCGTGGTGGCGGTGCGCACCGCACCGGTGTAGTTGACCTGGGTCTCGCCCACCGCCAACGCGAATTCGGTGCCCCGCCCGGTGGCCTGGCCCGGGCTGGCCTGCGCCCAGGCACGATCCGGACGCAGCAGGCCCAGCCCTGCGGCAGCCCCGCCCAGGGCGATGCCCTGCACGAAGCGGCGGCGCGACAGGTCCGCCGGCGCCGGCGACAACAGACGTTTCATGAAATCTCTCTCCGATGGGCGCCACGCGGGCGCCTCCGATCCGGCGATGCCGCCGGCCAAAGGCCAGGCGCAGGCATCGCTGCCAAACAGCCGCAGGATCAGGCCATCGGAGGTCGCAGCGGCGGCGCCGTGCCCGGCGTCGGAGCCCGCACCCGACCGGCATGCGCCCGAAGCACGACGTCCAGCGCCGGCGCGATCAGGCAAACCGATGGCAAGGCCAACGCGTTCGCGCACGAACCCTGGCAACTGCAGCCATGGCCAGCTCCCGCACCGTGGCCATGGCTGTCGGGAACACAGCAGCCGTGGGCAGCCCCGACGGTGGAGGATCTGCCGGCATGGGCAGCATGCGCGCCGGCCGTGACCATCGCGGCGTGCGCCGCGGCATGGTGCGCCAGGCCGTCCGCCGAAGCCGGACGGGCCAGCCCGCCGATCGCCAGCATCAGCCACGCCAGCACGCCCAGGGCGCGTAGGCCGCGGGAGCGAACGAAGCGGTGCATGGACGCAGGCATGGCGGGAGCGTAACCACCCGATCTGCGCCCCTCAACCCTGGAGCCGGGTTCAAGCCCGCTCCGGGGTAGCGGCGTGGGGGCCGACGGCAGGCCTCAGGCCTCGCCGCCGGAACCGGCCCGCTCCTGTAGCTGCTCCTGCGCGCTGCATGCCTCCTGTCCATCCTCCGGCGCGGGGCGCAGGTAATCACCTGACGGCTGCAGCAGCGAGGCGCCGACGTTGTCGGCCAGGTAAAGCTCCAGGTGCTCGCGGATGCGCCGGCGGTGGCGCTTGATCTCGACCGGGAACGCCACTTCGATGCGGCGGTCGAGATTGCGCTCCATGAGATCCGCGCTGGAAAGATAGACGATCTCGTCGCCGCCGTTGCCGAACCAGTAGATGCGGCTGTGTTCCAGGAAGCGGCCGATGATCGAGCGGACGCGGATGTTGTCCGAGAAGCCCGGGACGCCGGGGCGCAGGCAGCACATGCCGCGCACGATCAGGTCGATGCTGACGCCGGCCATGCTGGCCCGGTAGAGCGCGCGGATGATCCTCGCGTCGGTCAGGGCGTTCACCTTGAGGATGATGCGGGCGCCGTCGCCCGCCGCTGCACGGCTGGTCTCGCCCGCGATGAGCCGGAGCAGCGTGCGCTTCAGCGTGAATGGCGCATGCAGGATCTTCTTCATCGGCAGCAGCTTGCCCATGCCGGTCAGCTGGGTGAACAGCTGATGGGCGTCCTCGCACAGCGCCTTGTCGGCCGTCAGCAGGCTGTAGTCGGTGTAGAGCCTCGCGTTGCCGGTGTGGTAGTTGCCCGTGCCCATGTGGGCGTAGCGCACGAGCCTGTTCCCCTCGCGGCGCTGGATCAGCAACAGCTTCGCGTGGGTCTTTACGCCGACCACGCCGTAGACCACGGTGGCGCCGGCCTTCTGCAGGCGCGCGGCGAGCTCGAGGTTGGATGCCTCGTCGAAGCGCGCGCGCAGCTCGACCACCACCGTCACCTCCTTGCCTGCGCGCGCCGCATCCACCAGCGCGTTGACGATCTCCGAATGGGCGCCGCTGCGATAGAGCGTCTGCTTGATCGTCAGCACGTCCGCATCCTTGGCGGCTTGCCGCAGCAGGTCCGCGACCGGGACGAAGGACTCGTACGGATGCAGCAACAGCAGCCCCTGCCGCGCGATGGCCTGGAACAGGTTCGGCGATTTCTTGAGCGCCCGCGGCAGCACGCAGGAGAACGCGGGAAACCGCATGGCGGGCCGGTCGATGCCCGCCAGCGGGAACAGCCGCGCCAGGTTGACCGGGCCATCCACCTCGTAGAGATCGGCTTGCCCCAGGCCGAACCGGCCGAGCATGAAGCGCACCAGGTCGGCAGGACAGTTGTCCGCGACCTCCAGCCGCACGGCATCGCCGAAGCGGCGTGAATAGAGTTCGCCCTGCAGGGCGAGCGCCAGGTCCTCGACGTCCTCCGGGTCGAGGACGAGATCGGCGTTGCGGGTGAGCCGGAACTGGTAGCAACCGAGCACCTCCATGCCGGGGAACAGCTCCGCCACCTGCGCGTGGATGATCGAGGAGAGCAGGACATGGTCGTCGCCCTTGCCGGGCTCCTCGCCGGGCAACCTGATCAGGCGCGGCAGCACGCGCGGCGCAGGCACGATGGCCAGGCTCGCGTTTCGCCCGAACGCATCCACGCCACGCAGCTGCACGATGAAGTTGAGGCTCTTGTTCACCAGCAGCGGAAACGGATGCGTCGGATCCAGCCCGATCGGCGTCACCAGCGGCGCGACCTCGTGGCGGAAGTAATGGCGCAGCCATTGCGCCTGCCGCGGCGTCCAGCTCTCCCTTCGCACGATGCGGATGCCATGGGCCTCCAGTCCCGGCAGGATGCGCTCGTTGAGGATCTCGTACTGGCGCTCGATGTGGTGATGCGCGATCTCGCTGATCCTGGCCAGCACCCGCCTCGGCTCCATGCCATCGGGCCCGGAGAACGCGTGGTCGAAGGCGATCTGTCGCTTGAGGCCTGCCACGCGGATCTCGAAGAACTCGTCCATGTTGCGCGAGAAGATCAGCAGGAACTTCAGCCGCTCCAGCAGCGGTATGCGTTCGTCCAGCGCCTGGTCGAGCACGCGCACGTTGAACTGCAGCTGGGACAGCTCACGATTGATGTACAGCGAACCATCGGCTAGGTCGGGCGCGAGGACGGGAGCGGACACGGCAGGAAGGCACGCGTGCAGGGCTTGAAGATCGTCGGCGCGGCTCATGGTAGTCCAGTCACGCGGAGCGGTGGTGGACGAGCCTCGGGCCGGTCGATGACACCCGTGTTACAGGTCGCGGAACTGGACTATCGGTCGGGCATGCCTACGCCCGCGCGCGGCTGTCCGCCTGGGCGTCCGCGCCCTCGCGCCTGGTCCTGGCGTGTCCGAGGCTCCGCGGTTCGGGCAGGTGCCGCCACAGATGGAGCGAGTGTGGAATGCGTGCCTGCGGCCATCGACTGCGCAGCGCCTGCAGCGCGGTGTCCGCCGATTCGTGCCGTCCGACCTCCTGCTCATTCACCAGCGACCGCCAACGGTGGCCATGCTTGACGATGCGGACGAGGCCGGGCTTGCAGGGGTGCACGTACTGGGTCACGGCGGTGCGGTGTTCGGATCCTGGAGACGTAAAGTCTGCGCGTCCCGCATGACAAGCTTCTTGTCCAAGCAAGACCGTCCCGTGACGGTGGCGGCCCCGCGTGTTTCAGCGCACCAGGATCTCGTCGGCGAACACGTAGGCCGGCTGCGTCGCGCCGCCGTGGCCGGGCGGCAGGGTGCCGTAGTTCCGCGCGCTGACGCGCAGGTAGCGCGCAGTGACCGGCTCGGCGGCGTCGAAGCGCACCGTGTACACGGTCGGACGCAGGTTCTGCGGGTCGACGTCGATCGGCGTGGACCTGAGCGTGCGCCAGGCCTTGCCGTCGTCGGACACCGCAAGATCCACTTGCCGCGGCAGCAGGATCCACGAGCCGCTCTGCTGCAGGAAGCGCACCTGGACCGAGTGCATGGCCGTGGCCTGTTGCAGGTCGACGATGGCGTCCATGTCGCCGCCCTTCCAGCCGACCCACCGGCCGTCGTGGAAATCGCTGCCGCCGAGGATGCCGTCCACCAGTTGGCCCGGCGTGCCGGTGTAGCGCGGATCGGGCGCGGTGCGGTAAGTCACCGGCTTGCCCAGCGCCAGGTTGTCGACGATCTCGAAGGCCTCGCTGGCCTGGTAAGGCAGGCCCCGGCGGAAGGGCGCGACCCGGAGGGTCCCCGGCGCGTAGCGGTCCAGCACGTCGCCGAAGGCGGGGGACCGTGCGGTGGGCTCGCTGCCGTCCAGCGTGTAGTGCAACTGGACGTCGTCGAAGCCGCGTGCGGCGCGCAGGCGCCAGCGATGGTGCGGCGGGTTGAAGCTCAGCTGATAGTCGACCAGGTCGCGGTCTTCAGGACCGTAGGCGACGTGCTGCGCGTCCAGCCACGGGTACTGCGCGCGCAGGCGATGCTGGAAGTCGGCGTAGTCGCGGGCCTGCGGGTTCCACAATCGCTCGGCGAAGGCGAGCACGCGCGGATAGAGCATCGCCTCGGCGTTGCGCGTGGTCACCCGCTCGCTCCACAGCGGCGCCTCGGCGCCCAACACCTGCTGCGGATGCGCGGCGAAGGCCGGATCGGCGAAGGCGTCGGTGCGATACAGATCCTGCAGGGTGAGCCGGTCGATCGGCGTATCCAGGTAGAACGGGCCGGCGACGATCAGCCGGTTGCCGTTGGCCAGCGCCTTGCGCGCCTGCTCGGGGCCGCGCCACATCTCCACGATGGCCTGCCGGTCGGCGCCTCCTTCGAGGATCTCGTCCCAGCCGACCAGGGTCTTGCCGCGCGCCGCCAGGTCGCGCTGGATGCGGCCGATGAACCAGCCCTGCAATGCTTCGCCGTCGGCCAGGTGCTGCTGGCGCATGAGCCGCCGCGTGGCCTCGTTGTCGAGCCATTGCCGCTTGGGCACTTCGTCGCCGCCGATGTGGATGTACGGCGCGGGAAACAGCGCTGCCACCTCGTCGAGCACGTCGTGCAGGAAGGCGAAGGCGCGCTCGTCGCCGGCGCAGAAGATGTCGTCGAACACGCCCCAGCCGGAGGGCACCACCACCGGCCGCCGCGGGCACGAGAGCCACGGATACGCCGCGACCGCCGCCGAGGCGTGGCCCGGCATCTCGATTTCCGGGACCACCATGACGTTGCGGCGGCGCGCGTACTCGACCACCTCGCGGATCTGCTGCTGGGTGTAGAAGCCGCCCGTGCGCTCGCCGTCGGCCTCGGTGCGCCAGGCGCCGGCCTGCGTGAGCTTAGGGTACTTGCGGATCTGGATGCGCCAGCCCTGGTCGTCGGTCAGGTGCCAGTGCAGCACGTTGAGCTTGTAGCGCGACAACAGGTCGATCTGCCGCTCGACGAAGGCGACCGGCTGGTAATGGCGCGCCACGTCGAGCATAACGCCGCGCCAGGGATAGGCCGGCGCGTCCTCGATGCGCATCGCGCGGATGCTCACGCTCGTTCCATTCCGTGCCGGCACCAGTTGCAGGAGCGTCTGCACGCCCCAGAACAGTCCGCGGTCGTCGGACGCCGCGATGGTGGCGCGCCCTGGCGCGACGGTCAGCCGGTAGGCCTCTTCGCCACGCACCGACGGATCCATGCGCAGCTCGATGGCAGGCGCTTTCGTGCCCGTGCGGACGATGCGCAACGCCAGGCCGGTCTGTGCGTGCAGCGCCTCGCGCAGGAAGCTTGCGATTTCCTGCACGCGCCGGTCGGCGGGCGCTGCGATGCGCGTGTGCTGGTCCAGCACGAGGCTGCCCTCGCCCGGATGGATCGCCTGCGGTTGCGGGACGAGCTCGGCCGGCGGCGCGCCCGCGCAGGGGGCACCGATCGACACCAGCGCGCCGAACGTCAGCGCCAGGATGCGCTTGGGCATGGTCATCCTCCTGTTGCTGCCAGTTCCCGCGGGGCTGGACGACGGGCCAGCACGCGGCCAAAAAAGAAGCCCCAGCCGGAAGCCGGGGCGCGCGAATTCGCGCCGGAGAGGATCGGTCGGTCGATCGCGCCGGCGGCAACGCACTGGCGCGATCGACCGTGTTCCAGTCGAACCCGACTTCGATCGACCGCGCTTCGTGGAAACACGGTCGATCGGGCCGGTCAATCGAGCCCCGGGTCAATCAAGCCCTGGGGCATTCGAGCCCCCGGGATCAATCGAGCCCTGGATCAATCGAGCTTGTAGTTGATCGTCGCCAACACCTCGCGGCCGTTGTAGTTGGCGCCCTGCAGGGTCGGGATGAATTCGAAGCCGCCCGCGTAGTAGGGAATCTCGCCCACGTTGTCGAAGATATTGGTCACGCCCAGGCGCAGCTTCACCTTGTCGTTGAACCGGTAGCCGACGCTGGTGCTCCAGACGATCCACGGCTTGGTCCTGCCGTTGTAGACCACACAATCGGGGTCGCCCGCCTGCGGCTGGATGCCGTTGGCGAGGATCTGGCAGCCGCCGTAGTTGTTGGCGCGGATGCTGCCGGCGCGGTCGCCGTAGAGCGTCGCGTCCCACTTGCCCTGGTGCCACGCCAGCACGCCGCGCACCTTGCTGGCCACGCGGTCGTAGCGGGTGTTGACCAGCGGATCGGAGGCGTTGGTGCGCTCCTTGTAGGAGAGGTTGTCGGTGTACTGCAGCTCCAGGTTGAAGGCGCCCCAGTTCTCGGTCCGCAGCGCGTAGGTGAGCTTGGCGTCGATGCCGCTGACGTAGAGCTGGGTCTTGTTGATCGGACCGACGTAGATCGCGCTGATGTTGCCGGAGGCGTCGCGCTTGACGTCGGCGATCACCTGCTGGCAATAGGCCGAGCCCGGAGGATTGGCCAGATAGGGGCCGCCGCCCACGACCTTGCCGGTGCGGCAGCCGGCCTCGTCGGTCAGCAGCGTACCCATGTCCACATAGTCGATCGCGTTGTCGATGCCGGTGTGCCAGTAGTCGGCCTGCACCGCCAGGCCATCGACCCAGGGCAGATCCCACACGAAGCCGTAGGTCCAGCCGTGGCCGGATTCAGGCAACAGGTTGGGACCGCCGCCGGAGTGCTCGGCGAAGTAGGTCGAGTGCTGCACCGCGGGGCACGCCGCCTGGTTGTTGGTGATGCACTGGAACGGATCAGAATAGATGCCAACGGTGGACACCGAGTCCTGCTTGTAGACGTAGTTCATGTCCGGCGCGCGGAAGTTGGTGCCGTAGTTGGCGCGCAGCAGCAGGCTGTCGAACGGGCGGAACTCCAGCGCGGCGCCCCAGGTGCGCGCGATGTCGGTCGCGCTGGCGTCGCGGTACTTGTCCAGGCGCCCGGACAGCGTGCCGGTGAGCATCGAGGCCAGCGGGATGCGGAACTCGGTGCCGGCCGAGATGCGGTTACGCGTGCCGCCGCCGGTGTTGTAGTCCTGGAACGGGTCGCCGAAGTGCGTGTCGTTGCCGCGCGGATCGGGCGAGAGCCGGTAGTTCTGGTGCGCCGCCTCCAGCACGCCGGCGAAGCCGACCGGCTGGCCGGTCCAGGTATTGAACAGGTCGCCGGTGACGTTGAGGCTGGCCTGGTCGAGGCGACTGGAGGCCGTGTTCTCGCCGGCGACGCCGAAGCTCTGGTACTGCGCCGGCGTGATCGGGTTCCAGAAGCGCTGGCTGTTGAGCGCGTAAACCGGCAGCGTGCTGCCGTTGACGGTGGTGTTGCCCAGTTGCGGCCCGAAGAAGAAGTCGAACATGCCCTGTTCGTTCAAGCCGGTGTAGTACTCGTGCACGATGTAGCGCGCGGTGCCGAGGTTGAAGTCCCAGCTGAAGCGGTCGTCGAAGAGCGTGCCGCGCAGGCCGGCATGGATGTCCCAGTTCTGCTCGCGGTCGTGGGTGTTGCCGTAGCCGCCCAGCTCCTGCGGGGTGAGCTGGCGGAAGTAATTGCTGATCACCTGGCCGCTGGTCTGGTCGTAGAAGCCGCTGGGCAGGCCGCCCATCGGATACAGGAACGGCAGCTCGGTGTTGGAGGTGCCCGTCGTCTTCCACAGGCCGGCCGAGCCGTAGAGCTGCAGGCCGCCGCCGAAGTCGTAGTCGCCGGCGACGAAGGCGTCCTGGTTGTCGCTGCCCGGGGTCAGCACCCAGTTGGAGAACAGCGCCGGCTGCGTGCAGTAGTAGCCCTGGTCGGTGACGTCGGCGGTGTTGACCGTGTGCCCGGTGGTGGACACCGTCTGCGAATGGCGCAGCGCGAAGTTGTTGCCGAACTGGCCGCAGGCACCCGGCGGCGGGGCGATGTAGTTGCCGTCGGCGTTGTTGAGCGCCAGGCCGGGGTAGGTGTTCCAGCCGAACAGGCGCGCGTTGTAGTCCCATGCGCCGTAGCCGGCGTCGGCCTCCGAATCGGTGTAGGGGCGATCGCGGCCCCACAGCGCGTTGCGGTGCGAACGCTCCAGGTTGTAGACCACGTGCCAGTGGTCGCCCGCGCGGCCGCCAAGGAAGTTCAGGTCGCCGTACTCGCGTCCGCCACGGGTGGCGCCACCCAGGCTGAACTGCACGTCGTCGCCCTGGTATTCCTTCTTGAGGATGATGTTGACCACGCCGGCGATGGCGTCGGAGCCGTAGATCGACGAGGCGCCCGCACCGACGATCTCGATGCGCTCGATCATCCCTGCGGGGATGTTGTTGTAGTTCTGGAAGTTCTGCCTGCCGCCGGCGGCCATCGGGTAGTCCGCCACGCGGTGGCCGTCGACCAGCAGCAGGCTGCGGCCGGGGCCGAGATTGCGCAGGTTGAGCTGGCGCGCGTTGACCGAGGTGCTGCCCCAGGTCGGCGGCGTCTCCGGACGGCCCACCTGGGTGAGCGAATCCATGACTTCGTAGACGGTGGTGAAGCCCTGGGCCTTGATCTGGTCGCCGGAGATCACGGTGACCGGCGTGGGCCCCTCGATCTGCGCGCGCGGGATGCGCGAGCCCGTGACCACTACCTTCTCCAAGGTCACCGGCTTCTTGTTGTTGGCGGTAACGCCTGCATTGTCCGCCTGCGCCTGCCCGTCCGAACCGGCCGTCTGCGCGATGGCGCCCAGCGGCAACAACATGGCGACGGCAAGCGCGCCGGCAAGCGCGTTGCGACGAAACACGGTCACGTGATGCATGAGATGCCCTCCCCGGGCAGCAACGAGGTTGTGGGTCCAGCCATGCGCCTGCGATGCGGCGGCCACCTCGAGGACTGCAGGTGGAAGCACGTTCCCTTCGCAGGCCATGCCTTGGACGATTTGTCCGTTTGAATCGATCTAAATGGATCGATCCATAAGGTAATCACAAGCCGTCGCGGACGCATCTTGCAGAGCAGCACGCTTGCGCCCGCTTGGCAGCCGACACGGCCTCGTGGGGCGTGCTTGGGCGAGTCTTTCGCAGCCGCCCCATCCGCCCTCCGGGCATCTGCGCCCGTAAACGGGAAAGCCCCACCATCACGGCGCCCGCGCGGGCACCCTTCTCCGTGCCAGCAGGGAGAGGATCGACGGCGGGACTCAGCGTCCACGCGCGGACACTCCACTGCGCGAAGATCAGGCCGGGGCGTGGCGATGGCGACCCGCGCCTTCCATCGCCGTGCGAAGCGGCGCCCGGCCCGCCACGGGCTGACAGCCACGTGAACGGTCTGTCATCATCGGGCCTTGTGCTGTCCGCGACGGCGCTGTTCGTCCCCCACCGATCCGGGAGCTTGCATGTCTTCACCCAGTTCCATCCGCCGCGACGTCGGTCCCTTCGCCCTCATGCTCACCGGCCTGGGCTCGATCATCGGTTCGGGCTGGCTGTTCGGCGCCTGGCGCGCCGCCGGCCTGGCCGGTCCGGGCGCCGTATGGGCGTGGGTGCTGGGTGCGGCGATCATCATGACGATCGCGCTGACCTATGCCGAGCTGGGCGCGATGTTTCCCGAGTCCGGCGGCATGGTGCGCTACAGCCATTACTCGCACGGCTCGCTGGTAGGCTTCATCGGCGCGTGGGCGAACTGGATCGCGATCGCCTCGGTGATTCCGGTGGAGGCGGAAGCCTCGGTGCAGTACATGGCTTCGTGGCCGTGGCAATGGGCGCAGGACCTGTACATGCACCTGCCCGGCGGCGCGGGCGAATTGGCGCCGGCCGGCCTGGCGATCGCCGCGGTGCTGGTGGTCATCTATTTCCTGGTCAACTTCTGGAGCGTGAAGCTGTTCGCGCACTCCAACACGGCGATCACCGTGTTCAAGCTGGTGGTGCCGGCGGCGACCGGCCTGGCGCTGATCGCCAGCGGCTTCCACCGCGGGAACTTCTCCGTCGACGTGCACGGCGGCGACCATGCGATCGACTTCGCGGCGGTGCTCACCGCGGTGGCCACCGCGGGCATCGTGTTCAGCTTCAATGGTTTCCAGAGCCCGGTGAACCTCGCCGGCGAAGCGCGCAACCCCGGCAAGAGCATCCCGTTCGCGGTGCTCGGCTCGATCGTGCTGGCGACCATCGTCTACGTGATCCTGCAGATGGCCTACATCGGCGCTGTTCCGCCGGACATGCTCGCCAAGGCCGGCTGGCACGGCATCGACTTCCGCTCGCCGTTCGCGGAGCTGGCGATCATCGTCAACCTGCACTGGCTGGCGATGCTGCTGTACGTCGACGCCTTCATCAGCCCCAGCGGCACCGGCATGACCTATACCGCGACCACGGCGCGCATGCTCTACGGCATGGAGCGCAACGGCACGCTGCCGGCGGCGCTGGGCCGCGTGCACCCGAAGTGGGGCGTGCCGCGTCCGGCGATGTGGGTGAACCTGGCGGTGGCGTTCGTCTTCCTGTTCTTCTTCCGCGGCTGGGGCACGCTGGCGGCGGTGATCTCGGTGGCCACGATCATTTCCTACCTGACCGGCCCGGTCAGCGCGATGACCCTGCGCCGAACCGCGCCGAACCTGCACCGCCCGCTGCGCCTGGCCGGCCTGCCGCTGCTCGCCGGCGTGGCCTTCATCATGGCCACCGAACTGCTGTACTGGGCGCGCTGGCCGCTGACCGGCGAGATCATCCTGCTGATGGTCGTGGCCTTGCCGATCTATCTCTACTACCAGGCCAAGAGCGGCTGGCACGACTTCGGCCGCCAGATGAAGGGTGCCTGGTGGCTGGTCTGCTACCTGCCGGCGATCGCCGCGCTGTCCTGGGGCGGCAGCACCACCTTCGGCGGCAAGGGCTACCTGCCCTACGGCTGGGACCTGGCCACGGTGGCCGTGGTCGGCCTGCTGTTCTACGGCTGGGGCGTGAAGTCCGGCTGGCGCACGCCGTCGGTGGAGGCGGCCGAGCTGGAGGCGAAGGCCGATCCCAATGCCCCGCTGGTGCCGCCGGACGAGGAAACGGCCGAGCGCATCACCGGGCACTGAGCCGACCCTGGAAAGCGAACGCGCGGTGACGAGCCGCGCGTTTTTTTGTGCCCGGCCGCCGGGCACTGCTCACGCGATCGATACGCTCGGCTTACGGCACGCGCCACAGGATCGCTCTGCGCATGAGCGGCGAGGCCCGCTCATCCCCAAGGAGAACATCCATGAGCGACCTCAAGAGCGATCAGCGCAACGAGCTGCCCAAGGGCGAATTCGCCTTCCCCAAAAAGCGCAAGGAGCCGCTGGAAGACGCCAGCCACGTACGCAACGCCATCGCGCGCTTCGATCAGGTCAAGGGCGCCAGTGACGACGAACGCGACGAGGCATGGAAACGCATCAAAGCCGCGGCGAAGAAGTTCGACGTGGACGTCAGCGAGAAGAGCTGGCGGGAGCTGGGGAAAAAATCCTGAGCGCGCCCGGGCCAACGCGGGCCGGTCCGACAAGGCCGGCTCCGGGACGTCGCCCAGTGGGGCCCGCCTTAGCCTTGCGGCGCCAGCGCGAGCACGTCGCCCAGCAATGCCTGCGCTGTCACCTCCGGCCCCGCGCCCGGCCCCTGGATCACCAGCGGCTGGGTGTTGTAGCGGGTGGTGGTGAGGGCGAACTGGTTGTCGGTGCCGTAGAGGCGCGCGGCCGGATGGGTCGGCGGCACTTCCACCAGGCCCACACGGGCGCGGCCGCGCTGGTTGAGCCGGGCCAGGAAGCGCAGCACGTTGCCGCGCGCACGCGCCTGCGCATGGCGCTCGGCCAGCGGCGCGTCCAGTTCGGCCAGCCGCTCGAGGAAACCGGCGGTATCCAGTTCGCGCAGCGCCGGCGGCACTAGGCTTTCGACCTCCACCTCGTCGCTGCCCAGCGCGAAGCCGGCATGGCGGGCAAGGATCAGCAGCTTGCGCGCCACGTCCTCGCCGGAAAGGTCCGAACGCGGGTCCGGCTCGGTGTAGCCGAGCTCGCGCGCCTGGGCGAGCAGCGCCGAGAACGGCCGGCTGCCGTCGTACTGGTTGAACAGGTAGGACAGTGAGCCGGAGAACACGCCTTCCAGCGTGAGCAGGCTGTCGCCGCAGCGGCGCAGGCGGCGCAGCGTGGAGAGCACCGGCAGGCCGGCGCCGACCGTGGCCGCGTCGCCGTAGCGCACGCCGTCGCCGAGCGCCGCCTGCAGTGCGCGCCAGCCGTCGAGCGCGCCGCCGGCCAGCGCCTTGTTCGCGGTGATCACGTGATAGCCCTGCGCCAGCCACTGGGCGTGGCGTTGCGCGAGCGACGCCGAGGCGGTCGCGTCGATGATCGCCCTGACCGGCGCGCCGCTGGCTTCGAGCGCGGCGAACAACGCGGCATCGTCGCGCGCGTCGCCTTCGCCGCGCAGTTGCTCTCGCAGGTTGCGCTGGGCCAGGCGCCGCGGATCGGTCTGCTGGTGGCGCGAATTGGCCGCGCCGACCAGCCTCAGCGAGGACGCGGCGGGCGTATCGAGCAGCTTGAGCAGCGCCCCGCCGACCACGCCCGTGCCGAGCAATACCACGGCGATTGGCGGGGCCGCCTGCGGTCGACAGTCGGCGAGCACCGCGCTCATGCGCCCACCCGGCGTTTGGACGGCTGGACGGCGGCGCGGTCGAGCGCCCGCGCCAGGTCCAGCAGCAGGTCGTCGCCGTCCTCGATGCCGACCGAGACGCGCAACAGGGTGTCGGCGATGCCGGCGTTGCGGCGCGCCTCCGGCGCCATCGCGGCATGCGTCATCGAGGCCGGATGGGCCACCAGGCTCTCCACGCCACCCAGCGACTCGGCCAGCGAGAAGAACTTCAGCCCGTCGACGAAGGCGGCCACGTTGGCCTGGTCGCCTTCCAGCTCGAAGCTCAGCATCGCGCCGAAGCCCTGTTGCTGGCGCGCCGCCAGCGCATGGCCCGGGTGGCCGGGCAGGCCCGGATAGTGGACCGCTCGCACGGTCGGATGCAGCGCCACGAACTCGGCGATGCGCAGCGCGTTCTCCTGGTGCTGGCGCAGCCGTACGGCCAGCGTGCGCAGGCCGCGCAGGGTCAGGAAACTGTCGAACGGGGCGCCGGTCAGGCCCAGGCAATTGCCCCACCACTTCAGCTGCTCGGCCACGGCCGCGTCGCGCGCGACCACCGCGCCGCCGACCACGTCGCTGTGGCCGTTGATGTACTTGGTGGTCGAGTGCACCACCACGTCCGCCCCCAGCGCCAGCGGCTGCTGCAGCGCGGGCGAGAGGAAGGTGTTGTCCACCACCAGCAGCGCGCCCGCGGCATGCGCGGCCTGCGCCGCGTGGCGGATGTCGGTGATGCGCAGCAGCGGATTGGACGGCGTCTCCACCCACACCAGCGCCGGCTTGCGGGCAAGGCCGGCGGCCAGCGCGACACGGTCGGTGAGGTCGGCGAAGGCCAGCTCGAAGCGGCCCTTCTTCGCCCAGGCATCGAGCAGCCGCCAGGTGCCGCCGTAGCAGTCGTGGGCGGCCAGCACCAGGCCGCCGGGCGGCACCAGCTCCAGGGCCAGCGCCACCGCCGCCATGCCGCTGGCGGTCACCACCGCGCCGGCGCCCAGCTCCAGTTCGGCCAGCGCCTGCCCGAGCAGGTCGCGCGTGGGGTTGCCACTGCGCGAGTAGTCGTAGGGCCGCTTGCCGCCAAGCCCGTCGAAGCTGTAATTGGTGGACAGGTGCAGCGGCGGCACGATCGCACCGTGCTGGGTATCCGATTCGATGCCGGCGCGCACGGCGCGGGTACAGGGGGCCGATTCGCTCATGGTCTTGTGCTCCGTGTGCTCAGGCCAGCGCGGCGCGCAGCAGCGGCGCGAGCTGGTGGGTTTCCTTCAGGAAGCCGTCGTGCCCGTAGGGCGACTGCAGGACTTCCAGCGTGGCGGGACCGTGCAGACGCCGCTGCAGTTCGCACAGATCCGCCAGCGGCACCAGCAGGTCGGAGGCGAAGCCGATCAGCGTGGCCGGCGCGGGGATGGATTCGGGCGTGACGTCGTGCAGGTCGATCGATTCGGACAGCGCCAGGAAGCGCCCGGCGTCGAATCGCTCGACGAAGCGGCGGCCCTGGTGCTCGAGGTAATCCTCCACCGGCAGGCGGAAGCGGCCGTCGCGGAATTCCGGCGCGCCCGCGAAGCGGCGCGCGAACTCCTCGCGCCCGCGGTAGGTGGTCACGGCCAGCTGCCGCGCCAACGCGAGCGCCTCGTCGGCCTGCCCGCTGGCTACGCCCAGGCGCACGATGCCGCGCTGCACGCTGCGCTGGGCGGAGGCCAGCGGGTGAGGGCGGTGCGCGCCGGCCAGCAACACCAGCCGTTCCAGCGCTCGCGGATGGCGCGCCGCGAAGGCCAGCGCGACCATCGCGCCATACGACGCGCCCACGAAGGCCCTTGCGCGATGGATGCCCAGCGCCTCCAGCAGCGCCGCCAGCGCGTCGGCCTGGTCCTCGCTGGAGATCGTCTCCACGCCGAGCTCCGACGGTGCCAGCCAGTCGATCGACAGCACGCGGCAGTGATCCAGGTCGATCGCCGCGCCGGCATCGACCAGTGCCTGCCACCAGCCCGGCGAGGCGGCGCCATCGAGGGCGGTGACGTCGCGGCCGGCGGAGATGCCGCCCTGCACGATCACCGTGGGCGCGTCGGCCGCTCCGCACCACAGGTAGCGCACGTCGACCGTGCGCGGACCGTGGCCGTACTTGGGCGAAAGCGACAGCCGGCGCGTACTGCGCTGGGCAGTGAGGCCGCCCATGCGGCCATCCACGCGCGAGGGCACGGCGGACGAGGCAGGCAGGGGCAGCGGCTGGGCGGTCATGCGGTTCTCCGTGGCATCGCCCGCAGGAACCGGAAAGGTCGCCATCCCTCGCCGGCGGCCAGCCGCGGCGACGAATCACGCCCATCTCTCGGCAGCGCTCGTGCGCCCCGCAGGATTTGGCACCGTCGCGGGAACGCTTTCCCGCAGGTTGCCCCGGCATCAAAGGGCCTATCCCTCCGCCGGTCTCGATGAGTGGGGCGGATTCTGGGCTGGACATATCGACATGTCAATAGACGTTTAGACGTCTGGATGTCTTTTTTGATTCGCCCAAGCTCACTCCCTCTCCCCTTCGGGGAGAGGGCTGGGGTGAGGGGCAGCTCTTGCCGCAGGCCTCACGGAGCGAAAGAAGGCAAGCCGAACAGCAAGTTGCCCCGCGAGCCCCGGCCCCTCACCGAACCCTCTCCCCCGGCCCTTATCAAGGATCGGAGAGGGCTCAAGATCGCGCAGGCGTATGCTGTGCCCCCCTTTCAGCCGCCCCCTATCCATGACCACCGCACTCGCCAGGCTGCACGACCAGCTTCGCCAGGCCGGCTTCGCCTTCGTGGCCGCCGACGCCATGCGCGACCTGCTCGACGCCGCCTCCCTGCCCGATTGGCCGGCCTTCACCGCCAGCTGGGATGCCCTGGCGCCGGACGCCTACCTCGCCACGGTCGGCCGCCACCGGCGACGCCGCCACGCGGTGTTCTCGGCCGACGCGCAGGGCGTCCGCCGCGAGGCGCACCAGCCGCACTACCAGAGCAAGACCTACAACGCGCTGCAGGGCGACATCGAGCGCTGGTTCGAGCCCATCGCGGCCGACGGGCCGAGCCTGCGCCGCATACTCGACTTCTGCCATGGCTTCTTCGGCGGACTCGCGCCGCAGGTCGACCGCTGGCGCGTGGAGGCGCACCAGTTCCGCATCGAGGCCCGCGCCGGCGCGGCCGGCGAGCCCACGCCCGAGGGCGTGCACCGCGACGGCGTCGACTTCGTGCTGGTGCTGCTGATCGACCGCAGCAACATCGAGCGCGGCACCACGACCATCCACGCCACCGCCGGCCAGTTGCTCGGCAGCTTCACCCTGACCCACCCGTTCGACGCGGCCCTGGTGGACGATGCACGGGTATTGCACGGCGTCACGCCGGTCACTCCGCTGGACCCGACCCGGCCGGCGCACCGTGACGTACTGGTGGTCACCTTCCGCGCAGCCTGAGCGGGCGCATGCGCAGGCGCGGCGGAACGCGCCACGCCTGCTCAGGCCCTCACTGCTTGATGGCGACGAACGACATATGGGTGCCGCGCAGCTGGTTGTCGACGGCCACGTCCATCGCCCGGCCGTCGGGATGGACGCTCATCCGGGCGACGCTGACCGGCTTGCCGTCGCGCTTGTCCGTCTCCACGAAGCTGCGCGCACCGGATCGGGTCACGCTGACGCTGGTGACGCCCGGATCGCCCTGGTAGGGCGCATCGGTGCCATCGAGCCTGGCGGTGTAGGACTGCCCGGTCGGGCTGTGCATGGTCAGGCGGCCGCCTTCCTCCTTGAAGGTCATGCTGAGCGCGTTGTCCGAGATGCGCCGGTAGCTGGCGGTACGCCACGAGCCGGACAGGGCATGGGAGCCGGCCGGGCCCTTGGCGGTGCGCGCCAGGGTGCCTTCGCCGGTCACCGGCGGCCCCTGGCTGTCGCTGCTGTCACTGAACTGGAAGGTCGCGGTCTTGCCGTCGGGCGCCACCGTGGTAGTCGTGGTGGCGACGACCCTGCCGTTCTTCTTGTCCGTTTCCTTGACCGTGTGGTCATCCACCACGGTCACTGCCACGGTGTCGAAATAGGGATGGCCGGCGACCGGGTGGTCGGTGCCGTCGGCCTTGACTTCGTACGGTGGCGCGCAGGTGCCGCAGCGGAACATGTCGTCCTTGAGCACGAGTACGTCCGATTTGGCGGGCAGCTTCACCTGGTTCATGTCGATCTTCCAGGTGCCGTCGATCGGGCTTTGCGCCATCGCCAAAGCGGGCGCCAGCAGGCCCGCCAGCACGCCAGCCAGCATTGAGGTTTTCATGGCCGATACTCCCGGGGTTGGTTGTGCCGGGATGGCTCGCTGGTGCCGTAACCAGGCAAGCCAGGGCCGGCCTGCGCACGCTACGCCCGGATTTGCTAACGACCGATCAAGCGGGGGTGAGGCCAGGCGACCGGCACGCCGCGGCCGGCCCTGCCATGATGGCCCTCCCGTCAACCGAGGTCGCCCATGAGCCTTCGAGAAGCCGTCGGCAACCGCTTCGATCCCGCACGCATGCAGTACGCGCGCACGCAAAGCTGGGTCGCGCTGGAGCGCATCCGCGAGCGCATGCGCCCGGGCATCGGCGAGGAGGAGGCCAGGGCCCAGGCGCTGCAGGTGTTCGGGGAGCTGGGCATGGAGCGGCTGTGGCATCCGGTGATCATCCGCATCGGCGCCAATACCCTCAAAACCTACCGCGAGCGCTCCGACCCCGCCGTGCGCCTGGGCGAGGACGACATCTATTTCATCGACCTGGGCCTGGTGTTCGACGGACACGAGGGCGACGTGGGCGATACCTTCGCCACCACCGGCGCCTCGCCGGAACGCCAGGCATGTGCGGAAGCCGCGCGCACGCTGTTCGGCGAAGTCGCGCAGGCATGGCGGAACGAAGGCCTGAGCGGCCGCGCGCTGTACGAATTCGCCGCCGAGCGCGCGCAGGCCATGGGCTGGCGCTTCAACCACGCGATCAAGGGCCATCGCCTGGGCGACTATCCGCACGCGCTGCACAAGGCCGGCGACCTGGGCACGCTGGACCGGACGCCCTCGTCGGGCCTGTGGGTGCTGGAGATCCAGATCGCGCACCCGACCGAGCCGTTCGGCGCCTTCTACGAGGATCTGCTGGCGGGTCCGGCCCCGGCCTGACGGTCGCGCGCGCGTAGCGTGCACCTTTTGCGCATTTGGCGCCTCCCCCGCAACGCCTGCGACGGCCAATGCATTTAGCGTGCAGTACCACGCCCGGATCTATGCTTGCCTGCGATGCGGACGGCGTTCGGCCATGACGGCCGGGGGTAATGTCCGCTCCCGGGTGCGGGGAGCACCCTTCAAAATAGGGAACGAAAACATGGTCTCAAGCCCGTCGTCGCGCGCACGTCCTGTGCGCCAGCTTCCTGTGCGCCATCCACTGGCCGCCGCCTGCATCGCCACGCTGTTGGCCTTCGGCGCCCAGCAGGCCCTGGCCCAGGACCAGGCCGGTCCACAGCGGGGCAACGCGCCCGCGCAGGCCGCCGCCGGCGGGCCTGCGAAAAGCCAGGACGCGCAGGCCAAGCGCAAGCCGCAGGGCAACGTGAGCAACCTGAGCACCGTGGTGGTCACCGGCATCCGCGGCAGCATCGAAAGCTCGATCAAGGCCAAGCAGAGCGCCGACGACATCATCGAGGCCATCTCCGCCGAGGACATCGGCAAACTGCCCGATGCCAGCATCGCCGAGAGCCTCGCGCGCGTTTCGGGCCTGGCCACCCAGCGCGTGGACGGCCGCGCCAACATGATCTCCATCCGCGGGCTGTCGCCCGACTTCGCCGGCACCACGCTGAACGGCCGCGAGCAGGCGACCATCGGCGAAAACCGCGGCGTGGAGTACGACCAGTACCCCTCCGAGCTGATCAGCGGCGCGGCGATCTACAAGACGCCCGACGCGAGCCTGATCGGCCAGGGCCTGTCCGGCACCGTCGACCTGCACACGATCCGTCCGCTGGACCTGCCCCATTCCGTGCTGACGATGAACCTGCGCGGCGAAGTCAACAGCAACGACAAGCTCACCCCGGGCCGCGGCGTGGGCGACACCGGCCACCGCCTGAGCTTCTCCTGGATCGACCAGTTCCTCGACCACACGCTCGGCGTGGCGGTGGGCTTCGCCCAGCTCGACTCGCCCATCCAGGAGAAGCAGTACCAGGCATGGTGGTGGAGCGTGGACAACGGCCCGGCCGGCATCGACCAGAACTGGGGCGGCCCGCACACGCCCGGCATGCCCGACGGGGTGATCTCGCAGGAAGGCATGCAGCTGCGCGCGCAGTCGCAGCGCCAGCTGCGCAACGGCCTGATGGCGGTGGTCGAGTGGGCGCCCGGCGAGCACTACCACTCCACGCTGGACCTTTACTACTCCACCTTCGGCAACAAGAAGTTCACCAACGGCGCGCAGTGGTCGAGCAGCCCCTACGACAACGTCAGCTATTCGAACGTGGGCATCACGCCGGCCCAGCCCTACCCGATCGTCACCTCCGGCACCGTCGCGGGCATCGCGCCGATCCTGCAGAACGAGTACGCCAAGGAGCACGACAACCTCTTCTCCGCCGGCTGGAACAACCAGTACGACTTCGGCAACGGCTGGGCGGCCAGCGCCGACCTTTCCTACTCCAGCGCGAAGAAGAGGCTGCACGACGCCTACCTGTTCGCCGGACTGCCCGGCGGCGCGTTCACCTCGGCGGACTTCGTCACCAAGGTCGATGGCGGCTATCCCTGGTTCGTGCCGGCGGTGAACCTGGCCGATCCGGGCGCGCTGGTCTTCACCGATCCGGACAACTACGGCTACGACGGCCGCGAGGAGTTCGACCGCCAGAAGGACACCATCAAGGCCGTGCGCCTGGAAGTGACCCACCCGCTGGGCTGGATCTTCAGCGACGTGGCGCTGGGCGTGGACTACTCCGACCGCGTCAAGACCAAGCAGGCCGACGTGTACTTCGCCTGGCTGAACGGCAACGGCTCGGACTCGGCCACCTACGACCACCACTTCGGCGCGCCGATCGGTTTCGTGGACGGCACCACCTCGCTCGGCTACGGCGGCATTCCCGGCATCGTCTACTACGACGTGCTCGGCGCGCTGCGCCACCAGTACTACACCACCGCGCGCAACGGCCTGGCCGACTACAACCGCAATTACACGGTCCAGGAGAAGGTGCCGCTGGCCTACGCCAAGTTCAACATCGACACCACGCTGGGCCCGGTGCCGCTGCGCGGCAACGTGGGTGTGCAGTTCGTGCGCACCGACCAGTCCTCCAACGCGCTGCAGACCAACGGCGACACGCTGGTCGGCCGCATCTCCGACGGCGCCAAGTACAACGAGGTGCTGCCCAGCCTGAACCTGGTGGCCCAGCTCACCGACCGCCAGTACCTGCGCTTCGGGCTGGCCAAGACGATGGCGCGCGGGCGCATCGACGACGAGAAGGTGGCCACGTCCGCCAGCGTCGCGCAGGTCAAGGAAGGCCCGGGCGCCGGCCAGGTGCTGTGGTCGGGCAGCGGCGGCAATCCGCAGCTGCGGCCCTACGTGGCGGTGGGCACGGACCTGTCGTACGAGTTCTACTTCGGCAAGTCGAGCTACCTGGCCGCGGCGGTGTTCAACAAGAACCTGCTCAACTACATCTACACGCAGACCACCCTCGACTACGACTTCTCGCACTACACCAACGACAACCCCACGCTCACGCCGACCAGCACGATCGGCTCGTTCACCCGGCCGGAGAACGGCACCGGCGGGCGCATGGAAGGCCTGGAACTGTCCGGCGCGCTGGAAGGCGGCCTGATCGCCCCGGCGCTCACCGGCTTCGGCGTGCAGGCCAACTTCTCGCTGACCAACAGCTCGATCCCGCAGGGCTCGATCTCGGCCATCCCGGGCGGCCCCAAGACCCTCCCCGGGCTCTCGCGCAAGGTGGCCAACCTGACCCTCTACTACGAGAACCACGGCTTCTCCGTGCGCGTGGCCGAACGCTACCGCTCGTCCTTTACCGGCGAGGCGGTGGCGCTGTTCGACCAGCTCGGCTACACCAAGGTGCAGGCCAACAAGCAGACCGACCTGCAGCTGGGCTACGACTTCGGCGAGGGCCGCTGGCAGGGTCTGTCGCTGCTGCTGCAGGTCAACAACCTCACCGACACCCCCGATCAGACCCAGCAGATCTCGGGCCTGCCCAACAACGTCCAGGTGGCGCGGCCGCTGGAATACGACACGTTCGGGCGGACGGTGATGTTCGGGGTGAACTACAAGCTGTAGACCGGGGCGCCGCGTTCCAAACTTGCGCAAGCAAGGCAAGGGGCTCCTGCTTCGCAGGAGCCCTTGCAGCTTGCCGGGGCCCGGGCGGCGCTATTTCAGGATCAGCTCGCGGATGAGTTGGCTGCCGAGCAGCTCACGCATCGATTCGCGGTCCATGGTGGCCTTGTCCTGGGCATCCAGCGAACCCAGGACCTTCGCGCGTATCGCATCGGCTTCATCGGTGCGATCCAGCGCAGCCATGTTCGGATAGTTCACGGTCAGGATCAGGTTGGCGTCCTGCGGCGACCTTGCCTGCGCCTGATAGACCGAATAGCCGGTGATGAGACCCGCTTTCCTGGCCGCTTCCATCGCTGCCTTGTAGGGGCCGTCCAGGTACTTCATGTAGTTGTTGAACTGGCCAGGCTTGACCCTGATGAAGCTGACCTGCCTGACCATCCCCTCCTTGTACGGCTTGGCGTCTTGCGCGAAGGCCGAACCCATCACCGCGAACAGCATCAACGACGCGAACAGCAGGGCGATACGTTTCATAGCCAACCTCCTTGACCGGGCGCGACGCAGGGATGCGGCGCGCGGCGACGCTACCCCCGGCATGCGTTGCGCCGGCGTGAACCGGTGCCTGGACCGCGTCGCCGGTCGCGCCAATGAGGCCGCTTCCTGGCTAGAATGAACGGTTAGCATCCCGTTCCGACTGCCCGCATGTCCCCGCATCTCCAAGAAACCCGCCGCCGCCGCACCTTCGCCATCGTCAGCCATCCGGACGCGGGCAAGACCACGCTGACCGAGAAGCTGCTGCTGTTCGGCGGCGCGATCCAGATGGCCGGCTCGGTGAAGGGCCGCAAGGCCGCTCGCCACGCCACCTCCGACTGGATGGCGCTGGAAAAGGAGCGCGGCATCTCGGTCACCTCCTCGGTGATGCAGTTCCCGTACGAGGGCAAGATCGTCAACCTGCTCGACACCCCGGGCCACGCCGACTTCTCCGAGGACACCTACCGCGTGCTCACCGCGGTGGACTCGGCGCTGATGGTGATCGACTGCGCCAAGGGCGTGGAGGAGCGCACGATCAAGCTGATGGAGGTGTGCCGCCTGCGCGACACGCCGATCATGACCTTCATCAACAAGCTCGACCGCGAAGGCCGCTCGCCGATCGAGCTGCTGGACGAGGTGGAGTCGGTGCTCGGCATCGCCTGCACGCCGGTCACCTGGCCGATCGGCATGGGCAAGCGCCTGAAGGGCGTGTACCACCTGCTGCTGGACGAGGTGCACGTGTTCGAGCAGGGGCGCAACTTCACCCGCCAGGACTCCACCATCTTCAAGGGCCTGGACGCGCCGGGGCTGGAGGCCGCGGTCGGCGCGGACATGCTCGCCGAGCTGCGCGACGAGCTGGAGCTGGTGCAGGGTGCCTCCAACCCCTTCGACCTGGACGACTACCTCGCCGGCAAGCTCACGCCCGTGTTCTTCGGCTCGGCGGTCAACAACTTCGGCGTGCAACTGCTGCTGGACTTCTTCGTCGAACACGCGCCCGGCCCGCGCGCGCGCGCCACGCTGGGCCGCGAAGTCCAGCCGGAAGAGGACAAGCTCACCGGTTTCGTGTTCAAGATCCAGGCCAACATGGACCCGGCCCATCGCGACCGCGTGGCCTTCATGCGCGTGTGCTCGGGCACCTATTCGGCTGGCATGAAGATGATCCAGACGCGCACCGGCAAGGAGGTGCGCATCGCCAATGCGCTCACCTTCATGGCGTCCGACCGCGAGATCGTCGAAAGCGCCTATCCGGGCGACGTGATCGGCCTGCACAACCACGGCACCATCTCCATCGGCGATACCTTCACCGAAGGGGAGAGCGTGCACTTCACCGGCATCCCCAACTTCGCGCCGGAACTGTTCCGCCGCGCGCGGCTGCGCGACCCGCTGAAGATGAAGGCGCTGCAGAAAGGCCTGGCGCAGCTTTCCGAGGAAGGCGCCACGCAGTTCTTCCGCCCGCTGATGAGCAACGACCTGATCCTGGGCGCGGTGGGCGTGCTGCAGTTCGACGTGGTCGCGTACCGGCTGAAGGACGAGTACGGCGTGGACGCCTCGTTCGATCCGGTCGGCGTGGCCACCGCGCGCTGGGTGCATTGCGAGGACGCCAAGAAGCTGGAGGAGTTCCGCGAGAAGAACGCGATGAACCTAGGGATAGACGCGGCGGGCGAGCTGGTCTATCTCGCCCCTTCGCGGGTCAACCTGCAGCTGGCGCAGGAGCGCTGGCCGCAGGTGCGCTTCTCGGCCACGCGCGAGCACGCGGCCTCCGTGGAGATGTAAGCCGGCCAGGGTGACGTTCGTTACTGTGCAGGCCCGCACGCGTGCTGCTAGCGTGCGCCCTCATCCACGGGGGAATCGCATGCCGCACTATCGCCTCGCCTTTGTCACGCCTGCCGATGCACCTGCCTGGCAACGCTGGGCGGTGTTTTCGCCATTGGCGCGTATCGTGTTTTTCGTTGTCGTGTTCGCCATCCTCAGTGTCGCGGTGGGCTTCGGTGCTCGCGCGGTGAGCGTGGCAAAGGCGGCGATGGACGGGCCGCTCTGGCAGCTCGCGTTCCGCGCGGTCCTGCCGCTGATTGCTTACCTCGTGCTGGTGAAGTCGATCGAGCACCGGCGGCTGCGTGAGCTCGATCTGCGTCGCCTGCTGCCGGACGGCGCGCTCGGGCTGGTCGCAGGCGTCGCGCTGTTCAGCGCGGTGGTCGGCGTGCTGTGGCTGCTCGGCAGCTATCACGTCGTCGGCGGCAACGCTCATCCGCACTGGATCGTTGCAGCGTTGACGGTGGGCCTGGGCGCCGGCGTCGGCGAGGAAATCATGTTCCGCGGCGTGCTCTATCGCATCACCGAAGAAGGGCTCGGCACCTGGCTCGCGCTGCTGATTTCCGCGCTCTTTTTCGGCGCGGTGCATTTGGGCAACCCGGGCGCCACGCTGTGGGCGGGCGCGGCGATCGCGATCGAGGCCGGCATCCTGTTCGGCCTGCTCTATCTGGTGACGCGATCGTTGTGGGTCTGCATGGGCCTGCACGCGGCCTGGAACTTCATGCAGGGCACGGTGTACGGCATCCCCGTTTCGGGCACGCATGCAGATGGCTGGCTGGTCTCGACCCGCAACGGGCCGGACTGGCTGAGCGGCGGCGTGTTCGGCGCGGAGGCCTCGGTGGTGGCGCTGACGCTGTGCCTGCTGGCCTCCGCCGCGCTGTTGGCCGTGGCCCTGCGACGCGGCCTGATCGTCCCGCCGCGCTGGCGCCGCATGGGCGTGCAGGCGGGTGGCCGTTCGCTATCCATGCCGCCCACGGCCAGCTAATCTGGCCCGCGTCGTCTGCGGCGGAACGGGCCGGGCTGTCGCGGGCATGGCATCCCCGGCCCGGTGGCAGCGAGACGTGCATGGCGGCAAGGCAACCCTCCAACGATCGCGCGCGGGGCGACGCCTCGCGTTATTCCTGGATCGCCCACTTGCCCGTGCAGCGCAAGATGATGCTGGTGATCGGGCCACTCCTGCTGGTGTTCCTGCTCGCCAACCTGGCCACGCTCTACTCGCTGGACCAACAGACCGAGCATCGCCACTGGTCCGAACACACCTACGACGTGCTGCTGGACATCGGCTCGGTCCGGCAATCCCTGTTGGCGGCGCAGGTCGGCGCGCGCGGTTACATGCTGCTGCAAAGCACGAGCGAGCTGGCCGACTTCGAGCAGGGTGGGCGCGACCTTGCCGACGGCCTGCGCCGGCTGCGCGCGCTCACTGCGGATAACCCGGTGCAGCAGACCCGGCTGGACGCCATCCAGACTCTGGCCACCCGCTGGCAGCGCGAGATCGTCGCCTACGTGATCACGCCGGCAGCCCGCGGCGACATCGACCCTGCCGCGCGCCAGCGCATCCAGGAGGATTTCCTCGCCCATCGCAGCGTGACCGTGCCCCAGATCACCGCGGTGCTCGACCAGATGGCCGACACCGAGCGCAACCTGCTGGTTGAACGCAACGGCCGGCTGGATCAGACGCTAGCGCTGATGCGCCTGGTCAATGCACTGGCGGCCGTGCTCTCGCTGCTCTACGGCGCCTACGTGGTGAACCTGACCTGGCGGCTGATCGCGCGTCCGCTCAACCAGATGACCGAGCTGATGAGCCGGCTGGCCGCGCACGACCATTCGGTCGTGATCAGCCGGCTCGGCCGCCGCGACGAAGTCGGCCAGATCGCCCGCGCGCTTCAGGTGTTCAAGCAACTGGCGATCGCCTCGCGCGAGCAGGATTGGCTCAAGAACGAGCTCTCCACGCTGGCACCCCGCCTGCAGGAAGCGACCACCCACCGCGCCTTCGGCCAGCTGCTGACCGGCGAAGTGGCGCGGCTGGTCAAGGCCGGCGTGACGCTCTACTACGGCTACGACGCGCACAGCGAGCGGCTGGACCTGCTGGGCAGCTACGGCCTGCGCCAGTCATGGAGCCCGGAGAGCTACGTGCCCGGCGAAGGCCTGGTCGGCCAGTCGGTGCTCGAGCGCAAACCGATCGTGCTCGACACCGTGCCCGAGCATTATGTGCGCATCCATTCGGGCAGCGGCGAGGCCCTGCCATGCCAGATCACCATCCTGCCTGTGCTCTACCGCGAGCAGGTGGTCGGTGTGCTGGAACTGGCGGGCTTCGAGCCGCTCTCGCCGCTGTGCCGCCAGTTGCTTGACGAGCTGCTGCCGATCATCGCGCTTACCCAGGAGAACCTCACCCGGGCGATCGCCACGCAACAGTTGCTGGAGCAGACCCGCGAGCAGGCCGAGGATCTGAGCGTGGCGGCGATCACCCTGCGCCAGCAGCAACAGGTGCTGCGCGACAGCAACGAGGCCCTGCACGCCAAGACGCAGGAGCTGGAGGAACAGTCCCAGCGCCTCACCGTCTCGGAGGAGGAGCTGCGCGTGCAGGCCGAGGAGCTGCAGGCCTCCAACGAGGAACTGCGCGAGAAAGGCGACATCCTCAAGGAACAGAAGCAGGCGCTGGAGGCGCTGCAGCGCGAAACGGCGCAGAAGGCGCTGGAGCTGGAGCGCGCCAGCCGATACAAGTCCGAGTTCCTGGCCAACATGTCGCACGAGCTGCGCACGCCGCTCAACAGCCTGCTGATCCTCTCGCGCAGCCTGGCCGACAATGACACCGGCAACCTGGATGAGGAACAGATCGAGTCGGCGCGCATCATCCATGACGCCGGTAGCAATCTGCTGCGGCTGATCAACGACATCCTGGACCTGTCCAAGATCGAAGCCGGCAAGATGGAGCTGGTCATCGAGGAGCTGCCGCTGGCGGTGCTCCAGCGCTCGCTGCAGCGCACCTTCGGCCACGTCGCGCGGGACAAGGGCCTGTCCTTCGAGGTACGGGTGGACGAGGGCCTTCCGGCGGCGCTGCACACCGACGCCGCGCGGCTGGAGCAGGTGGCGGTCAACCTGGTCGGCAACGCGCTCAAGTTCACCGCGCGCGGCGAAGTGCGCGTGCGCATCGGCCGGCCCGCGCCGGAGTCCGCCATCCCACCGGCACTGCTGGGGCAGCCGCTGGTGGCCATCGAGGTATGCGACACCGGCATCGGCATCGCGCCGGAGAAGTTCGCTCGCATCTTCCAGGCGTTCGAGCAGGTCGACGCCGGCACCAGCCGGCAGTACGGCGGCACCGGGCTGGGGCTGGCGATCTGCAAGCGCATCGCGGCGCTGCTGGGCGGCGACATCGTGCTGCGCAGCGCCCCCGGCGAGGGCAGCACCTTCACCGTGTTGCTGCCGGAGGTGCCGCCGGTCGGCACCACTGCAGCCGACGGGCACGCACCCGCGCCGGCTCCGCGTGCGCACAGCAGCGCCCTGCTGCCGGAGTCAATCCAGGACGACCGCGGCCACCTCGACCAGGGCGACGTGACGATCCTGGTGATCGAGGACGACCCGGCTTTCGCGCGCATCCTGGCCGACATGATCCATCGCAAGGGTTACCGCGTGCTGGCCGCCGCCGACGGCGAGACCGCGCTGGCGCTGGCGCGCGAGCACCGCCCCACCGGCATCTTGCTGGACGTGATGCTGCCCGGCATCGACGGCTGGACGGTGATGGAGCGCCTGAAGGCCGACGAGACCGTGCGCCACATCCCGGTGCATTTCATCTCCGCCACCGACGAGGCCAGCCGCGGCCGCGAACTGGGTGCGGTGGGCTTCCTCACCAAGCCGGTAAGCCGTGAGGCGATCGCCCAGGCGTTCGAGCGCCTGCTGCACGTGGCCGAGGACCGCACACGCCGCCTGCTGGTGGTCGACGACGACGCCGATGCGCGCACCGCCGTGCGCACCATGCTGCGCCACGAACAGGTGCAGATCGACGAGGCTGGCAGCGCCGAAGAGGCCCTGCGCATGACCGCGCGGGCCCAGTACGACTGCATCGTGCTCGACCTGGGGCTGCCCGGCATGTCCGGCACGGAGCTGCTCGATCGCCTCGCCGCCACGCCCGCCGGCGTGCCGCCGGTGGTGATCCATTCCGGCCGCGACCTGAGCCGCGAGGAGAACCTGAAGCTGCGCCAGTACACCGACGCCATCGTGGTCAAGGGCGCGCGCGCGCCGGAACGGCTGCTCGAGGAGGTGAGCCTGTTCCTGCACTCGATCCAGCACGCGTCGCGCCGGCCGGCCGAGAAGCCGTCGCTGGGCGACGAACTCAAAGGCCGCAGCGTGCTGCTGGTGGACGACGACATGCGCAACCTGTTCGCGCTCTCCAAGGTGCTGCGCGGCTGGGGCCTGACGGTGACGATGGCGCAGGACGGCCGCAAGGCGCTGAAGGCGCTGGAGGAAAACCCGGCCACCGAACTGGTGCTGATGGACGTCATGATGCCGGGCATGGACGGCTACGAAGCCACCCGCGCGATCCGCGCGCAGGCACGCTTCGCGGAGCTTCCGATCATCGCGCTCACCGCAAAGGCGATGCGCGGCGACAGAGAACGCTGTCTGGAGGCCGGCGCCAGCGACTACCTGTCCAAGCCGGTGGACCTGGACAAGCTGGCCTCGCTGCTGCGCGTGTGGCTCCCCCACTGACGCGATGGAACCGGTCGATCCCGCACTGGAGGACATCGAGGTCGAGCTGTTCGTGCGCGCGCTGCGCCAGCGCCACGGCTACGACTTCAGCCAGTACGCGCCCGCCTCGCTCAAGCGCCGCGTGCGCCAGCTGGCGCGCGCGCATGGAACCGGCACGATCAGCGCGTTGACCGGGCGCCTGCTGCACGAGCCGGAGTTCGTGTTCGAGGTGCTGGAGGGGTTGTCGGTGCCGGTGTCGGACATGTTCCGCGACCCGCCGGTGTTCCGCGCGCTGCGCGACAGGGTATTGCCGGTGCTGGCCTCCTGGCCGTACATCGACATCTGGCAGGCCGGCTGCGCCAACGGGCAGGAGGTCTGGTCGCTGGCGATCCTGCTGGAGGAAGCCGGCCTGTACGAGCGCTGCCGCATCCATGCCACCGACTTCAACGCCGCCGCGCTCGCGCGCGCGCGCGAAGGCATCTATCCGGCGCGGGAAGCGCAGGCCTGGTCGCGAAACTATCTGGAGGCGGGCGGGCGCCACTCGCTGTCCGACTACTACAGCGCGCGCTACGAGTTCATCAAGCTGGACCCGCGGCTGCGCCGCAACGTCAGTTTCGCCAACCACAACCTGGTCACCGACAAGGTGTTCTGCGAGGCACAGCTGGTGCTCTGCCGCAACGTGTTGATCTATTTCTCCAACCCGCTGCAGGAGCGCGTGCTGGCGCTGTTCCGCGACAGCCTGGCGCGCGGCGGCTTCCTCTGCCTCGGACAACGCGAGAGCCTGGATTTCGCGCCCAGCGCCGCCGACTTCTCCACCGTGGATGCGGACCTGCGCCTGTACCGCCGCAACGCCCTGCCGCCGACGGACCATGCGCATTGAGGCCATCGTGATCGGCTGCTCCGCGGGCGGCCTGGACGCGCTCAAGCCGCTGCTGCGCGGACTCGAGCCGCCGCTTTCGCAGGCCATCGTGGTGTGCAGCCACAGCGGCGACCAGGCCCTCGGCCTGCTTCCCTCGCTGCTGGCGCGGCACTGCCGCCTGCCGGTTCGCGAGGCGCGCGAGCGCTTTCCGGTGGAGCCGGGCATGGTTCACGTGGCGCCGCCCGGCTACCATCTTCTGATCGAGCGCGACCGGCGCTTCGCGCTGTCGGTGGACGAGCCGGTGCACTACTCCAGGCCATCCATCGATGTGCTGTTCGAGAGCGCCGCCGAGACCTACGGCGCGCGCCTGGCCGGCGTGATGCTGACCGGCGCCAGCGCCGACGGCGCCGAAGGCCTGGCGTGCATCCGCCGCGGCGGCGGCCTGGCCATCGTGCAGGACCCGGCCGAGGCGCCCGCGCCGGCCATGCCGCAGGCCGCGCTGGCCCGCGCCGGCGCCGACCATTGCCTGCCCCTGGCGCGGATCGCGCCGCTGCTGAACCAATGGACCCATCGCGATGGATGACACGCTGCACCCGAAGATCCTGATCGTCGACGACACCCCCGCCAACCTGGTGGCCATGCGCCGGCTGCTCGTCCACGCCGGCGCCGAGCTTTACGAGGCGACCCGCGGCAACGAGGCGCTGGCGCTCTGCCTCGACCACGAATTCGCGCTGATCCTGCTGGACGTCAACATGCCGGACATGGACGGTTTCGAGGTCGCCGAATTGCTGGCCCAGGACGAGCAGCTGCGCGAGACGCCGATCATCTTCGTCACCGCCGCCTACGCCGACGACCTCAATCGCCTTAAGGGCTACCGCTCCGGCGCCGTCGACTACATCGCCAAGCCGGTCAACGATGTGATCCTGCAGTCGAAGGTGCGCGTGTTCCTGGAGCTGTACGCCGCACGCGCCCGGCTCGAGCAGATGCTGGAGGAGCTGACCGAGCGCAACGACCAGCTCCGGTTGGAGATACTGGAACGCGAGCGCGCCGAGGCGCAGGTACGCCACCAGGCCACGCACGACATGCTCACCGGGCTGCCCAATCGGGTGCTTTTCCACGACCGCCTGGGCGCAGCCCTGCGACGCGCCACCGAAGGCGGCCCGGGCTTTGCGCTGGTGCTGCTGGACATCGACGGCTTCAAGGGCGTCAACGACCGCCACGGCCATCCGGCCGGCGACGCGCTGCTGCAGGCGATCGCCGCGCGACTGAAGCTCAACCTGCGCACGGGCGACACGGTCGCCCGGCTGGGCGGCGACGAATTCGCGTTGATCGTGGCCGAACTGGATGAATTGCCGGTGCTGATGCGCCGTTGCCACGAGCTCGGCGCCAGTCTCGCCGAGCCTTACCCGTTGGTGACGCCGCAAGGGGGCATCGTGGCCCACGTGAGCGCCAGCATCGGCATCGCGCCGTGGACGGCGCAGACGGTCGACGACGAGGCGCTGATCCAGGCCGCCGACCGCGCGCTCTACCGGGCCAAGGAGGGCGGAAAGAACCGTTGCGTGCTGGTGGAGTAACGTCCTTACCGGGTCAGACCACGGGGAGCAACTTCGTCCCGGCCCTCTCCCCGCAGGGAGAGGGCTCGAGATCGCGCGCCGCTCAGGCGATGCGCTTCTGCGGCGGCGCTTCCTGCTTGCGATCCGCCCGCGTCACCTTCGCGCCCAGCTCGGCCGGATCGAAGTCGTCCACCGAGATGAATTCGAATACGCCATCGCGCACGCGCTTGAGCAGCGCGGCTTCGACTTCGGTGATCACCCCCTCGCGCACGGCTTCGGCCAGTTGGCCTTCGTAGTCGTGCGCCTTGAGCTGGCCGGCCTTGAAGGCCTTGCCGAACTTGCGCTCGACCGGTTCGGCGGCGATCACGTCGGGCAGCAGCGCGTTCATGCGGCCGATCGTGTTGTTCGGCGTGGGCTTGAGATAGACCCAGTCGACCAGCCGGTCGCGCGCCTCGCCCGGCGCGGTGAGGATCGCCGCCACGCGGCGGCCCAGGCGGTCCGACGGCGGCACTTCGCGGCGCCCCCACGGGAATACCAGCGCATGCAGCAGCCAGCCGACCGGCTTCACCGGGAAGTTGCGAATGGCGCCGTCGAGCGCCATCTGCGTGCGCCACATGCACTCGTGGAAGGCCCAGGCCAGCAGCGGACGGTCGGCCTCGGGGCGGCCGGTGTCCTCGTAGCGCTTGAGCATGCTGCTGGCGATGTAGAGGTAGGACAGCACGTCGCCCAGCCGCGCGGATAGCTTCTCCTTGAACTTCAGCTTGCCGCCGAGCACGCCCATGAACACGTCGGCGCACAGCGCCAGCGCGGCCGAGTAACGGTCGAGCTTGCGGTAGTAGCGCCGCGTGTAGGCATCGCCCGCGCTCTGCCCGATCGCGGCGCCGGTGACGCCCAGCACGAAGCTGCGCACCGCGTTGGAGATGCCGAAGCCGAGGTGGCCGAACAGCAGCCGGTCGAAGGTGCGCAGCTTTTCGCCGTAGTCGGCGATCGACAGCGCCTGCATCTCCTTGAGCACGTACGGATGGCAGCGGATCGCGCCCTGGCCGAAGATCATCAGGCTGCGCGTCATGATGTTGGCGCCCTCGACCGTGATCGCGATCGGCACGCTCTCCCAGCCGCGCCCCGCGTAGTTCTTCGGGCCGAGCTGCACCGCCTTGCCGCCGTGCACGTCCATCGTGTCGCCGGCGACCTGGCGCGCCCATTCGGTGGCGTGGTACTTGGCGATCGCCGAGGTCACCGCGGGTTTCTCGCCGCGGTCGACGGCGGCGGCGGTGGCGCGCGACAGCGCCGCGGTGGCGTAGGTCAGGCCGCCGATGCGCGCGAGCGCTTCCTCCACGCCCTCGAAGCGGGCGATCGCCAGCCCGAACTGCTTGCGCATGCGCGCGTAGGCGCCGGTCGCGGCCGCCGAGGCGCGCATCCCGCCGGTGGCGTTGGAAGGCAGCGAGATCGCGCGGCCGACCGAGAGCACCTCCACCAGCATGCGCCAGCCCTGCCCGGCCATGTGCGGGCCGCCGATGATGGTGGTCAGCGGCGCGAACACGTCTTTGCCGTGCACCGGGCCGTTCTGGAACGGGATGTTGAGCGGGTAGTGGCGGCGGCCGATTTCCAGTCCCGGCGTGGAGCGCGGCAGCAGCGCCAGGGTGATGCCCAGGTCTTCCTTGTCACCCAGCAGGTGCTCCGGGTCGTACATGCGGAAGGCCAGGCCGATCACCGTGGCGATCGGCGCCAGCGTGATGTAGCGCTTGTCGAAGGTAAGCCGCACGCCCAGGGTCTCTACGCCGTCGATCACCTGCTTGCAGACGACGCCGTAATCCGGAATGGAGGTGGCGTCGGAGCCCGCGTACGGGCCGGTCAGCGCGAAGCAGGGAATCTCCTCGCCCACCGCCAGGCGCGGCAGGTAGTGGTTCTTCTGCTCCTCCGAGCCGTAGTGCAGGAGCAGTTCGGCCGGCCCGAGCGAATTGGGCACCGCGACGGTGGAGGACACCGTCGCCGAGGCGGTGGAGAGCTTCTGCAGCACGGCCGAGTGAGCCAGCGCCGAGAACTGCAGGCCGCCGTACTGTTTGGGGATGATCATGCCGAAGAACTTGTTCTTCTTGATGAACTCCCAGACCTGCGGCGGCAGGTCGGCCAGCTCGTGGGTGATCTGCCAGTCGTCGATCATCGCGCAGAGCTCTTCCACCGGGCCGTCGAGGAAGGCCTGTTCCTCGGTGCTCAGCTCCGGCCTGGGCTGGGCGAGCAGCACCTTCCAGTCCGGCTTGCCGGAGAACAGCTCGCCCTCGAAACCGACCGTGCCGGCCTCCAGCGCGGTCTGTTCGGTGGCCGAGAGCGTGGGCGTGGCGCGGGCGAACAGCTTGAGCAGCGGTGCGCTGATCCGGCGGCGGCGAAAGGTCGGCAACAGCAGCGGCACGGCGATCAGGAGCTCGATGGCCAGCAGCACGATCGTGGTTACCGGCGCGTGGACCAGCAGGCCGACGACGAGCGTGGCCGCCAGCGTCGCGATCGCCCAGGTGCGCAGGCTGCTGCGGTGGTAGGCGCAGGCGCCGGTCGCGACGACCGCAGCCAGCAAGGTCAGGAACACGGACATTTCAATGCACCTCTTGCGGAATGGCCGGCCGGCACGCAGCGCCGCCCGGGAAAATATCGTGGACAAAGGTGGCGATCTGACGCGTAAAGGCGTCGTTCGCATCGCCGGCGAGCATGTGGGTGGCGCCGGCCACTTCGACGTGACGAGCGTGCGGCACCAGTTTCAGGAACTCGCCGACCGTGTCGCGCGAGACCACGTCGCTGCGTTCGCCTGACAGCAGCAGGACCGGCACGTCCACGCGCGCCGCGGCGGCTAGCAGGCGTGGCTGGTAGCGTTCGCTCTCGCGCACCACGCCTTCGAGCAGCGCCGGATCCCAATGCCAGCGCAGGCGGCCGTCAGCGCCCTCCCGCAGCAGCGGGCGCAGTTGATCCTCGCGCTTGCGCTCGCGCCGCTGCGGCAGGTAGGCGGCGATCCGTTCGGCGGCCTCGGCATAGTCGGCGAAGCCGTCCGGATGGGCCTGCATGAAGGCGAGGATGCGCTCCACCCCGGCGGCCTCCCAGCGCGGCGTGATGTCCACCAGCACCAGCGCGCGGAACGGCGCGGGGCGGATCTCGCCCGCCAGCACCAGCCCGAGCAGGCCACCCATCGAGGCGCCGACCAGGACCGGAGCCTGCGGCTGGGCCTGCGCCAGTGCGAGCAGGTCGCCGGCGAACTGGTCCATGTGATAGTCGCCGCCGGGCAGCCGACCACTCTGGCCGTGTCCACGACTGTCGAAGCTCACGCAGCGGCAGCCGAGCGTCGCGAGGGCATCGGCCGCGCCGTTCCAGGCGCCACGGGTCTGGCCGAAACCGTGCGCGAACAGCAGCGTCGGGGCGCCCTCGCCGCGGACGTCGACCGCCAGAGGCAGGCCGTCGTGGCTGGTCACCATGGATGTACGGACAGTTACCATACGCTTGAGTATTGAGTGCTCGCCCGACGGCCGTCAACCGCCGGACGCGGTCCGCCGCCTGTCGCCTGCCCTCGGCTAGGCGCTACCATGCGCCAATGAATGCCAGCAGCAAGCCCGAACGCACGCGCCTGTCCGCCGAGAACTGGGAAGACGCCGCCCTCGATGTCATCGCCGAACAGGGCGTGGGCGCGCTGGCGGTGGAGGCGTTGGCCCGCCGGCTCGGCGTGACCAAGGGCAGCTTCTACTGGCACTTCCGCACCCGCGAGGCGCTGTTGCAGGCGGCGCTGGAACGCTGGGAGCAGTACGGCGAGCGCGAGGTGATCGCCCAGATCGAGGCCATTGCCGACCCGCGCGAGCGCCTGCCGGAACTGTTCCGCCGCGTCGCGCACGAGCTGCAGCCGCACCGCGTCTACGCCGCCCTGCTCAAGGCGCTGGACCACCCGCTGGTGGTGCCGGTGATGGCGCGCGTATCGCAACGGCGCACCGAATTTCTCGCCACCGCCTTCCGCGAGGCCGGGCTGCCGCCCGCGCAGGCGCTCAACCGCGCGCGGCTCACCTACGCCGCTTACGTCGGCTTCCTGCAACTCAACTTCACGCTGGGCCTGCCACGCATCAGCCACGAGGACTTCGACGCCTACGTGGAACACATGATCGCGACATTGATTCCTGCCTGATAACCCTTTCGGGGGCGGGCTGCGCACGCCTGCGTGCGCCTTTTGCTGCATTCAACCTTGCAATACCAGTGCACGCAAACTAGCGTTCCGGAACCCTTTTTTCCTAAGACCTTGAAGAGGACATCATGGCCAGCAAGCTGGAGGCGCTCGAGCGCTGGGTGAACGAGGTGGCGGCGCGCACGCGACCGGCGAAGATCCACTGGTGCGACGGCTCGCAGGCCGAATACCAGCAACTGGTCCAGGAGATGCTGGCCGACGGCACCCTGATCGAGCTCAACCAAGAGACCCACCCGGGCTGCTACCTGCACCGCTCCAACCCGTCCGACGTCGCGCGCGTGGAGCATCTGACCTTCGTCTGCCACAGGAACCGGGAAGACGCCGGCCCGAACAACCACTGGATGGATCCGGCCGAGGCGCACGCCAAGATCGATGCGCTGTTCGACGGCTGCATGGAAGGCCGCACCATGTACGTCATCCCGTACTGCATGGGCCCGATCGACTCGCCGCTTTCGCGCTGCGGCGTGGAGATCACCGACAGCCCCTACGTGGTGGCCAACATGCGCATCATGACGCGCATGGGCGAGGCGGCGCAGGCGCGCATCGAGCGCGAGGGCTCGTTCGTGAAGGGCCTGCATTCGACCGGCGAACTCGACCCCGAGCGCCGCTTCATCATGCACTTCCCCGAAGAGCGCACGATCAAGTCCTATGGTTCCGGTTATGGCGGCAACGCGCTGCTCGGCAAGAAATGCCACGCGCTGCGCATCGCCTCCAACCAGGCCCGCGACGAGGGCTGGCTGGCCGAGCACATGCTGATCGTCGGACTGGAAAACCCCAAGGGCGAGACGCACTACATCGCCGCCGCCTTCCCCTCGGCCTGCGGCAAGACCAACCTCGCCATGCTGATTCCGCCGGAGGGCTACCGCAAGGACGGCTGGAAGGTCTGGACCGTGGGCGACGACATCTGCTGGATGCGTCCGGGCGCGGACGGCCGCCTGTACGCGATCAATCCGGAGGCCGGCTTCTTCGGCGTGGCGCCGGGCACCAGCACGGCGACCAACTCCAATGCGCTGAAGTCGATCTCGCGCGACACCATCTTCACCAACGTCGCGCTCACCGCCGACAACCAGCCCTGGTGGGAAGGCCTGCCCGGCACGCCGGTCACCGACTGGCAGGGCCGCCCGTACGACCCGGCCAACGGCCCGGCCGCGCATCCGAACTCGCGCTTCACCGTGAGCGCCAGGCAGTGCCCGACCTGGTCGGAAAAGGCCGAGGACGCGCAAGGCGTGCCGATCAGCGCGATCGTCTTCGGCGGCCGCCGCCCCTCGCTGCTGCCGCTGGTGATGGAAGCGCGCGACTGGGCGCACGGCGTGCTGATGGGCGCGGCAATGGGCTCGGAGACCACCGCCGCCGCCACCGGCGCGGTCGGCGTGCTGCGCCGCGACTCGATGGCGATGAAGCCGTTCTGCGGCTACCACTATGGCGACTACTTCGCGCACTGGCTGTCGTTCGACAAGCCGGGCATGAAGCTGCCGAAGATCTTCCACGTCAACTGGTTCCGCAAGGGCAAGGACGGCAAGTTCCTGTGGCCGGGCTTCGGCGAGAACCTGCGCGTGCTGGAGTGGATGGTCGACCGCGTCGAGGGCAAGGCGCGCGGCGTCGAGACGCCGATCGGCATCGTGCCGGCCGCGGGCGAGCTCAAGCTCGAGGGCGTGAACCTCTCGCAGGAAGCCGCCGCCGAGTTGCTGGAAATCGACACGAACGGCTGGCAGGCCGAGCTCGGCGCCATCGGCGAATACCTGGACAGCTTCGGTTCCCGCCTCCCGGGGCGTCTGCGCCAGGAGCAGCAGCGCGTGGCCAGCGCATTGGCCGCCGATACTGCGCCTCGCGCCGCCACCGCCTGAGCTGAGCGATCGAGCCCCTCTCTCCCGGGAGAGGGGCCGGGTATCGCCACCGCGCCTCCTGTCGCCGACTGGCAAGACCAAACCAGCCTCCCTTTCCCTCCAAGGGAGAGGGAGGCACTCGCGTGAAGAAGGGGACAGCCGCGAAGGACCGTCGATGTCCCTTACCCGGGGAAAGGCGGCGCCGCGGTTAAACGCTGCGCCGATTTCACGCATCCAAGCTGGCAAGATGGACACCGCCTGCCTCGCCACCGGAAGCCCGATGCCGCCACCGCCCGTAGCGTGGTCCGCCGACGCCGATGACGCGCGCGCCGCGGCCCGGGGTGACCGCCAGGCATTCCAGCGGCTCTACCGGCAGCACGTCGACCGCATCTACGGTGCGGTGTACCGGCTGGCCGGCTACGACCACGCGCGCGCCGAGGACCTGACCCAGGACGCCTTCGTGCGCGCCTGGCAGAAGCTCGCCGACTTCCGCCACGAGAGCGCCTTCGGCACCTGGCTGTACCGGCTGGCGGTGAACGTGGCGCTGATGGACATCCGCTCGCGTGGCGCCCAGCCGGTCGGCTTCGTCGGCGAGGACGACCTGCCCGATCCGGGCGAGGTGCCCTTCTGCGCCGCCGAACGCGAGGAGCTGGAGCGTTCCATCGCCAAGCTGCCGCCGCGCGCGCGCGCAGTGCTCGTGCTGCACGACGTGGAAGGCTGGCGCCACGAGGAAATCGCCAGCGAACTGGACATGGCCGTCGGTACCTCGAAGGCACAGCTGCATCGCGCACGCGCGCTGCTGCGCCGGATGCTCGAACCCGGAGAACGCTCATGAACGAATTCGAATGGCGTCGCCAGTTGCGCGAACTGCGCGCGCCCGTCACGCCTTCGGCGGATCTGTGGACGCGTATCGACGCCGCGCTGGAGCCGGCCAAGCCTGCGGTCCGATCCAGCGCACGACCGGGCTGGCTGCTTGCCGCCAGCTTCGCCGGCCTGAGCCTGCTCGCAGTGGGGCTTTCCCTGCGTCAGGACCGGTTGCCCGCTGCTTCGCCAGGCTCCGTTGCGGCCACGCAGGCGCCATGGAAACCGGGCGATCCTCGCCTCGCCGGCGCGGCCATCGTGCTCGATGCGGCCGATCTGGAACTGAAGCAGGCGATCGAGCAGGCCCCCCATTCACCGGCGCTGCAGCGGCTCTTGTCGCGCACCCGGCAACAGCAATCGCGGCTGCGCCAGCTCGACCAGCAGGCAGGCTGAGAGACCTCCAGGAGTCATCATGAAAACCGCGCGCTATCTTCCCCTGCTGCTCGTCCTGTGCATCGGCCAGGCGCTTGCCGACACGCCCATCAACCTGCGCCATACCGCATCGCCGGATGCGCGCGTCAGCGTAAGCAACGTCAAGGGCCAGGTCACCATCGTCGCCTGGGATCGCAACGAAGTCCAAGTCAACGGAACGCTCGGCAATGGCGCGGCGCCGCTGGTCATCGAGGGCGACAACGGCAACCTGGAAATCAAGGTCAAGCCGCAGGGCGGCTCGCACGGCTGGTTCAACTGGAACGGCGACAACGCGATGGGCCCCACCACCCTCGAGTTGCACGTACCCAAGGGCGCCAGGCTGGACGTCAACGTGGTCAGCGCACCCCTGGGCATCGACGGCATGGATGGCGGCGAGATCTCGGTCAACTCGGTCAGCGGCCGGGTGCGTGTCGACGCCCGCACGCCGGTGCTCACCGTCGACAGCGTGAGCGGCACGGTGCAGCAGTCCGGCCACGCCGAACGCGCCGACCTGCAGACGGTCAGCGGCGACATCCTCGCGCCTGCGCTGGGCGGCAGCGCCGACCTGCAGACCGTTTCTGGAAGGATCCAGGCTTCCGGCGGGCCCTGGCACAAGTTCAACCTGAGCACGGTGTCGGGCAACGTGCAGGTCAGCGGCGGCGTAGCCGACCACGGCAACGTCAACATCGACAGCATGAGCGGCGACGTACAGGTGCAGGTGCCCTCGGACCTGTCGGCGGCGATCCACGCCAGCAGCTTCAGCGGCGACCTGCGCAGTGACTTCGGCAAGGTCAGCGAGCACGAACACGGCCCCGGCAGCGAACTCAACGCGGAGGTCGCCGGCAGCCGCGGCCGAATCCACGTGGAGACTTTCAGCGGCGACCTGCGCATCCGCCGGAAGACCGATTGATTGACGCACCGGATCGGCATCAACGAAAAAGGCCGTCGCAAGCGACGGCCTTTTTCTTGGAAACGAGCGAGGTCTACAAGTCCTGGTGGTACTGCACGTACGGCGTGCGCGACTGGTCGGGCTCCGGACCCGATGGCGTCGGCACCGAGGAGCCGGACGACCACAGGTTCTGCGCGCCGATGCTCAACTCGCCCTGCCAGGGCAGGCGCAGGGTCACGCCCAGATCGATGCTGCTCCAGCGCTTGTCGCCATAGAAGCCACCGGGCAAGGCCGGCTGCATGGTGCGGCCGATCAAGGTGCCGCTCAGCGGGCCATGGTCGACGCCGAAACTCAGCGCCTTCTGGTCGAGGGTGTTGATGCCCAGCACGTTGCCGGGCAGCAGGCGGATGCGGCCCACGCTGGCGCCCAGGTCGATGCCGCTCTGTCCGCCGACGGCGACGCGCCCGCGGGCGTTGAGCTGGGCGCTGCTGTCGAAATCCGGCAAGCCGTTGACGCCAGGCGTGGCGCCCGGCAATACGCGCGGCAGGCGCTGGTCGGGCGTCGAGTCCGCGCCCACGCTCAGGCCCACGCTGTAGCGTCCGAGGTTGTAGGTGGCGCCGATCTCGCTGCCGATCACCCGCGGACCGCGCGAGATCCAGTTGTGCTCGCTCACACCGGCGTGGATCTGCAGGTTCGGATCCAGACCGTACTGCAGGGTGCTGGACACCACGCTGCCAGCGTCAACCGCCTGGAAGGTCAGCGGCGCATCGCCCTGCCGAACCGGGATGGACGGTTGTGCATCGGCCTTCAGCATCAGCAGGCGACCGTCGTGGCCGCGCCACAGCGGCACCACCACGCCCTGGCCGAGGTCGGCCATCTGGTCAGGCGTCTGGCGCAACAGCTGCTGCGCCAGCGCGTGCGTATCGCCGTCCAGCGACTGCCCTGCCGCGGCGAGCGGCACGAGCAAGGTCAGCAGTGGCAGCAGGCGGCGCATGATCTGGGTCTGGTCTTCGGTGACTGGCTGGCGTATGCCATCCGATGGGGGAGAGTATAGCCCGTTTTACGTTTACCTAACACCCCACGAGCGCCCCGGCGGCCACCGAAATGGTGAACCCAGGCACATATCCCACGGGTATGGACCGTGAC
Source organism: Frateuria sp. (assembly GCF_035944355.1). Classification (GTDB taxonomy): domain Bacteria; phylum Pseudomonadota; class Gammaproteobacteria; order Xanthomonadales; family Rhodanobacteraceae; genus Frateuria_A. Next base: position 172,417 of record NZ_DASZBH010000004.1, on the reverse strand, counting down.
GTGAAACTGCGGTTCCGTCCGAATGAAAAACAAGGCAAATCAGGCTCCGCCAAAACCGCGTCGCAGGATATAGTCGCGCTACGGCCCGCCACGGAAACCGAGAACCGCAAAATGAGCCCGGTGCCACCCTCCCGCGAGCCCCTGCCGTTTCCGGCCGACCGGGAAGCGCTGCACCGGGCCGTGGAACGGCTGTTCGGCGCACCGGACGCTGCCGGCGTGGCCGCCGTGTGCGAAACCCTGCTCTCGGACTGGCATGTCCGTGCCCGTCTGGGCTGGCGACTGCTGGGCGGGGACGAAGCGCCGACCACCAGTGGACGGATGGAGCTGGCCGAGGATCCCCAGGGCCTGCGCGTGCTGGTGCTGGAACCGGAAGTGCCACTGTCCCAGCCGCTGCGAGAGCGACTGGCCTGGTTCGGCCGCCTGGCCACCACCCGGCTGCGGCAGCAGGCCGAAACCGCCCGGCTGTACGAGGCGATCTCCCGCCTGGCGCTGGCCGAGCGCCTGCAGCGTGCGCTGTTCGCGATCGCCGAGCAGGCGGGCACCGAGCGCAACATGACCCATATGATGCGTTCGCTGCACGCCATCGTCGGCAGCCTGATGTACGCCGAAAATTTCTACGTCGTGCTGTACGACGAGGCCACCGACAGCGTGCGCTTCCCGTATTACGCCGACGCCGCCGACCGCGATCCGCCCTCGCCCGAGCGCAGCGTTCCGCTGGCCGAGCTGGAGCACAGCCTGACCTGGAACCTGCTCAAGGGCGGTCGCGCCATGATGGGCTCGATCGAGGAGCTCAACCGCACCGTCGGCAACCGGCTCGTGCGGATCGGCCCGGATTGCGAGCACTGGCTCGGCGTGCCGCTGCTGCGCGAAGGCAAGGTGGTCGGCGGCATCGTGATCCAGAGCTACCGCGCCGACACCCAGTACACGCCGCAGGACCGCGAACTGCTCAGCTACGTCGCCCAGCACGTGCAGACCGCGCTGGAAAAGCGCCAGGCTCAGGCCGAACTCGAACGCCGCGTCGCCGACCGCACCGCCGCCCTGCGCGAGGCCAACCGCGTGCTCCGCCAGCAGGTGCTGCAACGCCAGCGTGGCGAGCGGCTGCAGGCAGCGCTGTTCCGCATCGCCGAACTGGCCAGCACCTCGGAGGGGCTGGACACCTTCTATGCGGCGGTGCACCGGGTCATCGGCGGCCTGCTCTACGCGCGCAACTTCTACATCGCATTGCTGGACGAGGAGAGCGGCCAGCTGACCTTCCCCTACTCGATCGACGAAGTCGACAACGTGCCTGCCCCGCGCCTGCACGGCCGCGGCGCGACCGAGTACGTGCTGCGCCACGGCAAGCCGCTGCTCGCCGACTCGGGCGAACTGGAGCGGCTGACCGCGCTGGGGGAGATCGAGCGCCAGGGCGCCCACTCGCTGTGCTGGCTGGGCGTGCCGCTGGTCTGGGGCGAGAAGGTGATGGGCGTGTTGGCGGTGCAGAGCTACACCCCCGAGCACACCTACAACGAGCGCGACCAGGAACTGCTCACCTTCGTCAGCTACCACATCGCCAACGCGCTGCAGCGCAAGCACACCACCGAATCGCTCAAGCAGGCCTACGCCGGGCTGGAGCGGCGCGTCACCGAGCGCACCCGTGCGCTGGCGCTGGCCAACCGCGACCTGCGCGAGCAGATCGCCGAGCGCGAACGCGTCGAGCGCCGCCTCAAGTACGAAACCCTGCACGATTCGCTGACCGGCCTGCCCAACCGCACCCTGCTGCTGCAGCGCATGGAGCAGGCGCTGGAGCGCTACCGCGCCGAGCCCGAGGGCGGGTTCGCGGTGCTTTTCATCGACCTGGATCGCTTCAAGGTCATCAACGACTCCGTCGGCCACCTGGTCGGCGACGACCTGCTGTTCCAGGTCGGCGGGCGCATCCGCGCCTGCCTGAAGAGCCGTGACGTGGTCGCCCGGCTGGGCGGCGACGAATTCGCCGTATTGCTCGAAGGCATCAACGACCCGGCCACCGCGGTGGTCATCGCCGAGCGGGTCATCAGCGAGCTGCAGACCCCTTTCCGGCTCGGCGCCAAGGAGATCTTCACCTCGGCCTCCGTCGGCGTGGCCCTGCCCGGCCCGCATTACCAGAAGCCGGAAGAGCTGCTGCGCGACGCCGACGCGGCGATGTACCGCGCCAAGGACGAAGGCCGCCATCGCGCCGCGGTGTTCGACGACCGCCTGCGCCGCGAGGCGCTATCCCTGCTGGAGCTGGAAAGCGACCTGCGCCGCGGCCTGGCGCGCAACGAGTTCGTGCCCTTCTACCAGCCCATCGTCGCGCTGGAGGATGGCCGCGTGGTCGGCTACGAGGCGCTGCTGCGCTGGCACCATCCCGACCGCGGCTTGCTCGCCCCGGGCGAGTTCCTGGTGATCGCCGAGGAGGCCGGCTGCGCCGAAAGCATCGACTGGCAGATCTTCGAGCAAGTCTGCACGCAGGCGCCGCGCCTGCTGGGCAAGGATGGCTTCGTCAGCATCAACGTTTCCGGCCGCCACTTCCGGGTACCCGACCTGGACGCCCGCCTGCTCGCCCTGCTGGCCGAGCACGGCCTGCCGCCGCGGCAGGTGCGCATCGAGGTCACCGAGCGCGCGCTGCTGGACAACCCCGCGCAGGTCAAGCGCATCCTGGAAAACATGCGCAGCCGCGGCGTGAGAGTCGCGCTGGACGACTTCGGCACCGGCTACTCCTCGCTGAGCTACCTGCACCAATACCCGTTCGAGACGCTCAAGATCGACCGCTCCTTCATCACCGAGCTGCCGCGCGAAGGCGAAAGCCAGGGCCTGGCCGTGGTGCGGGCGATCCAGGTGCTGGCCGATTCGCTGCACATGCTGGTGATCGCCGAAGGCATCGAGGACGAGTACCAGCGCCAGGCCCTGATGCGGGTCGGCTGCCGCTTTGGCCAGGGCTTCCTGTTCGCCCGCCCGCAGCCGATCGGCACGTGGCTCCCGGCCGATCCGACGCCGGCCGTGGCCTAGCGTCGGGTCTTTCGCCGGCGATTCGCGCAGCTACTGCGCCGTGGTCGAGGTATCGGCGCTGACCCCGCCGCTCAACAGGTGTTCGGCATCGATGCGGTCGAAGGTGTAGCGCTGCGCGCAGAACTCGCAGATCACCTCGATCTCGCCGTCGCGCGCGGCCAGGGCGGCTTCCACTTCCTCGCGACCGATCGAGCGCAGCATGGACTCGACGCGCTCGCGCGAGCAGCTGCAGCCGAACGCGAGCGGCCGCGGCTCGAACAGCCGCACGGTTTCCTCGTGGTAGAGCCGGTACAGCAGTTGCTCCGGCGTGCTGCCCAGCATCTCTTCGCGACCGAGCGTGCCGGTCAGGTGCAGCACGCGGCTCCAGGCGTCCTCGTCCTCCACCACCCCGTGGCCGCCTTCGCCGGGCAGCTTCTGCAGCATCAGGCCGACCGCGTGTTCGCCGTCGGTGGCCAGCAGCAGCCGTGCCGGCAACTGCTCGGAGAGGCGGAAGTAGTTCTCCAGCGCACCGGCCAGGTCCGGCTGGCTCAGTTCCACCAGGCCCTGGTAGCGTTGGCCGCGTTCCGCGTGGCCGATGGTGATCGCCATCACCGCGCCGGGCAGCGCCGAAAGATCCAGCGGCTCGGGCAGCGGATCGCTCCAGCGCGCCAGGCCGCGCAGGCGGCCCTGGTCGCTGCATTCGGTGAACAGCAGGCGCAGCGCACCGCTGCTCTTGAGTTCGATCGACAGCGCACCTTCCAGCTTGATGTTGCCGGTGAGCAGCGCGCTGGCCGCCAGGCTCTGGCCGAGCAGGTCGCGCAACGGCGCCGGATAGTCGGCGCGGGCAGCCACCTCGCGCCACGCAGCGCCCAGCCGCACCAGCACGCCGCGCACACCGGCGCGTTCCAGCACGAAGCGGTGCAGCACGTCCTCGACAAGCACGGTTTCCACGAAGCCCTTACCTCTGCGCAGGGAAACCCCCCAGATGGGGGCGCGGCGGCCAGGGACAATGGCCGCAGGCGCCCGCTTATACTCTCGAAGTCACCATACCCGAGCCCGCTTCCGACGATGCCCGCGCTGCGCACCGCCCTACGCCGCCTGCTGCGCATCGCCGCGATCGTGCTGGTGTCCTGGCTGGCCCTGTCCTGGCTGATGGTGCTGGTGCTGCGCTTCGTCCCGCCGTGGACCTCGGCCGTGATGATGGAGCGGCGGCTGGGTGCGCTGGTGCACCGCGAGCGTGACTTCCACCTGCGCCAGCACTGGGTGCCCTGGTCGCAGGTGTCGCCCTACGTGCCGCTGGCGATGGTCGCCGGCGAGGACCAGAAGTTTCCGTTCCACCACGGTTTCGACCTGGACTCGATCCAGAATGCGCTGGACCAGGCCGATGAAGGGCATCGCCTGCGCGGCGCCAGCACGATCAGCCAGCAGACGGCCAAGAACCTGTTCCTGTGGAACGGCCGCAGCTTCGTGCGCAAGGGGCTGGAGACGTATTTCACCGTGCTGATCGAACTGACCTGGCCCAAGCGGCGGATCCTGGAGGTCTACATGAACATCGCCGAGTTGGGCGACGGCATCTACGGCGTGGGCGCGGCCAGCGAAGCGTACTTCCACCTGCCGCCCGCGCGGCTGAGCCCCACCCAGGCCGCACGACTGGCCGCGGTGCTGCCGAGCCCCCGCCGCCTGCATGCCGACCAGCCCAGCGCCTACGTGCAACGCCGCACCCAATGGATCGAGCGGCAGATGCAGCAGCTCGGCGGCCCCGGCTACCTCGACGGCTCCCATCCTCCGCGCGCGCGGCGAGGACACTGACCCATGAGCGAACTCACCATCGTCGTCCCCGCGTTCAACGAAGCGGCCGTGCTCGATGCCTTCCACCAGCGCCTGGCCCGCGTGCTCGATGCACTGCCGCTGGACAGCGCCGTGCTCTACGTCGACGACGGCAGCACCGACGGCACCTGGGCGCTGATCGAACGATTGCTCGCCAGCGACGGCCGTGCGCGGGCCCTGAAGCTCTCGCGCAACTTCGGCAAGGAGGCCGCGCTCACCGCCGGGCTCGACCACGTGACCGAAGGCGCCGCCGTGGCGATCGACGCCGACCTGCAGGACCCGCCGGAATTGATTCCGGAGCTGGTGGCGCAATGGCGCGCCGGCTTCGACGTGGTGTACGCCACCCGCAGCGCGCGCGCCGGCGAGACTCGGCTCAAGCGTTTCACCGCGGCCGGCTTCTATCGCGCGATGGAACGCTTCTCCGACACCCCGCTGCCGCGCGATACCGGCGACTTCCGCCTGCTTTCCCGCCGCGCGCTCGACGCACTGGCGCGCCTGCGCGAGCGCCAGCGCTTCATGAAGGGCCTGTTCGCGTGGATCGGCTACCGCCAGACCGCCGTGCGCTACCAGCGCGAGCCGCGCCAGGCGGGCCGCAGCAAGTGGAATTATTGGCGGCTGACCCAGCTTGCGATCGAGGGCATCACCTCCTTTTCCACGGCGCCGTTGCGCCTGGCTACCTGGGTCGGGCTGGGCTCGTCGATGCTGGCCTTCGTATACGGCGTGTGGGTGCTGGCCAAGGCGCTGGTCTGGGGCGACCCGGTGCGCGGCTACCCGACCCTGATGCTGGTGATCCTGTTCCTCGGCGGCGTGCAGTTGCTGGCGCTGGGCGTGATCGGCGAATACCTGGGCCGCAGCTATGCCGAGAGCAAGCAGCGCCCGCTGTATTTCGTGGAAGAGGAGCGGCTGGGCGACCACGGGATCGGCCACCGGCCCCTTGACACCATGCCGACGCCGCGGCGCTAGACTCGTCCCACGCGGCCGGCCGCGGCCGGGTGAGGAGCCAAGGCATGCGTCAGGTAAGGCATCTGCTCGAGGGCAAAGGCAGCGACGTCTACGCGATCGCACCGGACGCCCCGGTACTGGAGGCGATCCGGCAGATGGCCGAACGCCGCGTCGGCGCCCTGTTGGTGATGAAAGGCGATCAGCTCACCGGGATCGTGTCCGAGCGCGACTACGCGCGCAAGGTCATCCTGCAGGGCCGTTCCTCGGCGCAGACCGCGGTGTCGGACATCATGAGCGCCGCCCCGCTCACCGTTTCGCCGGAAACCGACGTGTTCGACTGCATGCGCCTGTGCACCGACCGCCGCGTGCGGCATCTGCCCGTCATGCAGAACCAGCGGGTGGTCGGCGTGATCTCGATCGGCGACCTGGTCAAGGCCGTGATCGACGTGCAGGCCGAGCAGATCGAGCAGCTGCAGCGCTACATCACCAGCTGAGCGATGGGCCGCCTTTCCCTTGTTCGGGAAGGTGCAACCGCTAATCCTTCGCCAGGTCCGGCGCGCGCCCGGCGCGCCGCGCCACCCACGCCGACGCCGACGCCACGCCCGCGCCGATCAGCCCCAGCCCGCCGACGCCCACGCCGGCCCAGGCCAGCAGGCTCACGCCGCTGGTGACCAGCACGTCGCCGAGGCGCCACACCGCCGTCTCGACGAAGTTCTTGCCCTTGTAGCGCGTCTCGCGCGGCACGCGGGTGTACAGCGCATCGACCGCCGGCTTGGTCATGCCGTAGGCGAAACCGCGCGTGACCACGAGCATCAGCGCGAGCATCGGCACGGCGGCGCCCCAGATGCGCAGATCGCCGGAGCCGAACACGGCCACCAGCAGAAGCAGGCCGACGTTGACCAGCGCCGGCAGCACCAGTCCCCAGCCGGCGCCGAACCTGACCAGCACCCAGCGGGTGAGGCTCAGCTGGAGCACGGCGCCGAGCAGATTGGTGACCAGGTCCAGATCGTTGTAGAAGGCGGTGCGGGCGACGCGATCGACGAAATGCGCCTTGGCGTAGTCGGCCATCAAGGCGTAGGCCAGCGTGCCGATGCCGTCGCCCAGCAGCATCAGCACGGCCATGTAGCGCAGGAAGGGCCGCGACCACAGCTCGCGCATGCCGGCCCAGAGCGATCCCCCGATCGGCTGCGCGGTGCGCCCCTCGGCGCCCTGCTCGTCGCGCGCGGACAGGCTCAGCAGCAGCAGCAACGCCAGCGCCAGCGTCGCTGCCGATACCGCCAGCAGCGGCGCCACGCCGACCACGTACACCAGGTACCGGGTCAGCAGTGGACCGAACAGGGCGCCGCCCATGCCGCCCAGCGCAATCAGCGGGAACACCCGGCGCGCCTGGCGGCTCTCGAAGATGTCCGCCATGAAGCTCCAGAACAGCGACACCACGAACAGGTTGAACACGCTGACCCAGACGTAGAACACCACGCCGAGCACGCGCGCGCCGATCCGCTCCTGTGCGAGGAAGGCCGGCACGAAGGCCAGCAGGCAGACGATGAAGAAGCTGTAGCTCCAGGCCAGCAGGCGGCGGCGGGAAAACCGCGCCACCAGCCAGCCGAACACCGGCGTCAGCAGCAGCATCACGCCGAAGGTCACCGCATAGAACAGCGGCAGCGACTGCGAACCGACCGCGCCACCCAGTTGGTCGCGCACCGGCCGGATCATGTAATAGCCGGCCATCACGAAGAAGAAGGCCAGCGTGGCGAGGGTCAGCCCGGTGCGCTCGTCGGCGCGGGCGTTGTGGCGCAGGCTCACCGGGAGTCCAGCCTCGAGTAGGGCGCAAAGCCTAGCATGGGGGCGGTTGCCGGCCTCGCCGTCGGCGTGCGAGCCCCGGCCGCCGATGGCCATTTTCGTTGTGGACCCGGCTCGACTGCACCACAATCGGGCGCATCGCGCCCTCCTGGCCGCGCTCTCATTTTCATCAGCACGGCATCGCGCCGGATCTTCCAGGCATGCAGCTTCGTACGCTTCCCCTGCTGATCGCCGGCCTGCTCGGCGCAGCAACCACCCCCGCATCGGCACACGTTCCGACGACCGCCGCTCCGGATCCCACCGACACGACCGTGCAGGCCCTGCCGCCGGACCGGGTCAAGGCCACGCTGGAGGACTACCGCCAGTGGCTCGACACCCTCCAGCGGCGCGACGCCGTCGCCGGCCTCGCCACCGCGGTTGTGGTCAACGACAAGGTGGTGTTCGAAGGCACCATCGGCTATGCCGACGCGGCGGACAAGGAACCGGTGAAGCCCGACACCGTGTTCCGCCTCGCCTCGCTGTCCAAGGCCTTCGCCACCGGACTCACCGCCGTGCTGGTGCAGGACGGCAAGCTGGCCTGGGACACGCGGCTGGTCAACGTGCTGCCGTTCTTCAAGCTCAAGAACGTGCCCGACACCCAGCAGGCCACCGTCGCCGACATCCTCGGCCAGCGCCTGGGCCTGCCGCGCAACACCTACGACAACATGCTCGAGGACGACGTGCCGTACGACGAGCTGGTGCGCAAGCTCGACGAGGTCGACATGGCCTGCGGCGTGGGCAAGTGCTACGGCTACCAGAACGTCGCCTTCAGCCTGATCGGCGACGTGGTCTACGCGATGACCGGCACCTTCTTCTACAAGCTGGTCGACCAGCGCATCTTCCTGCCGCTGGGCATGACCACCGCCAGCTACGGCCGCGCCGGACTCGAATCGAGCAGGAGCTGGGCGCGCCCGCACCGGCGCACGCGGCGCGGCTGGGTGCCCTTCGAGCCGAAGGAAACCTACTACCGCGTGGCGCCGGCCGCGGGCGTCAACGCCAGCCTGCGCGACATGGAGCAATGGCTGATCGCGCAGATGGGCGGCCGCCCGGACGTGCTTTCACCGGCGGCGCTGAGCGTGCTGCATACGCCCGGCGTCCCCACCCCGGTGGAGCTGCACTCCTCGCCCTGGCGCAGTGGCCGCCTCAGCGCCGCGCACTACGCGCTGGGCTGGCGGGTATTCACCTACGGCGGCGAGACGCTGATCTATCACGCCGGCGCGGTGGAGGGTTACCGCACGATGATCGGCTTCTTCCCCAAGTACCACGCCGGCGTGGTGACGCTGTGGAACGCGGGCGTGCCCACGCCCTCGGGGCTGATGCCGATGGTGTTCGACAGCCTGCTGGGCCTGCCCGCGGTCGACTGGGCGGGCGTCGAGAAGGACCCGCCGCCCGCCAGTGCGCCGGCCAAGCCGAGCCAGAATCGCGCGCCCCGCCATCGACGGTATCGTTGAGGGCCATCCGGCGGGCATGAAAAAGGCGGCGCCGCAGCGCCGCCTTTTCTTCCCCATCGAGCGCGTTACTGGTTGAGCTTGAACACGATGCGCTGCTGGCGGTTGGCTTCCACCGGCACGCCGTTGCGCGTGGCCGGCTTGAACTTCCAGCGCTCCACCGCGTCGACCGCCTCGCGGTCGAACAAGTGGCGGGGCTGCGCATCCAGCACCTTGACGCCGTTGACGTTGCCATCGGTGTCGACGTTGTAGCTCACAACCACCCAGCCTTCCTGGTTGGCGCGGCGAGCCTGGGTCGGGTAGCGCGGCTGCACGGTGCGGATCAGCACCGGCTCGGTGGCGGCCGCGGCCTCGGAGGCAGGCTTGGCCTCGGCGGCGGCGACCTGTTGCTGCGCGACCGGCGCCTCCGTGGTGGGCTTCTGCTGTTCGACCGGCTGCTGGACCTTCTGCTCCGACGCAAGCTTCTGGGCCGCCTTGTCCGCCGAGGCCTTTTCGGCAGCCAGCTGCTGCTGCCGCTGCTGGTCGAGCGCCTGTTGCTGCTCCTTGTCCAGCAGCTTGCGCTGAGCATCGAGCTTGGAGCGCAGGATGGTCACCGTGTAGTTGGCCGGGTCGGCCTTGGCCAGCAAGTCGATCTCACGCTGCGCCTCGTTGAAATCGCGCCCGTTGATCGCCTGCTCGGCGCCGCTGGCGGCGAACGGGAACGTCTCGCGCAGCGCATCGGTCGCCACCGGATTGCCCGGCTGCTTCTCCAGCGCCTTGAGGTAAAACTCGAACGCGTTGTTGCCGGCCGGGGCGAGCACGCGATGGTCGTTCATCGCCTTGCGCGCTTCGGCCAGCAGCTGGTTCACGTCCATCGCCTCGACGTTGGCCGGCGGAGGCACGGAAATCTTGTCGGTGGAAACCGGCGTGGACGGGTGGCCGCCGCCATCCTGCATCACCAGTTCCTGGTGCGGCTGGATGATCAGGAACCAGCTGGCGACCGCCAGCAGGACGATGATGGCGACAACGGCCAGCAAGGTGGGCCGGACGGCCCCGCGCGCATGCGCGCGCATAGAACTGGAACGGGTATCCATGGGACGTTCACCGATTGGCATGAGATACCCGCGCTTTTTTCCCCCTGTAGGAGCGGCCGTCCCCCTGGACGTGCGCGGCGCGAGTACGCACAACTTACCCCCAATGCGGCTTTGCGGCAAATCGGAGGAGCAGCGGCGAATCCGGCCTTTTTGGCCCTCCAAAACGAAGCGTCCCGGCCGGGGCCGGGACGAATCGCTCTTCGAAGTACCCTCCCTGCGCTGGGCACCGCAGGGAGAGAAAGTCGATACCGCTCGTTGGTTTTCTAGTGCTTACTTCTTGGTGACCTTGGCGGCCGTGGTGGCCTTGACCACCTTGGCCGGTGCAGCCTTCTTCGGGGCCGCCTTCTTGGCGGCAACCTTCTTCACTGCGACCTTCTTGACGGCAGCCTTCTTGGCGGCAGCCGGCTTCTTGGCGGCGGCCTTCTTCGGGGCAGCCTTCTTTGCAACGGCCTTCTTGGCGGCCGGCTTCTTGGCAACCGGCTTCTTCGCGGCGGCCTTCTTCACAGCGGTCTTCTTGGCGGGCGCCTTCTTGGCGGCCGGTTTCTTTGCAGCGGTTTTCTTGGCAGTGGCCATGGTTCGTCTCAGCTCCTCATCAGTTGGCAGTGGTTGCCCAGTAAAAGCGTGCAGGAACGCCTCCACCAGCAGGTCGCTGTTGGTGGCGTGCCGAAGATTGTTGACCTGACGGCGAGTGCGCTCGTCAGAAAGCAGACGCAGGACATGCAACGGAATCGACACGGTGATCTTGCGCACCGCGCCTGCCTTTTCGCCGTGACCGACATAAGGCGTGATGAATTTCGATGCAGCCATATGTACCTGTTCCCCTCAATCTAGGCGAAAGCTATTCCCGAAGATTTCAACTGTCAATTGATTTCGACCGGAAAATGCATCCGGTCCAAACCCCTCCGACGACCCCGCAAAGCGCCGCGCGGCAACGCATGGCGGCCTAACAAAGCATTTTTATTTGGACGTATGGACGTCCATTTGAAAATACCACGCATCAGACCCGACCTATCCCAAACCTTTGCCACACAAGGCTTTGCGGGGAATTGCATATTTCGTCCGCAAGAGATCCGCGCACACGATAATCGTGCACGCGCGGCATCGAAAAGCAGTGCATGGGACCCAGCGCCCGAATGAACGGTAGTCGACCAGGGAGGCGTCGGGCGGCAACCGCCGTTCGCCTCCCGACCCACGACCCCACCCTTCCGGGCGAGTCGTCGGGGGCGGGGGCACGGGCCGCACCGACCCCTAGAATCGGCTCGTGCGCCACCGATGGCGACGCACGATGCCGGACCGTCAGTGGTCCTCGTTCTCGATCTGTTCGGCGTAAGCGTCGGCGTCGAGCAGGTCGTCCAGCTCGGCCTTGTCGCTGATGCGCACGGCGAAGATCCAGCCGTCGCCGAAGGCATCCTCGTTGATGGTCTCGGGCTTGTCGTTGAGCAGCTCGTTGACCTCGACGATCTCGCCGGAGACCGGCGAATAGATGTCCGAAGCGGCCTTCACCGATTCGACCACCGCCACGCCGATGCCGGCCTGCACGCTCGCGCCGATCTCGGGCAGCTCGACGTAGACCAGGTCGCCGAGCTGGCCCTGCGCGTGGTCGGAGATGCCCACGCGCACGATGCCGTTGTCTTCGACGCGGGCCCACTCGTGGGATTTGAGGAACTTCAGATCGCCGGGAATCTCGCTCATGGTCGGGTCCAGTCGTTCGTTCGAGGGAAGAGAGCGGCGATTCTAGCCGCTACGGTGAATGCGGAGTGATGCAGGCGCCGGCCGTCAGATGCCTTCGCAGGGTTTGCCGTCGCGCACGAACGGGTACTTCACCACGCGCACCGGCACCTCGCGGCCGCGGATGTCCACGCGTACCTGGCCCGGCTCGCCGGCCGGGATGCGCGCGAACGCCACCGCCTTGTCCAGCGTGGGGGCGAAGCTGCCCGAGAGGATCTCGCCCTCGCCGTTGGCGGTGAGCACCTTCTGGCCGTGGCGAAGCACACCCTTCTCGTCCAGCACCAGGCCGACCATCACGCGCGGCACGCCGGCGGCCTTCTGCGCCTCCAGCGCCTTGCGGCCGATGAAATCGCGGCCCTCGTCCAGCGCGATGGTCCAGCCCAGGTTGGCCTCCCACGGCGAGACGCTCTCGTTCATGTCCTGGCCGTAGAGATTCATGCCCGCCTCCAGGCGCAGCGTGTCGCGCGCGCCCAGGCCGGCCGGCTTCACGCCCGCGCCGGCGAGCGCCTGCCACAGGGCCACCGCGTGCTCGGCCGGCACGATGATCTCGAAGCCGTCCTCGCCGGTGTAGCCGGTGCGCGCGATGAACAGCCCCATGCCGTGCGGACCCTGCGCCGCGGCGGCGGCGAAGCGGCCGAGCTTTTCGATGCGCGGGCGGTCGACTTCGTGCAGCAGGCCGATCACCTTGGCGCGCGCATTGGGGCCCTGCACCGCGATCATGGCGAAGTCGGGACGCTCCTTCACTTCCACGCCATAGGCCTTCGCCTGCTGCCCGATCCAGGCGAGGTCCTTGGCGCGCGTGGCGGCGTTCACCACCAGGCGGAAATGCGCCTCGTCGAAGAAGTACACGATCAGGTCGTCGATCACCCCGCCCTGCTCGTTCAACATGCACGAGTACAGCGCCTTGCCCTGCGCCTTGAGCTTGTCGACGTTGTTGGCCAGCAGGTGGCGCAGGAACTCGCGTGTGCGCGGGCCGTGCAGGTCGACCACCGTCATGTGCGAGACGTCGAACATGCCGGCGTCGCGGCGCACCGCATGGTGTTCCTCGATCTGCGAGCCGTAGTTGATCGGCATGTCCCAACCGCCGAAATCGACCATGCGCGCGCCCGATGCGCGATGGGTGTCGTTGAGTACGGTCTTCTCGGTCATCGCACGGGCACCTTGGGGAAAGCCGCGATTATCGCCGGCGCCCCGTTGCAAGCCAAGCCACGCACCGCGCTACGCCGCCTTGCAGGCGCGCCTCGACGGCAACTAGCCGATCCGCCGGAACGTGAGGTTGATGCGTGGCGCCGCGACCCGCAGCGCGCGCGGCAGCGCATGCTGGTACAGGCGCTGGGTGGCGCCGGCCATGCGCAGCAGGCTGCCGTGCGCCAGGCGCAGCTCCAGCGCGGCGCGCGCGGCCGCCTGTCCGCGTGCGGGCTTGCGGCGGAACACGAAGCGCCGCCCGGCGCCCAGGCTGAGCGAGGCGATGACGGGCTCCTGCCCCAGTTCCGGCTCGTCGTCGCTGTGCCAGCCCATCGCGTCGCGGCCGTCGCGGTAGAGATTGGCCAGCACGCTGTTGAAACCTGCACCGCAGACCTCGTCGATGCGTGCGCGCAACGCCGCCAGCGGCGCAGGCCAAGGCCGGGGTTCGAAGCGCGTGCGCGAATACACGTAGCCCGCTCCCGGGTCGCCGATCCAGCAGCTGAGTCTGGGCGAGCTGACTTCGCGGCCGCGGATCCGGATCACGTGCGTCTCCCACGGGATTTGCACATACAGGCTCTCGAACAGCGCATCGGCCTCGGCCGGCGCCAGCCACGCCGGCCAGTACGCCAGTTCGGCGCCCGGCAGATCGAGCAGTTGCCGGCCGGCGGAAGCAGCGAACAGATCCCCGATCGACATCGCTTCCACCCGGAACTGCGTCAGGCGATCGCCGGATAGGCCGGATCGGCGTCCAGCGACGAGGCACAGACCGCCGCCAGTTCCAGCAGACGCAGATCCGAACCGCGCGCGCCGACGAACTGCAGGCCGATCGGGCGGCCGTCGCTCAGCACGCCCATCGGCAGGCTCACCGCCGGGCAGCCGGCGAGGCTGGCGAAGCTGGTCAGATCCGCCGCGGAATCGGGCGCCGGCCCGTCCAGCGGAAACGCGCCCTGCGGCGTGGTCGGCAAAACCAATACGTCGATCTGCGCGAACAGCCGGCGCATCTTGAGCGTGGCGGCGTCCAGCACGCGGTCGGCCACGGCGTAGTCCGCGGCACTCTTGCGCGCGGCGTACTCGAGCAGCCCGCGCAACCGGGACGAAACCGGGCGGGTGGTGTCGGCCAGATCGGCGGCATAGGTGCCAAGCATCTCCGCCTCCATCAGCAGCAGGCCCGCGCGGCGTGAGCGCGCGAAATTCCAATCGGCGAAATCCACCGTGCGCCGTTCGCCCAGTTCACGCGGCAACCTGGCGAGCGCCGCTTCGAACACCTCGACAACTTCCGCGTCCACACCCACCGCCGCCAGGTTCGGCAACAGGCCCGCGCGCAGGTGGCCGGGCTCCCAATCCGGCGGGGAGAAGGCGACGCGGCGACGACGCGAGCGCGGGTCGTCGGCGTCGTAGCCGGCCAGCACCTGCAACAGCACGGTGAGGTCGTTGGCGCTGCGCGCCAACAATCCGACCGCATCGAGCCGGCGTGCCGCCGGCAGCATGCCGCGGGTGGAGATCTCCCCGTGCGTGGGCTTGAGCGCGTACACGCCGCAGTAGCTCGCAGGGATGCGGATCGAGCCGAGGCTGTCCGAACCCACCGCGGCCGCCGCGAGCCCGGCGGCGACCGCCGCGGCCGCGCCGCCGGATGAACCGCCCGCGCTGTAACCGTGCTTGTACGGATTGTGCGTCGGCCCGTAATGCGGGTTGTCGGTGGCGGCGCCCAGCGCGGCTTCGTCCATGTTGGTCTTGCCCACCAGCACCGCGCCGGAGGCGCGCAGGCGCGACACCACGTGGGCATCGTCCTGCACCGGCTGCTCGCGCCCCGGCAGGCCGGCACGGGTGGGCCAGCCGGCCATGTCGAAATTGTCCTTCAGCGCGATCGGTATGCCGTCCAGCCGCCCGAGCACGCCATCGCGGCGGCGATGGGTCGCGGTGCGCGCCTGTTCCTGCAGCAGGCCCGGCCGCAGGTCGACGTAGGCATTGAGTTCGGGATTGATCCGCTCGATCGCATCCTGGTAAGCGTCCGCCAGCGCCTGGGGTTGCACGCGTCCCACCGCCAGCCAGTGCAGCAACTGGCACACGCTGGCGCGGCGCAGGTCAATGTCGGCGATCGGCGCGGTCGAATTCATGCCTCGTCCTGTTGCATCGGATTCCCGATTATCGCCACGGTCCGCAAAGCGATTGCAAGCGCTCTTGAGTGAAGAGTCCGGTTTGCCGCCAGGCGCGCGAAACCGGACAATGCCGGTCTACCCTTGGTACGCAGGCAGCACGGAGTCCGCCATGAGCGAACGCGAGATGATGGAATACGACGTGGTCGTGGTCGGCGCCGGCCCCGCCGGGCTGTCGTTCGCGATCCGCCTCAAGCAGCTGTCGCCCGGGACCACCGTCTGCGTGATCGAGAAGGCGTCCACCGTCGGCGCGCAGATCCTCTCCGGCGCCGTGATCGAACCCGGCCCGCTCGATGCCCTGCTGCCCGGCTGGCGCGACAACCCGCCACCGGTGTGCGTGCCCGCCGGCGAGGACGAGTTCTGGATGCTGTCCAAGACCGGCGGGCGCAAGCTGCCGGTGCCGCCGGGCATGCGCAACCACGGCAACTTCATCGTGTCGCTGGGGGCCATGTGCGCCTGGCTGGCGCCCCAGGCCGAGGCACTGGGCGTGGACGTGTTCCCCGGCTTCGCCGCCGCCGACAACATCTATGACGAGGATGGCTCCGTCGCCGGCGTGCGCATCGGCGACATGGGCGTGGCCAAGGACGGCACGCACAAACCCGGTTACACCCAGGGCATCGACATCAAGGCCAAGGTCACCGTGCTCGCCGAGGGCGCGCGCGGCAGCCTCACCAAGCAGCTGATCAAGCGCTTCGACCTGGCGAAGGACGCCGACCCGCAGGGCTACTCGATCGGCATCAAGGAGCTGTGGCACGTGCCCGCCGGCCGCGTCACTCCCGGCAAGATCGTGCACAGCATCGGCTGGCCGGCCGATGACCATACTTATGGCGGCAGCTTCCTCTACCACCTGGACGGTGACCGCATCGCGCTGGGCTACGTCAGCGGCCTGGACTACCGCGACCCGGAGTACAAGCCGTGGGAGGCCTTCCAGCAGTGGAAGAACCACCCGCACGTCAAACCGCTGCTGGAAGGCGGCAGCATCCTTTCCGCCGGCGCGCGCGCCATCGTCACCGGCGGCTGGCAGTCGCTGCCCAAGGTCGAGATGCCCGGCGCGCTCCTGATCGGCGACACCGCCGGCCTGCTCAACGTGCCCAAGATCAAGGGCACGCACCAGGCGATCCGCAGCGGCATGCTGGCCGCCGAACACCTGGCCGCCAATGGTTTGAAACCCGCCGGCTTCGATGCCGCCCTGCGCGCCTCGCCGGCGATGGACGAGCTCAAGCAGGTGCGCAACATCAAGCCCGGCTTCAAGAAGGGCATGTGGTTCGGCCTGGCCAACGCCGCCTGGGAGACGCTCACCCGCGGCGCCTCGCCATGGACGCTGAAGAACAAGGCCGACTGGTGCTCGCTGGACAAGCTCGGCGAGCACGAGGAACCCAGGCGCGATTACGTCACGCGCGACCTGCCCCCGCGCGACCGCCTGGCCGGCGTCTACTTCGCCGCCACCGAGCACGACGAGGACCAGCCGATCCACTTGCACGTGGCCGACACCAACATCTGCATCGAACGCTGCAGCGTCGAGTACGGCAACCCCTGCACGCGTTTCTGCCCGGCCAGCGTGTACGAGATCGTCGAGGACGCCATGCCTGATGGAAGCAGAGGCAAGCGCCTGCAGATCAACGCCGCCAACTGCGTGCACTGCAAGACCTGCGACATCAAGGACCCGTACGAGATCATCACCTGGGTCACGCCCGAGGGCGGGTCGGGGCCGAATTACCAGAACCTCTGACGTCTTGCGCGACACCACCCGAGGACCCGACCCTGAGCAGTACCCTTCGCTGGCAACTTCGGCGCATGCGCTACCTGCTGCAACGCGTGAGCGGCAGCCTGGCCCAGCGCGGCCTGCGCGGAACCGTGGGTCGCATCCGGCAGGAGCTGCGGCCGCGCCGGCAGGACGTCACCACTTTCGAAACCGAGCCTCTGGGCAGCGGCACGCTGCCCCCGTCGTTGCAGTGCAGCCATGCGCCACTGGTGTCGGTGGTCATTCCGGTCCATGGCAAATTGGACTACACCGTGGCATGCCTGCGCTCGATCGCGCGCCACAGCACCCGGGTGCCGTTCGAACTGATCGTGGTGGACGACGCCTCGCCCGACGCCACCGCCGAGGCGCTCGCGGGCGTCGCTGGCCTGCGCCTTCTGCGAAACCCCTCCAACCTTGGGTTCATTGGTAGCTGCAACGCAGGCGCTGCCATTGCGCGCGGCAATTACCTTCTGTTCCTCAACAATGACACCCAGGTCACCCCAGGCTGGCTGGATCGCCTGTACGGCTGTCTTGCTGAAGAGCCTGACGCAGGCATGGCCGGCAGCCGACTGGTCTATCCGGACGGCCGCCTCCAAGAAGCCGGCGGCATCGTTTATGCCGATGGCCAGGCCTGGAACTACGGCCGCTTCGAACAGCCGGACGACCCGCGCTTTCTTTACCGCCGCGACGTCGACTACGTGTCCGGCGCCAGCCTGATGATCGACTCCGCGCTGTTCCGCGCAATCGGCGGCTTCGACGCGCACTATGCGCCGGCCTACTGCGAGGACATGGATCTCGCCTTTGCGGTGCGCGCCGCCGGCCGTCGCGTGCTGTACGAACCGGCCAGCGTGGTCGTGCACTGCGAAGGCATCAGTTCGGGCCTGGATCCCTTCACGGGCGTCAAGCAATACCAGCGGGTGAACCAGGCCAAGTTCGTTGCTAAATGGCGCGAAGCGCTCGAACGGCAGCCGCCTGCACGCACCCGCGTTGAAGAGGCACTGGGCTGGGGCCGCAGGCACATCCTCATAGTCGATGCGTTGACGCCTGACCCCACGCGCGACTCCGGGTCGCTGCGGCTGGTCAACATCATGCGACTGCTGCGCGAGCGGAACTGGCAGGTCAGCTTCATGGCGGACAATCGCCGCGCCACGCCGGCAGAGATCGAGCGCCTCGGGCGATTAGGCGTGCGCGTGTTGTGCAAGCCATGGTCGCCGCCGCTGTCGGCCTGGCTGGCCCGCGAAGGTCGTGACCTGGACGCGGTGATGCTGTGCCGCCACTACATCGCCCTGCCCCACCTGTCGCTGGTGCGCCGGCTGGTGCCGCGCGCGAAGGTGCTTTTCGACACGGTGGACCTGCACTTCCTGCGCGAGCAGCGCGCCGCCGAACACGCCGCCAATCCGGCGCTGGCGCGACAGGCGCAGGCTTCACGGCAAGCCGAACTGGGGTTGATCCGCGCGGCTGACGTCACCCTGGTGGTCAGTCCGATCGAGCGCGAGCTATTGATGGCCGAGCTCCCTGAAGCACGCGTAGAACTACTCTCCAACGTGCACGACGTGCCCGGACGCAGCCGCGGCTTCGGCGAACGTGCCGGCCTGATGTTCGTCGGCGGCGCTGCGCACCCGCCGAACATTGATGCGATCGAATGGCTGGCGGAGGACATCTATCCACGCATCCGCGCGCGCCGGCCCGACATCGAGCTGCACCTTATTGGTGACATGGCTGAATCGGATCGTACGCGCCTGGCCATCGCCGGCATCCGCGCACACGGTCGGGTCGAGGAACTCGGCCCGTGGCTGTCCGACTGCCGCATCGCGCTGGCTCCATTGCGCTACGGCGCGGGCGTGAAAGGCAAGGTCAATATGGCGATGAGTCACGGCCTGCCCGTGGTAGCCACCTCGATCGCCGCCGAAGGCATGAACCTAATCGATGGGCAGGACGTGCTGTTGGCTGACGATGGCGAAAGCTTCGTCGAGGCAGTGTTGCGCCTGTACGACGACGAAGCGCTGTGGATGCGCCTGTCCGAGGCGGGTCTGGCCAACGTGCAGCGACATTTCTCCTTCGACGCCGCGCGCCAGGCACTGGACCGGGCACTGGCCTGAGCGAACGCCACAGCGACACCCCAATGCAGCGCTCACGCTAGAATGCCCGTTTCGAGCGCTGCCTGGCGCTGCATTCAAACGCAAGGATCCCATCGATGAAGATTCTGGTCGGCTACAAGCGCGTTGTGGACTACAACGTCCGCATCCAGGTCAAGCCCGACGGCACCGGCGTGGTGACCGAGGGCGTCAAGCTTTCCGCCAACCCCTTCGACGACATCGCACTGGAAGAGGCCCTGCGCCTGCGCGAGAAGGGCGTGGCCGAGGAAGTGGTGATCGTGGGCATCGGCCCGGCCGATCTCACCGCGCACCTGCGCAACGGCTTGGCCATGGGCGCCAACCGCGCCATCCACGTAACCACGACCGAGGCCGTGCAGCCGCTCACCGCCGCGCGCACCTTCCTCAAGCTGGTTGAAAAGGAGCAGCCGGGCCTGGTGATCCTGGGCAAGCAGGCGATCGACGACGACGCCAACCAGACCGGCCAGATGCTCGCCGCGCTGTGGGACCGCCCGCAGGCCACGTTCGCCAGCAAAGTCGAGATTGCCGATGGCAAGGCGACCGTCACCCGCGAGGTCGACGCCGGTCTGGAAACCATCGAGGCCGACCTGCCCGCCGTGATCACCACGGACCTTCGCCTCAACGAGCCGCGCTTCATCAAGCTGCCGGACATCATGAAGGCCAAGTCCAAGCCGATCGACGTGATCGAGTTCGCCTCGCTCGGCGTCGAAGGCGGCGACCACCTGAAGACCACCCACTACGCCGCGCCGCCCAAGCGCAGCAAGGGCGTGATGGTGAAGGACGCGGCCGAGCTGGTCGCCACCCTCAAGCAGAAAGGCCTGCTGTAAGCGGCCGCCGGGAACTGGAGAGCAGACATGAGCAAGATCCTCGTCATCGCCGAACATCTGGGCGGCAAGCTCAACCCCTCCACCGCGCGCGCCGTCAGCGCCGCCGCGGCGGTCAAGCCTGAAGCCATCGACGTGCTGGTGCTGGCGGACAGCGCCGACACCCTCGCCGCCGAGGCTGCAAAGATCGAGGGCGTGAGCCACGTGCTCACCGTCGCCCGCCCCGAGAACGCTCATGCGCTCGCCGCCGTGCTGGCGCCGCAGGTGGCCAAGGCTGCCACCGGCTACAGCCACGTGTTTGTTCCCTCCACCACTTTCGGCAAGGACCTGGCCCCGCGCGTGGCCGCCCTGCTCGGCGTGGCGCAGGTCAGCGACGTGATGGCGGTCGAGGGCAGCCATACCTTCAAGCGTCCGATCTACGCGGGCAACGCCATCGTCACGGTGGAAGCCGATCCGGCGCAGACCGTGGTCGCCACCATCCGCACGGCGTCCTGGCCGGCTGCCGCCAGCGGTGCGAACAGCGCCCCGGTTGAAACGCTGAGCCTCGACGTCGCGCTGCCCTCCTACACCCGCTTCGTCGAACTGAAGCAGGGCAAGAGCGACCGCCCGGACCTGCAGAGCGCCAGCAAGGTCGTTTCGGGCGGCCGCGGCGTCGGCTCGAAGGAAAACTTCGAGATCATCTACAAGTTCGCCGACAAGATCGGCGCCGCCGTGGGCGCCTCACGCGCCGCCGTGGATGCGGGCTACGTCCCCAACGAGATGCAGGTCGGCCAGACCGGCAAGATCATCGCTCCCGAGTTGTACATGGCGATCGGCATCTCCGGCGCCATCCAGCATCTGACCGGCATCAAGGATGCGGGCACCATCGTGGCGATCAACAAGGATGCCGAGGCGCCGATTTTCGAGGTGGCCGACATCGGACTCGTGGGAGATCTGTTCAAATTGATTCCGGAACTGGAGCAGGCACTTTGAGTCCCGCCAACCGGACACACTGGCACACGGCGTCGCCATCATCGACGGCGACGCGTCCGATTTGACACGAATCCGATCAATTGCGCTTCAGCTTTCGCGGTGAGCGACAACTACGTCAGCTTGTCCATCACCCGGTGGAAAAGGCGTCGAAACACGGCGTGGCGTGGTGTCGGCGCGATGGTATAGGGTCCGGCAACCTCGCCGGTCTCCCGGCTGCGCAGGACCAGCTCAAGCCGACACGGCCGAGCGGTCAAACCGGGCGGAACCAGAGCTGTGACCCGCTCGCCCCGGCTGCTCACTGAGGTTTCCAGCGGCACTCCATCCAATTCGATAACGGTGTCCCACCAAGCGTTGCGGGTTTTGACCCAGAGGGCGTTCCTGCCATCCGGTTGGGTATTGAACGGCGCGCCGGCGACTATGTCCCGCGGCCCCCAACCCAATACCTTCAAGGGTGCCTCAAGCAATTTAAGGCGCACCTTTGTACTGCGCAGCTCGGCAAAGAGCCGATCGTTCACGTCCGAACGCAGACCGCGCTGATACTCGCGCAACCTGCGCTGCAGCTCGCGGAAAGCCGCGAGCCTTCCTGTCGACAGGCCAGGACCTTGCTGGAGCCGGCGGTAGAGCTCGAATGCTTCACGGACCCATTCATCAGGCGCGTCGATGTTGGCCTCGATACTGTCGTCGCCGATATCGGTGGGGCCGGAGCTGTTGATTCTTTCGCGCAACGGCGTCAGACACCCGGGATGGAATTCCTCGCCAGCAAACGCGAGGCAACGTCGCAGAGTTGTTTCCGGGTCCGCAACGATGTCCTCGTAACGGATGCGCAGGATGCGCCCCGGGCCCAATGCTTCCTCGGCAATCGCACATGAAAGAACCATCCGGGACCAAGTGCGATATGCCTCCTCCTCGGGGTAATCGCTGGCGCCCGCAGCGGAAAAATTCATGAGGGAGGCAGCAACCTGCCGTGGGTTCCGCAAGATATGGATGAATTTCGCCCCCGGATACATGCGTACTAGAGACAACACGAAATGGGCGTTCTCCGGCGTGCCATCGATCCAGCGCCGCTTCGGATCCGCTTCGGAAATCTTCAGCTCGATGTTTTCGGTGTGTTCGTTGTGGAACTCGCTGGAGTTGGCATGATCAACCAGCCGCGGTCGCGACGATATGATGAGATCGTCGCAGGCCAAGCCGAAGTGAACACGAAACTCCCGTGGGGTGAGCTGCGCCATGCCGATCAAGGAGCGGTGGCCTTGCCGTGACCCGATTTCGTAGAGGTAGTCGAGGTCGACGGCCAGTTTGTAGACGAAATGCGTTTCTTCCAGCGGAAAGATGTTCGGATGCTGCCCAAGCGCCCAGGTCATGACGCTGGTGGCGGACCGGTACGACCCGATGATGAAAATTGGGCATGATGCTTTGTCGCGATCTATCTTTGACGGCATTTCGACTCGGTCCTGGGTTACTCCGCGCCCTCTGGAAACGTCGACCGCCTGTCATGGTGTACACGAGGCTATCGTTTCGGCAGTGATCGCCCTAACCGGTGGATGCGACAGGCCGGCTCCCGCGCCCCATCGAATCACGCCGCACAGCGTACGAGAGCTCCTCTATAATGGCGTGTCACGCAAGGTTGCGATCCTGGGCGCTGAACCTCCGGGTGAACCTGACCTGCCCCGCCCGACCATCGCGGCCGAGTTGCATCGAACTGCACGCCCGGCAAGCATTCCTAGACGCACAGCGCTCAAGGCCACCGCATCCGGCACCCAACATGCCTCCCTTACCAAACGCTGGAATATCGGCGTACGGATCAATCGAGACACATGATGCAGTCGAACCAGATCAAATCGGCGTCTCAGTACCTCCAGGGCAGCCGCACAAGTTCTTGCCATCTGCCGGGGCGGCCCCTCCTCGATATCACTTTCTTGCGGAGACGCGCTCCATGATCGTTGGCAGAGGCCTACTAGCGCAGGCCTTCGGGCCGCATTTCGCCGAAGATCCCCGCTTCGTTATATTTGCCTCCGGGGTCTCCAACTCTCTCGAGACGCGTCCTGAGGAGTTTGCGCGCGAAGCGGCATTGCTGCGCGAGTTGGTGGATGGTGATGTGAAGCGATTCGTTTATTTCGGTAGCTGTGGCGCCACCGCGCCCGAATCGGAACTCACCCCCTACATGCTGCACAAGCGCGCGATGGAGTCATTGGTACTTGCCGCTCCGCACGGTCTGGTGTTGCGCCTTCCGCAGGTGGTGGGCCACACCGGCAATCCGCGCACCCTGACCAATTTCCTCCGGAACCATATCGTATCCGGCGAACACTTCACGGTATGGGCTCGCGCTGAGCGCAATCTCATCGACATCGACGACATCGTCGAGATCGGGTCCTGGCTGGTCACGGAGCTACCTCCCAAAGCCACCGCCGTTTCCATCGCCGCCATCCACTCGCTGCCCATGCCCCGGATCGTCGAGATATTCGAACGCGTGCTAGGTCGAACCGCCAACTGCACATATGTCGAACGAGGCGCACCCATGATCATCGATACCCGCATGATCGAAAGCCTGGCACCACAGCTCGGCATAGATCTTGGCGAAGGCTACATCGAGCGCGTCATCGACAAGTACTACGCCGCCGACCAATGCAGCGACATCGGCAATTCACCGCCATCCAAGGCATGCATCACACGGACGACCGCGCCATGAACCATAGCTCCACCAGCCTGATGGCCGCCGAGGCCGAAGTAGATGTCTCCATCGTGGTGCCAGTGTATGGCGGCAGTGCCGCCCTGCCCGAGCTGTGCCGTCGCTTGGATGCGACACTGCAGGCTGCCGGCCTCAATCACGAAGTGATCCTGGTCGACGACCGCGGCCAAACCGAAGCCTGGGGCGTGATCTGCGCAGTTGCCGCGCAGCATCAGCGGGTACGCGGCTTGCGTCTTGGCCGGAATTTCGGCCAACACGCCGCAACCATCTGCGGCATTGCGCACGCACGCGGCGAGTGGATCGTCACGATGGACGACGATCTCGAGCATCCGCCCGAGTCGATCCCTGCCCTGCTCGCGGCCGGTGACGATGATCATCCGCTGGTCTACGGCGTATTCCAGAAGCGCACCCACGCCGCATACCGCAATCTGAGTTCGGAACTGATGCGGCGCCTGCTCAAGCGCGCCTTCCCCGATCTCAACGAGGACTACTGCTCTTTCCGCGCCATCCACGCGCCGCTGGCCAAGCAACTCGACCGTTTCGGCCTCAATCGCCCCTACATCGACGGCATGCTGTCCTGGTTGACCTCGTCGACGCGCAGCGTCAACGTGCCGCACGAACAACGGCAGCATGGCGAAAGCACCTACACCATGCGCAAGCTGCTCTCGCACGCGGCCAACATCTTCATCACCTTCTCCTACATGCCGTTGCGCATCGCCACATTCGGCGGCGCCGGGTTGGCGGTTCTCAGCTTTTTGTATCTGCTCTACGTGATCTACGGCAGGTTGAGCGGCAGCATCACCGACCCGGGCTATGCATCGCTGATGTCGGTCGTTCTGTTCGCTTGCGGCATTCAGCTGCTGATACTCGGCGTGGTCGGTGAATATGTAGGCCGGCTGATGGGCGCGACGTTCCGGCGCCCGGTGTATGTCGTGGATTGCGAAACCCGAAGCCAGAAAACGACTCCCCTCGGTTCCATCGTTTCCGATACTCCATCCAAAATTATCCGCTGAAATGCACCACCGATCGATGAGAATGATCTTGGCCCATCTCCGACACCCTTTCCTGAATCGCGCCTGGTTTGGTGAAGTTCTGCGCTTCCTGATCGGGGGAGTGCTGAATGTGGTCGTTGGCTATGGCGGCTATTTAATTCTGCTGCACTTGTTCCGCTACGAGGTGGCATACGCTTTCGCATACGTACTGGGCATCGTCGTGTCGTATGTATTCAGCACGCTCTACGTGTTCCGGCAGCCCATGCGCTGGCGCTCTGCATTGCGGTATCCACTGGTGTACCTCCTGCAATTCCTGCTCGGCCTGATCTTGCTCAAGATCTTGGTCGAACTAGCCCACATGCCGCAGCGATACGCTCCGCTCGCCGTCGCCGTACTCACCATACCGGCGACATTCCTGGCATCGCGCACCATCATTCGCACTAATTGAGCACTATTTCAGAGCCCGACGAGATAGCCATGAACAAGTCAGTGAAACCCGAGTTTGATCAGTATGCCGAAAATTACACGGATCTCCATCGGGCCAGCATCCGGACCAGCGGCGAGGATCCCGCGTTTTTCGCGGCTTACAAGGCGAGATACATGGCCTCCTGGCTCGGGGACGGTGCGCGGGTCAAGTCGCTTTCAATACTCGATTTTGGCTGTGGTGTCGGCAATGCGATTGCTCACTTGCGCAAAGCGTTCCCTGCCGCGTCGCTGCACGGCGCTGATCTGTCGGGCGAGAGCATTAGGCTTGCCAGCGAATCCCATGCTCGCGAGGCGACGTTCCGTACCATCGAAAATGCCCGCCTCCCCCATGATGACGCGAGCTTTGACATCGTCATGGCGGCTTGTGTTTTCCACCACATACCGCCGGTCGAACGTGCCCACTGGATGAGTGAAATCAGGCGGGTGTTGAAGCCCGGTGGCCACGTTTTCGTCTTCGAGCACAACATGCTCAATCCGCTGACTCTGAAAACCGTACGGGACTGCCCTTTCGATGAAGACGCGATCCTGCTACCGCGCTCTGAACTGCTCGGTCTAGTCCGGCACGCAAAGTTTGAAGGCGTCCGCTGCCGTTACATCGTGTTCTTCCCGCATCTGCTCGGTTTCTTACGTCCGCTCGAGCCGGCCATGGGCTGGATACCCTTTGGCGCGCAATATGTTGTTCACGGCAGTACCAGTCAGGCTCGCGTCTAACAAATGCCGCGCAAAGTTGCGGGCGCTGCGAGTGACGGTCACGAACGCCGGCGAATTCGCCAGCGCTCGCGTGTCGAAGCCGACATACTTCACGCCTATCGGAAGCAGATGCACGATGCTGCCGGGACCGCAGCCGATATCCATGACTTTCTCTGGCCTGCCTTGACCTGCCTTGACCTGCCTTGACCTGCCTTGACCTGCCAGAAACGCTAGACCCATGTACGCGCCTCTGTGGCACCGACAAGATCCTGGAAGAGGTTGTACGCGATTGGATCAATCGTTGTTCCTGTGGCTTGGTGCGGCCCGGCCGCTGCATACACGTTCAATCAGCGTGATCGTTGCCATCGCTTCCGGCTTTGTCGACTGACGATACAGGCTCAGCAGGCACCTGGGTCGGCGTCGGAAGATACGAATGCCATCGCCGCATCCTGGGTGAGTAGATATTCAACCGGTTCGCACTCAGCAATTGCGTCAACTCACGACGGATCTTGGGCGATTCGCCACAGACGGGATTCACCAAGTCACAGTCCTTCGTGTGCACCGGATCCCTGGCGAGCGCGTCGATTTCGGCGGCTTGCTTGGCGTAATAGGCCCATTCGTATTTCGGCATGCGCCACGCATGGATCGACTGTGGCACTTGCGCCAACAGCAGCAACAGGGCGCCGACGACCGGTCCCCAAGTTCGCATGGTTTGCCACCAGATCACCGGCCGGCGTCGGGTAGTCACCGCTTCGAAACCTAGCTCCTGCGAACCCGCCCACATCAGCAGCAACGCGATCAGCTGCTCCGCATAAAGCATCACATAGCGTGGTTGCTCCAGGTAATCGTTTCCAGATGCGCTGACCCGCCAGAGGATAATGCCGGCCAGCCAGCCGTATGACAGAAGCATCATGCAGACCGCCATGAATACCGGCAGGTTGTACCTACCTCGTAAAGCACGCCTCCAGAAGAACACATGGGCCGCAAGCAGCAGCACCCCCATGATCGCCTGGACGGCAAACCAAACATCTGCCTGCGATGTCTTCAACGGACTTTGGTAATAGACCGGCAGCACCAGCGGCAACAATATCCACTGCCACCAGCCGCCCTGTTTGAATCTCTCGACCAGTACACTGACAAGCGGAGTGGACGCATGCGCGGACGCCACCGGCGCCCCGGGTATATGCGCGTAACCAATGCGTACCAGTACCTCGAACCCAATTACGATGGCGATGATCCTCCAAGCAGAAAAAACCCGCTGCTCCGGATCGGCCCGTAGAGCTAGCAATACGCTCATCAGCGTGGCTATCACAGCGATAATCGCGCTGTCGTCGCTGCTGATACCCAATACCAGGATAGCCACAACCAGCGGCAGATAATGCTGGCTGCGATGCGCGTGCCATACGGCCAGCATGAAGAACAGGATCACAAGGATCGTAATGTTTTCCAGTGCAACCAGTGGCCATACCCACACGCCCACACTACCGAGCGAGAACAGCAATGCGCAGATCGCTATCCATGCCAGAAGGGGCACACCATTGCCCGTGTTCCGGGGCCAATGCCGCATCAGCACCGCGTAAAAGATCAGCGCGCAAGCGATAGTCGCGAGCACGCCAAAGACGGCCTCCACGACATAGTCGAGATCGAAATAGCGCCATTCGAACAGGAGGATCAGCTTGAATAGCGGCAGCGCATGGTCGTCTGCGCTGCGCTTGACGAAGAAATCGGTGATCTGAAGACGGCCATCGATGGCTTTTCGTACAAATACATCGAGGTAGTACCAGGCGTCCGCCTGGATGACCGGACTCGACGCGCGCAGCACGAACCACAGCGCGTTGACCATCAACAGGATGACGAATGACCACGTCACTGCCAGCGCGATTCTCGATGCAGACGTACTGCCTCGCCGCACGGGTCCCATGGGTCCATTCATATTCATGATACGAACCGACTCCTGATTGACTTGCCGGCAGAACCCCTATGGACGAAAACCGCCTGCTGTGCTCACCCAGCTACAACACATGACCGGGCCGGCTAATCTCGATCGTGTGCAGGCCCACTCCGCTCAGGACGAAGGCCGTCTGAAATCCGTTCACGCGGAACGATTTGACCCGCTTGCCATCGATCGTCGCCCGCCAACGACCGGCAATGTCCTCGTTCAATACCAGCAACCCACTCCCTCGGGTTTCTACTATCGCGTGCACACGCACGGGGCCATCTTCCAACAGAGTAGGAACCGTGAGCGTGGCACGGTCCGACGGGTATTCCCCCGGCTCAAAGCCCGATGGCAAGTCTTCCTTCGCTACATAGACGCGCACAATACCGCCAGCGGGGGCGCCCATGAGCGCATCGACCGGCGACTTGACCACCTGCACGCCTCCCTGCACGAAGAACAGGCGTGGTAGTGCGTGCTGGTTCACTCGCAAGGAAATCTTATCGTCGATTCTGATATCACCACCGACGGGTGGCACGGCCGGAACAACCCGATATTTCACGCCATATAGATTGGCGACGGCAGGGGACGGAAAGAACAACAGCCGGAATTTGTCGTATTCCTGTGGACTGATATCACCACCGATGCCGCGCAGTCCGAGGTTGGCCAGCGTGACGGTGAAATTCTTGTAGTTTCCAATGTTCGGACTTACCGCGAAACGATAGTCCTCGCCATCCGTGATGTACGCGGCAATCCTCAGCGCCTCCGCACGGGTTTGCACATGTTCCGCATCCACCAGCATCGACTGACTTGGCGGGAATCGCGCATAGGAAAGCACTGGCACGACTAGGCCCAAGAAGACAACTGCTACCGCCGCCAATGGATGGAATCTGCGGGTCTGCGCCGGAAATAGCAGGCAAATTGCGAGCAGAGTAAAACTGAGGCAGAACGATAGTACGTTGATCACCACCATTTTTACGTGCATTGCCTGGATCAGCCACAGCGCCGCCGCGAACCCAATCAGCAGGCCCCAAAGCGAGGCCCTCCTAAAACGCCCTCTAAAAACTTCGGCTGCGCTCGCATCGAGCAACTGCTGCAAGCCATAGCTGCCCAGCGCAAACAGCACGGTGGCCGTGTAGCACGACCACCAATTCACCTCGCGCACTTTGTTCGCAACCGGTATCCACCACAACAGCGGCGTGAAAAGTCCGAAGCAAAATAGCGCGGTGACGAGCGCCGAAGCCAGAAGGGCACCGATCATGCGATCACGCCGGCCAGCGAAATAACCCAGGGCCGCACACAGGGCTACTGCCGCCCCGACATAGAGATTGCCGACAATCACCGTATGCTTGCTGCTGTAGACCAGCAGGGCACCTGCGTCCCGCACTCTCAGCGCATATTCGCGCATCGCGTCGATCGGCATACGCTTGCTGCCGATGAGCACGCCCTTGTCGCCTAGCCAGCGCACTGCTTTGCTAAGAAAGCTCACTACAGCAAGCAAGTATTCGCCGCAGACCAGCAAAGCCAGCACGCCAGCCACTGCCAAGGCAAGCGTCGCGCGAACAAAGGCGTCCCGTTCATCGCGCTGGCCGCCAAGACACGTGGAGATGGCCATGAAGCCCCACATGACCGCCGAACCAACGACGGTCAGGACCATATTCTGAGCAGGCTGCGCATACACCAGCAGAGAGAACGTAGCAGCCAGACCCAGCACCGCAACGATACGCCTGCGTCTGCCTGGATCTCCGTACAACCAGACTTGGCAGGCCAGTACCCACGGCAGCCACGAGAACGACGCGAGTATCTGCGGCCAGTTCAGCATGCTCTGCACGGCGGGCAGCCACGGGCTAGACAAGCCGATGGCTAGCGCCAGCCATCGCCGCACGCCGATGCCACAGCACAGGAGATAGCAGCCCGTGCCATAGATGGCTAAATGAAGAAAGTTGACGACCCGAAGCCGAGCTACCGTGTCAAAGATGTCTGCATCCGTGCCGAGCCAATTGAAGTAGAACGGGTACAGCGGATGGAAGTAAGGCGTGTTCCACAACGACAGTCCCGCGACCTGTCCTGGGTCGTACATGCCGGCCAGCAAGCCATGCTGGTGAATCGCGCGGCTGATGTCATAGAACAACGGTGCCAGGATGTTTTCGGCATCCGGTCCATATACGACGACGCTGCCGTAGTAGTAGAGGCTTGCCAGGAGATAAATGGCAACACCCAGGGCCAGCATTACGGTCGGCTTCATGTACCGCTCGGGCAGCGTCCTCATCCGAAATCTCCATATCAATGCACTCGAAACAAAACGGCGCACTACGTCGTGCCTCACCGCTGTTGTTGAGCCGTTGCTGCACTCAAGGTCCGACCGAGTTGCGAGCGCGATAGGGACGCGGTCGCTGTTATATTTGTATTCCCAGCATCCTGCGCAACGCCTCGGCCATGACGTTCACGGAAAAGTGCTCGGCTATGTAGGTCTTCGCCGCGTCCGCTATCGCCATCCAGCGGAGATCGTCCACCAGCAGCTCGACCAGCGAATCGGCGATTCGCTCGGGGTCGTCGGACACAGGAACCACCTCGCCCAGCCCGGGCAAACCCTGTGCACCCACGGACGTCGTCGCCACCGGCACGCCGTGCGCCATAGCTTCCAGCACCTTCAGCTTGACCCCCGCACCGAAGCGCAGCGGCGCCACCACGACACGCGCCGAACGGTACAACGATGCCAGGGTCGCATCGTCCACATATCCGAGCACTTCCACACCGTTGCCCGCGAGTGCCTTCACCTCGTCGGTCGGGTTGGATCCCGCCAGAAATAACCGAACCTGCGGCAGGTGCTTGCGAACGTGCGGCAGGATCATCTCGACCAGCCAGCGCGCCGCGTCCACGTTGGGCGGATGTCCGAAGCCGGCTACAAAAAGAATGCCCCTGCGCTCAGCCACGTTGGAGCTAGCGTCCTGCATCGGTTCGCGGAAGCAATACAACGGCACGGCCAAAGATTCGACGGCAGGCGCCATAATCCGAACCTGTGCAGCCTCCTCTTCGGACGGGTAAACGACCACATCGCAGCGGTTCCACAGATTCCTCTCGACCCGCTCGATCGCGTCGGCTTCAATACCGAGCCGGACGTCGCCCGTGGCCTGCTGCTGGCGGCGCAGGCGCATGAAATGCAAATCGTGGCCAAAGTAGACCAAGCGCGCGCGTGTATGCCTGCGCAATGAGTCGATGTAGTTGATTGCTATGTGCGGGCGACTCAGCAGTACATGCTGAATGGCCGCCCCGCGTTCGGCGATGAATTGACCAAACTTCCCTGCCCAAGGATTGCCATAGATTACTTCCACGCCCATTGCCTGGAGCCGGTCCGTGTAGACAGGCATGCGCCACAGGTTGTCGGGCCAGAAGATGACCTTCATGCCCATCTCGATGAACTGGCGCATGAACTCCATCATCACGCGCGAACCCGCGTCGCGATCCGGTTGCGGCACGTAGTGGTCGATCACCAGGATGGTGCCAGTCGGTACGTTGCGTTCACGCGCGCGAACCACGTTCTGCGCGTTCGGGTAATGGTCGCGCTGCAACGTATCGGCCCAGCGTTCGAGAAACTTCTGACTGTTCGTAGCTTGGTACGCCTTGATACCCGTGTTTTCGTCGGTACCGTGCGACACGCCTTCATGATGGATCACGGTGGAAAGCGGCGTGTAGTAGACCCGCTTGCCCGCTTCCCGGACCTTGAACGCGAGATCGGTGTCCTCGTAATAGGCCGGCGCGTAGCGTTCGTCGAAGCACCCAAGCTGCTCGAACAGTCCGCGTGTCAGCAGCAGCGAGGCGCCCGAGCAATAGTCCACTTCGCGCACGTAGTTGTATTCAGGCGCGTCGGCATCCTGTAGGCGGCCGTAGTTCCAGCCGGACCCATCGCTCCAGATAATGCCGCCCGCTTCCTGGAGGCGCCCATCGGGATAGATCAACTTGGAGCCGACCATGCCGCAATCCGAGAAACGCGCGAACACATCAAGCATCGCGTCAAGCCAGCCTTCGGTGACCTCGGTATCGTTATTGAGGAAATACAAGTAGCGGCCTCGCGCCAAAGCGGCGGCGCGATTGCACGAACGCAGGAAGCCGAGGTTTTCCGGATTGACTTCGTAACGCAAGCCTGGCACACGAGCCAGCGCCTCCATTTCAACATCGCCAGAGGCGTCTTCAGCCACCAGAATTTCGCAAGCCACACTAGGCGGATGTGCCGCGATGGAGCGCAGGCAGGCTGCGGTGATTGCGAGGTTGCCATACGCCGGAATGATGATGGTGACAAGCGGCTCCGCATAGGACTCGAATGCAAGACCTGCGAGCAGGCCTTCAGCCGACTCCTCGGCGGCCGTCGCTCCACGCGCCACCTCAATGGCCGCAAGCGACCCCGATACCAGCTTGGCACGCGCGGCATAGGTAGCCCGTAGCGATCGCCAATCGCCACGCAGCAGACGACTCAATCCGCGCAAAGGTCTTGTCAGCTTCCATGAGTGCGAATGCAGGACTCGCTCATACAGCCCTCGCAGCTCGGCCAGCTCGCCAGCCTGCGATCCAAGACGCATAGACAATCGTGAATGTTCCTTCCTGAGGGCATCGAGATTGTCTCGCATCTGAGTCAACTCGCTCTGCGACGTCGCGTGTGCGGCCTGCAGGCCCGCGAGCTGTTGCTGGACGTCCTTGTTACGCCCCTTGAGTTCCTGATTCTCCATGAGGAGCAACGTGATTTCCTCATCCCCGCGCGATACTTGCGCCAGTGAGGCCTGTAGCTTCGGTTTCAAATCAGTGCACCTTTCACGCTCCTGCATGAGCTCGACATCCAGTGCCTTGGCCCATTGGACCGTTTCCTCGTGTTCCTTTACCAGGCGCCCATAGGTGTCGCGCAGCGTGTGCAGCTCCCTGTCGATACGGGTTGCCCATTTCGCGACCTCGCGATGATGGGTGTACAAATCCTCGGCCTCGGAATACAGGATCGAGGGACGCAGTCGCGCCTCCAGCCGCGCATCGAGGTTACCGGCCACCGCGATGAAATAGACCGGATCGATCAGTGAAGCTGCGCGCTCGACAACTTCGGAACCGGTGTCGGTCAATGCGTCGACCGTGCGCACGCCATCCTCGCTCTGCAAGGTGAAAATGGAGGAGCCCACGGCGAGCCGTTGACCGAAATAGCGAACCTGGTCGAACTGCTGCTTCAGCACAGCGTCGAACTCGCTGAAGTCCAGTTCCTTGACATGGAATTCGTTGTGGTACCCGGCCTGCTCGCTGTAGACCATACGATTCGGCGAGGAGATAATCAGCAGCCCATCCGGCCGCAGCACGCGACGGATCTCGCTCAGCATCTCTGCATGCTTGTCGTGGTGTTCTATGGTCTCGAACGACACCACTACATCGACGCAATTATCGGGCAAAGGAATCTGCGCCGCGTCCCCTTGCTTGAAGCCCAGGCGCGGCGTGTCGCCGTATTTCGCAATGGCGTGCTGAACGGCGGCATCGGCGATGTCCACACCCAGTACCGTGCGCGCGGATCGGGCCAACATGGCGCTGCCGTAGCCTTCGCCGCAGGCGATATCCAGTACGTCCTTACCCTCGACCAGATGAGCACACCATGCGTAACGGTGCAGGTGTTCGTGCCGGATCTCGCCCGCTTCTGTGGGTACGTAACGTTCACCAGTGAATTTCACGCCGTGGCCTCGACCTGTTCGATTTCAATGGTATGCATCGGAATACCGACCAGACCGTAGCGCATGGTGCTCTCGCGTGCCTTGAAGGCGAGCGCGTCGTGAATCCAGTGCTGCTGGGTATGACTTTCCTGCGTGCCGGTGGCGACGGCCACGTCGACCGAATAGTCCCCGTTCGGCAGGATCGGCATGCGGAAGCTGAAGCGCGCGATCAGATGGTCGCCCGGCTTGGCCTCCCGCGGGTTATCTCGATAGCTGATATAGGTGTTGTCGCCGAAAAGGCGCTGTCCGAGGCGGTCCTTGATGTAGAACCCGAATATCGGCGCAACGACGGGTTGCAGCACCTCGGCCTCGATTTCCACAGAGACGACTTCACCACCCGATGACAGGCTGCATGGCTCGCCCAGTTCATTGCGCAAACGGACATCTACGATGCGCATGGCGCCCGCACCGAACTCGGTACCTGTCTGCGCAATGTCGAACTCGAATATCTCGATCAGATTGCGTCGCGCCACCGTACCGTTGAGGATTGCCTGTCGCGCATCGGCAGCATCCAGTCGGGGAGCCGAGGTATTGTTAGCACCACGCTCCGCCGTGTGCGCCGTCAAGATCACTTTCTCCCCGAGCGAGCCGCGATCCGCCGCGTGCTGCGCAGCCAGGTAACGCTCCACGACATCGCGAGCCGATCCATCCATTACCAGCCGACCCGAATCCAGCCAGATCGCGCGATCGCACAGATTGACCACCGCGCTCGTATCATGGCTGACAAAAAGCAGGGTGCCGTGTTGCTGGAATTCACGAAGGTAGCGCATGCACTTCTGCGTGAAGCGCACGTCGCCAACGCTGAGCGCCTCGTCGATGATCAGCGTATCGGCATCCACGTGCGCCGCGATGGCGAAGGCCAGGCGCACGTACATACCGCTGGAGTAGGTCTTGACCGGCTGGTCGATGAAGCTACCGATATCCGCAAAATCCACGATCGCATCGAATCGCTTGCGCAATTCGGGCTCGGCGATGCCATAGAGCAGGCCACTCAGGTAGACGTTTTCCCTGCCAGTGAACTCGGGGTTGAAACCGGCCCCCAGCTCGAGCAGTGCGGCGATGCGACCGTGAACATCAATAGCGCCCTCAGTCGGATTCAGCGTGCCACATACCATTTGTAGCAAGGTGGACTTACCGGAACCGTTGCGCCCGATGATGCCGACCGTCTCTCCGCGTCGCACCTCGAAGCTGACATCGCGCAGCGCCCAGAACTCCTTGAAGTACTCGGGACCGGCCCTGCCGATTATTCGCCATAGGCGTGGCAGCATCATCTGCCTGAGTCGATCGGTGGGTTGCGCGTAAATCTCATAGCGCTTGCCCAGACCCTCGACACGCACGCTCAGCGCATCACAGGACATCGGCAAATCCCTTGCGGCTGCGCTCGAACCATGCAAATGCCAACCAAGCGAACAGGCAGGAAAACAGCGCGTACAAACCAAGATGGATCCAGGATGGCTGCCTGCCCCAGACAAGCACGTCCTGGGAGGATTCCACGATGATCGTCAGCGGGTTCAGATCCATCCAGCCTCGATACTGCACTGGGATCAGGCTGCGGGGATACATGATTGGCGCCAGAAACATCAGCGCCATGGTGATGATGCCCGTGACCTGCTTCAGATCACGCAAAAACACGCCGAGCGACGCCAGCAACCAGATTGCACCAGCCACGAACGGTAAGAAGCACGCGAGCACGACCGGAAACAGCAATACTGTCCACGGAATCGAACCATTTGCCCATACCGATATCACGAGCAGCACGATGGTCGATATCAGCAGGTGGAACAGCGCTGAACCCAGCGTGCTCCAAGATAGCGTCTCCAGCGGAAAAACGACCTTCTTCACGAAATTGGTATTTTCCACGATCAATGTCGGTGCATGGTTCAGACACTCCGCAAACATCGCGTTGATGTTCAATCCCGCGAACAGGATGACGGCAAACTCGACGTGTCCCCCGACCTGTCCGGCCCAGCGCGATTTGAAAATCACGCCAAACACAAACGTGTAGATTGCCAGCATCAGCAATGGATTGAAGAACGACCACAGCAGCCCGATGAACGACCCGCGATAGCGTCCGATCACATCGCGCTTGGCCATTTGCAATACGAGCGCGCTGTGCCGATGCAACGACCGGTACGGCGAAAGCGGGTCGGCAAGACGATAGGCTGAAATCATTTGGATACTGCTTGCCTTTGAAATGGGAAGTTCGGCACCATCAAGCACCCAACTTGTAAACGAAAAGCCTTACCTTATCCGCCACACCGGCTCACGGTGTTTCCGTCGTAGCGACAGGTAACAGTCAGCAACCGGTCGGCCAGTTTCAGCGCAAAGCCGATCCCAGTTCCTCGCGGAGGTCAGCCACGTCCTCCACGCCAACCGACAGCCGCACCAATCCGTCGCTGATACCCAATCGCTTGCGATTGGCGGCCGGCACCGAAGCGTGGGTCATGATCGCCGGGTGCTCGATCAGGCTCTCCACGCCGCCGAGTGACTCGGCCAGTGCGAACAGCTCACAACGCTCCAGCATGCGGCGGGCTTTTTTCAACCCACCCTTGACCTCAATGGTAATAATGCCGCCGAAGCCATCCATTTGGCGCTTGGCCAGCGCATGCTGCGGATGGCTCTTCAGGCCCGGGTAGATCACCCGCTCCACGGCCGGGTGCTTATCCAGCCATTGCGCGAGTTCCATGGCGCCTTGGCAATGCGCCTTCATACGCAGATGCAAGGTCTTCAGGCCGCGCATGGCGAGAAACGCATCGAAGGGTCCGGCAATGGCACCGACCGAGTTCTGCAGGAAGGCCATTCGCTCGGCGAGTTCGTCGTTGCCGGCTACCACAATCCCTCCGACCATGTCCGAATGACCGTTGAGATACTTCGTCGCCGAGTGCAGCACCAGGTCCGCACCAAATTCCAACGGCCGCTGCACCATCGGCGAGCAGAAGGTGTTGTCGACCACCAAGATCAGGCCATGTTTCTTCGCGAACCCCGCCACCTTGTTTAGGTCTACCAGTTTAAGCATCGGGTTGGTCGGCGTCTCCGCCCAAATCATGCGGGTGTTCGGCTTGAGCGCGGCTTTGAGCGCCTTGGCATCGTTGATGTCGATGAAGTCAAAATCGAGCCCCGCCGAACGCCGGCGCACGCGTTCGAACAATCGATAACTACCGCCGTACAGGTCGTCCATGGCGATCACGTGGCTACCCGAGTCGAGCAGGTCCAGCACCGTTGCCGCGGCTGCCAGGCCTGAGGCAAAGGCGAAGCCGGCCGCTCCGCCCTCCAGATCGGCCACACAGCGCTCGTAGGCCATTCGGGTTGGATTCTGCGTGCGCGAGTACTCGTAACCCTTGTGCTTGCCGGGGCTCTCCTGGACGTAGGTGGACGTGGCGTAGATCGGCGTCATGATCGCGCCAGTGCTCGGGTCCGGATGCTGGCCGGCATGGATGGCACGGGTTCCGAGCCCCAGGGGCGCGTCGGCTTTCTTGGTCATGGCTGATCCTTCGCTTGGCGCCGTCGGACGCCGGCGCGGGTGTGGGGGCGACATCTTAACTGCGAACCGTCGGATTGCCTTAATTTCCACCAAGCGGGGACGTGCACCGTGCTCGGAAAACCCCCGAATTCGGTGCACAATACGTGTTTGGACTGGGACCCTCTGAGCCAATGGAAACCTTGCTCGTCACCGGCGGCGCCGGCTTCATCGGCGCCAACTTCGTGCTGCAGGCGGTCGCCGATGGCCTGCGCGTGGTCAACCTGGACAAGCTGACCTACGCCGGCAACCTCGATACCCTCGCCTCGCTCGAGGGCAACGACCGCCACCTGTTCGTTCAGGGTGACATCGGTGACCGCGAACTGGTCGCCAAGCTGCTGGCGGAGCACCGGCCGCAGGCCATCGTGAACTTCGCGGCCGAGTCGCACGTGGACCGCTCGATCGACGGTCCGGCCGCGTTCGTGGAAACCAACGTGGTGGGCACTCTGGGTCTGCTCGAATGCGCCCGCGACTACTGGCGTGGCCTGGAAGGCGCGGCGCGCGAAGCATTCCGCTTCCTGCACGTGTCCACCGACGAGGTGTATGGCTCGCTGGGTGACGAGGGCAAGTTCACCGAGACCACGCCGTACGCGCCCAATTCGCCCTATTCCGCCTCCAAGGCCGCCTCCGACCATCTGGTGCGAGCCTTCCACCATACCTACGGCCTGCCCACGCTCACCACCAACTGCTCCAACAATTACGGCCCCTACCAGTTCCCCGAGAAGCTGATCCCGCTCACCATCCAGAAGGCGCTCGCCGGCGAGCCGCTGCCGGTCTACGGGGACGGCAGGAACATTCGCGACTGGCTCTACGTGGGCGATCATTGCAGCGCGATCCGGCGTGTGCTCGAAGCCGGCCGCGTGGGCGAGACCTACAACGTGGGCGGCAATGCCGAACGCGAGAACATCACCGTGGTCAAGACCATCTGCGCGCTGCTCGATGCCCGCCGGCCGCTCGCCGACGGGCGTGCGCGCGAGTCCCTGATCACCTTCGTCAAGGACCGCCCCGGCCACGACCGCCGCTATGCGATCGACTCGAGCAAGCTGCAGGATGAGCTCGGCTGGGCTCCCACGCAGACCTTCGAGAGCGGCATCGCGCAGACCGTCGACTGGTACCTCGCGCACCAGCTCTGGGTGCAGCGCGTGCTGGACGGCAGCTACCGCATGGAACGGCTGGGATCGTGAGGAACCACGCATGAGCGCACGCAAGGGCATCATCCTGGCCGGCGGGTCCGGCACGCGGCTGTATCCGATCACCCAGGGCATCAGCAAGCAGCTGCTGCCGGTGTACGACAAGCCGATGATCTATTACCCGCTGGCGATCCTGATGCTCGCCGGCATCCGCGAAGTGCTGGTCATCAACACGCCGCACGAGCAGGCACTGTTCCAGCGCCTGCTGGGCGACGGCTCGCAGTGGGGCATGAACATCCAGTACGCCGTGCAGCCCTCGCCCGACGGCCTGGCGCAGGCTTTCCTGATCGGCCGCGAGTTCCTCGATGGAGCGCCCAGCTGCCTGGTGCTGGGCGACAACATCTTCTATGGCGTGGGGCTGACCGAACGCCTGCAACGCGCGGCTGCGCGCGAGCAGGGAGCTACCGTGTTCGGCTACTGGGTGCGTGATCCTCAGCGCTACGGCGTGGCCGAGTTCGACGACGAGGGTCGCGTGGTGGGCCTGGAGGAGAAGCCCGCGCAGCCCAAATCGAACTATGCCGTCACCGGCCTGTATTTCTATGACAGCCGCGTGTGCGACTACGCCGCCTCGCTCAAGCCCTCCCCGCGTGGCGAGCTGGAGATCACCGACCTCAACCGCTGCTACCTTGATCAGGGCAACCTGCATCTGGAGCAGCTCGGCCGCGGCTATGCCTGGCTCGACACCGGCACGCACGAGTCGCTGATGGAAGCGGGCAACTTCATCCAGACGATCGAGCACCGCCAGGGCCTGAAGGTGTGCTGTCCGGAGGAGATCGCCTACCTGCGGGGCTGGATCGACGAGGCGCAACTGCTGCGCCTGGCCGAACCGCTGGCCAAGACAGGCTACGGTGGCTATCTCAGGAACCTCGTCGAACAGGGCGCCGTGCGATGAAGGTGGTCGAAACCTCGCTGCCCGGTGCCCTGGTGATCGAGCCCCAGGTATTCGGCGATGCCCGCGGTTTCTTCTACGAGAGCTACAACGAAGCGAAGTACCGCGAAGCCGGCATCGATCGGCGCTTCGTGCAGTCGAACGTCTCGCGCTCCGCCAAGGGCGTGCTACGCGGGCTGCACTACCAATGGCCCAACCCGCAGGGGAAGCTGGTCAGCGTGCTGGAGGGTGAGGTCTACGACGTCGCCGTGGACATCCGCCGCGGCTCGCCGACCTTCGGTCGCTGGGCCGGCGTGATGCTCACCGCCGACAACCATCGCCATTTCTGGATCCCCGAGGGCTTCGCGCACGGCTTTTGCGTGCTGTCGGAGTTCGCCACCTTCAGCTACCAGTGCACCGCGCTGTACGACCGCGAGGGCGACGCCGCCATCCGCTGGAACGATGCTGATATCGGTATCGACTGGCCAGTCAGCGCACCGCTGCTGTCGGAAAAGGACACGCGCGCCCCATTCCTCAAGGACGTGCCGGCCGACCGGCTGCCGGCGTTCACCCCGTGAAGATCCTGCTGCTGGGCGCCAATGGTCAGCTCGGCCGCAGCTTCACGGAGGACGGCGGCCTGGCCGCGCGCGGCGAGCTGGTGCCCGCCTCGCGCGACGGCGTGCTCTGGAATGGCGAGCACGGCGAGATCGGCGATCTCTCCGCAAGCCTGGCGCCACTGCTCGAGCGCGTGCGCCCCGACGTAATCGTCAATACGGCCGCCTACACCGCGGTCGACCGCGCCGAACAGGAAGAAGCGCTGGCCACGCGCATCAACGGCGAGGCGGTCGGTGAACTAGGCGCCTGGGCCGCCGCGCACGGCGCGGTGGTGCTGCACTACTCCACCGACTATGTCTTCGACGGCATGGCGACCACGCCCTACCCCGTCGACGCCCCGACCGGACCACTCGGTGCCTACGGCCGAAGCAAGCTCGCCGGCGAGGAGGCACTGCGCGCCAGCGGCGCGGATCACCTTATCCTGCGCACCGCCTGGGTATATGCACCCCATGGCCACAACTTCCTGCGCACCATGCTGCGCCTGGGAGCCGAGCGCGAGGAGCTGCGCGTAGTGGCAGACCAGTTGGGCGCCCCGACATCCACGGCGCTTATCGTGCGCGCCAGCCTGGCGGCCTTGGACCGATGGATCGCCGAGCCTAGAGCCCGCGCGTCACTGCACGGCACGCATCACCTAGTAGCAGGCGGGCACACCAGCTGGCATGGTTTTGCCAGCGCGATCTTCGAGGAGGCCCAAGCCCGCGGGCTGCTCGATCGCCGCCCGCGGGTGGTTCCGATCACCACTGCCGAGTACACCACGCCTGCCCGCCGGCCGGCCTGGTCCGTGCTCGACAACACCGCCTTCGAGCGGCAGGCCGGTATTCGCCTGCCGGACTGGCAAACGGGCTTGCACGAAGTAATGGATCAGTTAGCAGGCAACCCGCTGTGGTCAGCCACGAAATCTTGAAGGACCAAATATGTTGACCCCCCTCATCCTCAGTGGCGGCAGCGGCACCCGGCTGTGGCCGGTGTCGCGCCAGAACCTGCCCAAGCAATTCCTGAAACTGGCCGGCCAAAGCACGCTGTTCCAGCAGACGCTTGAGCGCACCCGTGGCTTGCCGGATCTGGCGCCGCCCATCGTGGTGGCCGCCGATGACCATCGATTCCTCGCGGCCGAACAACTACGCGAAGCAGGCATCGAGAATGCCACCATCGTGCTGGAACCTCTCGCCCGGAACACCGCCCCGGCGATCGCGCTCGGTGCGTTGGCCGCACTGGAGCGCGATCCGGACGCCACGCTGCTGGTGCTACCGGCCGACCACCTGATCTGCGATACCGCACCCTTCCTGGAAGCCGTGCGCACTGCGCTGCCGCTCGCCCACGCAGGCTGGCTGGTCACTTTCGGCATTCGGCCGGATCGCCCGGAAACGGGCTTCGGCTACATCCGGCGTGCCGAGCCGCTGCCGCATGGTGGCTTCCGCGTCGGCCAGTTCGTCGAGAAGCCCGACCTGGCGACGGCCGGGGGATACCTGGAGGACGGCGGCTACGATTGGAACTCGGGCATGTTCCTGTTCCGCGCCGCGCACTACCTGGAGGAGCTCGAGACCCACGCGCCGCAGATGCTGGCCGCCGTGCGTACAGCGCACGCCGCGGCGGGCCGCGACCTGGACTTCACCCGCGTCGATGCCGACACCTTTGCACGGGTGCCGGAGGACTCCATCGATTATGCCGTCATGGAGAAAACCGACCGCGCCGCCGTGGTCCCATTATCTTGCGGTTGGAGCGACATCGGTTCCTGGTCGGCTCTGTGGCTGGCAGGCGAGCGCGACCCGGATGGCAACCTGAGCGAGGGCGACACGCTCGCCTTCGACAGCCACAACTGCCTGCTGCGCTCGCATGATCGCCATCTCATCGCCGCTGTCGGCGTAGACGACCTGGTGGTGGTGAGCACGCCGGACGCCACTCTGGTCGCCCGCCGCGATGCGGCCCAGCAGGTCAAGCAGGTGGTCGAGGAGCTCAAGCGCCGCGGGCGCAGTGAGCACTCGCTGCATCGCGTCGTGCGTCGCCCCTGGGGCAGCTATGACTCGCTCGAGGCGGCCGACCGTTTCCAGGTCAAGCGCATCGTGGTCAAGCCCGGCGCGAGCCTCAGCCTGCAAAAGCACCACCATCGCGCGGAGCATTGGATCGTGGTTTCGGGCACAGCCGAGGTGACCTGCGACGAGAAAGTGTTCCTGCTCGGCGAGAACCAGAGCACCTACATCCCGCTGGGAAGCGTGCACCGCCTGCGCAATCCCGGGAAGGTGCCGCTAGAGCTGATCGAAGTGCAGTCGGGTAGCTACTTGGGCGAAGACGACATCGTCCGCCTCGACGACGTCTACGGACGTG
The DNA here is from genome assembly GCF_035944355.1 of Frateuria sp. Lineage (GTDB taxonomy): Bacteria > Pseudomonadota > Gammaproteobacteria > Xanthomonadales > Rhodanobacteraceae > Frateuria_A. The sequence continues at coordinate 130,561 of NZ_DASZBH010000004.1, read as the reverse complement.
CCTGACGCTCGTGCGGGGCGGGTCACCCCGCTCCGCACGCTCTAATTCTGTCGCGCCTGCTTACTCCACCGTCACCGACTTGGCCAGGTTGCGCGGCTGGTCGACGTCGGTGCCGCGCAGCACGGCGACGTGGTAGGCGAGCAGCTGCAGGGGCACGGTGAACACCGCCGGGGCGATGAGCGAACCGCCGCCATCCACGCGCAGCGTGGCGCCGTTGGCGTTGTGCTCGTCCACCTCGGCCTGGCCGTCGGCGAAGACGATCAGGCGGCCGCCGCGGGCGCGGACTTCCTGCAGGTTGGACTTGAGCTTGTCCAGCAGCGGGCCGTTGGGGGCGACGGCGACCACGGGCATCTCCTCGTCCACCAGCGCCAGCGGGCCGTGCTTGAGTTCGCCGGCGGGATAAGCCTCGGCGTGGATGTAGGAGATTTCCTTGAGCTTGAGCGAGCCTTCCAGCGCCACCGGGTACTGCGCGCCGCGACCGAGGAACAATGCGTGGTTCAGCGGCACGAACATCGCCGCCAGCTCGGCGATCTGCGGCTCCAGCTTGAGTGCCTCCTCGATCGCGCGCGGCAGGTGCGCGAGCTGCGCGCAAAGCTCGGCATAGACCGCCTGGTCCAGTCCACGCTGCTCGGCGAGCTTCAGGCACAGCAGCGCGAGCGCCGCCAGCTGCGTGGTGAACGCCTTGGTGGAGGCCACGCCGATCTCGGGGCCGGCGCGGGTCATGAGCTTGAGGTCCGCCTCGCGCACCACCGACGATTCGGGCACGTTGCAGATCGCCAGCGTGCCCAGGTAGCCGCGGCGGCGCGACTCGCGCATGGCCGCGAGCGTGTCGGCGGTTTCGCCGGACTGGGAGATGGCCACGAACAGCGTGCCTTGCGGCACCACCGTGTCGCGATAGCGGTACTCGCTGGCCACTTCGACGCTGACCGGCAGCCGCGCGTACTCCTCGATCCAGTACTTGGCGACCAGGCCGGCGTGGTAGCTGGTGCCGCAGGCGATGATGTGCAGGCCCTTGACCTTGCCCAGCAGCTCGTCACCGCCGACGCCGAAGATGTTGGGCAGCACGCCGTGCGGGCCGATGCGCGCCTCCAGCGTGTCGCTCACCGCGCGCGGCTGCTCGTGGATCTCCTTCTGCATGTAGTGCCGGTACTCGCCGCGCTCGACCGCGTCGGTGGACAGCTCGCTCTGGTGCACCGCGCGTTCCACCGGCGCGCCGTCCAGGCCATAGACCCGCACGCTGTCTCGGGTGATCTCGACCACGTCGCCTTCGTCCAGGTAGACCATGCGGTTGGTCACCTGGATCAGCGCCTGCGCGTCCGAGCCCAGGAAATTTTCGCCGATCCCCAGGCCGACCAGCAGCGGCGCGCCGCGCCGCGCGCCGACCACGTGGCCGGGCTCGTCGTGGCTGATCACGGCGATGGCATAGGCGCCTTCGAGCGCACGCACGGTGGCCAGCACCGCGTCGCGCAGGCTCATGCCCCCGGCGATGCGCTCCTCGATCAGCGCGGCCATCACTTCGGTGTCGGTTTCGGAAGTGAACACGTGGCCGCGCGACTGCAGCTCGGCGCGGAGCGTCGCGTAGTTCTCGATGATGCCGTTGTGCACCAGCGCCACGCGGCCGACGATGTGCGGGTGGGCGTTGGCCTCGTTGGGCACGCCGTGGGTAGCCCAGCGCGTATGCGCGATGCCGGTGCAGCCGGGCAGCGGGTCGGCCAGGTAAAGGGCTTCCATCTCGCGCACCTTGCCCTTGGCGCGCACGCGCCGGATGGCGTCCTCGTCGAGCACGGCCAGGCCGGCGGAGTCGTAGCCGCGGTACTCCAGCGCCTTGAGGCCGGCGATCAGCAGAGGGGCGACGTCACGCTGGGCGGTGGCGGCAACGATTCCACACATGGGCACTGTTCCTTAAGGGTTCTGCGCAAGGCTGGCGATTGTTCCCGGGGCTTGTTTCAACGGGCTTTCGCGCGCCCTTAGTGCACCTTGCGGCGCAGGTAGTTCAACAGGTCGATGCGGGTGATCAACCCCATGAACTGGTCGCCATCGACCACGATCGCCACGTGGCCGCGCTCGAATACCGGCAACAAGGCCTCGATCGGCGAATGCACGTCGAGCTTGGTGAGCGAGGTGATCATCGCGGTGGACACCGGGTCGCGGAAGCGCGCTTCGTTGGCGTGCACGTGCATCAGCACGTCGGACTCGTCGAGGATGCCGACCAGCTGGTTGCCGTCCATCACCGGCAGCTGCGAGACGTCGTACAGCTTCATGCGCGTGTAGGCGGTCATCAGCAGCTCGTTCGGGCCGACCACCACGGTGTCGCGCTGGGCGAACGGGCGCAGCAGCAGATCGCGCAGGTCGCCGTGCTGCTGGCGCTCGATGAAGCCGTTGTCGAGCATCCAGTAGTCGTTGTACATCTTGGAGAGGTACTTGTTGCCGGTGTCGCACACCAGCGTGACCACCCGTTTCGGGCTCGTCTGCTCGCGGCAGTACTTCAACGCCGCGGCCAGCAGCGTGCCGGTGGAGGAACCACCCAGGATGCCCTCCTTCGCCAGCAGCTCGCGCGCGGTGAGGAAGCTTTCCTTGTCGGCGATCGCGTAGGCCTTCTTCACCCGCGAGAAGTCGCTGATGGTCGGCAGGAAATCCTCGCCGATGCCTTCGACCATCCAGCTGGCGGACTTGTCCGACAGGACGCCCTCGTTGATGTACTGGGCCAGGATCGAACCGACCGGGTCGGCCAGCACGATCTCGGTGTCCGGCGAGTGCTCGGCGAAGTACTGCGAAAGCCCGGTCATGGTGCCCGACGAACCGCAGCCGACCACCACGGCGTCGACGCGCCCGTCCATCTGCTCCAGGATTTCCGGTCCCGTGCTGGCGATGTGCGCGGCGGGGTTGTCCGGGTTGCCGAACTGGTTGATGAAATAGGCGCCGGGCGTTTCGCGGGCGATCCGCGCGGCCATGTCCTGGTAGTACTCGGGATGGCCCTTGGCGACGTCCGAGCGGGTCAGCACCACCTCGGCGCCCATCGCCTTGAGGTTGAAGATCTTCTCGCGGCTCATCTTGTCAGGCACCACCAGGATCAGGCGGTAGCCCTTGGCCTGCGCCACCAGCGCGAGCCCCAGGCCGGTATTGCCGGCGGTGCCTTCGACCAGCGTCGCGCCGGGCTTGATCCTGCCGGCGCGCTCGGCGCCCTCGATCATCGACAGCCCGATGCGGTCCTTGATCGAGCCGCCGGGGTTGGCGCTCTCGAGCTTGAGGAACAGCTCGCACACGCCCGTATCGAGCCGCTGGGCCTTGACCATCGGGGTGCGCCCGATCAGCTCCAGCACGCTTTGGTGAACCGTCATGGCGACTCCGTCGTTGGCCTGCTGGCGAAGCGTCGGATGATAACCGAGCTGCCGTGCACGACGGCGTTCACGACGCCCAGACGCACGCGGCCCCGGCGCTTCCACGGGAAGGGCCGGGGCCGCGGTCGGAAATCAGGCGGTCAATGCATCTGGGGAACGCGCGCATCCCACATGCGCTGCAGGCGTTCCTTGGCGTGGAGCTTTTCCTTCTTCATGCCGCACAAGGTGACGTCGTCGATGGGAAGCACGCCGATCTCGGCGTCGTGGACCTTGCTCTTGAGTTCGCGGTGGTGCTGGTAGAGCCGGCGGAACTCCGCGTCGGCCTTCATGAATGCTTCGACATCGTCACGCTGCTGGTTTTCGAACATGATCCGACCTCCTCGCGAGATGAGCGGGTGCGTGATCGGCGCACCCGCGGACGGATGAAGCGCGCGCACCCGCGCCCCGTGCGCATCTGCGAAACAGGGATGGACAGTGCGAGGGGGATTGGGCGCATGTTTCAGGTCAGTAGGCCCCGGGACGGAGTGTCCCGAGGCAACCCGACCCTACTCCCGCGCCCTGGGGGCGCGCAAGCCGCCGCGGCAGACGGTGCCGCGGCAGGCTTCTTGCGGTCCAGTCCGCTTGTTCAGGGCCGCCAGGAGGGCACCGATACCCGTTGCGGCGGGTGCTCAGTCGCCGCTGGCGGGCTTCTTGGCGGACTTTTTCTTGGCCGGGGCCGCGGGGACCGCGCCGGTGTCGCCCTGCATCTGCGACCGCATGGCGCGAGCGGCCTGGGCGGCCAGCTCGGCCTCGCGGCGGGCGGCCTTGGCGACGCGGCTCTGCGCGGCAGCAAGCTTCTTGGCCCGCTCGGCCTCGGCGCGGGCCTGTTCGGCCGCCTGCGAAGCCTCCATGCCCTGCTGCTGCAGGCGGGCGGCCTCTTCCTGGGCCATCTGGTACTGCATGCGCTGGCGTTCCAGTTCCATGCGGGCGGCTTCGGCCTCGCGGCGACTCATCTCCAGCAGGATCTGGTCATGCTCGCGGTCGAGCTGGGACAGCTTGCCCTGGGCGTCCTGCAGCTGCGCGGCGGCCTTGGCCAGGTCGACCCGGCGTTCGGCCAGGTACAGCGCGTGGGGCCGGTCGCTGCGGCCGGACTGCTCCAGCCGCGCGATGGCGGCGCGCGCCAGCGCCTGTTCGGCCTGCGCGTACGTGCCCAGGGTGGGGTCGTTGGCTAGCTGGTCGAGGCTGGAGCTCAACCGGCTCACGTCCATGTCGTCCTGGCGGGCTGCCAGGGCCGGCCCGGCCAGCGCCAGCAAGGCGATCATCGCGGTGGTGGCAAGGCGCTTCATCGCTGGCCTCCCTGGTCCTGGTTCTGGCTGCTCTGGGCTGGCGCGGGCTGGGAGCCGCCGTTCTGCGGCAGCGGCGCGGACAGCACCGAGGCCGATGGAGCCGGCATGTCTTCCAGCGTGGACGGCGCGCTGCTGCCGGCAGCCGGCGCCGGGGCGGAAGCCGGCTGTGCCGGCGCCTGTTCCATCTGCTGGCGCAGGCGGGTGTTCTCGTCCACCTTGGCCTGCACCTGCGCCCGCGCGCTGCCGAGCTGGGCGCGGGTCCGGGCCAGTTCGGCGTCCGCGCGGGCCTCTTCTGCGAGGTTGGCGGCGTCGGCGTACTTGCGCGCGGCCATCGAGGCCTGCGCCTGCTGGAACTTGGCCTGGGCAAAGCCCAGGTCGACCGGGTCGTAGTCGGCCGCACCGGCGTCGCGGGCGGACTGCAGCAGGGCCTGGGCCTGGTTCATGGAGGCATCCGGCGGCGGCACGCTGGCGCAGCCGGCCAGCGCCAGCAGCGCAGCCGCCAGGACCAAGCCCCCTGCCGCCCGGCCGATACCCTTGATGCGCCCGGGCGGCCGGGAAAAGATGTGCACCATCACTCATTCCTCGCGCAGTGTCGCCGCGTATTGTGGGCGGGCATAATCACTGTTTGCAACGCGCCCAGAGAAAGCGCGATCAACCCAGAGGTCCCTCGTGGATATCGGTTACTTCCTCAAGCTGATGGTAGACAAGGGCGCGTCGGACATGTTCCTGACCACCGGCGCCCCGGTGAACATCAAAGTCGAGGGCAAGCTCTACCCGCTAGGCAACACCGGCCTGCCCAGCGGCATGGTCAAGAAGATCGCCTACTCGCTGATGGACGAGGGCCAGGTGCCGCAATTCGAGCGCGACCTGGAGCTCAACATGGCGCTGGCGGTGAAGGAAGCCGGCCGCTTCCGCATCAACGTGTTCAAGCAGCGCGGCGAAGTGGGCATGGTGATCCGCGCGATCAAGAGCGAGATCCCCTCGGTCGAGCAACTGCAGCTGCCGCCGATCTTCCGCGACCTGATCATGGAGCAGCGCGGCCTCATCCTGGTGGTCGGCGCCACCGGTTCGGGCAAGTCGACCACGCTGGCGGCGATGCTCGACCACCGCAATTCGAACTCGCCCGGCCACATCCTCACCATCGAGGACCCGATCGAGTACCTGCACCGGCACAAGAAGTCGATCATCAACCAGCGCGAGGTCGGGCTGGACACGCACAGCTACCATGAGGCGCTGAAGAACGCGATGCGTGAGGCGCCGGACGTGATCATGATCGGCGAGATCCGCGACACCGACACCATGGAGGCGGCGATCGCCTTCTCCGAGACCGGCCACCTGTGCCTGGCCACGCTGCACTCGAACAACGCCGACCAGACGCTGGAGCGCATCCTCAACTTCTTCCCCGAGTCGGCGCACAAGAACGTGCTGATGAACCTGGCGCTCAACCTGCGCGCGGTGATCAGCCAGCGCCTGGTGATCGGCAAGGACGGGCGCCGCATCCCGGCGGTGGAAGTGCTGCTCAACACCCCGCTGATCCGCGATATGATCCGCCGCGGCCAGATCCACGAGGTCAAGGAAGCAATGGACCGCAGCCTGCAGGAGGGCATGCAGACCTTCGACCAGTCGCTTTACAAGCTCTACAAGAGCGGCCGCATCGAACTGGAGGAGGCGCTGGCCAAGGCCGACTCGCGCGACGGCCTGGCGCTGAAGATCCGCCTTTCCGAAGGCGGTGGGGCGGAGAACGCCGAGCTGGTGGGCAACGATCCGTACGGCCTGGGTTTCTGAGCCCGGGTTTCTGAGCCCGGGTTTCTGAGCCCGGGCTTCCGAGTCCGGGCTTCCGAGCCGGTCGACCGGCAGCGAGAAAGGGCGCAGCCATGCGCCCTTTTCTTTGGGCTCCCTCTTCTTCCTGCGGAGAAGGAGCAGATCGCTTGGCGGCGCGCGGCAGCTATGCCTCAGGGCGCGTCCGGCTGCGCCTCGGGCATGGCCCGCCGGAACGCCTCCAGTTCGTTGCATGCGGCGTGGATGCGCGCGATGGTCGGCCAACGCTCCAGCGGCAACTTCCAGCGCAGGGCGTTGTAGGCCTGGGGCACCAGGCAGGCATCGGCCAGCCCGGGCGTATCGCCATGGCAATAGCGGCCGGTGGCCGAGCTGCCGGCGAGCATCGCCTCCAGCGCATCGAAGCCGGTCTCGATCCAGTGGCGCGACCAGTCGAGCTTCTTTGCCTCGTCGGTGCCGAGGTTCGCCTCCAGGTACTGCAGCACGCGCAGGTTGCCGAGCGGATGGATATCGCAGGCCACGGCCAGCGCCAGCGCGCGCACCCGCGCCCGGCTGCGCGCGTCGGCGGGCAGCAGCGGCGGTTCGGGGTGCATCTCTTCCAGGTACTCCATGATCGCCATGGACTGGGTCAGCACCCGCTCGCCGTCGGTAAGGCAGGGAATGAGCTGCTGCGGGTTGAGCGCGCGGTAGTCGGCGCCGTGCTGTTCGCCGCCGTCGCGCAGCAGGTGCACCGGCCGCGTGTCGTAGGCCAGTTCCTTGAGGTTGAGCGCGATGCGCACGCGATAGACGGCGCTGGAGCGCCAGTAGCCGTACAACGCCAGCTGTTCCGCTGCCATGTGGATTCTCCCGCCGGGTGGAAACGGCAGCATAAACCGGGCAGGCGCCGCCATGCGCGCACCCGGCGCCCTGCGCGGCAGGGTGGCCGGACAGCGGCCTGCAAAGCCGCATACCCCGGTTGCGGCGTTGCATCATGGAAACCCACACCGGACAATACGAGGTTCGCGCCCGCACAGGGCGCGTCCGTTGACCATCGATCCCGTATGTCTGCCCGAGGAGTGGCGCCGTGTCCATCACCCGCATGAGCGATCTGGAGCTGCGCGGCAAGCGCGTGCTGATCCGCGAAGACCTGAACGTGCCGATCGAGGCTGGCCGCATCACCTCGACCCAGCGCCTGGACGCGGCGCTGCCGACCATCAAGGCCGCCCGCGATGCCGGCGCGAAAGTGATGGTCCTTTCGCACCTGGGCCGTCCGAAGGAAGGCCAGTTCGATGCCGAGTCCTCGCTCGCGCCGGTGGCGCAGTGGTTGGGCGACAAGCTCGGTACGCCGGTGCGCCTGGTCGCCGACTACCTCGGCGGCGTAGACGTCGCCGAAGGCGAGGTGGTGGTGCTGGAGAACTGCCGCATGAACGTCGGCGAGGGCAAGGACGAGGAAGCGCTGTCGAGGAAATACGCCGCACTGTGCGACGTGTTCGTCATGGACGCCTTCGGCACCGCGCATCGCGCGCAGGCCTCGACCCACGGCGTGATCCGCTTCGCCCCGCAGGTGGCCGCCGGCCCGCTGCTGTCGGCCGAGCTCGATGCGCTGGGCAAGGCGCTGGAGCAGCCGGCGCACCCGCTGCTGGCGATCGTGGCCGGTTCCAAGGTGTCGACCAAGCTCACCCTGCTCGACAACCTGATCGGCAAGGTGGACCAGCTGATCGTCGGCGGCGGCATCGCCAACACCTTCATCGCGGCGGCCGGCTACGGCGTCGGCAACTCGCTGTACGAACCGGACCTGATCGACGCGGCGAAGAAGGTCATCGCCGACGCCAAGCGTCGCGGCGCCGAGGTGCCGCTGCCCGTCGACGTGGTGGTGGCGCCTGAGTTCTCGGCCAACGCGCCGGCCACGGTCAAGCCGGTCGATGCGGTCAAGGACGGCGAGATGATCCTGGATATCGGCCCGGAAACCGCGCGCCGTTACGCCGAACTGATTGCGCAAGCCGGTACGGTGGTCTGGAACGGGCCGGTCGGCGTGTTCGAATTCGACGCCTTCGGCAAGGGCACCGAAACGCTGGCACGTGCGATCGCCGATTCGAAGGCATTCTCGATCGCCGGCGGCGGCGACACGCTGGCGGCGGTCGACAAGTACGGCATCGCCGAGCAGGTCTCCTACATCTCCACCGGCGGCGGTGCGTTCCTGGAATTCCTCGAAGGCAAGGAACTGCCGGCGATGGCCGCGCTCAAGGCACGCGCGAACCGCTGATGCTCTGCCTGTTCGATCTCGATGGAACGTTGATCGATTCGGAGCACGGGATCACCGCGTGCGTGAAGCACGCGCTGGAACGCCTGCGCGTGGCGGTTCCCGCGCCCGAAGACCTGCGCCGCTGGATCGGCCCGCCGCTGCGGCACAGCTTCGCGCCGCTGCTCGGCCATGACGCGGGGCAGGTCGAGGCGGCGGTCGAGCACTACCATGAACGCTTCGATACGCACGGATGGCGCGAGCACAGCGTCTACCCGGGCATCGAGCCGCTGATCGGGCGCCTGCTCGACGCGGGACACCAGCTCGCGATCGTCACCGGCAAGCCACATCGGCATGCGGAGCCGATCCTGGCGCAGCTGCCGTTCGGGCGCGCGTTCCTGCGGCTGTACGGCCCCGATCCCTCCAGCGCAAGCAGCGAAAAGGCGGCCATGGTCGCCGCGGCCATGGCCGATTTCGGCGCCGCCGCGGAGGACACCGTGATGATCGGCGATCGCCATTTCGACATCGAAGGCGCGGTAGCCAATCGCGTGCGCGGCATCGGTGTGCTGTGGGGATTCGGCAGCCGCATGGAACTGGAGCAGGCCGGCGCGACGGCGATCGCGGCCACGCCGGAAGAACTGGGCGTACTGCTCGGCGCCTGATCCGCTCCTATTGGAAGCCCAGGGAAACCAATAGCCGGTTCTGCCAGGAACGGCCCCGCTCCCCTCCGGGGAGAGGGCTGGCGAGGGGCCGAACTTGCGCAAGCCCCTCAGCCGCCTGTCGGCACTTTCCCCCGCTCAGCCGGGGGAAAGCTCGGCAGGGGTTGCGTCGATCAGCCGATCACGCGCTTGGCCGCATCCACCACGTTCGTGACGGTGAAGCCGAAGTGCTCGAACAGCTGCGGCGCGGGTGCCGAAGCGCCGAAGCCGGTCATGCCGATCACCTCGCCATCCAGGCCCACGTACTTGCGCCAGTAGTCGGCGGTGGCCGCCTCAACCGCCACGCGCGCGCGGCACCAGGACGGCAGGATGCCTTCGCGGTATTCCAGCGGCTGCTCGTCGAACACCTCGGTACACGGCATCGAGACCACGCGCACCGGCACGCCCTGCTGGGCCAGCGTGCGCGATGCCTCCATCGCCAGCTCCACCTCCGAGCCGGTGGCGATCAGGATGGCCTTGAACTTGGTGTCGGCCGGATCGGACAGCACGTAGGCGCCGCGCGCGATGTCGGCCACCTGCTGCCCGCTGCGCTGCTGGTGCTTGAGGTTCTGGCGCGAGAACACCAGGCAGGCGGGGTTGCCCTTGCGCTCGATGGCCGCCTTCCACGCCACTGCCGATTCCACTGCGTCGCACGGACGCCACACCTGGTTGTTCGGGATGTAGCGCAGGCTCGCCAGGTGCTCGACCGGCTGGTGCGTCGGGCCGTCCTCGCCCAGGCCGATCGAGTCGTGCGTGTAGACGTGGATGGCGTGCGCCGGGATCAGCGCGCTCATGCGCACGGCGTTGCGCGCGTAGTCGGAGAACACCAGGAAGGTGGCGTCATAGGGAATGAAGCCGCCATGCAGCGCCAGGCCGTTGGCGATGGCGGTCATGCCGAACTCGCGCACGCCGTAGTAGACGTAGTTGCCCTGGCCGTCGCTGCTGTTGCCGTTGCCGGCGTCCTTGCTGCCCTTCCACTTGGTGAGGTTGGAGCCGGCCAGGTCCGCCGAACCGCCGATCAGTTCCGGCAGCAGCGGGCCGAAGGCGTCCAGCGCCATCTGCGAGGCCTTGCGCGAGGCCACTTCCGGACCTTCGGACTGCATCTTGGCGATGTACGCCTGCGCCTTGTCGGCCCAGTCGGCCGGCAACTCGCCGGCCAGGCGGCGCTTGAACTCGGCGGCCAGTTCCGGATGGGCCTTGGCGTAGGCGTCCAGCAGGGCGTTCCACTCCTGCTCGCGCTTGGCGCCGGCGGCCTTGGCGTCCCAGCCGGCATAGATCTCGGCGGGGATCTCGAAGGGCGGATACTTCCAGCCGAGCTGCTCGCGCGCCGCGGCGATCTCGTCCTTGCCCAGCGGCGCGCCGTGGCTCTCTTCCTTGCCCTGCTTGTGCGGGGCGCCGAAACCGATGACGGTCCTGGCGCAGATCAGCGTGGGCTTGTCGTCCTGCGCGGTGGCCTGCGAGATGGCGCGCTTGACCGCCTCGGCATCGTGGCCGTCGACGTCGCGGATCACGTTCCAGCCGTAAGCCTCGAAACGCTTGGCGGTGTCGTCGGTGAACCAGCCCCGCACCTCGCCGTCGATGGAGATGCCGTTGTCGTCGTAGATCGCCACCAGCTTGCCCAAGGCCCAGGTGCCGGCCAGGGAGCTGGCCTCGTGCGAGATGCCTTCCATCAGGCAACCGTCACCCAGGAACACGTAGGTATGGTGATCGACGACGGCGTGGCCCGGGCGGTTGAAGTGCGCCGCCAGCACCTTCTCGGCGAGCGCGAATCCGACCGCGTTGGCCAGGCCCTGCCCCAGCGGGCCAGTGGTGGTTTCCACGCCGGGCGTATGGCCGTATTCGGGATGGCCGGCCGTCTTCGAATGCAACTGGCGGAAGCGCTTGAGCTCGGCCATCGGCAGGTCGTAGCCGGACAGGTGCAGCAGCGCGTACTGCAGCATCGAGCCGTGGCCGTTGGAAAGCACGAAGCGGTCGCGGTTGAACCACTTGGGGTTGGCCGGGTTGTGGTGCAGGAAATCGTTCCACAGCACCTCGGCGATGTCGGCCATGCCCATCGGCATGCCCGGATGGCCGGATTTGGCCGCCTCGACGGCGTCCATGGCGAGTGCGCGCACGGCGTTGGCGAGTTCGCGGCGGGTGGTCATCAGTGAAGTCTCCGGACAAGCGGCAAAGCGCCAATTGTCGCCGATCGGGCGGTTACTGTCGCGTCATCGCCGGGCTTCCCCGAAAGAAGCCGATTAATTCAGCCTTAATCGCCCCGGCGCGGATATCGCGGAACTTCAGGCGCGCCTGGGTTCAATGCCCGGCGCGCATGCCCCGTGCGCCCTGTCCGGCCCGCTCCCCACGCGCCGGATGGCCTGGCCTCAAAATCAGGAGAGCACTCCATGAAAAGCACGCTGTACGTACTTGCCTTGGGTTCGGCCGGTCTGCTGGCCGCGCCGGTCTTCGCGCAGGACACCACGCCTCCGGCCGATCAGGCAGGCAGCCAACCGCAGGCCACCGCGCCCGCACAGAACCCGGCGCCCGACGAAGCATCCGGTGGCGGCGGCAACTACCAGTCCGGCCAGCCGGTAGGCAGCGGCAACTGGTTCATCGACGCCAACGTCGGCCGCACCGACGGCAACAGCAACGGCGGCTTCGGCAGCAACGCCAGCTCGTTCAACTTCTTCAACGGCCACCGCGGCCGCCGCACCGGCTACGGCCTGGCGGGCGGCTACCGCTGGAAGGTCGGCCATGACCTGGGACTGGGCGTCGAAGCGGGCTATGCGGACCTCGGCAACTTCCGCATACGCAACGTGTTCAATTCGAGCCCCGTCAACCAGCGGGATACCGTCAACGCGCTGCGCGGCTGGATGGTCGGCGTCAACGGCCGCATCAACCTGACGCCGCAGTGGTACGTAGGTGCGCATGGCGGCTGGTTCCGGGCCAACGACAACAACCAGCGCTACTACGACACGATCAGCCAGCAACTGGGCTTTTCCAGCGGCAAGCACGCCGGGCGCGGCAGCTGGTACGGCGGTATCGGCACCGGCTGGGATATCAATGAGCACTTCGGCGTTGGCTTGCAGTACGACTACTTCCATGCCAACGCTGGCCACTACACCAACCCGGCCACGGGCGAGCGGATAGCCGGCATCAAGCGCTCCACCGGCATCGTTTCGCTGACCGGCGAATACCGCTTCTGATGAGCACATCCGACGGATGGACGTCTAGGCGTCCATCCGTCGAAGCGGCTTCTACCTTAACGGCAAATTACCAGCGGCTTCATGGAGATTGAATTTTTCGGCCACCGGCCCCATCCAAGGAACACGCGTCGCCCTTCCCCCATTCCGGGCGCGCGCAGGCGATCGACTCCCCGCGATCGCTACAACAACAGGAGAATCTCCCCATGAAAAAGACGCTGCTTGCCCTTGCCTTCGCTTCCGCCGGCCTGCTGGCCGTCCCCGCTGCGTTCGCGCAGAACGCGCCGACCCATAACGACGGCTGGTTCGTCAATGGCAACGTCGGTCGCGCCTCGATCGACAAGGGCCCCTACAACGACCACGACACCGGCTATGCGATCGGCGGTGGCTATCGCTGGGCGTTCACCCCGTCCGTGGCGCTGGGCGTGGAGGCGGGCTACAACGACCTGGGCAACATCCACGTCAAGAACGTCTTCAACAGCAACGACGTGGTCGAGCAGGGCCGTTCGAAGCTGCACGGCTGGACCGCCGGCGTGAACGGCCACTTCAACCTGGCTCCGAACTGGTACGTCAGCGCCCGCACGGGCCTGTACAGCTGGAAGGGCCACGGCCTGAGCAATGACGTCAACCCGATCCGCAAGAGCCTGGACGACACCAGCTGGTACGCCGGCGCGGGCGTGGGCTACGACTTCAGCAACAACGTCAGCCTGGGTCTGAATTACGACCATTACGACGCGTCCAAGAACAACGTCAACCTGGACACCAACATGGTGTCGGTCAGCGCCGAATACCGGTTCTGATGCCGCTGGCGCAAGGACGCGCCGTCGTGAAAAGAAGGGCGCCCGAGGGCGCCCTTTTCTTTGGTTTCCTCTCCCTGCCGGAAAGGAGCAAGCGCATCACACACCCGACCCGTGCATGCCTCTCTTGTCCCTCACCAGGCTTAGCCAGGCCGTTTCTTTTTGGCCACTTTTCCTTACTCCGGGCATCCTGCCCTTCGCCTTTCGGGCCAGCTTCACTGTTCTCCCGCGCTCCCGGCGCCGGCGTGGGCCAGCAAAGGAAGTGACCCGAGCGCCGCAGGCGGTCGGAAGCTCTTCGCGGACGAACCCAATCGCGAAGCGCCGCGCGAGGACGACAGCAACGCACGATCAGCCATCCCCGCGAGCCCCGGCCCCTCACCCAACCCTCTCCCCGGAGGGGAGAGGGCGCAAACGAAAAGGGCGCCTTGCGGCGCCCTTTTCTACATACCGCATTGGAACTGGCCTAGCCGGAACTCAGCCGTTCCACTGCCCCAGCGCAGCCAGGCCGTTCTCGCGGGCGCGCGCGGCGACGGTCTTCTGGGCCTCGGCGTAGTTGCCCTTCATGTCCTTGGACCACAGCTTGAGCGCCGCCTGCTGCATGGCGCGGCCATAGGAGAAGGACAGCGGCCAGGGATGCGGCCCGATGTGGTTCATGGCGTTCAGGTGCGCGGTCGACTGCTCGTCGGTCTGGCCGCCGGAAAGGAACACGATGCCCGGCAGCGAGGCCGGCACGGTGCTCTTGAGCACGCGCACGGTGGCCTCGGCCACCTCCTCGACCTCGGCCTGTTCGTCACAGTCCTTGCCGGGGATGACCATGCTGACCTTGAGGATGGTGCCCTCGAGCATGACGTTCTGCTCGTATAGCGCGTTGAACAGGCTGCGCAGCACCGCTTCGTGCACCTCGTAGCTGACCTCGATCGAGTGGTCGCCGTCCATGATCACTTCCGGCTCGACCATCGGCACCAGGCCGGCTTCCTGGCACAGCGCGGCATAGCGGGCCAGGGCGTGGCAGTTGGCTTCGATCGCGGTGGAGCTGGGGTTGTCGTCGGAGATGTTGATCACCGCGCGCCACTTGGCGAACTGCGCGCCGAGCTTGACGTACTCGGCCAGGCGCTCGCGCAGGCCGTCCAGGCCCTCGGTGACCACGTCGCCCGGGAAGCCGGCCAGCGGCACCGGACCCTTGTCGACCTTGATGCCCGGGATGATGCCGTTCTTCTTCATCACCTCGGTGAAAGGCACGCCATCGCGGGTCTTCTGGCGGATCGTCTCGTCATACAGGATCGCGCCGGAGATGTGCTCGGAAAGGCCCGGCGCGGTGAGCAGCAGCTCGCGATAGGCGCGGCGGTTCTCTTCGTTGTTCTCGATGCCGACGGCCTCGAAGCGCTTCTTGATCGTGTTGGTCGATTCGTCGATCGCGATGATGCCCTTGCCGGGCGCGACCATCGCCTGGGCGATGCTTTCAAGGTCTTCGATGCTCATGAACGACTCCGTGCAGGACGAGGCGGGGACACCGCAATGGATTTCCTGCCGCCTTCGGCGGCCGGTCAAAGAACCGCCGATTATAGCCGCAAGCGTCAAGGCCGTCGTGACGGCCGCGCCGTAGGCCTCAGGGGGCGTAGCCGGTCAGCCGGCAGGGCGCCATCACCTTCTGCTGGCCGGCCGGATCGGACGGCGCGTTGAAGGGCACGGTGTAGTAAGTGGCGACCGGGTCGTGGTTCTTGTTGGACAAGGAGGGGCCGTAGCGGAAGTTGGAGACCGCGCTCATCGCGATCTGGCCGAAGTCGCCCTGGGGCACCACCTTCTCGACCTTCAGGTCGCGCGGCACGCCGTCCGAACCGATCATGTAGCTGACCGAGGCGCAACCGGGCTGGTTGACGCCGCGCGCGCTGTTGGGGATGTCGATGTCGACCTTCTGGTTGATCAGGATCCAGTGCTCGTACAGGTGCTGCGGATCGACCTTGTTCAGCGATTGCGCCATGGCCGGAAGGCCGGCGGCGAGCAGCGCCACGAGGGCGAGACGGCGGACGGTGGGGTTCATGGCGACCTCCTGGGCATGGGGGCGCAGTGTAGCGCCGTCATCGTGAGCACGGCCGGCCTCCCTCCCTCCGGAAATGTTGCTCGCGGGGAAGCTGGTGTGGTGCTGTCTTCTGCGAAGAGCTTCCGATCGCCTGCGGCGCTCGGGTCACTTTCTTTGCTGGCCCACGCCCGCGCCCGGAGCGCGGGCGAACAGCGAAGCTGGCCCGAAGGGCGAGGGGCAGGATGCCCTGAGTAAAGAAAGTAACCAAAGAAACGGCCTGGCTAAGCCCGGTGAGAGATAAAAGCCAGGTGCCTTTACGCCTTGCCGGGTCGGTCTCTTGCTCATAGAGGACCTGCAGCCGCTTTGCCGCGGGCGCTCGGGAGCTGAGGCGAGAAAAGGGTGCGCTCGGCCAGACAGTGCGACGGCTCTGCTCCCTCTCCCCTCCGGGGAGAGGGTTGGGGTGAGGGGCGGGGCTTGCGGGAAATGGACTGGTGCGTGCCTGGTTTCGTTGGGCTCTTCCCGCGAGCCCCGGCCATCACCGTTGCCCCTCCCCGAAAGGGAGAGGGTTCAAGCGCGCCTCGGCTTCAAAGATCGCGCAGGCTTTCCACGATGCCCTCGGCGCCGACCAGCAGCAGCTTGAGCGTGTTGGTGCCGCCGCCGGCGCCGACGCGGTCGCCCTGGGTCAGCACCACGCGGTCGCCTTCGGCCAGCTTGCCCAGCGCGAACAGCTGGCGCACGGCTTCGCGCGCGTTGGCGGCCGAACTCTGGCTCACCTGGTCGAACGCCACCGGCTGCACGTCGCGCAGCAGCAGCATGCGCCGGCGCGCATCGGCGGCCGGCGAGAGTGCGTAGATCGGCACCGCGCTGCGGTAGCGCGACAGCCATTGCGCGGTGGCGCCCGACTCGGTCAGCGCGATCAATGCGCGCACGCCTAGCTGGCCGGCCAGCACCATCGCGGCCAGCGCGATCGCCTGGTCGGCGCGGTCCAGCCGGTGCCCGGCGGAGGCCAGGTCTTCCTTCGGTTCGAACTGGCGCTCGGCGCCCAGGCAGATGCGGCGCATGGCGGCCACCGCCACATCGGGGTGCGCGCCGGCGGCGGTCTCCTGCGAGAGCATCACCGCGTCGGTGCCGTCGATCACCGCGTTGGCGACGTCGAGCACCTCGGCGCGGGTCGGGATCGGCGCGGTCACCATCGACTGCAGCATCTGGGTGGCGGTGATCACCGCGCGGTTGCGCGCCACTGCCTCGCGGATGATCTTCTTCTGCAGGCCGGGCAGTTCGGCGTCGCCGATCTCCACGCCCAGGTCGCCGCGGGCGACCATCACGGCGTCGGAGGCATCGATGATCTCGCCCAGCATGGGGATCGCATCGGCGCGCTCGATCTTGGCCACCAGCGCGCCGTGGCCGTCGGCCTCGCGCAGCAGGCGGCGCGCGGTTTCCATGTCCTCGGCCGAGCGCACGAACGAGACGGCAAGGAAATCGGCGCCGATCTCGGCCGCCAGCTTGATGTCGGCCCGATCCTTGTCCGACAGCGCCGCCACCGACAGGCCGCCGCCCTGGCGGTTGAGCCCCTTGCGGTCGGAAAGCCGGCCGCCGATCAGCACCTCGCAGCGCACCTGCGCGCCGGCGACCTCGACCACGCGCAGTGCGACCAGGCCGTCGTCCAGCAGCAGCACGTCGCCGGCGACCACGTCCTGCGGCAGCTGGTGGTAGCTCACGCCGACGCGGGTGCGGTCGCCCGGCGGGGCACCGGGCGAGCAGTCGAGCACGAACGGATCGCCCGGCTGCAATTCGATCGGTCCGTTGGCGAACTTCTCGATGCGGATTTTCGGACCCTGCAGGTCGGCCAGGATGCCGACCTCGCGCCCGACGGCCGCGGCGGCGTCGCGCACCGCCGTGGCGCGGGCGCGATGGTCCTGCGGCTGGCCATGGGAGAGGTTCAGGCGGACCACGTCCACGCCCTCGGCGATGATCCGCTCGAGCATGCCGGGTGAGTCGGTGGCGGGACCCAGGGTGGCGACGATCTTGGTGCGACGCAAGTGGTTTTCGGGGTTCATGCCGGCAGGCTAGCAGATGCCGGCGGCGCCGCGAGCGCGCTGCAATCGTATGCAACGCGGGCTGCGACGGCCGTCGCGCACGGGCTCAGCCGAGCGTGCGGTTGAGCAATGCGGCCAGGCGCCGGCCGGCCTCGCGCAGGCGCCGTTCGGCCAGCGGGAGCTCGGCCTGCACGTAGGGCGCCCCTATCGTATGGCCGTCCGGATAGATGTCGCGGGTGAGCCGGCAGGATTCCTCGGCCCAGGCCGCATAGGGCGCGGCCGAGGCCGGCGGCAGCGCGACTGGGCCGCGGGCGTCCAACTGCCGCGCGTAGTCCTGCCATGCCAGGGCGCGGCTGCGCAACAGGCCCGAATCCCACACCCGGTGCAGGTTGCTGCCCTTGCCCTCGAACTGCACCTGGTAGGTGTTGCCGCCCTTGTCGTCGCGGTAGCCGGCGTGCAGCGGCTGGTGCACGTCGCCGACGAAGTGCACGACGAACTTCAGCGCCTCGCGGCGCGCCTCGTCGCTCTGGTGGCGGTCGCCGAGCACGGCGACGTAGTGGTCCAGCGCGCCGACCACGCAGTGGCCGTCCGGGCAGTCGCGCGGCGGCTCGTAGTGGCACTGGCGATCGCGGAAGTTGATGTAGTGCAGGCTGCGCGTGGCCTTCCACAGCGACTGCTGCGCGGGGTCGTCCTGGATGTCGTCGGCCCAGGTGGCGACGTCGGCCAGGCGGCACGTATGTTCGGGCGCGAGCAGCCGCTCGACCTGCGCCTCGGCGGCGGGGCTCAGGTGACGCTGCGCCAGCTCGGCCACGATGCGGTGGCCATCGGGGCCCCACGCATGGGCGTCGGGAACCAGCAGGAAGCAGGCGAGCAGGAAAACGGCATGGCGGCGCGGGCTGATCATGGTGTGCACATTGGAAAAACGGCCGGGGAGTTTGCCACGCGTCGATCAATCCGTTCGCAGCGGCAGCTTGAGATAGCGCTGGCCGTTGGCCTCCGGCGGCGGCAGGCGCCCACCGCGGATGTTCACCTGCAGCGCGGGCCAAAGCAGCCGCGGCGGCGCCAGGCCGGCGTCGCGCTGACGGCGCATGGCGACGAACACGCCCTCTTCCACGCCCTCGCGGATGTGGCTGTTGTGCGCCCGCTGCTCGGCGATGGATACCTCCGCGCGCGGCGCCGTGCCTTCGGGCGGGTAGTCGTGCGCCAGGAACATGCGGATGGCGGGCAGGCCATAGATGCGCCAGACCGAATGGAACAGCGCATGCGCATCGCCGCCGGGGAAGTCGCAACGCGCCGAGCCGGCGGCGGGCGAGAACAGCGTGTCCCCCACGAACACCGCGTCGCCGACCAGGTAGCTCAAGCTGTCCGGCGTGTGGCCGGGCGTGGCGACGACACGGACGAGGAGGTTTCCCAGCGGCAGCTCGTCGCCGTCGTGCAGCAGGCGGTCGAACGCGCGGCCGTCGAGGCCGGGCTCGGCCGCATCCAGGCCCAGCCGATGGCGGAAGGTCGCCTGCATCTGCTCGATGCCGGCGCCGATCGCAGTGCAGGCGCCGGTGCGCTCCTTCAGCCAGTGCGCGGCGGACAGGTGATCGGCGTGCGCGTGGGTCTCCAGGATCCAGCGAACGCGTGCACCCGCGCGTTCGGCCGCTGCCAGCACGGCGGCCGCGCCGGCGTGGCCCACCGCGCCGCTGGCCGGGTCGAAGTCGAGCACCGGATCGATGATCGCCGCCTCGGCGCCGGCCGGGTCGCGCACCAGGTAGGTCCAGGTCGAAGTGGCCACATCGAAGAACGGCGTGATGTTCGCTTGCATGGCATCGGCTCCGGCTGGCGGCCGGAGATGATCCTCGCACGAGCAGGCGCAAACGGCCGATGACGGGATACGTGCCTGGGCAGCTATCTCTGTGCCGGAGCCGAACGCGGCTTCAGGCTAAAATGCGCGTTCTCTGGCGACCCGGCGGGCCGCCAGCCGTCTTCACCGAACCAGAGGAAGCAAACGCCCATGGCCATCAAGGTCGGCATCAACGGCTTCGGCCGCATCGGCCGCAACGTGCTGCGCGCCGCCGTGCAGAACTTCGCCCAGGACATCGAGATCGTCGCGATCAACGATCTGCTGGAGCCCGATTACCTGGCCTACATGCTGCGCTATGACTCGGTGCACGGCCGCTTCAAGGGCGAGGTGTCGATCGAGAACGGCCAACTGGTGGTCAACGGCAAGCGCATCCGGCTGACCCAGGAGCGTGACCCGGCCAACCTGAAGTGGGGCGAGGTGAAGGCGGACGTGGTTATCGAGTCCACCGGCCTGTTCCTGACCAAGGAAACCTGCCAGAAGCACCTCGACGCGGGCGCCAGGAAAGTGATCCAGTCGGCGCCGTCGAAGGACGACACGCCGATGTTCGTCTACGGCGTGAACCACGAAAAGTACGCCGGCGAGGCGATCATCTCCAACGCCTCGTGCACCACCAACTGCCTGGCGCCGCTGGCCAAGGTGCTCAACGACAAGTGGGGCATCAAGCGCGGCCTGATGACCACCGTGCACGCCGCCACCGCCACCCAGAAGACCGTCGACGGCCCGTCCAACAAGGACTGGCGCGGCGGCCGCGGCATCCTGGAGAACATCATTCCCTCCTCGACCGGCGCGGCGAAGGCCGTGGGCGTGGTCATTCCCGAGCTCAACAAGAAGCTCACCGGCATGTCCTTCCGCGTGCCGACCTCGGACGTGTCCGTCGTCGATCTCACCGTCGAACTCGAGAAGCCGGCGTCCTACGCCGAGATCTGCGCCGAGATGAAGGCGCAGTCCGAGGGCGCCCTCAAGGGCATCCTGGGCTACACCGACGAGAAGGTGGTGGCCACCGATTTCCGCGGCGACGCGCGCACGTCGATCTTCGATGCCGAGGCCGGCATCGCGCTGGACTCCACCTTCGTCAAGCTGGTCAGCTGGTACGACAACGAGTGGGGCTACTCCAACAAGTGCCTGGAAATGGTGCGGGTGGTGGCGAAATAAGAGCGGGCGGCTTCCTCGACGGAAGCCATCGCATGCAGGAAGGCCGGGATCCGCGAGGGTCCCGGCCTTTTTTCGGTCTGGAGGCGCCGGAATGGGCGCCGCCCACGCGCCGGGAGGGCCGACGCTGCGGCATCCGGACACGGCCACCGCCCCGCACGCGGTTACAGCCTATACTGTGACAATGATAGGCATTCTCAACAAGTGGACGATCCGGACGTTGACTGCCGTTCTGCTGGTGTCCGGATGCCCTGCCTTCGCCCAAGCCCCGCCGCCCTCGCCCGCCACGGCCAACACCCCGGCGCCGGCCGCGGTCAGCCAGACCTGGCAGATGCTCGATTACCTGGCCACCGACTATGCCGGCGCCGTGCGCGACGGCCAGGTGCAGAGCGCCTCGGAGTTCGCCGAGATGCGCGAGTTCGCCGGCACCGTGCGCCAGCGCATCGCGCAACTGCCGCCCGGCACGGCCACGCCGGCATTGCAGGCGCAGGCCACGCGCCTGGCGCAGGCGATCGATGCCAGGGCGCCCACCCGCGATGTCGCCAGCCAGGCCCACGCGCTGGCCGATGCCTTGCTGGCCGCCTATCCGGTGCCGACCGCCCCGGCGCAGACGCCCGACCTGGCCCGCGGCGCCACGCTGTACCGGCAGAACTGTGCCGCCTGCCACGGCGTAGGCGGCCAGGGCGACGGGCCGGCCGGCCGTGCGCTCGACCCGCCGCCGATCGACTTCACCGACCGCACGCGCGCCGACCAGCGCAGCGCGTTGTCGCTGTTCGAAGCCGTCAGCCAGGGCGTCAAGGGCACCGCGATGGCCGGCTACGCCGACCGCCTGCCGGTCGAGGACCGCTGGTCGCTGGCCTACTACGTCGGCACCCTGGCCTACGCCGCCGAGGCGCGCGACGGCGCGCAGGCCTGGCAGCACAGCGCGACGGCACGGGCGCGGCTGGACAACCTGGACGAACTTTCGCGCGCACGCGTGGCGCAGCTGGCGCCCGTGCTGGGCGAACGGCAGGCACGCGCGATCCTGGGCTACCTGCGCGCGCATCCGGACGCGCTGCCTAAATCCGCCGCCGGCCTCACGCTGGCGCGCGAACGACTGGCCGCGAGCCTGGCCGCGCACCGGCACGGCGACGCCGCCGAGGCGCAACGGCTGGCGCTGTCGGCCTACCTGGATGGCGTGGAGCCGGTCGAACCGCAGCTGGACGCACGCGACGCCGCGCTGCGCGCGCGGCTGGAAACCGCCATGGGCGCCTACCGCACTGCGGTCGCCGGCAACGGGGCCGAGGCCGAGGTACTGGCCCGGCAGCACGAGGCCGACGCCCTGCTGCAACGCGCCCAGGCCACCCTGAGCGGCGGTACGGCCGATGCCGCGTCGACCTTCCTGGGCGCCTGGACCATCCTCGTGCGCGAGGGACTGGAAGCGCTGCTGGTGGTGGTCGCGCTGCTGGCCTTCCTGCGCAAGGCCGAGCGCCCCGCCATGCTGCGCTACGTGCATCTGGGCTGGAGTCTGGCCCTGCTCGCCGGCCTCGCCACCTGGGCCGTGGCCAGCTACGCGGTGGCGATCAGCGGCGCCGGGCGCGAGCTCACCGAAGGGCTGTCCTCGCTGTTCGCCGCCGCGGTGCTGCTGTGCGTGGGCCTGTGGATGCACCGCAAGAGCGTGGGCGGCCGCTGGCAGAGCTACCTGAAGGCAAAGATGGCCGCGACGCTGGACCGCTCGGCCTGGTTCCTGTTCGGCCTGGCCTTCATCTCGGTCTACCGCGAGGTGTTCGAGACGATCCTGTTCTACGTGGCGATGTGGAACGAGGGTCCGCGCGCCTGGCTGCTGGCCGGCATCGGCGTGGGCGCGGTCACGCTCGCCGCGATCGCCTGGCTGCTGCTGCGCACCAGCCGGCGGCTGCCGCTGGGCAAGTTCTTCTCGGCGAGTTCCATGCTGATCGCGCTGCTCGCCTTCGTGCTCACCGGCAAGGGCATCGCCGCGCTGCAGGAGGCCGGGTGGATCGGCGTGCATGCCGCGCCGTTGCCGCGCATCGAGCTGCTGGGGATCTATCCGACCTGGCAGTCGATGAGCGCGCAACTGACGGTGGCGCTGGTGCTGGCGGTGGGCTATGCGCTGAACCTGCGGACGTCGCGCGGTTGATGGCGCGCCCGAGAGCGCCCCAATCGGCGCGTCACACCCTCTCCCACAACGGAGGAGAACTCATTCAGGATCGCCCACGCACGGGGGCAGTCGATCCGCTCGTCACGGTCGATGACCAGGAAGTGGCCTTCGTGAAACCCGTCCGCCGGGAGACTTCGACGCAGTCGGTGTGCATGTAGCTGACGCGCGCAAGACCGGCCGGCCCTATCGGTTCTTCTCCTCGTTCCCGGCCATGCCGCCTTAATGAAGGGCGCGCTGACCCTCAAGTAAGCTGTGCCCCCGGCGTCGCCCGCGGCGCCAGGGTCCCCATCGAACGATCCCATGTCAGATACCACGCTCACCGAAGAGGCGATCGCCCGCCTGGTCGACCGCTTCTACGACAAGGTCACCGCCGATCCCGTGCTCGGCCCGGTATTCAATCCGGCGGTGCACGACTGGCCCGAACACAAGCGCCTGCTCACCTCGTTCTGGTGCTCGGTGGCGCTGCGTGCGGCCAGCTATCGCGGCAACCCGATGGCCGTGCATCGCCAGCTCCCGATCCGCGCCGAGCATTTCGATCACTGGCTCGCGCTGTGGAGCGCCACCTGCACACAGGAGCTGGACGAAGCCGGCGCGGCGCAGATGGTCGACTACGCCCAGCGCATCGGCCGCAGCCTGAAATACGGCATCGGCTTGAATCCCGAAGCCCGCGGCATCGGCGTGCCGCTGATCTCCGTCAGCCACTGAGGCTCCGCGCCGTTCGGCTCCCTCTTCCCGGCTGCGCCGGAGAAAGGGAGCACGCGCCTTCGCTTCAGCCCAGCGCCTTGATGGCCGCGTCGTAATCGGGTTCGTGGGTCAGTTCGTCGACCAGCTGCGCATGCAGCACGCGGTTGTCCTCGCCCAGCACCACCACCGCCCGGGCGGCCAGCCCGGCCAGGGGACCGGTCGCCAGCGCCACGCCGTAGTCGTCGAGGAACTCGCGTCCGCGCATGGTCGAGAGCGTCACCACCCGCTCCAGGCCTTCGGCGCCGCAGAAGCGCGCCTGCGCGAACGGCAGGTCCGCCGAAATGCACAGCACCACCGTATTGGAGAGCCCGGCCGCCACTTCGTTGAAGCGCCGCACCGAGGTGGCGCACACGCCGGTATCGATGCTGGGAAAGATGTTGAGCACCTTGCGCTGCCCCGCATAGCTGGCCAGCGCCACGTCCCCCAGGCCGTTGCCAACGAGCGTGAACGCCGGCGCCTGCGCGCCCTTGGCCGGAAACGTTCCCGCGACCTCGACCGGCTCCCCCTTGAACTTCACTTGCGACATGGCGGTTCTCCTCGTCTGGATGGACCTACAAGTAGACCATGGTCCTGGCCAGGAACACGATGCCCGCCATCACCGCCAGCACGATCCGGCGAGTGTGGCGGAAGCGGCACACGCTCATGCGCCCGCGCGCGCCGGCCCAGACCGCGTTGACGAACACGCCAAGCACGGCGAAGGCCAGCGTCACCTTGAGCAGCAGGAACCAGCCCAGGCGCGCGCCCACGCAGGCGATCCCGCCGCAGCGGCTGTCGAACAGCTTGCCGCCGCTGGCAAGAAGCAGCAGCACCACGAACCGCAGGAAGCGGCGCACGGCCGCCCGAGTGACGCTGCGTCACGCGCTGACCAACGCCACCAGCATCGAGTAGAAGTAACCGATGGCGAGCACGTGCAACGGCGCTCGGCCGAGCACCGGGCGGTGCCCGGCCGGCAGACACACGCTCAACACCAGCGCATGAGCCATCGGCCGTTGCGTGCGTCAAGCGGGTTCCACCATGCCCCGCGATCGGGGCGGCTGGCTTAAGGCATTTTAGATAGCCGCTTCACCGGCACCCAAAGATGCCGGTCGCACACTCCTGGGCATTCCGCTTCGCGTCCAGTCCAGGGGGAACCCGCGTAGAAGGAGGTGTCGTATGCGCGGTCTAGTCACCAACCGTCCCGGGCGTAGCCCCGCAAGACATGCGCTCGGACCAGCTATCGCATTGGCCATCGCTGGCGTGTGGTCGCCGGCGATGCCGGCGCAGGTACAGCACCACGGAATGATGGGGCGCGGCGACGTGTTGATCGCCGATCAGTTCAACAATCGCGTGATCGAGGTCGATCCGCACACCCACTACATCGTGTGGCAATTCGGCACCGGCTCGGACAAGCCCGGACCGCACAGCGTGGTGGGCACCAACGACGCCGAGCGCTTCGGCCGCTATACGCTGATCTCCGGGACCGGCATTCCGCCCAGCAGCCCGCCGTTGCCCGGATGCTCCGACCCCATCAACGGCTGCCCGGACAACCGCGTGTTCGTGGTCGACCACGAAGGCCACATCGTCTGGCAGTACGGCAAGGCCGGGGTGACCGGTGCCGGTTTCAACCGCCTGAACACGCCGGTGCAGGCGGCGGTGCTCGATGGATTCCGGGACGAGCCGGGCTTCCACGTGATCATCACCGACCAGGGTAACCAGCGCGTCATCGTGGTCGACCGCTTCCACCACGTCGTGTGGCAGTACGGCACCACCGGCGTGGCCGGTAACGGGGCCAACCAGCTCAGCAATCCCAACAGCGCCGAGCTGCTGGAAAACGGCCACGTGCTGATCGCCGACGAATCCAACAACCGGGTGATCGAGGTAACGCTGCACGGCCACATCGTGGCCCAGTTCACCGCCGGCGGCACGGTCAACGGTGCCGCCTTCGCCAGTCGGTTGCGCAACGGCGACACGTTGATCACCGACTCCAACAACAACCGCATCGTCGAGGTGAACCCCCATGACGTCGTAGTCGGCCAGTACTTCACCAACAAGCAGACAGGCAGCAATCCCAATCCGCTGCCGACGCGAGCGGTACGCCTGCGCGATGGCGACACGCTGATCAGCGACCAGTTCAACGAACGGGTGTTCGCGGTTTCGCCGCACGGGA
This sequence comes from Frateuria sp., assembly GCF_035944355.1. Taxonomy (GTDB): domain Bacteria; phylum Pseudomonadota; class Gammaproteobacteria; order Xanthomonadales; family Rhodanobacteraceae; genus Frateuria_A. The sequence goes on along the minus strand of NZ_DASZBH010000004.1, from coordinate 105,128 downwards.
AGATCGTCTTCACCCAGGGCAAGCTCAACGTACCCGGCGACGGCTTCAATCGGTTGAACGGGCCGTACGATGCCAAAGTCATCGGCGATTTCACCGGGCTGACGCCGCCGTGGGCGGATGACGACGATGACGATGACCGATAGCGCGCCGGACGCTGCGGCCGCGGAAAAGCCGCCGGCAAGTGATGTGGATCAGCGGCAGGGCGACGCCGCCATGGAAACAGGGTGGCGTCGCCCTGCGGGCCCTGTTCTCAGGCCTGCAACGGTATCTTCCCGGGCGGTCGCAACCCGCTGGCGGCGCTGCTGGCCGCACCGCGCGGCAAGAGTGTGGCTCATGGGCCAGTGCGCCGGTGACCCCAGAGTTGACCCTGACTGAGGTCTGGGGCGCAACCGAGCTGGGTGGACAGAAGGTCGCAGGGCTTCGCGCAAGGCCTTCGCCGGAAGGCTCAACCCCGCACCGCACCCTCCAGATAGATCCGCGCCGCCGTCAGATCTCGCGCATCGAGCGCATCGGCGGACGACACCACGTTCCCGCCGCCATGGCACGAGGCACACAGGTTGTGCGGCAATGCCGCTGCTGCGTGGGCGGCCGCGTGGCCGAGGGCCTGGGCTGGAGCGGCATGGATCGCCAGGCCCAGCAAGGGCGCGGTGGCGCCGGCGACGAGAACGGAGAAAGGGTGCGGCATCGGCAGGCTCCTTCGATGGACGATGCCCGGCGGACCGGGACCACCCAGGCGCCTGTGCGCCTGGGTGGCGTCGATCATGCCGACAGCGGCGTGACGATTTGTTCGATGGCGCCGAAGATCGAAGCCCCGTCGGCGTCGGTGACCTCGATCCGCAGCGAATCGCCGAACTTCAGGAACGGCGTGCTCGGCTTGCCGTCGCGCAGGGTTTCCACGGTGCGCTGCTCGGCCAGGCAGGAGGCCCCCTTGCCGGTGTCCTGGTTGGCGATGGTGCCCGAGCCCACGATCGTGCCGGCGGTGAGCGGGCGCGTCCTGGCCACGTGCGCCACCAGCTGCGCGAAGCTGAACTGCATGTCCACGCCGCATTCGGCCTCGCCGAACCACTGGCCGTTGAGCCAGGTGCGCATGGGCAGGTGCAGCTTGTCGTCCTTCCAGTACTCGCCCAGCTCATCCGGCGTGACCAGTACCGGCGAGAGCGCCGAACGCGGCTTGGACTGCAGGAAGCCGAAGCCCTTGGCCAGCTCGTTGGGAATCAGGCCGCGCAGCGAGACGTCGTTGACCAGGCCGACCAGCTGGATGTGTGCGGAGGCCTGCTCGGGCGTGGTCGCCATCGGCACGTCGTCGGTGACCACGATCACCTCGGCCTCCAGATCGATGCCGAAATCCTCGCTGGGCACCACCACCGGATCGCGCGGCCCGAGGAAGCCCGCGCTGGTGGCCTGGTACATCAGCGGGTCGGTGTAGAAGCTCGCCGGCACCTCGGCGCCGCGCGCGCGGCGCACGCGCTCCACGTGCGGCAGGTAGGCCGAACCGTCGACGAATTCATAGGCGCGCGGCAGCGGCGCGGCAAGCGCCGACACGTCCAGCTCGAAGGCCCCCGCGGCCTTGCCGGCATTGAGCTCGTCGAACAATGCATTGAGCCGCGGCGCGGCGTTGGACCAGTCATCCAGCGCAGCCTGCAGCGTGGGCGCGATGGCGCCGGCCTTGACCGCGCGCTTCAGGTCGCGGCTGACCACGATCAGCGTGCCGTCGCGGCCGCCTTCCTTGAGACTTGCGAGCTTCATCGGGTTCTCCTGCGGAAAAGTTCAGGCCTGCGGCGGCGCGAAGTGCCGCGCGATGCCCTGCCAGCACTGGTAGTAATTCTTCTGCAGCTGCGGCGACTCCAGCGCCTGGCGCGTCGGCCGGATCACCTTGCGCGTCTCGAACATGAAGGCCATGGTGCCGCCGATCACGTCGGGCTTGGAAAGATCCGCGTTCGAGGCCTTCTCGAAGGTGGCCGCATCGGGCCCGTGGCCACTCATGCAGTTGTGCAGGGACGCGCCGCCCGGCACGAAGCCTTCGGCCTTGGCGTCGTACACGCCGGTGATCAGGCCCATGAACTCGCTGGCCACGTTGCGGTGGAACCAGGGCGGGCGGAAGGTGTGCTGCGCCACCAGCCAGCGCGGCGGGAAGATCGCCAGGTCGACGTTGGCCGTGCCCGGCGTGTCGCTGGGCGAGGTGAGCACGGTGAAGATCGACGGGTCGGGATGGTCGTAGCTGATCGAGCCGATCGTGTTGAAGCGGCGCAGGTCGTATTTGTAGGGCGCGTAGTTGCCGTGCCAGCCGACCACATCCAGCGGCGAATGGCCGATCTTGGCCTGCCACAGCGCACCCTGGAACTTGGCGACGAGGCGGAAATCGCCCTCCACGTCCTCATAGGCCGCGCAAGGGGTGAGGAAGTCGCGCGCGTTGGCCAGGCAGTTCGAACCGATGGGGCCGAGCTCGGGCAGGCGCAGCAGCGCGCCGAAGTTCTCGCAGACGTAGCCGCGCGCCTCGGCATCGGACAGATCGACGCGGAAGCGCACGCCGCGCGGGATCACCGCGATCTCCTGCGGCTCCAGTTCGATCAGGCCGAGCTCCGTGGCGATGCGCAGGCGGCCCTGCTGCGGCACGATCAACAGCTCGCCGTCGGCGTCGTAGAAGAAGCGGCCCTGCATCGAACGGTTGGCCGCGTACAGGTGGATGCCGATGCCCGCCTGCTCGGCCGGGCCGCCGTTGCCGGCGACGGTGACCAGGCCGTCGACGAAGTCGGTGGGCTGCGTGGGGCTCGGCAGCGGATCCCAGCGCAGTTGGTTGGGCGTGGCCGGCGCCTCGTCGAAACGGTTGTGGAAACGTTCGTGCGCCAGCGGCTCGAACGGCGCGTGCACTGCCGCCGGACGGATGCGGTAGAGCCAGCTGCGGCGGTTCTGATGCCGCGGCGCGGTGAAGGCCGTGCCGGAGAGCTGCTCGGCGTAAAGCCCGTGGGCCACGCGCTGCGGCGAGTTCTGTCCCTCGGGGAGGGTGCCGGGGATCGCCTCGGTGGCGAATTCGTTGGCGAAGCCGGATTGATAACCGCTCGATTGCATGGCGCTCATCGCTTTTCGCTCTTGAGCCCCTCTCCCTTCGGGAGAGGGGTGGGGGGTGAGGGTCCGGTCGTGCGCGGTGCGAAGTATCGCCTCGAGCACCGCGTCCGTTTGCTGCAGTACTTCGTCATCCCAGAAGCGCATTACCTTGAGGCATTTCGCCTCGAGGAAACGCGTGCGCTCGCAGTCCACCTGGTCGTCATGCTGCGAGCCATCCAGTTCCACGACCAGCTTGCAGGCCTCACAGTAAAAATCTGCCACATAGGGCGGGATGGGATGCTGCCGACGGAACTTGAAGCCATCCAGACGGCTGGCACGCAAGCGATACCACATGGTCTGTTCGGCCTCCGTGCCTGCTTGCCTTAGCGACCTGGCTCGGTTGCGCGTCCTTGTCGGCAACGGCGGGTTGATGCGTCCTGGCATGACCGTACCCTCTCCCGAACCCCTCTCCCGGGGGAGAGGGGCTCAAAAGCGTCAAAGCACGCCGCGCTTCATCTGATCCCGTTCGATGCTCTCGAACAGCGCCTGGAAGTTGCCTTCGCCGAAGCCCTCGTTGCCCTTGCGCTGGATGATCTCGAAGAAGATCGGGCCGATGTTGTTCTGGGTGAAGATCTGCAGCAGCTTGCGCTGCTTGGTCTCCGGATCGGCGTCGATCAGGATCTTGTTCTTGCGCAAACGCGGCACGTCCTCGCCGTGGTTGGGGATGCGCAGGTCGATCACGTCGAAATAGGTGTCGGGCGTGTCGAGGAACTCCACACCCTGCGCGCGCATAGCCTCGACCGTGGCGTAGATGTCGTCGGTGAAGCACGCGATGTGCTGGATGCCTTCGCCGTGGTAGGCGTCGAGGTACTCGTTGATCTGGCTCTTGGGGTCGGACGATTCGTTGAGCGGGATGCGCACGATGCCGTCCGGCGCAGTCATCGCCTTGGACACCAGGCCGGTCTTGGCGCCCTTGATGTCGAAGTAGCGGATCTCGCGGAAATTGAACAGCCGCTCGTAGTAGTCGGACCACTTCTGCATGTTGCCGAAGTAGAGGTTGTGCGTGAGGTGGTCGATGAAGGTCAGGCCGAAACCCTTGGGGTTCTGTTCGGCGCCTTCGACCGGCGCGTAGTCGCCGTCGTAGACGTCGCCCTTGCTGCCATAGCGATCGACCAGGTACAGCATGCAGTCGCCGATGCCCTTGACCACCGGCGCGTTCACCGCCTTGCTGGAAGCCTTGTGATCGACCGCCTCGCCGCCGTTGGCCAGCACCTTCCGGCAGACCTCCTCGGCAGGCGTCTTGAAGCGGATCGCGAAGCCACAGGCGCAAGGGCCATGCTTGGCGGCGAAGTCGGCGGCGAAGGAATCCGGATCCTCGTTGACCAGGAAGTTCACGCCGTTCTGGCGGTACACGGTGATCGGCCGGCTCTTGTGCCTGAGCACCGCCGTGAAGCCCATCTTGCGGAACAGCGTGTGCAATTCCTGCCCACGCCCGGCCGGCGCGGCGAACTCGACGAACTCGAAGCCGTCGATGCCCATCGGGTTCTCGAACGTGGTGACCTGCATGCCGAGGTTCGGTTGGGCGTTCATGGCGCTCTCCTGGAATGGCGGAAGACGTAAGCTGGCGGCGCGGCCCTATCCGCAGCGTGCGCGGTGGCCACGAAGAATTCGGCTAGAACACCGTTATAGTTACATATGAAACCATTTGCAAGGAACCGCGCCGCCGTGCCCGCCAAGCGCCAACCCGCCCGTCCATCGGACGAACGTGTCCTTTTGAAGCACGCCCCGCCGAAGCAAGCCTCGCCGGAGCACGCGCCGCTGGAACTGGAGCATTTCCTGCCCTACCAGTTGTCGATCGTGTCCAACACGGTGAGCCAGGCGATCGCCGACGACTACCAGCGGCGCTTCGACCTGGGCGTGACCGAGTGGCGGGTGATGGCCGTGCTGGCGCGCTTCGACGGCCTGTCCGCGCGCGAGGTGGCCGAACGCACGGCGATGGACAAGGTGGCGGTCAGCCGCGCGCTGGCGCGGCTGGTCGAAGCGGGCCGGGTAAGCCGCGCCACCCACGATGGCGACAAGCGCCGCTCGGTGCTCAGCCTCAGCGAGGCCGGCTGGGCGATCCACGACCAGGTGGCGCCGATGGCGCGCCAGCGTGAGCGCGAGCTGCTGGCGAAGCTGGACGGCGAGGAACAGGCCTGGCTCGAGCGCATCCTCGACAAGCTGATGCCGCCGGAGAGCCCCTGAGCCCTCCCCGCTTGCACGGGAAGGCGCGGTAGCGGGGTCTACTTCACCCCGTGCATCAGCTTGTTGATCAGCGGCGAGATCAGCAGCAACAGCACGCCGGAACCGGCCAGCACCCAGAAGCAGAAGCTGAAGCCGGACAGCGCCGAGGCGACCGTCATGCCGTGCTCGCCGCTGATGCGGCTGGCGACGATGCCGGAAAAATCGCCGCCACCTGCCAGCGAAAGAAACCAGCCGCCCATCGCCAGGCCGACGAAACGCGGCGGCGCCAGCTTGGTGACCATCGACAGGCCGATCGGCGAGAGGCACAGCTCGCCCAGCGTCTGCATCACGTAGCACAGCACCAGCGGCCAGAACGGGATCAGCCCGGTGGGCCCGAGCAGTGCCTTGAGCGCGTACACCAGCACGATGAAGCCCAGTCCGTTGAAGATCAGCCCGAAGCTGAACTTGCGCGGGATCGACGGCTCGGCCTTGCGGCGCGAGAGGACTGCCCAGACCAGCGTCAGCAGCGGCGCAAGCACGAGGATCGACAACGGCGTCACCGACTGGAACCAGCCGACCGGGAACACCCAGCCGCCGAACATCTGCCGGTCCACCCAGTTCTCCGCCAGGAAGTTGAGCGAGGTGCCAAACTGGAAGTAGAAGGTCCAGAACACCACGCTGAAGACGAACACGATCAGCATGGCGATCACCCGGTGCAGCTGCACCCGGTCGTGGCGCATCGCCTCGACGATCAGCGCCGCCGCCACGCCGACGAACAAGACGCCGAGCAGCCACTGCAGGCCGTCGGCGCCGACGTAGGCCAGCAGCGCGTAGATCACCGGCACCGCGATGGCCGCGCCGATCAGCACCCACAGCACGCGCAGGCGGTTCTCCATGCCCGGCAGCGGACGACCCACGCCTTTCAGGCCGCGGCGGCCGAACCAGAACCACAGGAAGCTCAGCAGCATGCCGACGCCGGCGGCGCCGAACACGATGCGGTAGTTCTGCTGCATCGGCGTGTCGGTGAAATAGGCCGCCATCCAGCCGGTGAGCAGCGGCGCCACGAAGGCGCCGGCATTGATGCCCATGTAGAACAGGGTGAAGCCGCGGTCGCGGCGCGGATCGTCGCGCCCGTAGAGCTGGCCCACCATGGTGGAGATGTTCGGTTTGAACAGGCCGTCGCCGGCGATCACCAGCGCCAGGCCGAGCATCATCAACGGCTTGCTCGGCAGCAGCAGGGTGAACAGGCCCGCGGCCATCACCGCCGCGCCGAGCAGGATCGAGCGCTGGTAGCCGATCACCCGATCGGCCACGTAGCCGCCGAAGATCGAGGCCGCGTAGATCAGCGCGGTGTAGGCGCCGTAGATGCCGGCGGCCCAGCCCTGCCCTGCCGGATCGCCGTGGAAGAACTGCGCCACGATGTAGAGCACCAGCGCCCAGCTGACGCTGTAATAGGCGAAGCGCTCCCAGAACTCGGTCATGAACAGCATCCACAGCGGACGCGGGTGGCCGAGCAGTTGCGGGTAGTCGGGCGCGGCCGGTGCGGCGTCGGCGGTCTGGCTCATGGATTCCCCTCGAGTATGAGTGCGCGCTGGCCGCGCGCCATCGCAGACGTGTAACCGGCGCGAGGGCGCCGCGTCAATGGCGGCCCTTCCGAGCGCCGGTCAGGTACCCAGCACCGTGCGCACGTCCAGCAGCTCCGGGAAGAACTCCAGTTCCAGCGCCTTCTTCAGGAACGACACGCCGGAGGAGCCGCCGGTGCCGCGGCGGTGCCCGATGATCCGCTCCACCGTCTTCATGTGGCGGAAGCGCCAAAGCTGGAAGCTTTCCTCCACGTCCACCAGTTGCTCGCACAGGTGGTACTCCGGCCAGAAGCTGCCGCGCTCCTCGTAGATGCGCTTGAGCACCGGCAGCAGGCCGGAATGGCGGCGATAAGGCTGGGTCCAGTCGCGCTCGACGAGCTCGGCCGGCACCGCGTGGCCGTGGCGGGCGAGGTAGCGCAGGAACTCATCGTAGAGGCTGGGCGATGCGAGCACCGCGCCCAATTGCGCCTGCGCGGCCGGATCGTGTGCGAACACCTTGAGCATGTCCGCGTGCTTGTTGCCGAGCATGAACTCGATCATGCGGTACTGCAGCGACTGGAAGCCGGACGAGGGCCCGAGCACGTCGCGGAACTCCAGGTACTCGGCGGGCGTCAGCGTCTCCAGCACCGCCCACTGCTCGAACAGCTGGCGTTGCACCTGCTTCACGCGGGCCAGCACCTTCAGGCAGGCATCGACATCGTCCGCCTGCAGGTGCCCGATCGCCGCCCCGAGCTCGTGGATCACCAGTTTCATCCACAGTTCCGACACGTGGTGCTGCACGATGAACAGCATCTCGTCGTGATGGCCGGAAAGCGGCCGCTGCGCCGACAGCAGGGTGCCCAGCTGAAGATAGCCGCCGTAGGTCATCTTGCCGTTCAGGTCCGTCTCGATGCCGGTTTCGAGGTCGCGCTGGTTCTCGGCCATGGATGCGTCCGTTCGTTTCGATCGAAGCGGATATGGTAGCGGGCGCGTTTCGCAGCGGCCCCTGATCCAGGACCGGGAGGCCCGTCACACCCATGTCAAAGGCGGGCCGCATCGTTTCCACACGCCGGCGCATGTTGCACCGTACCTTGCACCGCAACATCCCCGCCTGCTATCAAACGCGGTCTTTCCGGGACGAAAAGCGCGCGCCGGGCCCCACTGGATGGGCCGCCGCCTCCCCACGCAAGCATCACCCCACCCACTTTCCATGGGAGCGAGTCGTGTCCATCGCCGCCAAGTTTGAAATCGAGTACCTGCAATACCTCGACGCCGAGGGCAAGCAGGTGCGCGACGACCTGCCTGCGTTCGCGCAGGATCTGAACCAGATGGTCGAGCTGTACAAGCTGATGCTCTCCACCCGCGTGTTCGACGCCAAGTCGATCGCGCTGCAGCGCACCGGCAAGCTCGGCACCTATGCCAGCTGCCTGGGCCACGAGGCCGCGCACGTGGGCATCGGCAGCGCCATGAAGCCCGAAGACGTGCTGGCGCCGAGCTACCGCGAGTACGGCGCGCAGCTCTACCGCGGCGTGCAGCCGCGCGAGGTCTACATGTACTGGGGCGGCGACGAGCGCGGCAACGACTACCAGAACGAGCCGGCGCGCCACGACTTCGCCTGGTCGGTGCCGATCGCCACGCAGTGCCTGCACGCGGCCGGCTCCGCGCTCGCCTTCAAGATCCGCGGCGAGAAGCGCGTGGCGGTGTGCACCATCGGCGACGGCGGTTCGTCCAAGGGCGACTTCTACGGCGCCATCAACATCGCCGGCGCGCAGAACCTGCCGATGGTCGCGGTGATCGTGAACAACCAGTGGGCCATCTCGGTGCCGCGCAAGATCCAGTCCGGCGCGCCGACGCTCGCGCAGAAGGGCATCGCCGCGGGCCTGTACTGCATCCAGGTCGACGGCAACGACATCATCGCCGTGCGCAAGGCGATGGAAGACGCGCTCGAGCGCGCCCGCAACGGCCAGGGCGGCAGCGTCATCGAGGCGGTCACCTATCGCCTGGGCGACCACACCACCGCCGACGACGCTCGCCGCTACCGCGGCGAGCAGGAGGTCAAGGACGCCTGGGCGAAGGACCCGGTCAAGCGCCTGAAGAGCTGGCTGGTGGCCAAGGGCGCCTGGGACGACGAGAAGGAAGAAGCCTGGAAGGCCGAGTGCGACGACTGGATGGACAACGAGGTGAATGCGTACCTGGAGACCAAGACCCAGCCGGTCACCGCGATGTTCGACTACACCTTCGCCGAAATCCCCGCCGACCTGGAAAAGCAGCGCGACCTCGCGCTCTCGCTTGAAAACAAGGGCCACTGAAGACCATGGCACAGATCACCCTTATCGAAGCAGTCACCCAGGCGCTGGCCTACGAAATGGCGCGCGACCCGTCCGTGGTCGTGCTGGGCGAGGACGTGGGCGTCAACGGCGGCGTGTTCCGCGCCACCCAGGGCCTGCAGGAGAAGTTCGGCGAGCTGCGCGTGCTCGACACGCCGCTGGACGAGACGACCATTGCTGGTGTGACGGTTGGCTTGGCCGCCCAGGGCATGAAGCCGGTCGCCGAGGCCCAGTTCGAGGGCTTCATCTACCCGATGATGGAGCAGATCGCCTGCCACGCCGCGCGCCTGCGCAACCGCACGCGCGGCCGCATCACGGTACCGGCGGTGTGGCGCGCGCCGTGGGGCGGCGGCATCCGTGCGCCGGAGCATCACTCCGAGGCGAACGAGCATCTGTTCACCAACATCCCGGGCCTGCGCGTGGTGCTGCCCTCCTCGCCCGCGCGCGCCTACGGCCTGCTGCTGGCGGCGATCCGCGACCCGGATCCGGTGATGTTCTTCGAACCCAAGCGCATCTACCGCCAGTACAAGGAAGAGGTTCCGGACGACGGCGAGGCGCTGCCGCTGGACGTGTGCTTCGTGCTGCGCGACGGCACCGACGTGACCCTGGTGACCTGGGGCGCGCAGGTGAAGGAGACGCTGGAAGCGGCCGACGCGCTCGCCGCCGAGGGCATCAGCGCCGAGGTCATCGACGTCGCCACGCTGACGCCGCTGGACTTCGACACGATCGCCGAGTCGGTCGCCAAGACCGGCCGCTGCGTGATCGTGCACGAAGCGCCCAAGACCGCAGGCTTCGGCGCCGAGATCGCCGCGCGCCTGGCCGAGGAGTGCATGTTCGACCTGCTCGCGCCGGTCGAGCGCGTGACCGGCTACGACACGCACATCCCGCTGTTCCGCCTGGAAATGAAGTACCTGCCCAGCACCGAGCGCGTGGTCGAGGCGGCCAAGCGCACGCTGGCCGCTTCTTGAACTGCCGGGAACGGGGAACAGGGAACAGGGAACGTCAGCGTTCCGGTAGCCCACCCCGTTCCCCGTTCCCTGTTCCCCATTCCCGGATACAACGCCATGGCTGACATCAAGACGTTCCACCTCCCCGACCTCGGCGAAGGCCTGCCCGACGCGACCATCGTCGAATGGCACGTGAAGGTCGGCGACACGATCAAGCTCGACGCGCCGCTGGCTTCGATGGAAACCGCCAAGGCGGTGGTCGAGGTGCCCTCGCCCTACACCGGCAAGGTGACCAAGCTCTACGGCGCCGCCGGCGACGTGATCGAGACCGGCGCCGCGCTGGCCGACTTCGAGCCGGACCCGAACGCCAAGCAGCGCGCCGAGGCCGAGTCCACCGGCCACCACCACGGCCCGAAGAAGAGCGTCGGCAGTCCGGCGCCGGACGACGGCAACAAGGTCGTCGCCTCCGACGAGGGCGGTGAAGTCGAAACCGGCGGCAAGGACCGCGAGGACGAAGGCACCGTGGTCGGCGCCATGGTCAGCGGCAACGCCGTGCACGTCGAGCAGGCCGCCAGCATCGGCGGCGTCAAGGCGGTGCCCGCGGTGCGCGCGCTGGCCAAGAAGCTCAAGGTGGACATCGCCAAGGTGCGCCCGACCGGCGCCGAGGGCGTGGTCACCATGAAGGACGTCAAGGACGCCGCCGCCAACGGCAGCGCCCCGCTCGGCGGCGCGCCGGCGCGCGCGGTGCCGGCCTCGGCCGGCCGCCACCTGGCGCCGCAGCTGCCCGAGCCCGGTCCGGCGCCGCAGCGCGGCCCGGTCTCGCTGGCCGGCAAGCCGGTGCGCACCGCACCGCCGTCGCAGGCCGTCACCGGCCAGCCGGAGCAGCTGAAGGGCGTGCGCCGCAACATGGCCCGCGTGATGGCCGAGGCCCACGCCCAGGTCGTGCCGACCACGCTGGTCGACGATGCCGACCTGCACGCCTGGCTGGGCAAGCAGGACATCACCGCGCGCCTGATCCGCGCCATCGTCGCCGCCTGCAAGGCGGTGCCGGCGCTCAACGCATGGTTCGACGGCAAGAACCTCACCCGCACCCTGCACCGCCACGTCGACATCGGCATCGCGGTGGACACCGACGACGGCCTGTTCGTGCCGGCCCTGCGCAACGCCGACGTGCTGGACGGCGCCGGCATCCGCGCCGGCATCCAGCGTCTGCGTGCGCAGGTGGAGGACCGCTCGATCCCGCCGTCGGAGCTTTCCGGCTACACCATCAGCCTGTCGAACTTCGGGATGTTCGCGGGCCGCTATGCCACTCCGGTGGTGGTGCCGCCGTGCGTGGCCATCGTCGGCGCCGGCAAGTTGAGCCACGACGTGGTCGCCGTGATGGGCGGCATCGAGGTGCACCGGCGCATGCCGATCAGCCTCACCTTCGACCACCGCGCCGCCACCGGCGGCGAGGCGGCGCGCTTCCTCAAGGCGCTGCTGGACGACCTGGCGCTGCCGCAATAACGGGGAACGGGGAACGGGGAACGGCAAGGCTAGCCGCAACCGCTCCCTCTACCCCGGCCCTGCCGGGGGAGAGGGCTGGGGAGAGGGGGAGGCCTTTCGCTCTCCAGACCCACGAAAACGGAGCGCCCGGGCGCTCCGTTTTCTTTTCACGCTCCCGCGCGCAGGCTTGGGATTCCTGCCCACAGGGAGGCCCCATGCACCACAGCCGCCTGAGCACCATCGTGCTCGACTGCCAGCTCGACGACCTGGAACCGGCGATCCGCTTCTGGAGCGCCGCGCTGGGCAAGCCGGTCGAGGATGCCGACCAGGACGGTGACGGCCGCTACGCCGCCCTCGCCACTGCGCAGGACGAACCGATCGTCCTGCTGCAGAAGGTCGATCACGAAAGCCGCGTGCACCTGGACATCGAAACCGATGATCTCGACGCCGAAGTCGCCCGCCTGCAGGCGCTCGGCGCCCACGCGATCGCCTACGTCAAGGAGCGCTGGTGGGTGATGCAGGCGCCCACCGGCCACCGCTTCTGCGTCGTGAAGAAGCAGCGCGAACGTTTCGGGCCCCACGTAAACCGCTGGGACTGACGCAGAGGCGCGACCGACGCAGGCGCCGTCGCTGGCCGTGCCCGGGAAGCAGAGCGCGATTCGCCGGCCGGCGGTCGACCGATCAGTAGTCGCGCAGGTCCAGCACCAGCAGGCTGCGCACGCTGTAGTCCTGCATGCCGGCCGGCCAGGGAAGCGCGGCCAGCGCGCGGTCGCCGCCCGGCCAGGGCTCGTTGTCCAGCAGCGTCTCGACCGCCAGCGTGCCTTCGGCCGCGCGGCGCAGGAACAGCCGCACCCAGTGCATGCGCGGCACCAGCGACTCGCGCTTCAGCGCCTCGACGATGGCGCCGCGGACGTCCGGCAGGCCGGCGGCCTCGGCGCCATCCACTTGCAGCCGACCGATGAAGGCATCCCAGCTGCGCAGGCCCAGTTCCCATTGCGCCAGGTCCAGCTTGCGATCGTCGGTGACGTACCAGCAGGCGGCCAGCAGCACGGCCAAGTCGCCGGCGGCGAAGCGCTCGAGGGCATCGCGGCAGCCGGCCTGGCCGGGACCGTTGCCGGCGTAGCTCAGTTCGATCTGGCGTTCCTCATCCAGCACCAGGTCGATGTCCAGCCGGCCGGGCTGGCCCGCCGAGCCGTCCTGCCAGTGCGCGCGCACCGCGGGAAAGTCGCCGTCGGTCAGCAGCCAGTCCTCGTCCGGTTCCAGAGCCACGTCATGGCGTTCGAACAGCTGCAGCAGCAGGGTTTGCGGGTCGTAGGACATGGAGCAGCTCACCGGCGCGCGCGGCGCCACAGCAGGCGGCGCAGGAGCATCGCCGCCGCGAGCACGGCGACGCAGGCGCCGTAGCCGAGCAGCGCAGGCAAGACCTGCTGCCAGATCGCGCCACTGGCGCGGCCAAAGGCACCCACCTGCGGCGGCGGCGCCGATTCGAAACCGTAGGCGGCGCACATCGCGGCGGCGACGGCGGCCAGCAGCAGGGCGACCCAGTCGAACAGCCGACGCGCGGCGGTGCGCGGCAGGCTCTTGGGGTAGGCGAAATAGGCCCAGCCCAGGATCAGCAACCAGGGCGCGAGCAGCAGCAGTGCCAGATAACGGAGCATCGGGGACGGTCCCTCAGGCCGCGCCGGCAAGCTGATCGAGCGCCGTGCGCAGCCGCTCCAGCGCCTGGTCGCGCGCCTGCCCGTCGGCGTACTCGGGCGTGCTGCCCACCGGTTCGCCGTCGAGCTCCAGCAGCAGCGCGGTCGGCGTGAGCTGCACCACGGCCGCCGCGGCGCCCAGCTGCTTCACACGCTTCTGCGCGGCCCCCGCGGCCTTGGGGTCGTCGAAGGCGCGCGAGAGCAGCAGTTCCTCGCCGTCGCCGGCGAACAGACGGAAGCGGAAGCGGCCCTGCTCGTCGCGGAAGCTGGCCAGCCGCGGGGTCTTCTCGGCAGGCGGCCTGGCCGCGCTCACCGCACCCGCGGGCGCATGGCTGCCCAGGCCCACGGCCTGGCGCAGCATCGCCAGCTTCGGCGTAGCGATGGCACGCGCCTTGCGGGCGCCTTCGTGCAGGATCTCCTCGATGTGCGCGGGCTGCGCGATCAGCGCCTCGTAGCGCTCGCGCATAGGCGCGATCTGTCCTTCCAGGAGGTCGAACAGCGCCTGCTTGGCCTCACCCCAGGCCAGGCCCGCTTCCAGCGCGCGGCGGAACGCCGCGGTCTGCGCCTCGCTGGCAAAGGCCCGGTAGAGCGTGAACAGCGAGGCATCGTCCGGATCCTTCGGCTCGCCAGGCAGACGCGAATCGGTGACGATGCGCATCACCGACTCGCGCAGAGCCTTCTTGCCGCCACTGAAGAGCGGGATGGTGTTGTCGTAGCTCTTGGACATCTTGCGCCCGTCCAGGCCGGGCAGCGTGGCCACCTGCTCCTCGATCTGCACCTCCGGCAGCACGAAGAAGTCCTTGCCGTAGATGTGATTGAAACGCTGCGCGATGTCGCGCGCCATCTCCAGGTGCTGGATCTGGTCGCGGCCGACCGGCACCTTGTGCGCGTCGAAGGCGAGGATGTCGGCGGCCATCAGCACCGGGTACATGTACAGGCCCGCGGTGACGCCGGCGTCCGGGTCCTCGCCGGTTTCCACGTTCTTGTCCACCGCCGCCTTGTAGGCATGGGCGCGGTTGAGCAGGCCCTTGGCGGTGACGCAGGTGAGCAGCCAGCAGAGCTCGGGGATCTCGGGGACGTCGGACTGGCGGTAGAACGTCACCCGCTGCGGATCCAGCCCGCAGGCCAGCCAGCTCGCCGCGATCTCCAGCCGCGAGCGCGCGATGCGCGCGGGATCGTCCGCCTTGATCAGCGCGTGGTAGTCGGCCATGAAGAAGAACGCATCCACGTCCTCGCGCCGGCTGGCGGCGATCGCGGGACGGATGGCGCCGGCGTAGTTGCCCAGGTGGGGCGTGCCGGTGGTGGTGATGCCGGTGAGGACGCGGGTTCGGGTCATGGCGAGGGATGATGGCAAGAGAAACGCGCGGCAGGCGCCGCCAGCCCGCCATGATAGGCGCTGCGGACGCGCCGCGGTGGATTGCGCTGTTGCGCCGCAGCCGGCGTCAGCGGATCAGCGTGGACTTGCCGAACAGCGACTCGACCAGGTCCACCGCCAGCTTGGCGGTCTGGTTGCGCTTGTCGTAAGCGGGGTTGAGCTCGACGATGTCCAGCGAACCCAGGCGGCCGGTGTCGGCGATCATTTCCATGCACAGCTGCGCCTCGCGGTAGGTCGGGCCGCCGCGCACGGTGGTGCCCACGCCCGGGGCGATCGACGGATCGAGGAAATCGACGTCGAAGCTCACGTGCAGGTGGGTGTTCTCGTCGACGTCGGCGAGCGCTTCTTCCATCGCGCGCTTCATGCCGATTTCGTCGATGTGGCGCATGTCGACGATCTGCATGCCGGCCTCGCGCACCAGCTTCTTCTCGCCTTCGTCGACCGAGCGGATGCCGATCTGGCGGAACACGTGCGGCGAAGTGGCGGGCGTGTGGTTGCCGATGCCGGTGAGCCGGTCCGGGCCGTTGCCGCACAGGCAGGCCACCGGCATGCCGTGGATGTTGCCCGACGGCGTGGCCTGGGCGGTATTGAAGTCGGCATGGGCGTCCAGCCAGAGCACGCGCAGCTGTTTGCCGGTATCCCGGCAATGGTCGGCCACGGCGGAAATCGAGCCGATCGCCAGGGAGTGGTCGCCGCCGAGCAGCACCGGGATGCGCCCGGCCTGCAGTTCCTGGCGCACGGCGGTGTGCACGGCCATGTTCCAGGTCGCCACCTCGTCCAGGTGGCGGTAGCCCTCCTCCGGCGGCAGCCAGGGATTGAGCGGCCCCTGCAGGTTGCCGCGGTCGATCACCTGCAGGCCGCGCGCGCCGAGTTTTTCGGCCAAGCGCGCCACGCGCAGCGCTTCGGGTCCCATCGAGGCGCCGCGGTGGCCGGCGCCGATGTCGGTAGGTGCACCGATCAAGCTCACTGTCTGCGTGCCGCTCATGCTGCCTCGTCCGTCGATGGGCGCCTGCGCGCGCTGGCGCGCACCGCTTGGCTGGTGCCGGCAGCAGGAATCGAACCCGCGACCTACTGATTACAAATCAGTTGCTCTACCAACTGAGCTATGCCGGCGTGGAAGAGCAGAAAGTCTAGCAGGCGGGATGCGGGTGCGCTGGAAGGGCGCCTCAGCGCTCGGGCCTCCCCAAAGTCGTGCGCTCAGAAGCAGGTGGCGCTGTGCGAACTGACCCCGGCGCCGCGTACGCGGCCGCGCCAGTCGAAGTTGGCGCCGTCGGCGACCACCAGGTCCAGCCAGTACTCGGGCACCTGCTCGGTGCGTTCCTGGATCTGCGCGGCGAAACCGGCCGAGGCCACTTCGTCGCGGCGCTTGCGCGCGTTGGCGGGATCCTTGAACAAGCCCAGCGAAATCGCGTTGGACTGGTCGCCCGAACTCATCACGTAATAGTCGCCGACGTGCGCGGTATCCAGCCGCCGCGCCAGTGCGAGCGCCTGCGCGCGGGTGCCCGGTGCCGGCAGATAGACCCACCAGCCGCGGGCCTCGGTGGTGTGTTCCTGACGCGAGCGCATGCGCGTACCGGCCGCGGCCAGCGCGGCGCGCGCGTTGCGCAGATCCTGCGGCGTCGCGAAGGGGCCGATCGCCAGGCAGCGGGTTTCCGGCGCGGAGATGCTGGCCGCCGCGGGCGCCGTCGCGGGCGGCGCCGGCGTACTGCCTGCGCCGGCAGCCATCGCGGTCTGTTCGGACAACAGGTGCAGCACCGGCACGCCCGGATCGGCGATGCTGCGCCCGTGCGCATCGTCCTGGCCGAGCAGCAGCCAGGCGCCCACAGCGATATTGAGCGCGATCAGCAGGACGAAGAGCAGGCGCAGGAACATCGAGACCCCCATTGGACAGGGTCATTCTAATGGCCGGACGCGGCCCCCGATTGTGTCTGCACCCACACCGCCAGGCCATGCAGCACGCCGTGTTCGACCAGGCTCGCGGGCAGGTCGAGCAGGGGCGCCAGGCCGGCCGCGTCGCCGCCGTCCAGGCGCACCGCGGGCGTGCCGCCAAGGCGTGGCGCCATGCGTGCCACGAAGCGTTCGACCAGCGCGGCGGCGGCCTGCCAGCAGCCGGAGACCACCGCGTCGGCGGTGTTGTCCGCCGAGTCCACCAGCACGCCGTCGTTGCGCGGGCGCACCTGCGCGGTGGCGCCGAGCAGCGACTGCTGCATCAGCCGCGGGCCCGGCGCGATCAGGCCGCCCAGATGCTGGCCGTCGGCGGCGAGGGCGTCCAGCGTCAGCGCCGTGCCTACGCCGACCAGCACGCAGTCGCCCGAGCCGGCAGCGCGTGCGGCGACCATCGCGAGAAAGCGATCCACGCCCAGCCGTGCCGGCTCGGGATACGCATTGCGCACACCGCACGCAGCTACGGGCGTGCGCAGCCAGACGACGTCCAGCCCGAACAGGGCGCGCACCTGCGCGGCGGCCGCCTGCTCGCGCGCATCGTCGACCACCGATGCGCCGAACGCCGCGGCCGGCTTCGGCAGCGCCTGCCAGGTGGCGCCGAGCAACGCGAGGTCCTCGCTCCACGCGGCCGCGCCATCGGCGAACCAGCGGCCGGCATCTTCCAGCGCCCACTTCAGCCGCGTGTTGCCCAGATCCAGCAGCAGCCTCATGTGCGGCGCACCGTGACGTCAGCGCTATCGAACGACCGGATTTCGCCGAGGGCCAGGCGCACCTGCAGCGCGCCGCGCGCGTCGACGCCGGCGCCGACGCCTTCGCAGTGACCCTGCGCGCCGCTGAGCCTGAGCTGGCGGCCGGCCAGCAAGTCGTGGCGGGCGTAGTCGTCGACGAAGGACGCGAAGCCGTGCCGCTCGAATTCACGCAGGCCATCGGCCAGTGCGGCGATCAAGCGCGCCGCCATCGCATTGCGCTCCGGCGGCTGGCCGCCGGCCAGCGTGGCCAGGTCGCAGGCCGGCTGCCCGGCCTGGTCTCGCAAGGCCTCGGTCAGGCGCAGGTTGAGTCCCACGCCGATCACCGCCGCGCACGGCCCCTGGTACTCGCCGCTCAGTTCCACCAGCACGCCGGCCAGCTTGCCGCCGGCCGCCAGCAGGTCGTTGGGCCACTTGAGTCCCGCGCCGCCGATGTCGAAGGACTCGATCGCCCGCAGCACCATGACGCCGACCGCCAGCGACAGCCCGGACAGGGTGGAGAAGCCGCGGTGGAAGCGCTTCACGCAGGACAGGTAGAGGTTGAGCCCCGGGGGCGACAGCCAGCTGCGGCCGCGGCGGCCACGCCCGGCGGTCTGCGTTTCGGCCAGCACGAAGCTCAGGTCGGCCGTCTCGCCCAGGCGCCGCTGCAGTTCGCTGGAAGTGGAGTCGAGCTCCCAGTGCACTTCCAGCGCGCCCAGCCGGGACGCACAGGCGCGCGGCAGGGCCGCGCGGATGCGCGACTCGTCCAGCAATTGCACCGGCCAGGGCAGCCGGTAGCCGGCCGCGCCGCGGGCCTCCACCGGCACGCCGCGCGTGCGCAACGCCTCGACCTGCTTCCAGATCGCCGCGCGCGTGACGCCGGCCCGTTCGGCCAGTTGGGCTCCGGAAACCGCCTCGCCCGCGGCCAGGGCGGCCAGCAGTTGTCGTGCCTGCATCAGCCGGCCACTCCCGGGGCGGAGCCGGCGAGCCGGGCGGAGATGGAATAGATCGCGCGCATCGGCCGATTCTATCTGTTCCCTCCGGCCGCTCGCCCAGCCAGGCGCGCCGGACCTGGCACTGGCAACACCCTCACGTTTCTGCGACGATCCGGCCCTTGGCTGGTGGATCAAGGGGTTGATCGCCATGGGACTCAATCGCTGCCTGTTCGGATGCCTGCTCGCGCTGTCCGGCGTGGGTACGGCCGCGGCCATGGGCGTCACCACACAGGACCCGATCGCCCCGCATGCGACGCTCGACACGGCCAGCCACGAAGGTGGTGGCAGCGCCAGCAACGACCCATCCAGCGCCAACCATGACTGCCTTCCCCCCGACCCGGCGGTGGACAATACGGACACCAGCGAAGGTGGCGGCGGCGGTTCCACGCCGCATCCGCGCGCCGGGCACCACGGCAGCCTGGGCTGGCAATCGCTGCTGCCCGGTTCGATCCAGTAAGCCGGCAACGCCGCTCCCTGCGGGAGCGGGCTTCACAGGCGACCTCAACTCGCCGGCAAGTTCACGCTGAAGCGCGCGCCGCCGAACTCGGGCGAGCGATCGACCACCAGTTCGCCGCGGTAAGCCTTGACGATGTCCTGCACGATCGACAGGCCGATGCCATGGCCTTGCACGCGCTCGTCGCCGCGCACGCCGCGCTGGAGCACTTTCTCGATCTTGTCCTCGGCGATGCCGGGACCATCGTCCTCCACGCTCAGCCACAGGCCCGGGCGCTGGCGGCCGGCCTGCGGCTGTGCCTTGACCACCAGCAATACGCGGTGGCCGGCCCACTTGAAGGCGTTTTCCAAAAGGTTGCCCATCAGCTCCAGCAGGTCACCCTGCTCGCCGTAGAAGGCTGCGCCCTCGTCCATCTCGAACTCGCACAGCACGTTCTTGGCGGCGTAGACCTTCTCCAGGCTGCGCACCAGGTCTTCGGCGTGGCCGGCGATCGGCACGGCGCTGGCGAAGGTCTGCCGGCCGGAGGTGGCGGCGCGGGCGAGCTGGTAGGCCACCAGTTCGTCCATGCGGCGCACCTGGTCGAGCACGTCGGCGCGCAGGTTCGGTTCGTTGCCGGCCGACTCCAGCCGCGAACGGATCACCGCCAGCGGCGTCTTCAGGCTGTGCGCGAGGTCGGCCAGGGTGTTGCGGGTGCGCGTGCGCTGCTCGCGCTCCGAATCGATGAAGGCATTGATGCGCTCGGTGAGCGCGGTCAGCTCCAGCGGATACTGGCTGTCCAGGTGGTCGCTCTTGCCGCGCTCGACCCGCGCCATGTCGGTGGCCACCCTGCGCAGCGGGGTCAGGCTCCAGCGCAGCAGCAACAGCTGCAGCACGATCAGCATCACGCCCAGGATCGAGAGCATGCCGACCAGGGTGCGCCGGTAGACCGCGTTCTCGCCTTCGAACTGGTCCTCGGTCTGCGCCACCATGAAAGTGAGCTTGAGCGGCTTCTTCTCCGGCACGTCCCAGGCCACGCCGAAGGCGTAGTAATAGAGTCGCCCCATACGCGTATCGACCGGGCCGACGAAGCGGCTCTGGCCTGGCGCCAGCTCCTTGAGAAAGCTGAAGTCGCGCCCGATCGCCGAGGAGGATTCCCAGCGGAACTCCTTGTCGCCCAGCACGACCGCGTAAAGGCCCGAACCGGGCCGCGAGAAGCTCGGATCGGGCGGCGCGTCCGGCAGCAGTACCTTGCCGTAGCGCGACACCTCGGTCCCGGCCAGATAGGCGACCACATAGTTCTGCAGGCGGTCGTGCAGATTGTTGAGCGCGCTCTCGTGGTTGGCGCGAGACAGTGTCAGTCCCACCAACCCCAGGAACCCGGCCAGCACCAGGCCGGTGGCGATGGCCGCGCGCGCGGCCAGCGAAAACGGACGAGGGGCGTACACGGATCAGCGCCCGCCCCGGCCCGGCGGCCGGCGCAAAACATGCGTGCTCAGGGGCCGCCGCAGGAGCATGGGTTGGAGCTCAGTCGTCGTCGCCGTCGCTGCGGGGGATGGCGAAGCGATAGCCACGCCCGCGCACGGTCTCGATCGGCTTGAGCGCGCTGTCCGGATCCAGCTTGCGCCGCAGGCGGCCGATGAACACCTCCAGCACGTTGGAATCGCGGTCGAAGTCCTGCTGGTAGATGTGCTCGGTCAGGTCGGCCTTGGAGACCAGCTCGCCGGCGTGCAGCATCAGGTATTCGAGCACCTTGTACTCGTAGCTGGTGAGGTCGACCGGCTTGCCTTCGACGGTGACCGTCTGCGCGGTCGTGTCCAGCTTGATCGGGCCGCAGGCCAGCACCGGCTTGGACCAGCCGCTGGCGCGGCGCACCAGCGCGTTGATGCGCGCCAGCAGCTCCTCCACGTGGAAGGGCTTGACCAGGTAGTCGTCGGCGCCGTGCTTCAGGCCCTCGACCTTGTCCTGCCAGGAGCCGCGCGCGGTGAGGATCAGGATGGGGTAGCGCTGGCCGGCCTCGCGCAGCGCCTTGACCAGGTCCATGCCGGACATCTTGGGCAGGCCCAGGTCGATGATCGCCAGGTCGAACGGAACCTCGCGGCCCAGATAGATGCCTTCCTCGCCATCCTGCGCGGCGTCGACCGCGAAGCCGTCGCGCTTCAGGCGCGCGGCGAGGGTTTCGCGCAAGGGCGCCTCGTCCTCGACCAATAGGATGCGCATCAGTGTTTCTCCTTGTTGCCTGCGCCGTTGCCGGCCGGGTTCTTGCCCGCGCCCGCAGCCGGTGCGTCGGACGAAATCGCTATGACCCGCACGTGCCCTTCCGGGGTGAGCACCTTGATGCGGTACTCGGTCCGGCGGCCGAGCCGGCGCGGGTCGGCGGACAATATCTTACCGCCGGTCTCCTGTTGCACCTTGGCCACCGCCTCCTCCAGCGTCAGCGACGCCCTCTCCTGGGCCGGTGCCTGCACGGGCGCGGCAAGCAGCAACGCGGGCAGGCAGGCCAGCAGCAGTCGGGAGAACATCGTCGGCACGGCGGTGACCCACGTCCAAATGGATGCCAGCCTAGGCAAGCGGGCCTGAACAATCCCCGGACGGAGGCCGCCCGCACACCCGCCACCCTGCCCGTTGACCGGATGCCGTGCGAGCAGGCCGCTCGTGGTCGACCTGCGGGTGATCACGCTGCCTCCCGGCGGCCGCTGGCGGCTCGCTCGAGCAGGCTCCAGCCCGCACCGGGCAAGTGCGCGCCCTCGCTCAGCACGCGCCGGAAGCTGCGCGCCCCGGGTTCGCCCTGGTACAGGCCCAGCAGGTGCCGGCTGATGTGCTTGAGCGCCGTGCCGCGCCTGAGCTCGGCTTCGACGTAGGAACGCAGGTGGCCGAGCACTTCCTCGCGCGTGGGCAGCGGAGCGCCGTACAGGGCCGCTTCCAGATGCGCGAGCAGGTAGGGATCGTGGTAGGCGGCCCGCCCCAGCATCACCCCGTCCACGTGCGCCAGGTGCGAACGCACCGCCTCCACCGTGGTGATGCCACCGTTGATCACCACGACGAGCTGCGGAAACTCGCGCTTGAGGCGGTAGACGCGCGCGTAATCCAGCGGCGGGATCTCACGGTTCTCCTTCGGGCTCAGGCCCTTGAGCCAGGCCTTGCGGGCATGCACCACCAGTAGCTCGACGCCCGCCTCGAGCATGCTTTCGGTGAAGCGCTGCAGATCGGCGTAGTCGTCCTGATCGTCCACCCCGATGCGACACTTCACCGTCACCGGCACGTCCACCGCATCGCGCATGGCCTTGACGCAGTCGGCCACCAGCGCGGGCTCGCGCATCAGGCAGGCGCCGAAGCGGCCGGACTGCACGCGATCGGATGGGCAGCCTACGTTGAGATTGATCTCGTCGTAGCCCGCCTGAGCGCCCAGCCGCGCGGCCTGCGCCAGCTCCGGCGGCTCGCTGCCGCCCAGTTGCAGCGCCACCGGATGCTCCTGCTGGCTGTGTTCGAGCAGGCGCAACTGCCCGCCACGCACCAGTGCGGCGCTGGTGACCATCTCGGTATACAGGCGCGCATGCGCCGACAGGATGCGGTGGAAATAACGGCAGTGCCGGTCCGTCCAGTCCATCATCGGGGCGACGCAGATGCGCCAATCGCTCGAATCTGGCGATTTTTGGCCGTGCAGCTGGCTTTTCTGGACATCTGGAGCGGTCGCGTTTTCGAGCATTTCTGGCAATTTTCGAGTGTTTTGAGTACTACAGTGCTACGATAATTGCTACACACTTGGCCATGTAGCACCGTCTTATGGGCACTATCGTGCAGCGCCGTCGAAGCAACGGCTCAATAGGGTACACCGCGCAAATCAGGCTCAAGCGCGATGGCGCCTTGGTGCACACCGAGGCGCAGACCTTCGGAAAGAAAGCGCTCGCTACGGAGTGGCTGCGACGGCGCGAGTCAGAACTAGATCAGCAACGTGCCCGCGGCGAGCCGTTAGGCGTACGCCACACCCTCAAGGAGCTCGTCGCCTGGTACATCGCTGAAGTCAAAGCGTCCGCGAACTGGGGCAGAACCAAGGAAGCGGATCTCAACCGACTTCGTGGTTATCCCATAGCAGCGAAGAGGGCCGCCAACCTCTCGGTCGCGGACTATCTGCAACACGCCGCCGAAAGGCGCGATGAAGGAGCTGGCCCAGCCACCGTGGGGAACGACTTCATCTGGATTGGCCAGATACTGAAGTCGGCACGATCTGCACTCGGCATCCCCGTGGACCTCACGAAGCTCGACGATGCTCGTCACGAGCTTCGCAGCCGCAAGGTGATCCAGAAATCGAAGCAGCGCGATCGACGCGTCAGCGCCGCCGAGGAAGAGAAGCTGCTGAAGCACTTCCGGTCACGCGACAGACGTGCCGGCATTCCTATGGCTGACATAGTGCAGTTCGCCCTCGCATCCGCGCGACGGCAGGAGGAGATCACGCGCCTACGGCGCCATGATCTCGTGCCGGAAAAGGGTATCGCCTGGCTCGACGATGTGAAGCACCCGCGGCAGAAAGCCGGCAACCGCCGCAGCTTCCGCATGCCGCCCGCAGCCTGGGAGATCATTCATCGCCAGCCTGCGGATAGCGACCTCGTTTTCCCCTACAACCCGAAGTCGATCGGCGCGGCCTTCACCCGCGCCTGCAAGCTACTCGGCATCAAGGATCTGCGGTTCCACGATTTGCGTCACGAGGCGACATCGCGCTTGTTCGAACGTGGGCACAGCATTCAAGAAGTGGCTCAGTTCACGCTGCACGAATCTTGGGCCACGCTCAAGCGATACACCCATTTAAAACCGGAAGACGTGCCAGACCGGTAAAACGCCTGCTGTCGCAGCAAGGTTGCGCCCCCCAACAAGGAAAAGGAACCCGAATGCAACATAAGATCAAGGCCGTCGCATTCGACGCATTCGGCACCCTCGTCGAGATACACGACAAGCGACGACCCTATGCCCGACTAGCAAAGGCTGCTGCGCTACCGCTGGCGAGATCACCCATGTGCGAACCGATCGACCTGGACGCGATGACCCACCTCTGCGGCCTGGCGCTTGACGCCAGAGAGATGGACATCCTCCATGAAGACCTGCAAGCGGAGCTCGCGTCCACCCAGCCCTACCCGGAAGCGCGGGAGGTTCTGGAAGAGCTCAAGCGACTTGGTCTACGCACTGCCGTTGCATCCAACCTCGCACTGCCGTACGCGCGTCCCATCGAAGCGCAGCTAGGAGCGCTACTGGACGTTTCATGCATGTCCTTCGAAGTGGGTTTTGAGAAGCCAGATGGTGGCTTTTACGAAGCCCTCTGCCGGCGCCTGCAGCTTCTTCCTCAAGAGGTGCTCATGATCGGCGACACTTGGCGTTGCGACTATGAGGGCGCTACCGCCGCCGGCCTGCACGCCGTACACCTTGATCGACAGGGAAAGGCTACAGCAGACCAGCGCCACCTCTCTACGACCAGCCTCCTCGGCGTCCTATCTTGGTTAAAAAGGGAGTAGACATTTCGAACCCAACGGCGAGGAGCGCAGCGCTCGACTTGCGGGCGCGCTCGCACTCGCATCGCCGCTACATCCGCGCCGGCCTTGTGCATACATCGAGCCTAGCCTGGCATTGAAATTCCCGGCGACCGGTAAGCCGCTTCGGGCCGGTGCCGGAGACGACTTCGATCGCCCCCACGAGGGCTATATGTGCATCGGAAGCGTCGTTCCGCTAGCCTGCTGAATGGGGAATCGACGAGCTGCAGCATGAACCAGATCAGCAGGGACGCCAGCGACGACTTCATCGCCAAATGGAGTGGCGTCAACGCCTCGGAGTTGTCCACCGCGCAGAGTTTCGCAATGGATCTGTGCCACCTGCTCGGCGTGGAGCCGCCGCATCCGGATGCCGAGCAGCAGTACATGTTCGAACGGCCCGTGACCTTTGCCCACGGCGACGGCAGCAACTCGGCCGGGCGCATCGACCTCTACAAGCGCGCCTGCTTCGTGCTGGAAGCGAAAAAGCTCAAGGCGCGGACCCACACCAAGGGTTTTGACGATGCGCTCCTGCGAGCGCGCAGCCAAGCCGAGCAGTACGCTCGCGCGCTGCCCGCCAGCGAAGGCCGCCCGCCGTTCCTGATCGTGCTCGACGTAGGCAACCGCATCGAGCTGTATTCGGAGTTCTCGCGCTCCGGCGCCACCTACACGCCGTTCCCCGATCCGAGCAGCCATCGCCTCGCGCTCGCCGACCTGCGCGACGAGGCGATCCGCGAGCGCCTGCGCAAGGTGTGGACCGACCCGCTCGCACTCGACCCCAGCCGCGAGTCCGCACGAGTCACCCGCGAGATCGCCGCGCGCCTCGCAGCCCTCGCGCGCAGCCTGGAAGCGGCCGGCCATCCGGCCGAGAGCGTGGCGCGGTTCCTCATGCGCTGCCTGTTCACGATGTTTGCCGAAGACGTGAGACTGCTGCCCGCCGACAGCTTCCGCGATCTGCTGCTGAAGTACGCCGATCAGCCCGATACCGCCATGCGCATGCTCGCCCAGCTATGGCATGACATGGACGGCGGCGGCTTCTCCGCCGCCATCGCCAGCGATGTTCTGCGCTTCAACGGCAAGCTGTTCAAACAGCCCGACACTCTGCCACTAACCCGTGAGCAGGTGGCCCTACTGATAGAGGCGGCTAAAGCCAAGTGGGAGCACGTGGAGCCAGCCATCTTCGGTACCTTACTAGAGCGCGCGCTTGATCCCGGCGAGCGGCACAAGCTCGGCGCCCACTACACGCCGCGTGCTTACGTCGAGCGGCTGGTGCTACCCACGGTGATTGAGCCGCTGCGGGAGGAGTGGAATGACGCACACACGGCAGCATTGATCAAGGCGGCAGAGAGCAGTGAGATTGAGCAGTCCATCGCCGCACTTCCGGCTCGCGCGAAGGAAGAGAAGAACCTCGCGCAGCGTATGCGTGAGACGCGGGCTGAGGCCATCAAGATCATCCAGGACTTTCACCACCGCCTCTGCACTGTTCGCGTGCTTGATCCCGCCTGCGGAAGCGGCAACTTTCTGTATGTGACGCTGGAACACCTCAAACGCCTCGAAGGTGAAGTTCTCAACGCGCTCGACGAGCTGGGCTTTCGCCAGACCGGCCTGGCCCTGGGCGGCGAACGCGCCGACGCCATGGGTGGCGAAACGGTGGACCCGCACCAGCTGCTTGGCATCGAGATCAACCCGCGCGCCGCCGCCATCGCCGAAGTGGTGCTGTGGATCGGCTACCTGCAATGGCACTACCGCACCCGCGGCGACGTGAGCCCACCGCAGCCGGTGATTCGTGACTTTCGCAACATCGAGAATCGCGATGCCGTGCTGGCGTACGACCGCGTGGAATACCTTCTCGACGAGCGTGGCGTGCCTTTGAGCCGCTGGGACGGCATAAGCATGAAGTTCTCGCCCGTTACCGGTGAGGCCGTGCCTGACGACAGCCGCCGCGTACCTCTGGAGCGCTATGTGAACCCGCGCAGGGCTGCTTGGCCGCAAGCGGATTTTGTAGTCGGTAATCCGCCGTTTATTGGATCAAAGCGCATGCGTGATGCGCTCGGAGACGGCTATGTCGATGCGATCCAGGCCGCCTGGCCAGAGATTCCGCAAGCTACCGACTTTGTGATGCGCTGGTGGCATCACGCAGCTTTGCTCACTGCGCACGGAAGTCTTCAACGGTTCGGGCTGATTACCACCAACAGTCTTCGACAAGCGTATGTCCGACGTGCCGTTGAGCCGCATCTCGAAGGCGACCCACCCGTGTCACTGGTATTCGCGGTGCCTGATCACCCGTGGGTGGATAACGAGGACGGCGCCGCTGTGCGGATCGCCATCACGGTCGGGGTGGGTGGACGCCGCCTCGGTCAGTTGCACATCGTGACCGAAGAGCGGACCGAGGCTGAGGATGGAAATGACGATCTAGTCGTGACGATGGAGAGCCGCATCGGACGGATCAATGCCGACCTTACCGTTGGCGTTGATGTGACGCGCGCTGCGTCGCTTCACGCCAATCGGGCTCTTTGTTCGGTCGGCATGAAGACAATCGGAACAGCGTTCCAAGTTGCACGAGCCCGAGCCGTGGAATTGGGGCTCGGCAAGTCGGCGGGCCTCGAAAAGTATATCCGGCCGTACATCAACGGGCGGGACGTATCGCAGACACCTCGCGGCCTGTATGTGATCGACTTCTACGGAGTACAAGAGGAGCAGGTGCGCGCGCGTTTTCCTGCGCCCTATCAGTACCTTCTACAGCGCGCAAAGCCAGAGCGGGACCTGAATCGCAATCCCGCCTTCCGTGAGCGCTGGTGGGTTATAGGCCATCCCCGACAGCAATTTCGGGTAGCTGTCGCCGGACTGGACCGCTACATCGTTACGCTTGAAACCTCCAAGCACAGATTTTTTTCCTTCCTACCGATCGGAACCACACCCGATAGCTCCCTTGTTACTATTGCGGACGAACGAGCTTCGACACTTGGTGTGGTGTCAAGCGAGGTACACACGGTCTGGGCACTAGCAACTGGCGGAAGGCTCGGAGTTGGGAACGATCCGCGCTACAACAAAACTCGTTGCTTCGAAACATTTCCGTTCCCATCACTTGAATCGCTGGGCACGCACCTAGGCGACCTCGCCGAACAACTCGACGCCCACCGCAAGCGTCAGCAGGCCGCCTACCCCGACCTAACCCTCACCGGCATGTACAACGTGCTCGAGAAGCTGCGCTGCGGCGAGACACTGAGCGCCAAAGAGCGCGTGATCCACGAGCATGGCCTCGTCTCGGTGCTGCGCCAGTTACACGACGAGATCGATGCGGCCGTGCTCGATGCCTACAGCTGGAGCGACCTACTACCGCTGCTGCGCGTAGCTCACGGCAATGACGCGCTCGCCGAAAGCAGCGACCGCGACGGGGCGAAGCATGCCTTCGACAAAGCCATCCTCGAACGTCTGGTCGCCCTCAACGCCGAGCGCGCCGCCGAGGAAGCCGGTGGCCAGGTACGCTGGCTGCGCCCGGAGTTTCAGAATCCCTCTGCGCAGATGGCGCCGGAACAGCGCGATCTGGACACCGCACTCGACGACGACACCGCCTCGGCCACCGCTGCCGGCGCCGGCAGCAAGCCGCAGCCGTGGCCTAAGGACACCGTGGCCCAGGTCCGCGCTGTGGCCGATACCCTCACCGCTAGCGCCGTGCCGCTCAGTGTGGACGACATCGCCGCCCGCTTCACCGCCCGTGGCCCTTGGAAAAAGCGCCTGCCCCAACTACTCGATATGCTGGTGGCACTGGGCCGCGCGCGAGTCAGTGATGATCGCTACAGCGGTACCTGACACTAGTCGGTACATCTGGGAGCAAAATTTAATCGACGCGCATTGCGCTCGCTTGCGGCCAAAAGCGGAATTTCGTTGAGATCCCTCTCGAGGTAATTTACTACCGTACGTGCCAGAGTTGGAAACAAAAGGCGATTGGGGGAAGCAATTGATTCGGGTCATTGAGATTGACATCGGTCAACTTGACGTGCGATTTCCGCGCGGAGAAGTTGGAATGGTCATTGCGCAACCCTATGTGGACTTCGCGCAAGTCGAGCCGTTCCCGCTTTTGCCTAAATGGAGGGATGCTGCGCTATCGGGTATCGACAGCACGCTCGCCGTGGCCCTCCAGCGCGCACATGGCGCTGAGAAGACCCACTTCACCATCTTCCCCGAATGCACGCTGCCTGGCTTGGCCGGCTTCGACCGTATCACGTCCGCTATGGCCGAGGGCAATTGGCCGACAGGAACGGTCGTCATTGGTGGCTTCGAGGGCCTGACGCCGGAGCAGTTTGGAGAACTGGTACAGCGGCCAGGCACGACCTACGACGATGTGGGTAGCTCGTTAGATCGAATCCGCGCAGACCAATGGGTCAACTGCTGCGCTACATGGGCGAAGATCGGGCCTGGCGAAGTCCGATGTTGGATTCAGACCAAGATCGAACCCGCGGGAGTAGAACTGCAAGTACACCATGAGTCCATGTTCAAAGGGCAATCAATCTTCTTGTTCAAGGGCACTTACGCCGACAGCCTCACCCCATATCGATTTGCGACACTAGTCTGCTACGACTGGATTGGAGTCAGGGATCAACGTCGAATTTGGGAGTGGCTTCTACAGTACATCGAACAGACCGCGGCAGCGAAGGAAGCGCAGCTACCGCTCACCTGGTTGTTCGTCGCGCAATGCAACCCAAGACCATCGCATGCTTCGTTCATGAGTCAGGTCCAACCATTTTTCAATCCGTTGCAGTTCCCAAATGTTTTACGTGACGGTACCTCTCTAGTGATGGCGAACGTAGCCGGAAATGCCGTGCCGGGAACGGCTAGTAAGTACGGGCAGTCGGCGGTCATCTTCGCAAGCGACAAATTCATCAAGCCGGAGAATATGCCAACCTACTGCGGCGGCGAACTCCAGCGACCTGGTAATCCTTTGGAGAACTTCAGGGATGCAGTCTTCCGAGAACGCGGAGCGTGCATTCACTCATTCCGTCAGTTGAATCCCTTAGCTCTAGCACCGGGCGCCGCAGGTAAGAAATTGGCTATCGCTGACGCCACGGTGCATCCATACCCCGGTTCAGTAGACCCTCGGTCTCCCTCAGGACTTGTTCCTGCGGTCGTGAAGTGGGTAAACGACGAACTTGATGACTCTGCGAAATCCTTGCAGGTTTCGTTCCCTGCCTTGCCATTGGCCGCCGCTGCCGGCGCCGCGCATCAGCGGTCAGTGAACGCGCTTCGCTGGCTACCATGGAGAGCGCTAGACAGGACGATCTTAGTCGCAACTCCGGAGACAGGTAGTGATCCAGACAAGTGGAAAAGCACCCAATCTCATGCGGTGAGGCACGTACTACATACCTTCTCGATCCTGGAGGCCGCGCAGTATTCAGCGACGTTCCATGGCAACGGGGCACAGGCAACCATCGTGAAAGGGGAGTCGAGCGTCGAAGTTGTCGCCGTAATGGGCAAAAGCCATGAGGACTGCGACAAGCACGTACTCAATTTGATGCCGGATCATCGTGGTCAACTGCTTCTGGTTAGTCGCGATGAACACAACACCTCATGGGACCCGCGGATGCGGTCATTGTTTGACCAAGTCGCTGAACCGATAAACGAACTCAACTTCACAGACCCCACTAGCGCCGTCATTCGGGTTGGCTATCAGGATGTTCTCAAGGCATACCAAGACGCCGCAAATGAAATGGAGCTGAGAGAGGCGCTTGATGCTTCATTCTCCTGAGATTCTGAACCTACCTTCGAAGGTACGCGGCGCACTGTCGCCGCTTGTGGCCGGAGCCACCTTCACAGAGGAGGCCTTTCGCGAGGACTTGCTACCGCTACTTTTAATGCTTCGAGACCATGCGGTCACAGCATTTGCGTTTGGTGATGAGGCTGACTATCTGCCGCTGTACGAGGCTTTCAAGAAGCTCTATCTCAAACGAACCTCGGAATGGTCGACTAAGGATGTGTCATTCGTGTTCTGCGTCCCGGCGGAAATCCCCGTTGCCGAGTCCTTCCGTTCACGCGTCGAAGTCGACGTCTACTTCTGCAGAAAGTATGTCGTTCAGCTGGACGACGACCTAGCGAGCAGCCTCGCCAGGCTGCCATTCCTGCCGCTCTCGCCGGTTACTCATGGTGTACAGACCCGACCACCCTCCGCTCAGACGTTACTTCGACAGCGCAACTTGAAGGCTGATCTCGCCAAAGCTCTCGTCCTACCATCGAAGAGCAGTGCGAGTTCGATTCTTAGCGCGTGTTTAGAGGGAATCTACGGCCCGCCAGAAAAGCTCGGGGGAGCTCCGGCTGAGGTGTCCGCAGAACCCACCGCTGACACGCGAGTCCAGGCAACGCTAAAGTCGATCTCAATCCAGAACTTTCGTGCCTACCGAAAGAAGAAGGAGTTCGCACTAGGCTCGGCTGTGACCGTTCTGTACGGTCCAAACGGCTTCGGCAAGACGTCGTTTTTCGATGCCATCGACTTTGCCGTTACCGGCGGCGTTGGTCGACTTAGCAAGGTGAGCGGCGGCTTAGAAAAAGCAGCGAAACATCTAGACAGTGATGACGAATCGACCGTGGTTACTCTTACGCTCGAGCGTGAGTTTCAGCAGCACGTCATTACCCGCAACTTGGCGGAACCCAACAGTGCTCAGGTAGATGGAAGACCAGCCTCTAGAAAGGAGGTCCTGAGCCTTCTTACTGGTGGGGCCTCGGCCGCAGCTGATCGCGTTGAGAACATGGTAGCTCTCTTTCGAGCCACTCATCTGTTCAGCCAGGACAGCCAAGAGCTCACCCGTGACGTTGGGGAAAAATGCGAACTGCCCTCGGACATCGTGTCTCGCATGCTCGCATTCGAAGACTATGTGAGCGGCTTGAAAAAGGCCGAGGATGTACTGAAGCTCGCCCGGCAAGCACTCAGCGAAGCACGAAAGC
Organism: Frateuria sp.; assembly: GCF_035944355.1. Classification (GTDB taxonomy): domain Bacteria; phylum Pseudomonadota; class Gammaproteobacteria; order Xanthomonadales; family Rhodanobacteraceae; genus Frateuria_A. The sequence goes on along the minus strand of NZ_DASZBH010000004.1, from coordinate 73,933 downwards.
AAGCGGAAAGCGCTCGCGGCTCCATAGACGCCGACCGAGGGGAATTGGAGCGCCTTGAAAGTCTTGCCTCTACGGACACGTCTCCGGACGCGCTTGACTCTCGGTTCACCGAGTTGGAGCAATCCATACTGACCTCGGGGTTCAACATCTCTGGCATCAGCTCCCGCGACACGAGAGCTCTCCGTGCGATGCTGGAGTCGTCCGCAACTGAAGCGGTCAACTCGCGTGCGACGGTTTCCAAGAGCCTTGAGCATGTCATGGCCTTAAAGACCCTCCATGGGCAACTCGAACCCATGCGCGCGCAGCTTGAGGAACATAAGACACAGGTCGAAACAGCCGAGGTGAACGCTGCCGCCGCTTCCGCGCGCCTCGGTTCGCTTGCTAGTGAGCTTGCGCTACGCAAAAGCCAGGAAGAGGGCGCGCGAAACCGGCAGGGGTGGTTCGCATGGGCCACCTCAATTCAGCCGGAATATGCGCAGCTGACTGCTCAGAGCCAGGCGCTAGCCGAAAGTCTCGCTGTACTGAACCCTCTTCTCATCCAGCAAAGGGAGAACGAGTCTCACGCGTCAAGTGCACAGCAGGATGCGGCAGCAGCGCTCCGCCGCCTCGATGCTGCACTGAAAACCGCTGAAGATGCGAGAGCCCGGGTGCAACGGGTGAACGAACAGGCAGGCCTCTGGGTGCAGGCAGAGCCGAGATTGGAAGCCGCACAAGCCCGCGAGGCTATGCTGCGCGGCTCGTCCGAGGCGCGGCGCGCGCGGTTGAGCGAAGCGCATCAAGCAGTCTTGGCGCAGGAACGTCTTGTTGCTGGCGTAGAGCGGGAACTCAGTTCAGCCAAGACCAACGATACCAATGTGCAAAAGCTCATTGCCGAGCTACGAGCTCACGTGGACGGAGCGACTTGCTTGCTGTGCGGTCATGACCATAGCAGCCAAGAGGCACTGTTGGCTGCAATCGACGAACGGATGGCTCAAAGTGAGCTCGTAGTTCGATTGACTGAGGAAATGGGTGCCGCACGGATAAAGCTTCAGGCACAGGTTGCTACGCGAGAATCGCTCTCTGACGAGCTGAGCCAGGAAGAGGAACAACTAAGGCAGACCGCGATTGAGCGTGAGGAACTTGAACGAAAGCGGTCAACCTTTGAGACAGCGCTGAGTTCTATTGGACTATCTTTATCGAGCGATACTTTCCAACAACTTGAAAAGGTGAGCACTCAGGCACGTGAAGCCGAGATGCTCGCCGCCAGCGCCGCCAACAATGCGCGGCAGCTGTTGGCCGCTGCAGATGCCTCGCTCGCTGCTGCTCAGGATCGCCGCCAAGCATCGGAGCGAGAGCGCCTGGCGTCGACGACCTTGCTAGAGGAGACGAAGGGCCGATTGACTGAGCTCCTTGTCGAAGCGAATCGCGGTGCGGTTGATCTTGCGGCAGGCCTACCGGCCCTGGCTCAACAACTGGGGGAGGCCGAGGCGCAGCTGCTCGAAGCTAGTTTTTCCGTTCAAAATGCAAGCTCCTCACTGGATACCCAGAAGGCCGCTCACGCCGCGGCTAAGGCAACTCTCGCGGCGGCGCGTACCAACCATCAGCAGGCAGCTCAGACATGGAATACCTATCAGACCAAAGTGCAGTTCCTGGTCGGATCACTGACCGCTGCAGGACTTGGCAGCGACGTTTCAGAGGAGCAATTGCGTCAACGAATCCTAGAGGCGACTGCGCGCGAGACGGAAGCATTAAGCTTACGTGACCGTGTAGCCGACCTTGAAGTGGCCGTGGATACGGCAGCCACCTCGGCCGCGTTCCAGAACATGCGCGACCGCATCCAAGCTAGCGCAAAGCTGGCAGAACAGGCTGAAGAGCGCGCGCGAAAAGTCGAGCCTTGGCTCTCCTATTTTGAGGACGTCACGAAGCTGTTAGGCGGTCAGCAGGCGGTCGCTACACAGCATTTTATAAAACAGTACGGTCCTAGGACGGCGGTAATTCAACAACGGCTGCGACCAGTCTACGGGTTCGGCGAAATTGAGGTGTCTAGCAAAGACTCAGCTATAGGCATCCGGGTTCACAGAAAGGGCCAGGAGTTGCGACCTACCGACTACTTCAGCCAATCGCAAGTGCAGACGCTCGTCCTGGGACTGTTCTTGACCGCCTGCAGCTCCCAGACCTGGTCAGGCTTCTCGTCCATCATGATGGACGACCCTGTAACGCATTTTGATGACCTGAACATGTACGCGCTGCTGGATCTTATATCAGGACTCCAAAGTTCTCCGGAAGGTGAGCGGCAGTTCGTAATCTCTACGTGCGACGAAAAGCTGCTGCAGTTGGCACGTCAGAAGTTCAGGCACATGGGAGCCGCTGCGAAGTTCTACAGGTTCTCAGCCATCGGAGCTGAGGGGCCTATGGTGAATGAGATTCCTGCCTGATCCAATGCCTCCGGAACTAGCGTTCTCGTCACTGGCGCATACGCGACGATGCGCTCGTCACTCAGATTTAGATATGCCGAGCAGCACCCCGAAAATGAGTGCACGAACTACAAAACACGCTGGAAGATATTTCTGATAGATCCAGGTTTTGGTAGCTCATGCCACAAGCGCTGCGGGTGCGCCATCAATTCATCATGCCACCAGTTGGCCCATGATCGACGGGGTTGGCTTGCTGCCCCCGTCACAACCTTTCTTCCACCTCCCCACCTGAGCAGCAACCACGAGCATTCCAAGCGCGGAACTGCGGGTGCTCGTCCAAGAAGTACAGCACGATGCCTTCGACGATGGCGCTCATGGGTGCACGCAGCTCCTCCTCTTGCTGTAGATAGATGCGATACAGATCCAAGATTTCGCCAACCTTGGAATCGTTCAAATACAATTTCATTTGCGCTCCGAGTAGACGGCCGGTCGCTGAGCGGGGGCCATCTGTCCGCACAGAGACTTCCAGGGAAATCGCGGGTAGCCCGGGTGCGCCATTGGTGGCGAGATTCAGCTGTCCCCTAGCCCCCCATTTTTGCGGGCCCCGCAAAAATAGGGCTACTCCGCAACCGACCAGAACGCTGCGAGCCCTTCGCCATTTTGTAGCGCGGAAGGTATGTCGCGCATGAGCTTGTGATAACGCTCGCTTGCGGTTGCCGCCTGCGCGTCGATGGCTTCCGAAGGAACCGGAGGCGTGTGCACGAGGTAGGACCGCACGAACCTATCGAAGAAGGCCATCAGTACGTGCACATCATTGCGCACGAGACTGATCTCCTTCCTGGTTCGGCTTAGCGACCCGGCGATCCGCGCCTCTAGGTGGTCTTGCTCGTCGCGCCGTCGCTCCTCCTGTAGCCAGTCGCGCACGGCTTCGCGCACCGCGGCAGCACGCGTCCCGCCACGTTCCGCCAGCAGGGCTTCTAGCTTCTGCAACATGCCGTCGTCGAGACGAACGCTAATTTGTGAGGTAGCCATAGCGGGATTCACTTGAGATTCGTTGGTTGTATTTTTGGGATTCGGCGCAGCTGAGCGATACCAACGGCTGCGCGGCTGATCGCGCGAAAGTGAATCCCACTCCTTTATGTTCCACTACCTGAGCGCAGGGATAGCTGCTGCCGATCTGCTCCAGACTTTTTTGCGGACTCCGCAAAAAACTCCGACTGAGGGTTGCTGCGCTTGCACTACCTGAGCACGGGGTAGCTGCCGCGGATCTGCTCGAGAGCTTTTTTGCGGACTCCGCAAAAAACTCCGGTGTCGGGCTGGTTCGCTTCGGCCGCTGGTCCCGGAAGCGAATCCGCTGCAAGCAGCCGCTGGAAAAGGATCCCTGGGGCTCCCCTGCCCGGCAACCGCCTCAATGAGGACCGCCTGCCGCATTGATACGATGCCAATCGGTTGCAGCTTGAGCCTTGCGCTCGTCGAGGTAAGCCGCGAGGCGCGTCGCATCAACAAGCCAAGGCGACTTTTGGCTCCCGACTCGAAAAGCCGGTACCGGGAGCGCCGCGCGGCCGGCACGCTTCGCGGCTTCCTCCGGAGTCATGCCGAAGAGCTGGGCGCAACGGCCCAAGGGAATCTGCGCGGTCCCGTACTCGGCCATGAGGAGAAATAGAGTATTCATGCTCGCTCCCCAAATAGCTCTCTTACCCGTTCGATATTGGCGAGAACGATAGCGCTTGGTGGTTGAGCGGCCCGAGCCCTCTGCTCTTGTCGCGCCTTCATGGCAAACGCTTGCCGTGCCGTGTCTGCGAGCCTGGCTTCGCGTCTTTTCGCGACAGCCGCGCCTCGCGCGAATCTGAACTCGCCACGCTCAGCTTTACCAGCGAGCGATGCCAGGAGGCCAACACGACTGCTTTTTATCTCGGCGTTCGAGTAGTCAGCGACTTCATCGAGAAGTTGCTGAGCGAGCTCTTGCGGATACCTCCCCACCACTTTCAACATTTCCGCTCGCTCGGCCTGATGCAGTCCGTCTTGAAAGTGGAACTCAGACTCGGCCACAACGCCATTGTTCGTAGTAGTGCTTATGCTTTGTACTGATACTTCTGTAGTACTAGACGGTGTTACCAGAACCCGGTTTTCCCGTTCGTGGTTCCCATCCACGATACGGGAATCCCGTTCGTGGTCGCTATCCACGATACGGGAATCCCGTTTGTGGTCGCTCACCACAATACGGGAATGCCGTTCGTGGTCGCTGCCCGGTTCGCGCACCTTGGGCCGCGAGTGCGGCTCGCGCCTACTATCAGATGACAACGACGGAGCGCCTTGTTGCTCGTCAGCCACCCGTGATGGAGCCCCCTCGGGAGCACGATCCGCCGGATCCTTGATGATCCAAGTGGTACTCACGAATCTTCCGCCAGCGCCTCTAAGACGCTCGATCTCTAGGTAGCCGCAACGTTGCAGCTCCCTGACCGCTGACATTGTTGATTCCCTCCCATCCCCAGACTGTTCTGCAAGACGGCGAATAGTCAGGCGATATGTGCTGGAGCAGGAGGAGAGAAAGCCAAAGAGCCCCTTCGCCTTCCAGCTCAAATTACGATCTCGAAGAACAGCATTGTCGAGGACAGTGAAGTTCTGTGGCCGCGATCTGCGGACGACAATCAGTTCAGACATGGCCGGCTCTACGCTCGATCGACGATCGAAGCAATGACGTCAGTACGGAAGTACACACGTCGGCCAAGCTTCACCCTTGCGGTAAGAAGCTCCTTGGAGAACGCCGAGTCCCGCTTCGACAAGCTGTACCGCAAGCCCACTGCACTGCGCTTTAGTAGCTCCGCAAGCTGCGGATATGTCATCAGCTCACCAAAGCGAGCGACCAACCTTTCACTAGTTTCCATGGCGCACCATTTGCCCAACAAGGCCTAAGTTGGACGCAGATTGCCAAAGAAAAAAGGCGCCCTGCAAGGGGCGCCTTCTTTGTCCGATATATATATATCACTCTATTTTCGGCACATGCACGACGAATGGCGCATTCGTGTGACGAATTATAGGACAAGTGGTTGTTTTTGCGCACCTTTCATGATTATTAATGCCTATTAACTACGTGGTCGTTAAAAATAGGGTTGCTGATTACCACATTAGATTATCTAGTCCCGAAATTAGCCGCTTTTCTGCTTGGACTTAGCCTGGCGTGCAACCATGCAAGCCACAGACTCGTCCCCGACCGGCTCCCAGCCGATGGGGCGCCTGGGCGCGTCCACCCCGGGCCACCCAACGGCAGCGACCGATTTCACCGCGCTGATAAGCCATCGGCCGCCCTGGACGCTGGCCATGACCGTCAGTTCGTATCTAGGACCTGCTCCCCGTATGTATCTGAGGTAGCGGCAGGTACGAGGGACTGTGCCCCAATGGCCACGTTTCCACATCGGACGCGCGCGGCTTACCGGTCCGGATCGATGACAGCCTGCATCAGCGAAATCTCGCTCCGAGGCGCACCCAGCGTACGCGCGCGTTTCTCCCAGCCGCGCACCGCTGCGCGCACGTGCTCGGCCACCGCGCCTACGGCCTTCTTGGAAAGGCGGTAGTAGTCGGCCGTGGCCAGCAGGAGGCTCACATCTGGCGACGGATCCCGGTCGTCGATCGCGAGCACGTGATGATCTTTGTCGAGGTTCGGATTGACATCGAATGCCGGCGACAGTTGCCAGCCATCGCCCGCCCGCATGAAGCCGTGATTGCGCAGGTGATCGTCGCGGTTGCCGATCAAGATGTTGAAGAGGACTCGCCGGAACAGCTGTTCAAGGTCGCGCGCAATCTGCGTGGAGGTGCCGCTGGTCTCAATGACCTGCACGAGATCCAAGTAGCTGTGGCCCTCGCTCTCGGTGCCGTCCAGCTGGGTCATGGCCGACGAGAACATGCGCCGCGAGATCGGGGTGCGATCGAAACGCTGCACTGCGTAGGTGTGACCACGGTCCGAGAACTGCATCAGCCGAGCCTCGGGCATGTCGATGCCCGCGTCGAGCGAGAGCTGGTAGGTCAGAAACTCCCACAATCCCACGTCGACACGGTCATCGTTGGACGGGAACTTGGCGAGCCATAGCTGTCCAGCTTCGTCACGGAAACTGGCTTTTGGTCGGGCGCCGCCGAGTGAAGCGCCGGGCGCCACGATCTGCTTGATCCAGCGGACCATCTCGTCGGATAGGTCGGCATCGCCGCGCTCCACTTGCGCGGCGATGCCTTCGAGCTGGCGCAGCTCGGTGATCGGCGGGGCGCTGAGCGTGCGGTCGTCCACATAGCGCTCGGACTCTGGATCCACCAGACGCAGCGCTCCCATGCGGGACTCGTCATTGACGCCTATCAGGTAATCCCACGCGCGCAGGTTGCGCACCTTGCGCCCCTCTTCGCGCGCCTCAATCGCCTCGCGGCGGTCCATCAGGCGCTTGCCCCAGCGATCAGGCGAGCAGTCCTGAAAAGCACCCGGCAGTTCGTTGGCGCCAGCCCTCGCGTACTGCTGACCAGCACCGAAGTACAGCTCGTGATCCAGCGGGAACCCCGCCACCGGCCCGGCGCTGGCCAGCCAGTCGGGGGCGTACTCGAAGCTGATCGTCTCCCCCGTCCTAGTTCCCGTCTTCGACAGGTGACCGACAAAGGCCGAGCCGCCGAGAGACTCGTCGTCGATCCAGACTTCCAGACGGTTCACGGCTTGGGCTTCCGTGCTCGTGGCGGCTTCGGCGGCACTGACGGAGTGGGGAGCAAGGTAGACGCAGGCGGCGCTTGGGCGATGGGCTTCGGCCGCGAGTTCGGGGTGGTCCGGGTGAGAGGCGGGGCATTGGTGCGCCGGAGTGCGTTGTCCTGCAGCTCGCGACCGAGGGTGTCCTGTGCGGCAATCAGGTCGATGTCGCCGGCCAGGCCGAGCACAGTCAGCGCTCGCAGAACGGTTGCCAGGCTGGTCGACGGGTCGCCATTCTCAAGCTTGGCAATGGTCGGGACGCTGACCCCCACGCGCTCCGCCATCACCTCCTGGGTCATCGAGCGGCGCATCCGGGCTGCGCGCAGGCGCTGGCTCAGCGCCTCGATCTGGCGCTGTACGCGGGGATGAGTTGGGGGAATTCGTTTCGCCATCCCAAATTAAATTACAGTTTTCGGCCGGAAACGCAAGTTAATTTTGGATTTCACGGCCTAAACGGTTCAGCTCGGGGGCTCTACCGCGCCCGGCCGCTGGGCGACGCACCTCTGCTCGATGCGGATTGGGTGGAAAACGACGTTCCGTAGCGGCGCCCCGGACAAGAGAATCGACTTGACTTCCGCTATCGGCCAAGAGCGGACCCGTTGCGCGTCCGCTTGAGTGAGCGGCTCAGCTCGCCTAGGTGACCAAACTGGACTGCTCCGGGCGGGCAGCGTTGGCGATTGCATCGTGGCTACGGCGAGAGGCGTACGTTACCGACCAGAAGCGAGCACCGGCCGTGCGTGCAGCCTCGGGCGATCGAGCTTCAATTGAAACGACCGGTGGGCTCCTGCATGGTGCTCCCGATCGTAGAGGTTACAGCAGGTCGGCCACTCTCTGAGGCGCAGGCCTCATCTGAGCCACTTCGGAAGCGCCTGATTCAGCTCAATTGAACCAGGCTTCCTCGATGTCGTCTTTCACGACGTCATCAACCTCTTCAGTGGGTATGCTGCGGAGTCCGTTGATGCGACCGTGGCGCATACCGAAGAAGACGCCGTTGCGTCGAAACGTGGCGGCCCAGGTGATCCGATCCGGGCTTGCATTGGCATAGATGCCTTCGTACGTATAGCCGTTAACGGTTTTGCCGGATAAGTTCACCATGAAAGCCTGCCTCTGGAGTGGTGTTCGCGCCCCTCGTTGCATCTGGAGTCGTGGAGGATGTCCAGGCCGGATGCCATCGTGTCCTGGGCGGGGCAATGGCTAACCTTCTTCTTGCTGGGACCGTGGAGGCGCCCCATCATCGTCCATACGATCGAACTCTTTTGCGTGGCGATCTAATTCAGCTTGCTCGGTGCGGATGTTTCCACGCGCGGGTAGAAGGTGGGCGCTAATGGGATGAGCCCATCGCCACCCGGCCGATCCATGATTTCGTAGCAGCCAGTGATCGCGCTCCATTTCCGCCTTTGGAGGAGCAAAGCTGAGCGTATGCGGAAAGAAGTACAGCGAGTTGGTTTGATTGAGGGCGTACATGGCGACTTCCTCTATTCGACAATCTGGGCGAGGCGTTGCAGGAGAGCGACCTGCCGTTGGCGTGCGTCCATCCTCGTCATTGCTTGTCTGCCATCAAGTCCGCAACTCCGAACATGCTCTCGGTGCTGCTGTTCCGGCCTGAGATGCTGCTGGGCATTCGGGAGGCGGGCCGCGATTCTCGTATCCCGTGCACGCCGCTCACTATCGTGGACCTCGGTCTGCTCGTGGTTGCCGTTCTCGGTGGCCACAAGGGATGAGCAGAACGAACCAAAGTAGGTCGGCTTGGACACGGCTGAGACTTCAGGAGGGATCAAGCCAGATGCCTGGCTGCCCCGTTCTCGCACGCCGCCGCGTCGTTCATCCACGATCCGCATCGCCCGATGACGGCGGCTGATTCGGTCGCGCACGGCGGGCGCTGGCACCAGGCCGATCTTTTGGCAAAGCTGGAGAAGAAACCTGCCGATCGAAGCATGGGCGTCGGCCAACGGGAATGGGTGGCTTTGCATGATGCGGCCCTCTGGCCGCGGCGCACGTAGCGCCAGGACACCCACAGTGCTCCTGTCGATGTTACGGTTTTGGTTGCATCAGGCTGGGCCTCGTTGGGCGCCCGGCCCTTACCTCCACTACGTGGCAACCCTTCAGTCGCTCGGCGAATTCGACCAGTACGCGGATGCCGCTGCTTTCCGCGTCGGTGCACCAGCGCCGCAGATCCTGCGCCAACGGCGAAATGTCGCGCCGATTGCGCGCAGTCATGTCAGCCAATCGGTCGCGAAAATCGCACACCTCGGTCAGGTATCGCCGCGCATGTACCAGCGCCGCAAGTTCGGAGCGGGTCGAGGGGTCCAGCCAGCGCCCTCCATTGGCCAGCGCCCGTCGAAGCCGACGCACGCTGCGAGCGCCGAAGCGCTGTTGCGCAAGAATCGGTGCGATCACGCTGGACGCGTAGTCATGCAGGATCCGCCCGTGCTGCACGCGCAACGCTCGTATCGTTTCCACGTCGGGTTCCTGGATGTGCGCGCGGTACCCGAGGGCGGGCGCAACCCGCCGCACCTTTGCCAGGCCAAACCAGCGCAGAAGACAGATCACCAGCCAGCCTCCATCGAATTCGAACCGGTGCTGCGAGAACTTGGCTGAAGCGGGAAACGCGTGATGGTTGTTGTGCAACTCCTCTCCGCCGACCAGCAGTCCCCACGGCACGAGGTTTGCCGACGTATCGGAGGTTTCGAAGTTGCGGTAGCCGCACCAATGCCCGAGGCCGTTGATCACCCCGGCCGCCCAGAATGGGATCCACACCATCTGCAATGCCCACAGCGCTACGCCGACCACGCCGAACAGAGCGATGCTGACCGCTGCCAGCAGGGTCGGCCCCAGCCACGACCAGGGTTCATAAAGGTGGCATTCGATCCAGTCCGTCGGTGTGCCGGCTCCGAAGGTCGCCAGATCGTCCTTGTTTGCTGCCGCCCTCTTGTACAGGTCGACCCCTCCCCATAGCACGGTGCCGATGCCATAAACCTGCGGGCTATGCGGGTCATCGATAGTCTCGCAGCGCGCATGATGCTTGCGATGCACGGCAACCCATTGCCGCGTCACCATGCCGGTGGTCAACCAGCACCAGAAGCGGAAAAGGTGTGCTATCACGGGATGGAACTGCACGCCACGATGGGCCTGGCTGCGGTGCAGATAGAGTGTCACCGCGACGATGGTCCCCTGTGTGGTGGCAAGGAAGTAGAGGACCCACGCACTCCACGACGCCCCCGTCAGTCCGCGTGACGCCAAGGAAAGAAGGTCCGACATCGTGCTCACCCCAGCAGGATCATGCTAAAGCCATTCCATATGTAGCGCGCGATGGCGAAGGCCGAGGCCAAGCGCGCGTGAATTGGTTCTCCCTCGGCATCCACCTATGTCGTTCCAACATGACGAAGGACGCGACTGCACAGGCAACCGCCAGCTTCCGCCCGGCAAGGTGAAGCCAGACCACGAAATGCACTGCGGCCGGCGACTTTGATGGGCAGATGAAATACCAAAAAGGCATCAACTCCATGCAGGATGAGCGCTTGCCGCGCGCACCGATCCGACTGCCAGGCGAGCTGATCGACTGGCTAACTCGCCCGTTCCTGCGCTTCATGCGCATCGAGGCCGGCGCCGGCGCGATGCTGCTGCTGGCCGCCATCGCCGCATTGGTGTTGTCGAACTCGCCGTTGGCGCAATCCTTCGACAGGCTTTGGGCCACGCCCATGGGCGTGCGGCTGGGGCCCATCGAGCTGGTCCGCTCGCTCAAAGGATGGATCAACGATGCGCTGATGACCCTGTTCTTCTTCCTCGTCGCGCTGGAACTCAAACGTGAACTGGTGCTTGGCGAGCTGCGCAAGCCCCGCGTGGCTGCGCTGTCGATCGCGGGCGCGTTGGGCGGCATGCTGGTGCCCGCGGGGCTCTACCTGCTGCTGTCGGGCCGTCCCGGCGCGGCGGGCTGGGGCACCGTCATGGCCACCGACACTGCCTTCCTGAGCGGCTGCCTGGCGTTGCTCGGCACGCGCATTCCCAAGCGGTTGCGGGTCTTCATGCTTTCGCTCGCCATCGTCGACGACATCGGCGCAGTGCTCGTGGTCGCGATCGGCTATAGCCACGCGATCAACTGGCAGGCGCTCGCGCTGGCGGCGCTGGGTCTGGTCGCGATACGCGCGTTGGCTTGGGCGGGATTGCGAAGCCTTCCCCTCTACTTCGCAATCGGCGCCGCGGTCTGGGTCGCGGTGGACGCATCCGGCGTGCATGCAACGGTCACCGGGGTCATCCTCGGCCTGATGACCCCGGCCCGGCCCTGGGTCAGCGCCGATCGCCTGTACGCCATATTGCGCCAAGTGGTTGCACACCCGGCCGAGGACCGCGGTAGCGGCCCGACGCGCGACCGCCAGACCGTGTTGCTGGCCGAGATCGCCGCGCGCGAAACACTCTCCCCCGTCGAAAGGCTCGAGCTTGGGCTGCACCCTTGGGTGGCATTCCTCATCATGCCGCTGTTCGCCCTCGCCAACGCCGGGCTTGTGCTCTCACGGCAGCATCTCGGGGGGCCGATCACCTGGGCGGTGTTCGCCGGATTCGCATTGGGCAAGCCGGTGGGGGTATTCACATTCAGCTGGATTGCGGTGCGCCTGGGCATCGCCACACGCCCGCCGGACCTCGACTGGCGCATGCTGGCAGGCGGCGGCCTGCTCGCGGGCATCGGGTTCACCATGGCCATGTTCATCGCCAACCTGGCCTTTCGGGAAAGCGAGCTTGCCAGCGCCAAGCTGGGGATATTCCTGGCATCGGGATGTGCCGGACTCGCGGGACTGGCGGTGCTGTGGAGGTCAAAAAAGCCACCAGCAAGGGCCAACTAGCCGCGCGAAAGGCCCGTGGCGCTAAGCTGGCGGTCGTCGATCCTCGGCAAGCGCAGCCTTGTTCGAAGGACTGGACAGCACGGCGGAGTCCGCTCGGGGCCCGCTCCCCTCACGCTGCGAGGGCACTCTTTTGAAACTTTCGACTTTCATCCGGTACCACATCGAATCCATCCTTGCGCAATGGGACGCTTTCGCGCGAGAGAACACTCCGCAGCCGGGGCTGCTTTCGAATGAAGCACTTCGCGACCATGCACGCCAGATGCTTGCAGCGATTGCCGACGACATGGAGACCGAGCAGACCGACCCCGAGCAACGGCGCAAGTCCCAAGGGCACGGGCCAAAGGTGGAGAGCGAAGAAAGTGCCGCGGCCGAACACGGCAAGAGCCGGCATCTGCACAAATACACGCTGTTGCAGCTGAGTGCGGAATTCCGCTCCCTCAGGGCCGCCGTCCTGCGACTGTGGGAGCCCTACATGGAGCATGCCGATGTCGACGCACTGCATGAGGTGATCCGCTTCAATGAGGGAATCGATCAGGCACTGGCCGAATCGATCAAGGGGTGGACGAGGCACACAGGGGACACGCGGAACCTGTTCCTGGCCGTGCTCGGTCACGATTTGCGCTCCCCGCTGGCGAGCATCGCTCTCGCCGGGGAGATGCTGGCGGAGCCATCGCTGTCAACTGAGGATATCGGCGCGTTGGCATCCACCGTGACCCGTGCGAGTCGGATCATGTCCCACATGATCAACGACCTGATGGGCTATGCCAGTAACCAACTCGGAGGGGGCATACCCCAGCACCCCGAGCCTTGCGATTTGCTGGAACCGCTCAACGACGCGATCGCCGATGCCACCGCCACCTATCCAGGTGCACGCTTCGAACTGCACGCGCCTGCCAGGCTAAACGGCCATTACGATAGGGGTCGCCTGTACCAGATGTTCCTCAACCTGCTGGTCAACGCCGCGCGCCACGGTGCAGAAGGATGCCCGGTTGTTGTCGAGGCTGGCGGCCGATCTACCGGGTACGTGGTGAGCGTTACCAACAAGGGCGAACCGATACCCGCAGCGGCGCTGGAGTCCATCTTTCAGCCGCTGGTCCAATTGACCGAGGAAGACCACGTCACGCGCCCACCGACTAGCCTGGGCCTGGGCCTTTTCATTGCACGCAAGATCGCCGAAGGGCACGGCGGCGGCATCCAGGTGACGTCGAATCACTCCGACGGCACCCGGTTCACCGTCGCGCTGCCTAATAAGGCATCGAAAGCATGACCCCGCTAACTCGCCTGCTAATGTTCCCTTGCGCAGCGCAAGAACTTAAGTGGCTGCAGGCTCGTTGAGATCACTCTAGGTTCCAACGGTCTCGAACAGCATCGCGCCGACGTACTCAATGGCGAGGCTGCAAGCCGGTAGATGCGCGCCGTTGCAGCATCCTTGCGTATTCATCGCCCACTGACATGGACCCAGGCGCGCGAGGGACGGCTCGTGGTCAAGTCGCTCCTGAACTTGCCCGGGCGTACCGAAGTGCGTCGCTCAAGTTGTCGTAGCGGTATTCGCCGTAGCAGAATTTCGCCGCGTCGATGCGGGTCACGCCCAACGCGTCCATCTCCTCTTGTTCCTCAGTCGAGGCTGCTTGCCCTTGTGCGCCCGTGCGTTCTCCGGGCACGTCCAAGCTACTCAATTTGCTTAGGACAGCGCAGTACAATTCAACGGCCTGGTCGGCCGCCATTGCCACGTTATCGGCGGTTTGGAGCGTAAAACCCTGACCAATCAGTGCCGCTGCCATCGTTGCAGCGATCTGCTTGTCTGAAGGGTCGCCGTCGTTTTTGCGGCACCATTCGTTAGCCATTGCGTTCACCAGGTAGTCGATGCGTCACTGAAGCCAGGCGATTTGGGGGCACCTCGATCCGCGGTTGCGCCAGTCCGCTCCCATCCGTCGACAGCGACTGGCCGATTCTGGTTCATCCGTCAGAGGCTGTACCTCAAGTCGCCGAAGCGGCCTGGATCCGAGATGCCGGTCGAGATGGCGGTAGCTTGCCCTTCAAGCCGATGACAGGCGGCCATCTCGGCGTTCAGAGATCGCCTAGAGGTCGCGAGGCCGTCCGTTCACGAGCGCAGCGAACCGATCTGGGATCTCAATCTCAGTAACTCGGGCAACGCAGCTACCGCCCATTGGCACTGGACAAGCGAACTCACGCTTGCTTGCCTTCCTTCCGCGTTTTGAAGCCCGCGCAATTCACAGGTCCGCGGGAATGTCAGAAGGGACGGTGCGCTGTCGCATGTGACAGCTCGGTGAGCTGCTATCGCGGTTTGCTGTTTGCATTGCGTGCAACCGCCCGCCCGACTTGGCTATGGCATTAGCCTACCTGGATGACGAGGCGCCATTGGCGTTCTCCCTTTGAGCCGGCATCGACCTCAAGCTTCCATATTCTGTCGAGAAGCCGAAAACGGTGGAGAGGGATGCGATCGTCCGCTTCGGGTCGGAAGCCGCCGCCGTAGCGGCGAGCTGGCGGTGCGGCGTTTGCCTCAGCGTGAGGCGGGCATCTGCAGGTGCGATAGCTTCGACGCACCATTCCCATAAGCATTAGTGCAACACAGGTGCTACACGACCAAAAGTTCCGCCAGCAAAGCCTTTTCACGCCGACTTGTTTAGGCTCTATCGGTCCAGTCCATCATCGGGGCGACGCAGAGACGGAAGTCGGCTGGGGCAAGGGGCGCGCTCATGCCCGTATTGTACGGGACGGCCTCGCGGCACCCGCCCTGGGACTGCATGGCCGCGACCGAGCGAGGCCGAGCGCCCCCGTCGCGGCTGATCCTGCCAGGCCGTCCGCGGCGTCAGAGCCGCCTTCCACACCACCAAACGAGCTCATCGGCACCCGGCGACGCGGCCCAGTCGGCGACTCACCGAGGTACGGGTGCCAGATCACGGACGACACAGGATGATGTGGTCGCGCCAGGGAGCACCACCGAAACACCCGCTGGCGCGGAAAAGTGGGCGGGCGATGTCCACGCCGAGCGCGGCAGCACGGTATGCGGCCAGCATCTTGCCGCTGCGGCCTCAGGCCGCCTGGCGGGCGATGAACTCCAGATACCAGGGCATGGCCTCGTTCAGGCCCGTGGCCAGGGTGTGAGTCGGCGCATAGCCCAGCCGGGTGCCGGCGCGCCGGATGTCGGCCAGCGAATGGCGCACGTCGCCGGCGCGGAAATCGCGATACGCCGGCGGCCGCGCATAGCTCACGCCCTCGCTCGCCAGCTGCCGCACCAGGCCTTCGAACAACTGGTTGAGGCTGGTGCGCTGGCCCACCGCCACGTTGTAGACGCGATCGCGGTGTTCCTCGGGCGCGAGCGCGGCGAGCAGGTTGGCCTGTACCGCATTGGCCACGTGGCAGAAGTCGCGGCTGGTCTCGCCGTCGCCGTTGATGGACACCTCTCCGCCGCGGAGCATGATGGCGATCCACTTTGGGATCACCGCGGCGTAGGCGCCCTCGGGATCCTGCCGCCGGCCGAACACGTTGAAGTAGCGCAGGCCGATCGACTTGAAGCCGTAGCAGCGCGCGAACACCTCGGCATAGATCTCGTTCAGCAGCTTGGTCACCGCGTACGGCGACAGCGCGCGGCCGATCACGTCCTCGACCTTGGGCAGGCTCGGCTCGTCGCCGTAGGTGGAACTGGACGCGGCGTAGGTGAAGCTGCCCACGCCCGCATCACGCGCCGCCACCAGCATGTTGAGGAAGCCGGTGGCGTTGGCCGCGTGGGTGGCGAGCGGGTCCTCGACCGAACGCGGCACCGAGCCCAGCGCCGCCTGGTGCAGCACGTGGCGCACGCCGGCGCAGGCGGCACGGCAATCCTCCAAGCGCCGGATGTCGCCCTCGACGAAGGTGAAGCGCGACCAGGCCTGCGGCCCGACCAGCCGCTCCACCTCGTCCAGGTTGCGCCGGTGGCCGGTGGCGAAGTTGTCCAGTCCGACCACGGACTGGCCCAGCCCGAGCAGCGCCTCGACCAGGTTGGAACCGATGAAGCCGGCCGCGCCGGTGACCAGCCAGGTGCCGTCCTGCGCGCGCACGCGCGCCTGCAGCGCAGGCGGCAGCAAGGTGTCGAGCGTCGCCATCACAGCCTCCCGTCCACCGCTTCGCGGGGCAATACGTACTTGACGTCGTAGACCACCGAATCGGGCTTGCCGTAGGCACGCACACCCTCGGCGCCCAAGGCCACGAACTGCCGGTGGCCCACCGCCACGATCACCGCGTCGTAGGCGCCTGCAGGCGGCTGCGCCAACGGGACCAGACCGTATTCATGCTCGGCCTCGGCGGCGTTCACCCAGGGATCGTGCACGTCCACCGCCGCGTTGTAGCCGCGCAACGCCCGCACGATGTCCACCACGCGGGTGTTGCGCAGGTCCGGGCAGTTCTCCTTGAACGCCAGGCCCAGCAGCAGCACGCGTGCGTTCACCGGGTTGATGCCCTTGCGCACCATCAGCCGGATCACTTCGCTGGCGATGTAGGGCCCCATGCTGTCGTTGGTGCGCCGGCCGGCCAGGATCACGTCCGGATGGTGGCCGACCTCCTGCGCCTTGTGTGTCAGGTAGTACGGATCGACGCTGATGCAGTGGCCCCCGACCAGGCCCGGCCGGAACGGCAGGAAGTTCCACTTGGTGCCGGCCGCCTGCAGCACTTCGAGCGTATCGATGCCGAGCTTGTTGAACAGGATCGCAAGATCGTTGACCAGCGCGATGTTGAGATCACGCTGGGTGTTCTCGATCACCTTGGCCGCCTCGGCCACCTTAATGCAGCTGGCCTTGTGCGTGCCGGCGGTGATGATCGAGCCGTACAGGCGGTCGACGAAGTCGGCCACCTGCGGCGTCGAGCCGGAAGTGACCTTGAGAATGCTGGTGACGCGGTGTTGCTTGTCGCCGGGGTTGATCCGCTCGGGGCTGTAGCCGGCGAAGAAATCGCGATTGAAGACCAGCCCCGAACCGCGCTCCAGGATCGGCACGCACACCTCTTCGGTGCAGCCCGGGTACACGGTCGATTCGTACACCACGATGTCGCCGGGCTTGAGCACGCGTCCCAGCGTCTGGCTGGCCTTGACCAGCGGCTCGAGGTCGGGCCGCTTGGCGGCATCGATCGGCGTGGGCACGGTGACGATGTAGACGTTGCAGGCACGCAGGTCGTCGACCGCGGAGGAAAAACGCAGACGCCCGGCGGCGGCCAGCTCGCCGGCATCGACCTCTAGGGTGCTGTCGCGACCGGCGCGCAATGCTTCGATGCGCGCCTGGTTGATGTCGAAGCCGAGCGTGTCGTAGCGCTTGCCGAACTCCACGGCCAGCGGCAAGCCCACATAGCCCAGGCCGATGATGGCGATCCTGCTTTCTTCCAGATCCTGCATGCGTGCGTCCCTGTTGCTCACGGTTCCGCCATGTGCGGGGCAACGGAGGAACGTTGCGACGCGCGACGCCGAGCCGGAAAACCCACGACGTTTGCCGCTGCGCGTTACGCGGCCAGCGCCACCTTCCCCCTCGCGTCTATCCTAATCGCTGCACGCATCGATGGCATACGCGCGGCCGCCGCCTGACTTGAGCCGCTCCCTGCTGGCATAATCGTCCGGCGCGCCGCTCTCCCGATGATGGCGCGATCCGCACTGGCGGCGCCCATCCCCAAGCCATCGGTCTCGGCGGAGCGCGGTCGCCGTGGCCCACGTCATCCGAGGCACGACAACCCCATGGTGGCCCTTGCGACCGAGCACGTGATCGACGTGCGGCACTGGAACGATACGCTCTTCAGCTTCCGCGCCACGCGCGACCCGGGCTTCCGCTTCGAGAGCGGCCAGTTCGTGATGATCGGCCTGGAAGTGGAAGGCCGGCCGCTGATGCGGGCCTATTCGATCGCCAGCGCCAGTTGGGAGGAGCACCTGGAATTCTTTTCCATCAAGGTGCCCAACGGCCCGCTCACTTCGCGCCTGCAGCACCTCAAGCCCGGCGATCCGCTGGTGGTCAGCCGCAAGTCCACCGGCACGCTGGTGCTGGACGACCTCAAGCCCGGCAAGCATCTGTACCTGCTGGGCACCGGCACGGGGCTCGCGCCGTTCATGAGCATCGTGCGCGATCCGGCCACCTACGAGCGCTACGACAAGATCGTGCTGGCCCATGGCGTGCGCCACGCCAGCGACCTGGCCTATGCGGACTACCTCGAGCGCGAGCTGCCGCAGCACGAGTACCTGGGCGAGTTCGTGCGCGAGAAGCTCATTTACTACCCGACCGTCACCCGCGAACCGTTCAGGAACCGTGGACGCATCACCGACGCCATCGTGGATGGCGTCATGAGCGATGCCACCGGCCTGCCGCCGCTCAATCCGGCGACCGACCGGGTGATGCTGTGCGGCAGTCCGGCGATGCTCGACGACCTGTGCGCCCTGCTCGATGGCCGCGGCTTCCAGGCCTCGCCGCGTACGCGCGAACCGGGCGACTACGTGATCGAGCGGGCGTTCGTCGAGAAGTAGCCGCACCCCCACCCGCGCGTGACCTTCAACAGCCATCCACACCGTCGCCGCTAGCCTCCCAGCGGTCGGCGCCGACCTCCGGCGCCCCGCTCCGGAGACACGCGTGGCATCGAGCTTGCCGCCAAACCCGAAGCCTGCCGCCTCTGGCAGCGTGGTTCTTGGCATCGGCTCCGGCGCTGCGCATTCCGCGCACGAGGGGGCCGCGCACGCGGCCATCGCGAGGCAGTTGGCCGATCTGCTCGGCTACGACTTCGCCGGTGCCTACGTACCGGGACGGCCGTATCCGGGACCGACGTACTTCGTACCGGGCGACGTGCTGATCGGGCTGGACGCAGCCGCCGCCTGGGGCATCCGCAGCGCCGCCGACCTGTTCGGCGGCGTGGTGCCCGAACGCGTACTCGCCTCCAAGGCGATCACCCACCCGCTGGTGGATGCACCTTCGCGCGTGCCCCCGGGCTGGCCGGCGACCTTCGCCGAGCGCGTGCGCCCGGTGACGCTCCCCGGCTTCAGTGCCTTCGCGGCGGCCGATGCGCGGCGCGCCGGGCGCGCCCTGCTCGACCGCGGTCGCGTGCGCATCAAGCCGGCGCATGGCAACGCCGGCCGTGGCCAGCGCGTGGCTGCCGACATCGCCGAGCTGGACGCCATCATCGCCAGCCTGGACGAGGAGGAAGTCGGCCGCGACGGCGTCGTCCTGGAAGCCGACCTGCACGACCTCACCACCTGGAGCATCGGCCAGGTGCGCGTGGGCCAGCATACGATCGCCTATTACGGCACCCAGTGGCTGACCCGCGACAACGACGGCGACGTCGCCTATGGCGGTTCCAGCCTGCGCGTGCACCGCGGCGGCTTCGACGCCATGCTGCGCGAATCGCTGCCTGCCCAGGTGCGCGAAGCGGCCGGACAGGCGCAGCTCTACGACGAAGCCTCGCGGCAGTGCTTTGCCGGCATGTTCGCCTCGCGGCGCAACTACGACGTAGTGCAAGGCGTCGATCACCGCGGCCACCGGCATGCCGGCGTGCTCGAAGCCTCCTGGCGCATCGGCGGCGCCAGCGGCGCAGAAGCGGCCGCGCTGCTGCGGTTCCGTGACGAGCCCACGCGGCGCTGGCTGAGCGTACGCACCGAGGAACACTACGGCGACGACGCTACCGTTCCACCGGGCGCCATGGTGCTGTTCCACGGCGTCGACCCGTCGACCGGCCCCCTGCTCAAACTCACTGTGGTCGAAGACGATGACGACGCGTAGCCAAAGTACCGACATCGCGGTCGACGGCGCGCGTCTGGCCGGCACCATGCTTACCCCTGGCTCGACCATCCCCGGCGTGCTGTTCGTGCACGGCTGGGGAGGCTGCCAGGAGCGCGATCTGGGCCGCGCGCAGCAACTCGCGGCGCTTGGCTGCATCTGCCTGACCTTCGACATGCGCGGCCACGTGCGCACCGAAGCGATGCGGCAGACCGTCACGCGGGGCCAGAACCTGGCCGACGTGGTGGCCGCCTACGACCACCTGCGCATGCAGCCGCACGTCGATCCGGATGCGATCCTGGTGATCGGCGCGAGCTACGGCGGCTACCTGGCCGCGATCCTCACCGCGCTGCGCCCGGTCAAATGGCTCGCGCTGCGGGTGCCGGCGCTGTACACGGACGAGGCATGGGACGCGCCCAAGCGTTCCCTCAGCCGCGAGGTGCTCGACGACTACCGCAGCCGCGTGCTCGATCCGCAGGACAACCGCGCCCTGCGCGCCTGCAGCGACTTCAGGGGCGACGTGCTGATCGTCGAGTCCGGCCACGATCCGTTGGTTCCGCCGCCGACTATCGTCAGCTACCGCAACGCGTTCCGCCACACCCATTCGATGACCTACCGGATCATCGACGAGGCCGACCACGCACTCTCCAGCCCCGCTTGCCAGCGCGCCTATACCTCGATGCTGCTGGCCTGGGCGTCTGAAATGGTGTTCGGCGCACGCGCCGGCGGCGCGCCCGGATCGGCCGGCGCGACACAGGCCACTCCATGAGCTGGGCCTTGCCCTTGCCGTGCCGCACACGCAGGCAATGGGATCGACCGGGCACGGGGAATGCAGGCCGCTGTTCACCAGGATGATTGCATTCGCAAAAAAATCACTTTTGCTGCTGATACAGTGGCCAGGCTCAACCAGTGAGCAGTCCAAACAAGGGGACAAGGCTATGATCAAAATCCTCCCGCGCCGCGCTCTCTGCGCCGGCCTGTTCGCCATGGGTCTTTCGGCCTCCGCTTTCGCGGCCGGGCCGTCCAGCACGGGTCTGGGTCAAGCTTGGCCGAATGCACAGGACGTGAGCGCCAGTTCGAACTGGCATGTCTACGTGTTCTCGGTCAACGGCATCCAGTACGTGCAGGTCAACGACCTCGATGGCAACGTCCGCGGAGCGTTCGCCGCCGCCAACGGCCAGTTCCTGGTTCTGCCGATGGGCCGCGACGCGCAGCGCATCTCCACTCCGCAGCAGCCGGTGGCGCTCGCGAGCAGCGTGGTTCCGCTGACCTCGTACGCAGAGACCGTCTATCGCGACAGCTCCGTGCAGGTCAGCGCGACTCCGCTGAGCAACGGGGCAACGCTGTTCAACGCAACACCGATGGCGACCACCACCGCCGCGCCATCTCCTTGCGACAATCCCGTCGAGTGCAGTGGGCACGTGAACTGACCAAAAAAAAACCGCCACATGGCGGTTTTTTTTGGCGCTGCATCGATTTCAAAATCAGGCGAGGGTCGTGTCGAACAGCATGATGCTGACCCGGTTACCCTCATTCAGCGACCTCACGCGAACCTTGCCGCCGAAAACGGCGGCTCGGTCCTTGAGCGCACCCAGACCCAGACCGCTCGCCCCGAGCGCCGGCTGCAGGTCGTCCCAACGCACCCTGCTCAACCGCTCGTAGTCCACGTGGCTTTCCACGCAGAGCAGCGCCCACCGGCGGCCTTCGAAGGAACCACCGCGAAGCCGCACGCGAATCCGGCTGACGTTGCGCTTGGCGCAGGCGTAGGCAATCGCCTCGCAGGCCAGGCGATACAGCGCCAGGTGGACGTTGTTGGACAGCTCGTCCAGCCTGGGGCCGCCGATCTCGCACCAGTAGGCGATCCCGGCTTCGTCCAGCGCGCGCGGCATCGAGCCTTCACGCAGGGCCGCCGGCAGGCCGCGCTCCCGCCAGGCCAGCGGGTAGAGCGAATCGGCCAGCCGGTACATCTGGTGCTGCGTCACTGCCGCCTGGCGGAAATAGCTGCGCTCGTCGGTCGCGGGCAAGAGGCAGCGCAGACGGCCTAGCAGTTGCGTGTACGAGGCTTGGATCGCTCCACTCATCTGCTCCAGAACATATGAGGTCTGTCGCAGCTGCATCTCGCCCAGGTAGACGTTGCGCTGCGCCACTGCCAGGGCCAGCCTTGCATCCGCCCGCTCGCGCTCCTCCCGCTCATGCAGCACCGCGATCCGTCCGCCCAGCATCAGCATCGTGGTGATGGCGAAGGAAACGAAGACCTCGGCATGCAAGGTGTTGCTGTCGTAGAGCGAAGGCATCGCCAGGACGACCGCAATGCTGGCCGCCGCGCCGCTCACCGCCGCGCCACGCCAGCCGTAGCGCAGCGCAAGCCATGCGACCGGCAAAAACATCGCGATCTGGGCTTCCTGGCTTACGGCTCCGGTCGGACCGGAGGCCAGCCAGACCAGCAAGGCCAGGGACGGCAGCAGCAGGCACATGGTTTCCATGGCCAGGCGACTTTCCGAAAGCCTTGCCCATACCCGGCGCAGACCGGAAGCCAACAGCTGCTCCCTTACCAGGAGCACCATTGGAACCAACGTAAGCGTGCCGAGATAAAAACCGAGGAAATACCAGCCGGCGATCTCCCGGTACGGCGGTAGCGTGTTCGTCCTGGGGCCTTGTGCGAGCGCAACCGTGGCCAGGCTCACCGCCGTCCAGATCACCGAGGTCGCCAGGACACAGAGCAGGAAGACGTTGACGTCCGGCGTGGCGCCCTCGGGGAACAGCCGCCGTCGCTCCCGACACCAGCGGAAGACCGGCATCGCGAACAACATCGGGGGCACCATCATCAAGGAAGCCCACGGCCAGCCGTACTCACCGGCACAGTTCACGGCCGTATAGGCCAGCGGGATGGCTTCGCCCACCGCCAACGCCGCCCAATACCTGTAGGGCACCAGCAGCAGCACGCCGAAGCGCAGTCCCGCGAAGAGGAACCAATGGGAGAACGAAACCTGGCGCAGCAGCGTGTACGCGAGCGCGTAGGCCAGGGCGACAGCAACCTGCTGCAGCCACGGATTTGCCCAGATCCTTTTTAGCATCTCCTCCCCCTTGGCCTGGATACTGAACTTCGCAGACGCCGCGCCCCCGCACGGTATTCGTACAAACAGACTACGTCGCGGGTGAAATCGGAGTGAAGCCGGAACTGCGAGGCTTCCCGCAGGCGCATCCTACCTCACCTCGGACGCGGTGCCCGGGCGGGATGGCCGGCGTGTGCGGTGGATCGCAGGATTGCCATCCGCCTGCGGCCAGCCGCGCGCCGATGGCTGTTCGCGTCGCCATCGGCTTGCCCGCGCCTGCGGGCGCCCGCACAGTGGGTGGAGACTCCCGCGAGGGCAACCTATGGACATCGCGCTTTACCTGCTCGCCGCCGTGCTTATCCTCGGCGGCCTGGCCGGCACGGTGTTGCCGATGCTGCCCGGCATACCGATGATTTTCGGCGGGATCTGGCTTGCCGCCGCCGTGGACGACTACCGGCACCTGGGCACCGGCTGGCTGCTGGCGATCGGCCTTCTGGGCACACTGGGCGTTGCCGTCGACTTCGTCGCGGGCACACTGGGCGCCAAGCGCGTCGGCGCCAGTGCGCGCGCGCTGTCGGGCGCGACGCTCGGCGCCGTGGTGGGGATGTTCCTGGGCATTCCGGGCTTGGTGTTCGGCCCCTTCGTGGGCGCGTTGCTGGGCGAATGGTCGGCCGGGAACAGTGTGTTGCGCTCGGCGCACGTAGGCGCCGCGACCTGGGTGGGCCTGCTCGTCGGCACACTGGTCAAGCTGGTGATCTCGTTCGTGATGGTGGGGCTGTTTGCCCTTGCGCTGCTCATGTAGGCATGGGCATGCGACCTCCGGCACAGGCGAGCCCGCGCCGTGCCCCTTACGCTCGGCCGCTCACCCAAGGAGCTCCGCCGCCATGCCCAGATCTCTCGCCATTGCCCTGGCCGCCGCCTTGGCCGCCGGTTCGCTGCATGCGCAGGCCGCGCCCGCCACCTGGGTGGAACGCAGCAATGCCGATGCCAAGGTGTTGCTCGACACCATCGCCCGCTTCAGCCCCGAGTTCGCCACCCAGGTCGGCCTGAGCGACTACGACACCAAGGTGGCCGACCTCAAGCCAGGCGCGGACCAACGCTCGCGCGCCGCGCTGACCGAGGCGAAAACGAAGCTCTCGCATTTGCTCGCGGCGGAGCGCGACCCGAACGTGCGCCAGGACCTGCAGATCATGATCCAGGCCGCCGACGAGCAGATCGAGGGCATCGACCTCGATGACAAATACCTGCTGCCGTACAACGACATCGGCTCGCTGGTGTTCAGTGGCGAGTTCGCGCTGCTCAAGGACGACGTCGCGGCCGACCGGCGCCCGGCCGCGCTCAAGCGCCTGCAGTGCTACGTCGGCACGGCGCCCGGCTGCACGCCGATCATCGAGGAAGCCAAGGCACAGACCACCGCCAAGCTCGGCGACAAGGCGTTGCTCGGCCCCTACCGGGGCGAGGTCGAACAGAAGCTCGCCAACACGCCTCGCTACGTCGAGGGCATCCGCCAGCTGTTCGCCAAGTACAAGCTGGATACGCCCGAGGGCAAGGCCGCGCTCGACGCGCTGGATGCGCAACTGAAGGACTACGACGCCTGGGTACGCAGCACCGTGCTGCCGCGCGCGCGCACCGACTTCCGCCTGCCCGAGCCGCTGTACGCCTACAACCTCAAGCAGGTAGGCATCGACATTCCGCCCGAGCAGCTGATGAAGCAGGCCGAGCTCGAGTTCATGGAGTTGCGTGGCGTGATGCAGGTGCTGGCGCCGACCGTGGCCAAGGCCGAGGGCATCGACGCGACCGATTATCGGCAGGTCTGGCAGGCGCTTAAGAAACAGCAGCTCACGCGCGACCAGGTCGAGCCCTGGTATCACCAGGTGCTGGGCCGCATCGAGGACACCATCCGCCGCGAGAACATCATCACGCTGCCCAAGCGGCAGATGCAGATGCGCGTGGCATCGGAGGCCGAGGCCGCGCAGGTGCCCGCGCCGCACATGGATCCGCCGCCCTTCCTCAACAACCACGGCGAGCGCGGCACCTTCGTGCTCACGATGGGCAACCCGGGCAACGGCAAGGACCAGAGCCAGTCCTACGATGACTTCACCTTCAAGGCGGCCGCCTGGTCGCTGACCGCGCACGAGGGCCGTCCCGGGCATGAATTGCAGTTCGCGGCGATGGTCGAACGCGGCGTCTCGCTGGCGCGCAGCCTGTTCGCGTTCAACAGCGTCAACGTCGAAGGCTGGGCCTTGTACGCCGAGTCGGAAATGCTCCCCTACGAACCGCCGGCCGGGCAGTTCGCCGCCTACCAGATGCGCCTGATGCGCGCAGCGCGCGCCTGGCTGGACCCGATGCTCAATCTGGGCCTGATCACCCGCGAACGGGCGCACGACGTGCTGACGGGCGAGGTCGGCCTGTCCGAAGCCATGGCCCGCCAGGAACTGGACCGCTACACCTTCGACAGCCCTGGCCAGGCGACGGCGTATTTCTACGGTTACCTGCGCCTGCAGCAACTGCGGTTGCAAGCCGAACTGGCGCTGGGCAAGAAATTCGACCGCAAGGCGTTCAACGACTTCGTGATCGGACAAGGCTTGCTGCCGCCCGCACAACTGGCCGAAGCCGTGCGCACGCAGTTCATCCCGCAACAGCAGAAGCGCTGACCGCGCCCGCGGCCCACCGGCCCGCTCCCGCGAGGGAGCGGGCCGCCGGTCAATCGGGGATCACATACAGCAGCACCGCCAGGTAGTGCAGCACGCTGCCGGCCAGCACGAATGCGTGCCAGACCGCGTGGTGGAACGGCAACCGACGGCACAGATAGAACGGCACGCCCAGCGTGTAGGTCGCGCCGCCGGCAATCAGCAAGACCAGCCCGCCCGGCGCCAGGTGCGTTCGTAGCGGCTCGAAGGCCACCAGCGCGACCCAGCCCATCGCCACGTAGATCGAGACCGCGAGCCCGCGGGAGGCCACCCGCCGCAGTACGCCCAGTTCCAGTGCGCTGCCGGCCAGCGCCAGCGCCCAGATCGTGCCGAACAGGCCCCAGCCCCAGGCGCCGGGCAGCGCGATCAGGGTGAACGGGGTGTAGGTGCCGGCGATCAGCAGGAAGATCGCGATGTGGTCCAGCGTGCGCAGCACCCGCCGCGGCAGCTCGCCCGGCATGGCGTGGTACAGGGTGGAGGCAGTGTAGAGCAGGATCAGCGTGCTGCCGAACACCGCACAGGCCACTACCACCCTGGCATCGCCGTGCAGCGCGGCGAACGCCACCAGCGTGGCCAGCCCGGCGATGCTGAGCAGGATGCCCACGCCGTGGATCAGCGTGGCGGCCAGCTCGTCGCCGAAGCGGTAGCGCGGCGGCCTGGCGGCGGAAGGCGCGGGCATGTCGGGAATCCAGGCAGGGCGACCGGGCGGCCACCTTACCATACCCCTGCGTACTGCCTTCTGTGACGGACGTCCGGACGTCCGTTTGCAGGGCGCTACTGCTCGATGATGAACGCGCCGAACGCCACCCCGAGGTTCCAGCCCTCGCCCTTGCCGCTCAGCGCCAGGCCGACGTTGCCCTTGGTCAGTGCCTGCGCGCCGGCCGACTTGACCGCGCCGGCGTGCGCCTCGGCGTTGGCGTAATGGCCCAGGACTTCATGGATGTCGTAGACGCCGGTGAACTTGCCGATGCCGTTGTCGATGTGCGTCTTGCCGAAGGTCAGGCCGCCGCCCTTGGCGCGCAGCTTCACGTGCATGCTCTGGCCATTGCTGCAGCGGACCGTGCCGCTGCCGCTGGCGGTCTTGTAGAACACCGACCAGCCCGACAGCGAAAAGCTCATCTTGCAGGAGATCTCGCCGGCGCGCGCCGCGCCCGGCAACAAGCCCAGCCCGCCCACCAGCAGCGCCAGCACACCCCATTGCTTCCACATCGTCATGACCGCCTCCCGACGACCCCCATTGGCCGCGCCGACTCATTGTGCGGCAAGAATCGCGGCGGCGGAATGCCCGGCCCACGCTTGCACGCACGGCGGCGACAGGCCTAGGCTGCGATCGCGCCGGCACGATCCCCTCTGCGCCACGCAGCGTGCCTGCGCCACATCGCCAAGCACCGTCAGGAGGATCGCCTATGTCGTCCGCTCACCTGGCTTCATCCCGTGCACACGTCCACCATCCCGACCTCGCCCGCATCACCGCGCTGAGCGCGGCGATGGCCATCAACCTCACCGTGTTCGTGGCGGCCACCCGGCCGCTGCCACCCATGGCGACGCCGCACCTTGCCAGCGCTCCCATGGGCATGCGCTTCCTCGACCCGCCCAAGCCGGTGTCGGTGTCGGTGCCGCCGCCACCGCCGCTGCACGTCGCGCCGCTTTCGCACCATGTCAGGCCAGCGGCCGTCGCGCCGCCGGCCGTCTCCTCCCCGCGCGCCAGCGACGAGGGCAGCACGGCTGTCCCGCCGGTCCGGGCGCCGACCCTACTGCCACCCTCTGCGGGTGCCGTGCCGGAGGGCGTGGCGACCGAACCGGTCGAGGCCAGCCTGGCCTACCGCAGCGCGCCGCTGACGTTCCCCGCGCAGGCCATCCGCCAGCACATGCACGGCACCGTGCTGCTGCGCGTGCTGGTCGACGAGGCGGGCAAGCCGGTCGAGGTGGTGGTCGAGCGGGGCAGCGGCTACCCGCTGCTGGACCGCAGTGCCCGCGAGCAGGTGCTGGCGTCCTGGCGCTTCCAGCCGGCCAGCGTGGGCGGCCGGGCCGTCCGTGCATGGGCACGGGTGCCGGTGAGTTTCGAGCTGCGCAAGCTCTAGCCGCAGCGTAGCGACGGGTTACGGCCGTTTAACGGCGCCCATGCTCCACTGGGCGCCGTTTTTCGTACGGTTCCACGCAATGGCCAACCACAGGCAAAGCTTGAAGGCGCTGCGTCGCATCGCACTGTCGCACTGCCAGGGTGAGCACCCCGACCTGGCCATCCTCGCCCGCGAACTGGGAAGCGCGGTCCGCTGCCATGCGGACGGCCTCGACATGCTGGCCGGCAAGCTCCGCACGCCCGCCGGTCCGCTGATCCGCCCCTTGCGCACGGGCAGGCAGGACCTGCAATTGCTGCTGATCGCGTGGCCGGCCAACCACATTTCGGTGCTGCACGACCATGGCGCCCGCTGGGGCCTGGAGATTCCGCTGCACGGCGCGCTGCAGATCGAAGCCTGGCGCCGCCAGGGCGACGGCGGCGATCTGCTGGCGCACGGCCATCACTGGCTCGGCCCGGGCGATGCCATCTGGTTCGATGCCGGTCAGTCGCGGCTGCATCGTTGCCGCAACCTTTCCGGCCGCGCGGCGGCGCTGAGCCTGCACCTGTTCGGCGGCGCGCCCGGTACCGGACTTGCCTACGCGACAATCGCACCTTCCAATCCGCAACGGATGCATCCGGCGCGCCCGGCGATCGCCGGTCCGTTGCCGGGCTGAGCCCACTCGGAGAACGCCATGTTTCGACGGGTCGCCATCATCGGCGGCGGCGCGGCTGCCGTGGCCCTGCTCAGCGAGCTGGTCGAGCGCGCCAGCGCACCGCTGCACCTGGACTGGTATACCGGCGGCGCGGTGCAGCCGGGACGCGGCGTTGCCTATGGCACCGAATCGCCGCGGCACCTGCTCAACGTGCGCGCCGCCTCGATGGGCAAGCTCGCGGGCAGTCCGCGCAGCTTCCTGGATTTCGCCCAGCGCACCGACGCCGGGACTGCCGGCACCGATTTCCTGCCGCGCCGGCTCTACGGGCAATACCTGGAGGGCGAGGCCGCGCACGCGCTTGCCCGTTCGCGCCACCGCGGCGTCGACGTGCGCGTGGTGCCGTTCGCGGCCGATGCCATGGTGCCGGAAGCGGACGGCGTCACCATCGTCCAGGGCGAGCGCGCCACGCGCGTGGACGCCGCCGTGCTGGCGATCGGTGCGTTGCCGGTGCGGCCGCTCGCGGGCGTCGATCCCGCGCTGCTTGCCGACGGGCGCTACGTGATCGATCCCTGGACGCTGCTGGCCCGTGCCGCGCCCGACTCCGCGCCCCGCGAGGTTGCCGTGGTCGGGCTGGGGCTGACCGCGATGGACGTGATGCTGGAGCTGGCCGCGCAATGGCCGAATGCGCGCTTCGTCGCTTTCTCCCGCCACGGCCACCTGCCCGAGGCCCACCTGCCGCTGGCCACCGTGCCGGAGGACGACGGCGGCGCGCTGGTCGAGGCCATGCGCGACGCACCCGAGGTCAGCCGCTGGCTGCGCCTGCTGCGCGAGGCGATCGCCGCGACCGAGGACTGGCGCGTGGTGATCGACAGCCTGCGTCCCAATACACCGTCCCTGTGGCACGCCCTGCCCGCCGCCGAGCGCGCGCGGTTCATGCGCCACGCGCGCTGGGCGTGGGAACGCGCACGCCACCGCCTGCCGCCGCAGGCCCACCAGCAGGTGCAGGCGCTCGAGCGCGAAGGCCGATTGCGCCGCGTCTGCGGGCGCCTGGTCGGCGCCCGACCGGAGCAGGGGCGCGTGCGGCTGGAGCTGCGCCGCGCCGGCGCCTGCACGTGGCTGGCCGCGGACCTGGCGATCCAGACCATCGGCCTGGATACCGACGTGCGCAGCACCGCCCATCCGTTGATGCGCCAGCTGGTCACCAACGGCCACGTCACGCCCGACCCGTTCGGGCTCGGCTGCCAGGCCACGCTGGAGGGGCAGCTCTGCCACGACGGCAAGCCCTGGCCACGCCTGTTCGGCATCGGCAGCCTGCTGCGCGGCGCGCGCTGGGAATCCACCGCGATGCCGGAAATCCGGCTGCAGGCGCGGCTGCTTGCCGCGCGGCTGCTCTCACCTGCACAGGTGCCGCAAAGGCCGGTGACGCAGCCCGGCTGAGTGGCGCCACTACCGCCGCCGCGCCACCCACTCGCTGGCGAACCAGGCCAGGCCCACCCCGACCGCCACGCCCAGCAGCTCGCACAGCACGCGGGTGCCCAGGCCGTCCGGATCGTGCACTT
This sequence comes from Frateuria sp., assembly GCF_035944355.1. Lineage (GTDB taxonomy): Bacteria > Pseudomonadota > Gammaproteobacteria > Xanthomonadales > Rhodanobacteraceae > Frateuria_A. The sequence continues at coordinate 44,247 of NZ_DASZBH010000004.1, read as the reverse complement.
CGGCCAGCTTCACCCGCAGCAGCTGCATCGATTGCAGCCGCGCGTAGTTGAAATAGAACAGGTCCGACACGTCGCCGCTGGCGGCCACCGCCACGCCCAGCACATAGGCCCACGCCATCTGCGCGCCATGGCTCCAGGTACCGCGGGTGCGCCAGCGGAACAGCAGGAACAGCAGCGCGCCGGCGCCTGCCGCGATCGCCCCGGCCTCCAGCCCGCCGGTCCAGCCGTAGCCCATCCAGGATTGGTCGTAGTGCATGGAGTCATCCGTCGGCGTGATTGCGCATTATGCCCGCGCCCCACGCGCCGCGCGGCCATGCCGACGCCCCGGCAACTACACTGTACCGATGGCCCCCTACCCTCACGACACCGCGCTGATCCTCGTCGATGTGCAGCCGGATTTCATGCCGGGCGGATCGCTGGCCTGCCATGAGGGCGACGCGATCCTGCCGGGCATCGACGCCTTGCTGCGTGCGCGGCGCTATAGGCACGTCGTGGCCACCCAGGACTGGCACCCGCGCGGCCACGTTTCCTTCGCCGCCAACCATCCCGGCCGCCTGCCTTTCGAGGAGATCAACCTGCACGGCCAGCCGCAGACGCTGTGGCCGGTGCACTGCGTGGCCGGCACGCCCGGCGCGGCCCTGCACCCGGCGGCGGACTGGACGCCGCTGGACCTGATCGTGCGCAAGGGCACCGACCCGGTGGTCGATTCCTACAGCGCCTTCCGCGAGAACCACGGCCCCGGCGGCACGCGCCCGCCCACCGGCCTGGCCGGCTGGCTGCGCGAGCGCGGCGTGACGCAGGTGCACGTAGGCGGCCTGGCACGCGACGTATGCGTGCTATGGACCGCGCAGGATGCGCTGGCGCTGGGGTTTCGCGCGTGCATGCTGTGGGAGCTCACCCGCCCGGTGACCGCCCAGAGCGATCCGCGCACGCGCGAGGCGCTGGTGGAGCAGGGGATCACACTGGGCTGAGGGCCACCGCCGGCGGGCTCATCCCTCGTCCTCGCCGGCGACCTGCGCCCACGGCTCGCCCTCACCATCCAGGGCCACGCGCACTTCGATCGGCCGGCAGCACACCGGGCAATCTTCGATATAGCGCTGTTCGCCGGCCGATCCATCGAGCAGCAGCTCGATCGGCTCACCGCAGTACGGGCACGTCACCGGACAGAGCGTCAGCATTCGATTCACCTTGCGCCGATTGCAGCGCCGCGGGGGATATGGTGCAAGTGGCTATACTTCGGCTCCCGCATTGGAGCGACGACCATGGCCGAGCGCCACTTCGACCGTTATCTCGTCCGCTCCGGCGCGAGCCTCGAAGGCTCGCGCTACACCGCCTGGCTCGCGGTGACGCCGAGCGGGGGACGCGGCTTCCCCGTGTACTACGCGATCTGCGAGAACCGCAGCTTCCGCGAACAGGCCCGCGCCGAACAGGCCGCCAGCGACGCCCTGGCGGCCGTGCTGGCGCTGGAGGACGACGGCACGCCGGTCTTTCCCGAAGGCTACACGGGCTTTGCCGACAGCCCGTAGCCGAGGGCGTCCGGACGGCCAAAGGGCGCGGGCCATTCCTGCGGCGCTACGACGGCGAAACCACACTGGCGCAGGCTGCGCCGGCTGAGCGCCAGCAGCGCCCGGTCACGGCTGAGCAGCCAGCGCGCACCGACGCAAGCGGCCAGCACGAGGAACTTCTGGTCGTCCGGATCGGCGCAGCGCGGCACGGCGGCCGCCAGGTCCGTCACCGGCAGCCGCCGCACCAAAGCCTCGAACGCGACCGAGGCGCGGCGGCGCGCGCCGGGTTCCAGCGCCAGTTGCGGATAGCACAGCACTTCGCGCCACTCGTCCTCGCAGGCCGCACAGGTCACCGCCTCGACCGCGCCCTCGCGCAACGCCGCCCGGATCCCGGCGCAACGCGGGTCGTCGAACACGAACAGGTCCAGGCACACGTTGGTGTCCAGCACCACGCGCGGCACGCTTGCGGCCATGCTGTCAGGCGGCGACGGAGGTGGCGGCCAGCGCGTCCAGCCGTGCCACCGCGGCAGGAACGCCGGCCGGCCCGTCGACGCTGACCAGTCGCTGCTCCTGGCCGTCCAGGCCGGTTTCGAGTTCGTGGGCCCAGGTCACGTGGTAGGGCATGTGCACGCCCCAGCCGCCGATCGCCAGCACCGGCTCGATGTCCGAGCGCAGCGAGTTGCCTACCATCGCGAACTGCGCCGGCTGCAGTCCGAATTCGCCCAGCACGCGCCGATAGGTGGCCTCGTTCTTCTCCGAGACGATCTCGATGCGGTGGAACAGGTCGGCCAGGCCCGACTGCGCGACTTTCTTCTCCTGGTGCGCCAGGTCACCCTTGGTGATCAGCACGATCGCGTGCACGGCGGCGACCGCCTCGACCGCGGCGCGGATGCCGGGCAGCAGCTCCACCGGGTGCTCCAGCACCGTCTTGCCCAGCTGCACGATGCGGTGGATGTCGCGCGCGTCGATGCGCGCGTCGGTGATGGCGATGGCCGTCTCCACCATCGACAGCGTCATGCCCTTGGCGCCGTAGCCGAACAGGCCGAGGTTGCGCCGTTCGGTGGCCAGCATGCTGTCCTGCACGTGGCGGTCGGCGACGTCGACATAGCGGCCGAGGATCGCGGCGAATTCGGCGCCGGCCGCCTGGTAGTAGCCCTCGCTGTGCCAAAGGGTGTCGTCGCCGTCGAAGCCGATCAATTCCAGCATGGGATGCGGGGCCGTGGGTGGAAGCTGTCCATTCTCCCACGCACCGCGCACCCATGCCGGAGACGGATCGCCGGATGGCAGTCGCGCCGAGACCTCAGCGGAACACGCCCAGCAGCCAGAGCACCAGCACGATCACGATGATCAGGCCCAGGCCGCCGCTGGGCCCGTAGCCCCACGAACGCGAGTAGCCCCAGGTGGGCATGCCGAGCAGCGCGAGAATCACCAGGATGACCAGGATGGTAATCAGCATGGGCTTACTCCTTGTGGCCAGTGACGGTGCAGCCATCGTGCGCGTGCCCCCCGTCTAGGGGGTGTGAGCCGGCCGGGCGCTTTGCGTGCAGGCGCCTTACCGCGTCCCGGCGGTTCGGAAAGGTGGGCGGAGGATGAAGCCGGCGGCAAGCCTGCATGAGCCGCGCCGGTGTTCCGGATCGGCCGGTCCGAATCCCTGAGACGACCGGCGCCTATCGTGCGCCGGCCGTCGCGGTCCCTCCGCCGCCGGCACCGATCCATCTGGCAGTGGTCGGATCCGCTTGGCCGCGCCCCACAGGGCGCGGCCTTTTTTTAGGCCTCGACGCGGGCGTTGACGCGCTGGCGCACTGCGTCCATGTCGCGCACCGGCCGCACTTCGATCGCGCCGATGCGGGCCCAGGGAAAGGTCTGTGCGATGCGCACGGCTTCGTCCAGGTCCTGCGCCTCGATCAGGTTGAAGCCGGCCAGGTATTCCTTGGTTTCGGCGAACGGCCCGTCGAAAACCGTACTGCGCTGCTGGCGTACCCGGAACGAGCGTGCCGTGGCCGGCGCTTCGAGCTGCTGGGAGCCGAGCACGCAACCGGCCTCGCGCAGCTCGTCGGCATGGGCCAGGCAGCCGCGCATCATGGAGTCGAATTCGCCGTCCGGCAGCGCCTGCAGAAGCGCGTCATCGACGTAGATCATCATCAGGAACTTCATCGTGGCTCCAATCGGCTTGGGGGGCAGCCGATTATGGCGGCGCGCCGCAACGCCTGCAGCTTCAGGGCAATCGCCCGGCGACCTGCCTGCCCAACGCCAGCACCGCGGGACGCAAGGACGCGGGCGGGCGATCCTCGATGCCCAAGTTGATCTGGCCCACGTAAGGGCCCACGCGAAGCTTGAGCGCTTCGTTGCCCTCGGCTTCGGCCACGAGGGCCTCGTCGCCCAGCCGGGGGATCGCGCTCACCGCCGTGCCGCGATCGGCGAAATCGCGTCGCTGCATGGCCCGGTGTGCGCGGCTGGATGGTGGCTCCCTCGGTCCGTCAGCGAACAAACCGCCAGCAGCACGCCCAGCACGACATGCAGATCTCATCCGCTCTTCTCCTTTACCGCCGCTGCTGCGCAGCGACCATAGGCGAGCAGGTGGCGTCGAGCGCCGGCGGGCGAGTGGCGCACATGCGAAGGGCGGCCTTGCGGCCGCCCTTCGCGCTCTCTAGTTCCGATGGGGGTGGTCAGTCGTTCTTGTGGCTCTGCTGGCCCGCCTTGACATGCTGCTCGTGCGTGCCGCCGCTGCTCTGCTTGCCGGCCTGCACGTGCTGTTCGTGCGTGGCGTGGTCGCCACCGCCGGCCTTGCCGCCCTTGCTGGCGATCTCACGCTGCTTGTTTTCGTCCATCGAGGCGAAACCGCGTTTGTCGTTGCTCATGGCGTTCTCCTGTTGAGTGGGGAAAAGTCCGCCCAGCTGGCGAACGATTACCACCCTAGCGGCGAGCGCATAAAGAACCCCTTAGCCATCGGTCAACGGGCTCCTCCACAGCCGTCCGTTCAGTGTTGTGGTGTTGCGCGCCTGCGTGCCTGTCCTACGCCTGGCGATCTGCATCAGCCTCGCGCATGCGTCCGCGTGTCCAGCACGCATCCCAAATCAACGATGCGCGTCGGTCGACCCACTGGAAAGCGCGCACGACGGTAGCTCCGCAGCCCCGGTCGAAAAATACTGGATGGGTCGAGGCGGCCGCTGCCTGATGCCCTTCCCCCGACGCACGGGGAAAGGGCCGTTCATCTGGCCGTCGACGGAAATTACCTGCCCGCGATGCGGATCGTGCGTCTAGCCCGTCGTTGTGCCGGCGGGAGCGGTCGCCGTACCCGACTGCCCGGCAAAATCCACTACCAGCGTCACGCGCCGGTTGGCCGCACCCGCTTCCCGTGATTTCCCGCGCTGGACCTGGCGGTTGACCGCTTCGCCGTAGCTCACCGCACGCAGGTGATCGGCCGACAGGCCCTCCTGCACGAGATAGTCGCGCACGGCCTTGGCACGGCGCTCGCCCAGTCGGCGGTTATAGCTGGCCGAACCGGCCGGGTCGGCGAAGCCCTCCACCGTGATCACCGCATCGGGATAGTGCTGGCTGATCACCTTGGCGAAGTCGTCCAGCAGCGGTTTGTCCTGGTCGCGCAGTGACGCATCGTTGAAAGCGAAGTGCGCTGCCGTATCCAGCCGCACGCGCCCGCCCATCTGCGCGATCTGCGCGTCGTACTTGGCGAAGCGCTGCTGCATGTCCTGGGTCAGCGAGTCCAGTTGCTGTTGCTGCTTCTGGTCGTTGGCGCGCAGTTCGGCGATGGCCGAATCGAAATCGGCCTGCTTGACGTAGTGCGTGCAGCCGCCCAGGGCGATCGCCGCCACCGCCAGCGGCCCGGCGGTCCACCGGAATGTCGAATTGAGCATGTGCGCCTTCTCCTCGCTAGCGGGCCCTCGGCGGATGGCTGCCGTGGAAACAGCCACCGGCCATGCCGGCCCAGAACGTCCGACCGTAGCACCGCGGTCCGCGCACAACCTTGCCCTTGCCTGACTTGTCCGGGAGGGATCGCGTGCAGGATGCGCGCGGTTCATGGATGTGCAGAGCTTGCACACGCGACCTGCGCGACTTGCGTACGGACGGCCGATGCGCGGGCACCGGCGGCTCTGTCAGATCTGCTGGTCCTGCTGGGCGTCGTTGCCGCTCTGGCCGCCCTGGACCACGCCGTCGTCGGCATCCTCGCCAGGCATGCGCGAAGGCGCCATGCGGGCCGGGCCGCCAGGCGAACCGGCGATGCCGCCTCGATTGGGCGAGTCGCCACCGGTGGTGCGCTCGGCCGGATCGCTCGGGCTGGCATGGAGCCGCTGGTCCTGCTGCGCGCCCAGGTCGGCCGCGGTGCCGCTCTGGCGCGAGGCTGGCGTGCCGGTGCTGCCGGTGGCCAGATGCGCGCCGTCATCGCCGCTGAAGCCATGATGCGCACGGCCGTCCGAAGGCGCCTTGCCGCCGCCCTGGTCGAGCGACATCCGGGGCGGATCGGCCCGGTCCAGTGGCCCGCCTGGCAGGCCGGTAGACGGATCGAAATCTTCGCGCGCCGCCCGCGCCACCTCGTGGCCGATGCCGCCCTGGCTCTGCGTGTTGGACGCGGCGGTCTTGCCCTCGGCATCGGGCGCCATCGGGCTCGCGGTCGGGCGTCGCCCGCGCTGGTCGTGTTCGTCGCCCATGGCACTCATCCGGTTGCTGATCCGGAACCCAGTGTCGCGCGGGGGCCGTCAGGGCAGCGTCGATGAGGCCAGCAGCCTCCTCGTCGCGGCCATAGCCTGCGCATTACGGCCAGCTAACACCTGCCGTTGCACATTGGTGTTCCGAGGTGGCGATCCGCGCGCCGCCACGGCCAGCCCAGGCCAGGATGTGCATATGACGATCAACGCACACTTCACCACCCACAGCCCATGGCCTGCCGCCAAGTGGCGTCAGCAGGCGATCCGGTTTGGACGCTACCTCGGCCTGATCCCGGACGAGATACCTGCCATGCCGCCGACGCGCCGCCAGTTGTTGATGGCCGCGCAGGACCGGCGCCGCGCCGAACAACGCCGTGCCGCGGAATTGGCGCGCAGCCGTCATTGACCGTGTCTCCGCCTTGACCGGCGGCGTCAGGACTCGCACACCCAGTAGTAAAAGTCCCGCGCGATAACCGGTTCGACGGCATCCTGCGGATACCCGTAACGCGCCTGCTCGCCGCGCGCGACGATCTGCCGCGCGAAGGCGTCGGCGAGCCGCCGGCTCGGCTGGCGGCCGAGCAGAAACGCCCGAAAGCCGTCGTAGCGAATCCGTTCGGTCTTGGCGTTGGCCTGGATCAGGTGCTCGGCGTTCAAGCGCGTGGCTCTGGCATGGACACGAGTGCTGACGGCGTCTTCCCCGTCCTGCGCATCGACAAGCTAAGGCCTGTGGAGTGAAGTTCGCGCACGCGCTCGGTCATTGCCACGGCAACGGCCGCGCCCGCTTTGCTCGGGATCGGCGCCGGAGCTCGGTCCGATATCGCCATGGGAGCGTTTGGTTCGCTACTGGTCGCTCGAGCGAACTCGCGCCAGGCCTTCGGGAGTGAGTTCGAGCGTCGGCGCTCCTTCGCAGAGGTGCTCCGGGCGCCGAACCAGTCCCAAACACACCAACCGCGCCACCGCAGGCTCGGGTAGCGAGGCGCCGCGCCCTTCCGCCACGCGGGCCAGGTGCAGCAGGTCCTCGAGCTCGATCGGGTCGGTCATGGCCTGGAAGCTGGCAGCGCTCAGCAGGACCCCACCAGCTCGTGCGCGAACGAGCTGGCAGCCGCCATCGCCTGGTCTTCGTCGCCGAAATGCTCGCCGGGCACCACGCGCATCGTGCCGTCCGGAAGACGCACGGTGACGCTGAGCAGGCCGTCGGGCTGCTCGTTGAGTATGGCCACGAACTGCTTGCCGCTGTCCTCGAACGTGCGCTCATGATGGGTGTGCTGCATGGCGGGTTCCTCTTGGATGGTCAGCCGATCTTGCGGCCGGCGCGCGCGAACGCAAGCAGGCTCGTCCACGGCTGCGACGCTCGCCTGCCGAACAGGCAACGTGGCCGGGTCAGACCGACAGCGGGCCGGGCGGATACGGAATGGGCATCAAGGCGATGTCGCCCTGGCGCACCTTGGCCGCCTCGATGCCCGCCTGGCAGCCGGCCTCGGCCGCCTCGAACAGGTCGTCGAACGGACCACTCGCATCCACGGTGCCGGTGCGGATCACCGGCAGGCCGGGCTGGGCGCGCAACAGGGCGAACTGCCCCACGAAGCCGCGGCCTTGCGCGGGAACCACCCAGGAACCGACCACCACGATGTCTCCGACGAGGTATGCCATCGACATGCTCCTCTGCCTGGACCGGGATCCATGGTGGGACGGGTCGGCATCACGGACAGATGAAAATCGCGGGAGCGGTGCGACATGGAATGTGACCGTCCGCCCAAAAGCCAAGCGTCCGGCCGGCCCCGTCGATGACGCCCCCCGCTCACGCGCTCTTCCACGCCCCTGCCGACAATGATGCGATGTTTCCCAGGAGAACGGCCATGAGCACATCGCGTCCGGGCAAGAACACGGGGGACGAGCAGAAGAAACAGGCTGCCGGCCACCCTGGCAACGAAGCGCCCAAATGGCCCGCCGACACCACCGCCGGCGGCGACGCCAGGAACGACACCGGCGAGGACAACCAGCGCCAGAAAGGCGAGCGACCGGCGCAGGATTACGTGCGCCGGTAGGCCCCGTGCGTACCTCAGCGTCCCGTATCCGGAGCCGCGGAGGCACCGAGCCTGAGCTTTTCCCGCTGGTAGTCGATCAACAACTGGTCCGCCATCATGTAGTGCTTGTCCTTCAATGCGGATTGCAGCATCTGCGCGACTTCCTGATCGCTTTTTCCACGCAGCGACGCGCGGTGCATGTGGAAGGCTAGATTCGGATCGTAGGCATCGGCCACGAACTTCGCTCCCTGCGGCGACATGCCCATGCCCTGCCATGCCTCGGCCAGCTTGACCCGCAGCTTGGCCAGGTTGGCCGCGGAATTGAGCCAGGCCTGACGGTCGCCCTCCGCGAACTGGTCGGCCTTGTTCTGCAGCTGGCGGTTATAGGTGTCCTGTTGCCTGCGCATCATGTCGGCGTTCGGATCGCTTTGGGGCTGCTGTTGTTGCGCGAAGGCCGTGGAGATCGTCAGCGCCAGCACTGCAGGGACAAAGAGAAGTGCGTTGCTCATGCGATGGTCCTCCCGATGTGCGCCGTCACGGCGCGAGCCAATGGTGTTTTCCCTCACCCCGGGCTGCAGTCTAGTAGCCATCGGCCCGGGGGGAGTCATCCCGGCGCCGGCCCATGCCTGGGCTCTGCCCCGCCCCTGGCCTTGGCTGCGCCCGGCAGTCCCCGAGCATGGGCGTCGCCTCAGCAACGAAAGGATCGGACTGGAATGAAACGCCGCGATTTCATCAAGGGCAGCCTGCTGGGCGCCCTGTTGCCGGCCACGCTGGCCCACGCTACGCGGGATGCCGCCGCGACGGACCCGGCCATCCGCCTTGCCGCGCTGGAGCGCCGCCATGGCGGACGGCTGGGCGTGGCGATCCTGGATACCGGCGGCGGGCGCCGGATCGCCCATCGCGGCGGCGAGCGCTTCCTCATGTGCAGCACGTTCAAGGTGCTGGCGGTGGCCGCGGTGCTAGCACGCATCGACCACGGACTGGAGCGGCCGGAGCGCCGCGTGACATTCGACCGCGATGTGCTGCTCGGCCACTCGCCGATCACCCGCTTGCACACCGGCGCACCAGGCATGCGCGTGGACGAGCTGTGCGGGGCGACGATCACCGTCAGCGACAACGCCGCCGCCAATCTGCTGCTGTCCAGCCTGGGCGGCCCGCAGGCGGTGACCGCCTTCGTGCGCGGCCTGGGCGATATGGTGACCCGGCTGGACCGCAGCGAACCCGAACTCAACGTCGGCCAAACCGGCGATGCGCGGGACACCACCACGCCTGACGCCGCGGTCGATACGCTGCAACGCATCCTGCTCGGCGATGCGCTCTCGGACGCGTCCCGCAAGCGATTGCTCACCTGGATGCGCGGCTGCCTCACCGGCACCGACCGGCTGCGCGCCGGCCTGCCCGCCGGCTGGAGCGCCGGCGACAAGACCGGCAGCGGCCCCGCGGGCGAGAGCAACGATGTCGCGATCCTCTTTCCGCCGCACCGGCCACCGCTGCTGGTGGCCGCCTACTACGTCGCGCCCGCGGCCGACGCCGCCATGCGCAGCAGGGTGCTGGCCGAAGTGGGCAGGATCGCCGCGTCGCTGGGCGAAGGGCCGGCCGCGTAAGGACGCCTGCGTGCATCCCGCCTTGCCCTCCCCCACGAAGCCGACGATGGGTAGGCACACCCTGCGCGCTGCAAGGGGCTTCCACCTCACCTGCCCACCCTCCCGTCGGCCCGGACGCCGGCGGAATGGGTCCAACCGTTACATCTGCTCCATCGGCAGCACGCGCCGGCGGGCGCGCTCGCGCAGCGAGCAGTCGCGCAGCGTGTCGGCCATCGCCTCGAGGCCGGGAATGCCGTAGAGGTACACCGACGACATGCCCGGATCGGACGAATGCAGGTGTACCTCGCACAGCCCCAGCATGCGCATCCCCAAGGGCTTGAGCACGTCGAAATGATCCACCCGGAACAGTTCCAGGCTGTCCTTGGCCTTGGAGAACAGGCCGCGCTCGACCTGCACGCGTTGCGTGGTGACGATGAAGGTGATGCTTAAGCTGCGCACCCAGTAGACCAGCAGCGCCAGGCCCAGCGTGCACACCGCCAGCACGTATTGGCCGAAACTGTAGATCACCCGCGGGTGGCCCGAGAACAGCGTCTGCTCCACCGTCGCCTCGTGCGCGGCGACGTAGCTGTCCAGGTCGGTGCCGCAGTAGCGGCACTTGTGCGCCGCGGCCTGGATGAGCTCCGCGCAGGCCGGGCACCGTTTCATCCCCTCTTCCATCGCCGTCTCCTCCGCTGGGCAGGCCCTGCCGCCGTGGCCGGACCGAACGAGCCGGGATTCTAGCCGGCCGCGCGCCCAGGCGTTTCAAACCCGAGCGGGTTCAAAGCTGCGAGGCGAAGCTGGCCCAGAACCTATCGCTGAGCCGCTGCGACCAGGGACGACCGTGCAGGCGCTCCAGCGATACCAGGCCGCAGACGGTAAGGTCGCGCTCGAACACGCCGTCCATGTGCCGCGCGAAACCGCCGTCGTAGACCACGATATTGGCCTCGTCGTTGAGGTAGAAGGAGCGGCTGTCGAAGTTGGCGGACCCCGCGATGGTGAGGTAGTCGTCCACGATCATCAGCTTGCTGTGGAACAGCGACGGGCCGTAGCGGTAGATCTGCGCACCCGCGGCGATGAACGGGCCCCAGTAGGTGCGCGAGGCGTCGCCGACCATGTGGCCGTCCACGTGGTCGCCCTCGACGATGATGCGCACCTTCACCCCGCGCGCGAGCGCCGCCATCAGCGCGCGGCGCGCCGGTTCGTCGGGCACGAAGTAGGACGCCTGCAGGTCGATCGAGCGGCGCGCGCCGGCGATGGCGAGCAGGAACAGCCGCTGCGACTTGTAGTCGCCCACGCGATCGGCACTGGCGACCACCTGCACCGGCAGACCGCCCGGCGCCGCGTCCGCCGCCTGGGCGAACGCCGGCAACGGCTCGCCGCCGGTGGCGAGCCAGTGTTCCTCGAACACCCCGCGCATGCGGGCCACCGCCGGCCCCTGGATACGGAACATCATGTCGCGCTTCTGCGTGCCGTTGCGTGCATCGCCCAGCCACGCATCGTCGATGCCCATGCCGCCGGTATAAGCGACGCGGTCATCGACCACCATCAGCTTGCGGTGGGTGCGCTTGTTCAGGCGGTCCAGGTCGTCCCACCGCGGCGGGCGGAAAAAGCGGAACTCCACGCCGGCCGCGCGCAGCCGCTCGGCGTCGGCCTCGTTGCCGCGCGAACCCATCCAGTCGACCACCATGCGCACCTTCACCCCGGCGCGCGCGCGCTCGGAAAGCGCCGCCACGAAGGTCTGCGCGATGTGCCCGGGACGCAGGATGTAGCTCTCCAGCTCGATGCTGTGCCGCGCCGAGCGGATGTCGGCGAGCATCGCGGGGAAGTAGGCGTCGCCGTTCTGCAGGTCGGCCACGGCGTCGCCCTGCGTCAGCGGGCTGTCCAGCAGGGCCACCGCCTCGCGCCGGAAGCCGTCGCTCTGTACCGGCGCGACGTGGCTGGGCGCCTGCGCCAAGCCGTGCCCTTGCGGCAGCACGTTGCCCACGGTGAGGCCGGCCAGGCCGACGCAGAGCAGCCCGGCCAATCCCAGGCCCAGGGGACGCAGCCACTTACGCATGCGCGCGCCTCCCGGCCAGCGGCTGGGGCCGGCACATCGGGCCAACGGGAAGGGCAGCGCCGCCATGGCGGTCCTGCGCAGGCAGGCGCGACGGCCGGGCATCCAGCGCCAGGCCATGGAGAATGAAAAGCATGGAGACACGAAGCGGTGCAGGTGCGTCTATGGTGGAGGCGGCCACCTGAAGCACAAGCAAGCTCTCCCGTTGGCTGGCTTGCACCTGTGTGTTCGCCTTGCGCCCGCGGCGACCCCGCATTCACCCCCGGCGCGCTAGCGTCCGTTCACCCCACCACGGAGCCATGCCATGCCCAAGGGTGACAAGTCCTCCTACACGGACAAGCAGAAGCGCGAAGCCCACCACATCGAGCAGAGCGAGAAGAAAGAAGGCAAGTCGCAGGAAACCGCCGAGCGCATTGCCTGGGCCACGGTGAACAAGCAGGACGGCGGCGGCAAGAAGTCCTAGGCGCCCGTCCCCGCGCGGCCTATCGGAAAGCCGCGGCGAACCGGCGGACGGTCTGGTCCGACCCGGGAATGCGCACGCTGCCGTCAGGCCGGAAGCCGAGCTTGCCCAGCAGGCCGATCGAGCGGACGTTGTGCTCGTTCACGATCGCCAGCACGCCGCTTACGCCCGGCAGGTGCCGGGCGTGTTCCATGACCGCGCGCGTCGCCTCCAGCGCGTAGCCCTGGCCGGTGAATTCGGGCAGGAACGCATAACCGATGTCGATGCCGTCCAGGTAATCGCGCTTGAGCAGCCCGGCCGTGCCGATCGCCGTGCCCTCCCCTGCCAATCCGACACGCCAGAGCCCGAAGCCGTGCTGCGCATAGCTCGCCAGCGGCCCGTCGCGCAGGTAGGCGCGTGCGCCGTCCAGATCGCGCACGCCCTTGTCGCCGATGTTCTCCATGAAGCTCGGCTCGTTGAGCAAGCGCAGAACGAATGCATCGTCATCCAGGCTCAACGGCTGGATGACCAGCCGCGCCGTCCTCATCGGGACCATCGGTTCACCTCACACACCAGGCGCCACAGCGCGCCCGCACACGTTACCCTGTTGCGGGTACGACTTCGCCCCTGCCGGAGAATCCCATGCGCCTGTGGCTGATCCTGATTGCCGCGCTCGGCCTGGCCGGGCCGCTGCCCGCGCAGACGCTGCGCGTGATGAGCTTCAACGTACGCCTGCCGCTCGCCAGCGACGGCCCCAACCGCTGGGAGCGGCGCCGCGACCTGATGGTGCAGACCATCCGCGAGCAACACCCCGACGTGATGGGCACGCAGGAGCTCTACAAGCTGCAGGGCGACTATATCGTCGGCAAGCTGCCCGACTACGCGTGGTTCGGCGAGGGCCGCTACGGCGGCGACCGCGACGAGCACATGGGCGTGTTCTACCGGCGCGACCGGCTGCGCTTGCTCGACTCGGGCAACTTCTGGCTGTCGGATACGCCGGACGTGCCCGGCAGCATCAGCTGGGGCCACCCGCTGCCGCGCATGGTCACCTGGGCGCATTTCGAGGACCGGCGCGGCCGCCGCTTCTACTACTACAACACCCACTTTCCCTACCGCGACCAGGACACCGACGCGCGCAACCGCGCCGCGCAGGAGATCCACGACCGCGTGGCGAAGCTACCGGCGGACGCGGCGGTGGTGATCACCGGCGACTTCAACACCGATCCTTCCAGCGAGGCCCACGCCGTGCTGACCAAGGGGCTGCGCGATGCGCGCGAGGCCGTCGCCCATCCGGTCGGGCCCGAGGCGACCTTCCACAATTTCACCGGCACCCCCGACCGGCGCATCGACTGGATCCTGGTGCGCGGCTTCACGCCCACCCGCTACGAGACGGTGACCACCCACGAGGGCCAGCGCTATCCGTCCGACCACTTCCCGGTGGTCACCGTATTGAAGTGGAACCCCGCCGCGCACTGAGCCGGTGACGCCCGCGCGTCGCTCAGGCGTGCGCCAGCGCGAAATCGATCGCCGCGCACACGGCCGCGGCCTGCGCCGCGTTGCACTGCTCCGGGCTGGCGCGTGGGCTGTCCGGATAGACCTCGGTGGTGGTCTTGTAGCGCGCGTCGGTGATGCCCGCGCAAAGCCCGAGCCGGCGCAGCGGATAGCGGATCACGCCCGGCGCCGCCACCGGCGAACCGATGATCTGGCCTTGCGCGTCCGCCGGCGCGATATGGGTGACCTTGGCCACCGCCTCGATCACCGCCTGCTGGAACGCCGGTTGCGGCGCCTCCTCGTCGTCCACCAGATAGAAGCCGTCGGGGATTTCGCCCGGCACGTAGGCCACGCCGTCGCGCGCGGCCAGCGCCGGGCGGAATTCCGACTCGTCGGTATCGGTGGTCTCGTGCAGATCGACGTGGACCAGCACGCGCCCGCGCAGCGGCTCGACCAGCGCCATCAGCGCGGCCGATTCCGGCGCTGGGCTGTCCGCGCGGAACGAGCGGTTGGGATCGATCGCCAGCGCGTTCCAGCGATGGATGCGCTCATAGGCCCAGGGACTCACGCAGGGCGCCACCAGCAGATTGACCCGCCCCGCGTACGCCGACGCGTGCCGGTCGACGAACTCGAGCGCGCCGTGCACGCCGCTGGTCTCGTAGCCATGCACGCCGCCGGTCACCAGCGCGCAGGGCAGGTCATCGCGCCAGTCACGGCTCTTGATCGCCAGCAGCGGGTAGCTGTCCGGGTGGTAGTCCAGGCGGCCGTACGGGATCACGTCGAAACGCGGACGCAAGGCGTCGACCGCGTGCAGCACCTGTGCTTCGTAGCTGCGCTGCCGGGCCTGGCGCGCCAGCCAGGCGGCCACTTCGGCCGGTCCCCAGGGAAACCCGGGCGTGCCGATCGGATAAGGGGCGGGAGAGGTCATCGCGTCACTCGCTGTGAGGATCCATCGAGGCGGCGCACTCTAGCACCAGGCTGGACCATGGCCTCGGCCGGCCCGGTTCCGGCGCCCGCTAGAGCCTGGAAATTTGCCCTACTATCACGTAATGAACACATCGGTTTTGCCTGCACCCGAGAGCTCCCGCCGCGGCCGCCTGGCGTGTGTCGGCCTGGGGATGACGCTGGGGTCCCACCTGACGCCGCTGGCGCGCAGCCACATCGAGCAGGCCGACGTGGTGTTCGCCGGCCTGTCCGACGGCGTGGTGGAACTGTGGCTCGAACGCATGCACCCGGACGTGCGCAGCCTGCAGCCCTACTACGCTAAGGGCAAGTCGCGCATGAAGACCTACCGCGAGTGGGTCGAGCTGATGATGGCCGAGGTGCGCGCCGGCAAGCGGGTCTGCGGCGTTTTCTACGGGCACCCCGGCATCTTCGCCTGGTCGCCGCACAAGGCCATCGAGATGGCCCGCGCCGAAGGCTACGAGGCGCACATGGAGCCCGGCATCTCCGCCGAGGATTGCCTGTACGCCGACCTGGGCATCGATCCGGGCCGCTACGGCTGCCAGCACTTCGAGGCGAGCCAGTTGCTGTTCTACGAGCGCCGCATCGATCCGGCGGGATACCTGGTGCTGTGGCAGGTGGGCGTCGTGGGCGACCTGTCGCTGAAACGGTTTTCCACCGGTCCGGAATACCGGCAGGCGCTGGTGGATGTGCTGAGCGCGGACTACCCGCTCGACCATGAGGTAATCGTTTATCGCGGCGCCACCTTGCCGATCCAGAAGCCCAACATCCGCCGGGTGGCCTTGCGCGACTTGCCGATCATCGAATTGACGGTCGAGGAGACAGTAGTCCTACCTCCTGCTGCACCCTTGAAGCAGAATCTCGCCATGCGCGAACGCTTGGTCGCGCTGGACGGGGAAACATCTCTCGCTTGACATGGCCGGCCGCGATGCGGGGGCTCAAGAACGACCAGTGGTCACGAAAAATGGGGGGGAATCACCATGACGGACACCATCGAACTTCTGGAAGCGATTGGTCGGAACGCCGCGCTTCGCTATGCGCCTGCAGACGAGCTTGCCGGCATCCTCGAGAAGGAAAACGCGTCCGATGCTCTTAGGCATGCAACTGTAACGAACGACAGCCGGCGTTTGCTCGAAGAACTCGGACAGAAGCCCTTTCAGGCGCCACAGATCACCAATGCGCCTGGGCACGAGGAGGAGGAGCCTTGCCCCGACGGTGAGGAGCTGCCGTATTCCCCACCCGAAGCTCGACACGGTGCGGCACGCAAGCAAGCGTCACGCGAATAAATTCTGGCCATGCCCATCGGTCGGCAAGGCAATGGATTGTGGGCCACCCTTGCGGCCGTCCTGCTCTGCACCCTATTACAGGGAAGCCACGCCGCCGAAGCCTCCCGAATCACCGATGCAGGTGCCTTCCTCGACCAGACGGAGAGCCTGCGCATCAGCGACCATCGGCAGTTCAGCCAGCGGCTGGCACAGATCCATCTCGAAGCGCCTGCACTGACCACGGACCAGCAGTGGCACCTGCACTACCTCGATGCGCTCGAGTCCTCACTGGAGGGCAACTATTCGGCGGCGGAAAAGCCGCTGCGTGATGTTATCGACCAGTCAGGCAACCCGACGCTTGCCGCCAAGGCCTCGGCGCTCCTCATGAACAACCTGGCGGTCGGCCGCCGCTACGAGGATGCCTTCAGGCTCGCCCAGCAACTGGCGATGGACCTGCCGCGCATCCACGACCCGGAAGTCCGCCTCCAGATCCTCAGCTACCTGTCGCAAACCTTGAACCTTGCGGGACAGACGGATCTTGCGATCAAGTACGCGCACTTGATGGCGGACACCGCCACGTCGGACCTCACCCGGTGCTACTCGCGCGCCAGACTGGTTGCCGCGCTCTGGAACGCCAAGCAGCTGACTTCCTCCAGCCTGGATCTGACGCAAGCCATCGCCACGTGCAAGGCTGCGCGACAACCCATCATGTCGGTGGCCATGCAGCTCATCCTTGGCACTCTCCATCTGGAAGAGCATCAACCCGCCAAGACGCTGGCGCTGCTTGATCGGCTCGCGCCAAGCATACGGGTCAACCACTATTTCCCACACACGCTTTCCGCGCAGGTGCAGCGTGCGCAGGCCTACCAACGGCTTGGTAAGGATGAAGATGCGCGAAAGGCGGCGCTCGCCGCCTTGGCGATGACCAAGGCGGGCGACATCAACGATTACCTCAAGGACGCATACGAAGTGCTTTATCAGGTCGAGAAGAAGCAGGGCAACGCAGCCGCTTCGCTCGCCTACTACGAACACTACGTAGCCCAGGACAAGGGCTACCTCGACGACGTCAGCGCCCGCGCCCTGGCTTACCAGGTGGTGCAGCAGCACGTGCTGGCCAAGAAGCTCGAGACCGAGGCGCTGAGCAAGCAGAACAGCATCCTGCGCCTGCAGCAGGCGCTGGCGACCAAGGCGATGGAAACCAGCCGGCTGTACATCGCGCTCCTGTTGCTGGTGATCGCCTCGATCGTGCTGTGGCTGTTCCGGTTGAAGCGCTCGCAGCTGCGCTTCAAGAAGCTGTCCAGCCTCGACGGGCTCACCGGCACGGCCCACCACCAGCACTTCATGGGCGAGGCCGACCGCACCCTGCGCCTGCTCGAGAAACGGCGCGCCCACGCCTGCCTGGTATTGATCGACCTGGACCATTTCAAGCAGGTCAACGACACCCATGGCCATGCGGCAGGCGACGCCGTGCTCAGGCGCACGGTGGCGATCTGCCGGCTGCAGTTGCGTCCGGTGGACCTGCTCGGCCGCCTCGGCGGCGAGGAGTTCGGCATCCTGCTGCCAGGGCGCTCCCGCGAACAGGGCATGGAAACGGCCAACCGCATCCGCGTGGCCATCGAAAGCACGCCCATGAACGGCGGAACGGTCTCGGTGTCCGCCAGCGTCGGCGTCGCGGCCACCGATACCTGCGGCTACGTGCTGCAGCGGCTGTGCATGGAGGCCGACGCCGCGCTGTACCGGGCCAAGCGCGGGGGACGCAACCGCGTCATCGCTGACATCGAGGCAGTCGAGGCGATGCCGTCGGCGGCATCGGATGGAACGCGCCTGGCGGCGCCGGCCTCGCGCGGCATGCGCCTGGACGCAGCCAGCGAAGCGGCCGAGTCCTAGCGCCGCCGTCGCGGCGGGGATACGCAACGCCGGTCGCCGGCTCCCGGATCACCAGGCCGGCTGGGCATCATCGGGCGGTCGGGCGGGTGTCCAGCCAGCGCAGGAGCCGTTGCACCCATGCGCGCGCCGGGTCCGGGTTCCACACGAAGGTGGCCACGCTCTGCGCCGGCAGCTCGTAGTCGAAGCGGTTCTGGCCTTCGGACACCGCGACGCGGCGCGCGTCCGTATGGCTGTTCACCAACACCAGCGTGATCGTCCCGTCGGAGGGGTCCTGGAAGGCCACGTCGTTGACCTGCGGATCCGGCTCGCTGGAGCCCACCCGCACCGCCCCACGCGGCACGAACCGGCTGAAGTGCGCGAAGGCGTAGTACTCGTCGTTGCGGCTGACCTCGCCCGTGCGCGAGTCGATGGTGACCAGGCCCTTGCACAGGTCGCAGCCGCCGAAGTGCGGGCCGTGCTGATCGTCCAGCACCAGGTTCCAGTACACCACGCCGCGCGCCCATTGCCGGATGCCGGCCAGCAGCAGGTCGCGGGCGAACCACATCAGCTCGCCGTTGCGCGCCGATTCCCAGTCGCCGCCCGAGCATTCGGTGATGTAGGCGTCCTTCTTCGGGTAGGCGCGATGGACGTCGCCCTGCGTCGACGGCGTGCCGCTGTAGCAGTGCCAGGCGATGCCGCTGATGTAGCGCGCGGCGTCGGGGTCGCCCAGCACGGTCGAGGGCTGGCCCGGCTCGTCCCAGTTGTGGTCCCAGCCGAGGATCAGCGTCCTGGGCGTACGCCGCGCCAGCGCCGGGCCGAGATACTGGCCGATCAGGCGCGCCCGGGTGGCCGCGGGCAACGCCATGCCCGGGTAGGTTTCCGGCACGAAGCCGGGCTCGTTCTGCACGGTCAGGGCAAAGATCGGGATGCCGTAGCCGCGCAGGGTGTCAACGTACTTGACCAGGTAGTCCGCATACGCGCTTTCGAACTGCCCCAGCAGGTCCCCGCCGATCAGGTTGTTGCTGGACTTCATCCATGCGGGCGCGCTCCACGGGGAGGCGATGATGCGCAGCTGCGGGTCGATCGCCAGGATCTCGCGCACCGTCGGTATCACGTCGCGCAGGTTGGCGGTGACGTTGAAGTGCTCCAAGGTCGGATCGACTTGCCCGGTGGGCAGGTCGTCCAGGGTATAGGGCTGGGGCGAGAAATCCGACGCGCCGATGGTCAGCCGCGTCATGCTCAGATTCAGTCCCGGCGGCGGGCCGAACAATTCGTGCAGCAAGGCGCTGCGCTGCCGCGCATCCATCCGGTTCTGGAGCAGCCAGGCCGAGGCGTCGGTCAGCGCCGCCCCGAAGCCGACCATGGACTGGTAGGTGCTGTGAGTGTCGACGACCACATCGCCCGGCTGCGCTTCGTGCCTGGCCATCTCGATGTCCGGCTGACGCGCCAGGCGCAGCCGGCGATCGGCCGTGCTGAGCCATACCTGGACCGGGAACAGCACCGGCGGCGCCGGCGGCGGCTCCTGCAGCCTGACGGCCGGCGGCGGCGGAGCGCGCCGGAATGCATAAGACGACACCAGGGCAAACGCGGTCAGCAACGCCACGGACGCGACGACCAGCCAGCCGGGAACACCCTTGCGCTCATCCATGGCGCGCATCAAGCCCGTCACGCACGCTGAAACTCACTTGCGACAACTCACGATCGACGGACCCCGGGCTTGGGCATGGCACCGGTGCAAAGAGTACCGCGTCCGCGTCCATCCCAAGGCGGGACGCGGGAATACTGCCAAGCCAGTCACGGCCCCGCGGCGATCACTCGCCATTTGGCGACGAGCCGGGCCCCTCTGCCGATGGCGGGATGCAAGCTGCGTCCCGTTCTGACCGGGTGCCCAACTTTCCTGGGCTCCGTCCGTTCGGCACCGCCACCGTGCTGCTGCAGCGCCCCGGGTATCAAGGCCAATCCGCTTCTGCGATGCAGCGGGCAGGCACGGCCCGTCCCGCTGCATCGCGCGCGCGCCTCAGCTCTTGAGCTTGTAGCCCGTGCGGAAGATCCAGCCGATGGCGATCAGGCAGGCGACGAGGAAGCCGGCGATGGCCGCCAGGCTGGCGTCGACGCCGACGTCCGCCAGGTCGTAGAAGCTCCAGCGGAAGCCGCTGACCAGGTAGACCACCGGGTTGAGCAGGGTCACCTTCTGCCACAGCGGCGGCAGCATGTGGATGGAGTAGAAGCTGCCGCCGAGGAAGGTCAGCGGCGTGATCACCAGGAGCGGGATCACCTGCAGCTTCTCGAAGTTGTCCGCCCAGATGCCGATGATGAAACCGAACAGGCTGAAGGTGACCGCGGTGAGCAGCAGGAACGCCACCATCAGCAACGGATGGGCGATGTGGTAATCGACGAACAGCCGCGCCGTGGCCAGGATGATCACGCCCACGATCACCGACTTGGTCGCGGCCGCGCCGACATAGCCGGCGACGATCTCCACGAACGACACCGGCGCCGAGTGGATCTCGTAAATGGTGCCGGTGAACTTGGGGAAGTAGATGCCGAACGAGGCGTTCGACACGCTCTGCATCAGCAGCGACAGCATGATCAGCCCGGGGATGATGAAGGCGCCGTAGCTCACTCCTTCCACGGAAGTGATGCGCGAGCCGATGGCCGAGCCGAACACCACGAAGTACAGCGAGGTCGAGAGCACGGGCGAGGCGATCGACTGCATCAGCGTGCGCCGCGTGCGGGCCATCTCGAACCTGTAGATGGCGGCGATGGCGTACCAGTTCATCAGCGGCTCCTCACCAGGTCGACGAAGATCTCTTCCAGCGAGTTCTGGCGCGTGCTGATGTCGCGGAAGCGGATGCCGGCGGCGGCCAGATCGCCGAGCAAGGCGGTGATGCCGGTGTGTTCGGCCTGGGTATCGTAGGTGTAGGTGAGCTCGGTGCCGTCGGTCGACAGCGCCAGCGGGTAGCGGGAGAGCGCGGGCGGGATCGCCGCCAGCGGCTCGTGCAGCTGCAGGGTGAGCTCCTTCCTGCCCAGCTTGTGCATGAGCGTGGCGGTCTGCTCCACCAGGATCAGCTCGCCCTTGTTGATCACGCCCACGCGGTCGGCCATGTCCTCGGCCTCCTCGATGTAGTGCGTGGTCAGGATGATGGTGACGCCGCCGTCGCGCAGGCGGCGCACCAGGTTCCACATGTCGCGGCGCAGTTCCACATCGACGCCGGCCGTGGGTTCGTCCAGGAACAGCACGCTCGGCTCGTGCGAAAGCGCCTTGGCGATCATCACGCGGCGCTTCATGCCGCCGGAGAGCGTCATGATCTTGTTGTTGCGCTTCTCCCACAGCGACAGGTCGCGCAGCACCTGCTCGATGTGCGCAGGCTTTGGCGGCAGGCCGAACAGGCCGCGGCTGAAGCTCACCGTGTTCCACACCGTCTCGAAGGCGTCTGTGGTCAGCTCCTGCGGCACCAGGCCGATGCGCGAGCGGGTGGCGCGGAAATCGCGCACCACGTCGTGGCCGTCCACGGTGATCGAGCCGGCGCCGGGGTTGACGATGCCGCAGATGATGCTGATCAGCGTGGTCTTGCCCGCGCCGTTGGGGCCCAGCAGCGCGAAGATCTCGCCGCGCCGGATGCTCAAGTCGATCGGCTTCAGCGCCTGGAACCCGCCTGCGTAGGTCTTGGTGAGGCCCTCGATGACGATGACCGGGTCGATGGTCGCGGACGTCTCGTTGTGCAGCAAGGTCATCGGCGGGCACCCCGCCGCGTTGCGCAGTGCGTGCTCATGGCGTTCCTTCCAGGGATAGGGGCGATGGTGGCTGCGGCGGGCCGCGTCGCCGAGGAATCCTAGCGCGAGCTGTACGTCGAATGCAGTCGAACCTTTGGGAGATCGGTGGACCGAAAGACGACAGCTGCCGATGCGGCGTGGGATTCATTCACCCCGCGTCAGCGGAACCTCGATATCGCACTCCACACCCTGCGGCGTAAACCGGATAGAGGTTGTACCGTGCAGCTCCGCCTGGACGCCACGCTCCAGCAGGCGCGTGCCGAAACCGTGGCGCTCCGGTGGCGCCACCGGCGGCCCGTCGCGCTCCAGCCAATGCAAGCGAAGCATGCGGCGGGCATCGGCTCTGTCCACGTCCCAGCGAATCTCGACCCGGCCGGACGACGTCGACAAGGCGCCGTATTTGGCTGCATTGGTGGCGAGCTCGTGTATCGCCATGCACATCATCAGACCCACGCGCGGCGCGACGATCGTCGATTCGCCGTGGAGCACGACGTTGGACTTGCTGAGGTACGGCGTGATGCAGGCGCGCAATAGTTCATGGAGCTCGGCATCGGCCCAGCTGCGCCGGCTGAGCTGGTCGTGGGCGCGGCTCATCGCCAGGATCCGGCCTTCGACGGCATGGCGGAACTCGTCAACGTTACGAGCGCTTTTCGCCGCCTGCACCACCACGGACTGAACCGACGCCAGGGTGTTCTTGACGCGGTGGTTGAGCTCGTCCAGCAACAGCTTTTGCCGTTGCTCGGCCTCTTTCCGTTCGGTGATGTCCACCAGCATGTTGATCGCACCGGTCAACCTCCCCGAAGGATCCCGCAGCGGCGTCGGATAGGGGGCGAACCAACGCTGCGTGCCGTCCGGGCGCTCCGCGATCGCTTCGGCGCCGCGGATCGGTCGACCCTCTTTCAGTGCGACCGCCATCGGGCATGCTTCGTGCGGCAGCGGCGAGCCGTCAGGATTGAGCAATCGCCACGTGACGCACCAGCGATCTCCGATCTCGGGACGTCGCCCTGCGAAGTCGACGGCTGCTTCGTTGTAGAAGTCGATCTTTCCACTGGCATCGGTGGTGTAGATGGCGGCGGGAATCGCTTGCAGCAGTTGGTAGAAGCGGTGCTCCGAATCGCGCATTCGTTCGAGGCTTTCCAGAGCCGCGCGGCTGGCTTCCTGCGCGTCCAATAGCCTTACCGTCCGATAGGCGGCCGAGGCGAAGCGGCCCATGCTTTCGAGCTGCCGCAGGTCCTCGGCGTCGAACTTGCGATGCGCATTGTGGGCAATGACCCAGATCGTGCCGACCGCCTTGCCGCCGACGTGAAATGGCACAAGCAGCCCTTCCTCCGCCAGCGGTACCGCTTCGGCCAAATAGGGGTAGCGCTTTTCCCAACGGCTGAAGAGCGCGGGTGCGTCGCGGTCGAGCACGTCGCCGCACGGTCCGAAATGGCGCGGCGTGCCGCCGCCCAAGTGCGGGCTCCAGTCGCCCGCGATTGCGGCCCAGTAAAAGTGATGGCCGTCGTCGGTGAGCAGGCTCATACCCGCCGAGTCCGCGTTCAGCACCTCCAGCACCGTATCGGCAAGCCTCTGGAGAATCGACTGCGGCGCTTCGCTCAGAGCCTGCATGAGCCTGGCGAGTGCTCGGTTCTCGTTCTCGTAGTCGGGCGCGCGGTGGGGGCGACGCCAAAGCTCGTCAGTGCGCAGAATGGCGTCGAGCGGCACCAGGCCACGGTCGGAAGCAACGGTGCTGGCGATTCCACCGTGGGGCGGCTGGGCCGCGATCGGCGCTTGATCGCCTATTCGGCTCGTCATTCAGTTGGTCTCCCGTGACCATGCATGGAGCCGCGATGGCAGCTCGCGCCGCGTGGCGTGTTCGTGCAGGGGGTGCGGTCCGGTCCGGAAGCCTAGTGCAGGCGTGGCATACGGTAAACCGCCCGATTGCCTGGCCAGCCAAGGGCCCGGCAGACCTAGTGAAAGTAATCGCTGCGGTCGCTCAGGAGGGCCACGATGGACGGGACGAGCTGCTTCCGGCGTTCGTGATACTCGCCCAGCGCGGACTTCAGCGCCGGCATGTCGCAAGCCTGCCAAAGCCGATGCAGTTCCGAGAGCTCTTCGAGGCCGCGCTCGAACAAGCCTTGCGTCGCCCGACGGATCGGCGCCAACCGGTCGTTGGCCTGCTTCACGGCCTGGTGCAAGCACGTGTGGGACGTCGCGCGGGCGATCGCGTCGAACAACTGCCACGTCAGGACGACCGGATCGCCATCAGCGGAAATTTCCAGCGGCTCCGGCTTTGCAGTTGCCGTCGCAGCGCAGATATCGCATGCCATCAGCAGCAGGCATTCCATCCAGTCGTAGAGATCGCGCAGGGCGACTTCGGTAAGCAAGGGCACATGCAGTCCGCTGCGGGCGTGATCGACGATCAGGGCTTCACCGACCAGGCGATACAGCGCGAACCGCACCGGCGTGGGACTGATCTTGAACTCCGCGGCGAGCCTCGCCGGATCGATTCGCTGACCGGGCGCATAGCTCCCCGATCGCAGGGCGCGCCTGACCTGCCGGTACACGAAGACGCTCTTGGAGTGGATCGCATCCATGGTTCGACTCCATGTCAGCGGATGGCTGGCTCCCGGGCCGGAGCGTACAAGGATCCGGTCCCCAGCAAGAAATTTCGACTTTCGACGGACGTCAAGAATCTCTGGGCCCGAAAGCGGCGGACCTGAGCAGTACCGCGGGTTCCGCATTGTTGTGTCCTGTCGTCTCGGAGGGGCGATGTGAATCCGACCCACGACGGAACCGCAAGATGCTTCGAGCCATGCCCGCATTGCGGGACTTTAATCACGCTCCGGAACAATCATCAAATGACAGCGCAAAAATCATTTGAGAACCAAATTTTTCGCGTCCTACGCTGCCCGCGTCATGGAGCTGCCATGACGTAACCGCAGGAGACTGCAGATGAACACGAACGACAACGCGAATCGCATCAACGCGCAGGAAGATGTCATCGAGCTCGGCGTGGCCAGCGTGGAGACGAAAGGCATCGGCGCGCCGGTCAATGAAACCTTCGGCCGCTTGGGCGAACTCGGAATCTCCGAGTAACGAACCGCGAGGCGCACCGCAAGGTGCGCCTCGCACTCGGATCAGGAGACCCCGATGGCTTCATACAGACTGCAAGACGATCTGTCGTTCTGCCGCATTGATGGGCGCTTGATCTTCCTGGATATACGGAATGATCGCTACTTCCGCCTTTCGACCGACCTGGAGCGCATCTTTGTTGCGCATGTCGAAGGCACCGATGGCATGGCCGATGTTGCGCCTCTAGTCGAACGCAACATCCTTACGGCCGCTCCGCCATCCCCAAGCGCCGCGCGGCACCCCATCGAAAATGCATCCCTCAGTGCGTTGGAACTGCCCTCCCCTCTCACCCCCAATGGCAGGAGCGCTGTAGTTGAAGCGCTTGCCATCGTGTGCTGGACGCAAATTCAGCTGAAGACACGCAGCCTGAAAGCGACCCTGAATAACACGGTCGCCCGCAGGCGCCGGACTGGCGCGCTCGATCGCTGCGATATCGAACCGCGCCTTCTCAAGGAGACACTCACCTTCCTGAAGGCGCGCAAGCTTGTTCCTGTCGAGAACCGCTGCCTTTTGGATTCGCTATCGCTCACCACCTTCCTGGCGAGGCGGGACCTTTACGCCAGCATCGTCTTTGGCGTGACGAGCGATCCGTTCTCAGCGCATTGCTGGGTGCAATCCGGGAAGATCGTCCTAAACGACACGCTCGGACACACTCGGGCGTATACCGTCGTCCAGGTGATCTGATGGGCGGCTCTTTTTTCCTGCAGGCAAGCGGAGATGACCGACCGGGTAGTAGCGTGGAACCGGCCGAGCCGAGCACTACGTTGCAGGCGGCCGGCCTGCATCTTCGGACGACATTCGGTGCGATCAGCATTTTTGCAACCAGTGACACGTCCATGGTCCGGCTGCCCAACGACGGGGTCGTCCTGGGTGCTCTGTACTCCCTTAGCGGAGAAGTCATCCGGAACGCCGGCCAGCTTGCCTGCCCTCCATCGAGCAATGCCATCCGACATCACATCCTCGAGAACTGCTGGGGCGATTACGTCATCGTGATGCCTGAGGGGACGGGCCCGTGCGCAATCAGCATAACGCGCAGCCCATCCCATGCCTGCGAGCTCCAGTGCGTGTACTCGCTCTCCAACGGAAAGGGCTTTGTGACGTCGGATATCTCACTGGCGGTACGCCTGGGTCTTTATCGAAGGCGTGTCGATTTCGATTACATGGCACATCGCTTGATCTACCCCGATCTGAAAACAAGCCGTACCGGCCTGGCCGGCGTCAACGAACTATTGCCGGGCTGCACACTGCTCCTGCAGGACGGAAACGTACGCATCGACCAAGCCTGGAGTCCCTGGAACTTCGTCGGCCGGAACCAGCGCTACGCCGACGGACAGGAAGCGGCATCGGCCATCCGACGCGCCATCATGGTGGTCGTCAATACGTGGGCTGATCGCGACGAATCGGTCTTGCTCGAACTGTCCGGCGGCCTGGATTCCTCGATCGTCGGGGCCTGCCTAAAGCATTCGCAAGCCACGGTGGCATGCGGCACGTTGACGACGCCGGTCCCAGGCGGGGACGAGAGAGAGTACGGAAGCCTGGTCGCCCGCATGCTTGGGACCGAGCTATCGGTGACCGAGCTTCGCTACGACGCACCTTTCGACTTCGCGGTTCCGCAGGAATTCGTTACGCCCGTCATCGGACCGCTCCAGTACGCCGTCGACCGGATCATGGAGGCAACTGCAGAACGCAGTGGCGCGAACAGCTATTTCTCGGGCGCCGGGGGAGACACCGTGTTCTGCTATCTCACCAACGCCGCGCCCGCGGTTGACGCGTTCCGCGGGGCCGGCCTATCCACCGGGATTCAGGCCGTTCGAGACATATCCGCGTTTCATCAGTGCACCTACTGGAAGGCCGGCCGCCTCACCTTGCGAAAGCTTCTTCGGTCGAAAGGCCATCAACACGGCATCGACCACTGGTTGCTGTCTTCACGCACGCCCCTTCCCGAGCCGGAGCTTCATCCCTGGCTATCCCAACCGCCCAGGTCCCTTCCCGGCGACCGGCAACGCATCTTCGAGCTCAGCGCCACGCAATTCTTCCGGGACAGCTGCCCACGCGGCTTGAATCGCCCTGTCAGAATGCCCTTGCTGTCCCAGCCTGTCATCGAGGCATGCCTAAGAGCGCCGAGCTGGATGTGGTTTTCCGGTGGACAGAACCGCGCAATCGCCCGGAGCGCGTTCTCCGACGTACTTCCGCCCATGATCCTTGCGCGAAAGAGCAAGGGCTCATTTACCGCTTATCTGGGCGCGCTGTATCGGCGGAAAGTAGACAAGATGCTCGACTTTCTCCTTGACGGCGAGCTGGAATCACACGGCCTTTTGGACGGCCAGGCCCTGCGCCAGTTCTCCCAGGGAGAACCGCCGCGAAGCGACAGCGCCTTCATGCGCATGTTCCAGTTGTGCACCCTCGAGAACTGGATTCGTCAACAGTCGCGCCTGTCGGGATGAAGGCTACTTCGCATTCTCGCTAGCCATGCTCTGCCGCATTGTGCGCCAGCGGGCGTACTGGGCGGTCTTGGCTGGATTGCTGTCCTCGCGGCCCAGCAACCAGAACCGAAACCAGTCCAGGTTGCGCTCGTAAACGGCCAGTTTGTGCTGAGGCTGGAACTTCTGGTGCGGCTCGTTTGGAAATACGTAGACGTCGGCCCGGTTCGCCCGAATCATTGGCACCGCGTAATCGAGCGATGACCTGTACTCCTGCTCCGACATCTGCATCAACACCGGCGCGCGCACCCGATCGATGTCGTAGGAAGGAGAGATCAGCCGCCAACGCTCCGGCGTCTCTTCTGGAGCACCGAGTTGCCAGTAGCGATGCAGCCGCGAGAAATAGACATCCCCCCACAGGCTAAACAGCAGGCGTACGGTCGGGGACATCACTGGCGTGCTGATCGATATGGCAAGAGGTGTGCGCGAATTCATCGCAGTCCACATGGCGACTTCTGCACCGAAACTCAGCCCGCCCATGCCTACCCGCGCCGGGTCGATGTCGCCACGCGACCCTAGGTAATCAACCACGCTCTCGACCGCGGTGCGCCCTTGCTCGTAGCGACCGATCGCGTCATCCATTGCGGGGGCCGCATTGATGCACAGCGCCGCAATACCGTTCGCAGCCAAGGTGGCAAGCGGCCATTCGTCCCCCATGCCGCCACGCAGAAAGCCCGAGCACCGGTAGTAGGCGATGAATAGCGGAGGAGGCTTATCGCCTGTCGCCTTCGCCGGATAGAACTGCCCGGTGAAATGCGTGCCTTTGGGATCGGTCCACTCGATCGAATGCACCGGAACCGATCCCATCTCCCAAGCCAGCGCCGCGTTCGGATCGAAAAGTATCCGGTGTCGCCCCGATTCGAGATCGATCCTCTCGAGGCGAGGCGGGATGCCCGCTTCGGCGGCAACACACACCATCGCCTTGAACGATACGGCACACGGTCCGGGCTCCCAGCGCCCCCCTCCTCCGATCTGCCCACGCGACCGGGTCACCTCGCGCGCAGTTCCGCTGAGGACATTCCACCGGAAAATCGCCTGGCTGTTGTCGGGAGCAGTCACCGTGAAGACGACCTCGTCGCTCCCTGGTCGCCACGCGATATCCGTAATCGGCTTGTCGACGCATGATTCCGCTGCGCACTTCACAGGCCGCCGAGCGTTCCGTTTTGGTAGCACCGACAACTCGACCGCGGGGCGCTCCCTCAGAACGCCCCGTTCGTCCGAACGAGTCAGTATGGCGACGCGCCCGCTGTTCGAATCTTCCGCAACTTGGGAGACCTTTCCCAACGCTGGCGGAAGGTCGGAAGGTTTCAGCGGACTCGCCCGCACCTCGTCGAGCGGAAGATCCTTGCTTACACCCGCCGACAGATCGATCTCTTTCCAGCGATCGGGCACTTGGGAAAGCAGTGGAAAGCGCTCCAACTCGTTGCTGACCAGGCGCTGCGTCGCGAGGCGTCCCTCGTGGTAACCCGAGCGGAACAGGCTATCTCCCAGCGGAACCGTTCTGTCGATGTGCACACCGCGGTCGTATTCGGCCATTTCCGCGGTGACCACATCTTCGCGCGTCGCGCCGACGCTGTATTTGAGCACCGAGCCGTCGGCATTGAGCGCGAAAGCGCGAACGTTCGCCGAATCACGCGCTACCGGCTCGGTCCGGGATCCATCCACCGCTGCGCGCCACACCTCGACCCGCCCGTCCATGACAGCGCGATAGAAGATCCACCGACCATCTGGAGACCACACGGCAGCCTCACGTATGGACAATCCGCCGCTATCCCGCAGTGGCGCACCGCCCTCCCCCAGCCGTCGTGGCGGTGAAGAACCATCGATCGGTTGCACATACCAGACGGTCTCATAGGTGTTCCGCTCGATGGACGCCTGCTCGGTTCGAAATGCAACCAGGCGCCCATCCGGCGAAACAGACGCACCGCCGAAGTCGACGACCTCAACCAGTTGTCGAACGGAAGCGGGCTCCGCGCGTGACGTATGGACAACCAGTCCCAACCCGGTCATCGCAACGGCACGCAGGAGTCCCACAGCGATTGCTCTGTACACGGCCACCTCTCTGTTTGCAGCGCCCCCTCATTGGGTGGAGCGCATCCCGGCCTGCGTGCGGCCTCAACCGATGGATTCGATGTGCCTAGCGAATGCCAGGCACATCCTGATCAGTACCCCCGCTCCCCACGTGCGGTGATGGGATCACCAGTGTTTCGACACCGAAAGGCTGACGAACCGACCGATCGCCGAATAGTTAGTGGAGTCGTAAGGCGGCCGGTCGGGTGTGGCGGCCACATAAAGAGGTGGGTCGCGATCGAACAGGTTCTGTGCGGACAACGCGAATTCCAGGCCCGACAGCGCGCCGGAGCGGTCGTCGGTGGCATAGCGCAATGTGGTATCGAAGGTCGTGAACGATGCCGTCTTCCGCTCGTTCACACGATCCGTGACACCGCTGACGTAATTGACGAAGGCGGAGGCGACGAACCCACCACGGTCCCAAACTGCACCGATGCGACCTTTGACCCTTGCCGGGTTGAACAGGGTTCCCGCGACGTCGTAGGCAGCCTGTGCGGCAGCGTTCTGCTGCGAGCTATCCAGCCAGGTGGCCGATCCCCGTACCGTCAGGTGCCCGGGACCGAGAGCGAATCTATAGGACGACGACAGATCGACTCCCTTGGCGCGTTGACGGGCAACGTTGACGTATCGGGCGTACATGATCGCCACGACGTCGCCCGGGGCGTACGGCTTGCCCGCAAAGTTGTAGAAGGCGTTGGCCGAGCCGACGACCTGTGCGAGCTGCTGCGCGGTCGGTGCGTAGTCGATGAACTGAGCGTCGTGGGGGTTGACCAATGCCTGGCCATAGTCAGTGATTGGCTGCACTACGCGATCGGTGTAGTCGATGTTGAACCAGGTGAGCTCGGCTTCGAGATCCGGTACCGCTTCGGGATGCAAGGCCGAGGACACGGTCCAGGTCGTTGCGCGCTCCGCTTTGAGGTCTGGGTTACCACCCCAAACGGACAACACCGTGGCACCTGGTCCATAGGCCACACCGCCGTAGAAGCTCGCCGGATCCAGCTCGGCAATCTGGGCCTGGTGCAACTGAAGCAAGGTCGGCGCCTTGAACGATTTGCCCCAGGACGCTTTCAGAGTGACATCCTTGCCGGGGTCGTAGCTCAGGCCGAGCTTAGGGGTCGTCACGCTCCCGAAGCTGTCGTAGTTCTCGCCGCGCACTGCCGCGGTCAAATCGAGCCGGCGCACAGCTGCGATACCCGAATCGGGTCCAACCAGTGGAAGGTTGACTTCCGCATACCCAAATCGGCTGCTTTCCTCGCCGTCGATAACAGTCGTGGCGGCGAGATAGTTGCGCTGAACGAACTCGTTCTTCCTGCCGCCCGCACCCACCGCGAGGCGGGCATCGCCGCCGGGCATTGCAAATAGTGGACCTTCCGCACCGATCTCGTAGGAAAGAGAGGAGTTGCAATAACACTCGCGAACCAGCGTGGTCGATGCCCCGGTCGCAATGCCCACCCGGGATTGATCCTGAACGTGCTTGTCCCTGCCCCAGCTGCCGCCTACGGAAAGCGTCCAATCTCCCGCCAGAGAGATCTCCATATTTGGCGAAACGAAGGATGTCGTGGTTACCGGTGTTACCCGGTAGTAGTAGGGCATGAGCCCGGTGTTCCACGGATAGATGTCCTGATGCCGACGGGTCTCGAGTGCATCCAACCGAAGCTCGACCGAATCCGCGATCGACTGATGCAGGCTCACCAAGCCGCTGCGCAGATCGCTCCCGGGATAGAGCGTACTGGGATCGAACATGTGATCCGTGTAGCTACGCTGGCGTGCATAGATCGGATCGGCGGAAACGTCCTTGTAGGTTGCGATCAGTCCGCCGCCGGTCCAGGTGGTACCGGCAGTGGCGGTGTACTCCCGCGTCACCAGCCCGCCATCGGTCGCTTCGCCGTAGCGCGTACCTAGGGTCACCCCGGCAAAGTCCGGTTTCAGGATCACGTTGGCCACGCCGCCCACGGCGTCAGAACCATAGATGGCCGAAGCACCGTCAGGGACTATTTCGACGCGATCGACCGCTTCGACAGGTATCGCGCTCATGTCGACTGCCTGCACGACGCCACCGTAGGCCAATCGTCGGCCGTTCAGCAGCGTCAGGGTCGCATCCGGACCCAAACCGCGCAGGTTCAGGGACGAGCCGCCGGTGACGTTCTGGTTTGCGATTCCTCCCGAACCCGAAGTCGCGCCGACGGCAACACCCGGGTTCTGCCCTCCGTTGAAATTCTGCGGCACGCTGCGGATCACTTCGCCGAGGTCCGTGAAGCCCTCCTGCTGGATCTGCTCGCTGCCGATCGTGACGACCGGCGACGGCGTGGTGCCGCCACGGATACGCGTACCCGTGACGGTGACGGTCGCCAGGTTGCTCACCGCTGGTGCGGCGCTGGTGTCCGTAGTCGCGCCGCTGGCCCTCTCCTCAGGACTGCTGCGTTCCTGCGCGCGCCGGGTCACGACGATGGTGTCGCCGTCCTGCCGGTAGGTGAGGTCCGTACCCTGCAGCAGGCGGCCGAGCGCAGCGCGCCAACTCATGCGGCCGCGGACCGCCCTCGCCTGCCGGCCGGCGACCAGCCCGGGTGGATAGTCCAGCCGCAGGCCACTTTGCGCGCCGAGGGCATCGAGGGCTGCCGCAAGCGGCCCGGCGGGCAGATCGATGTCGATCGGCGCCGGCGCATCGGTCGCCGGGGGCTGGCCCGGCGCCGTGGCATCCGTCCCAGCATCTTGGGCCAGGGCCAACCCGGTCGTGCCCGTGGCGGCGACGAACAAGGCGATGGAAATGGCATTGCGTAACGTGCTTGTCTTCATGGTGCGTCCTTTGCTTTCCCCTGGGTTGGCCGCTCGCGTACCGGCCGGCGGCACGGTCGTCGGGCGAGATCGGTTTGCGTACAGGCCGTACGGGCGCAGGCGCGCCGTCGCCGACCGGCAGCGCGTCATCGGGCAAGGCGATTGCCGCAGAGGCGCCACAATGTTACTTATACGGTAACAGACAGGGCAAAGGCAAGGCTTCATGCTGACTCGACGATTCCCATGCCCGTGCCAATACCTTGGACGACGCCCGCCTCATCTTCGCCAACCGCTTACGTGCTGCCCGACTGGCTGCAGGCCTGACTCAGGAAGCGCTGGGCGTCGCCACCGGAATCTCGGCTGACGTGGCGCGCACGCGGATCAACCGCTACGAGCGCGGCGTCAACGAGTGCGATCTTCGCACCGCGAAGAAACTCGCCGATGCGCTCGGCATGCCGCTCGCGGCGCTCTTTGCCGATACCGACGAAATCGCCGAAGTGATCGTCGCATTCGCAAAGCTGACGCATGCGGAGCAGCGCACGGTGGTGAACGAGCTGAAGGCTCGCGCGGGAAAGCGATAGGCCGCCGGCCGCGTCCCTTTTCCCCGCCCCTCGACGGTCTCAGCTTCCGTAGAAATGGATGCCCGGCCTAAGCACGAGCTGGAAGAACAGCAGCAGGCCCACCATCGCGTCGAGCGAATAGGCGAGGGACACAGCGGCAGCGCCGCGGCCAGGCCTGACTTCGCGCACGCGCCAGGCGCCCGCCTGGATCCAGGCTGTCCCGCACAGCATCACCCGTAGCGGCACCAGCAACACCTCCACTAGTTCCCGGGGTATGCGCATCAGCGCCGCCCCGGCGAGCGCCGGCAGCCTGGTGGCTCGTGCACGCCCTGCGGGTACTTTGCCAGACGAAGCGGCGCTGGCCGCTTGGCTCGCCATCGGGAATTCGCGCGACCCGGCCTGCTGCTATCGTCCGGAAAGCAACCCCCACGCATGGCCGCCATGGACGAACTCCCCGACATTTCCACCCTGCGCGATACCGAGGCCGAGCTGGCGGCGCAGTGGATCTACCAGGAATGGGCGCGCTTCGAGTCGGCCGAAACCTGGGCGCAAAACCGGCGCGACATCGCCGATGCGCTGGACCCGGCCGTGCGGGTGCCCAAGTTCTTCGGTGCGCGCCTGGGCGGCGAACTGGCCGGTATCGCCAGCATCGTTCCGCACGACCTTCCCACCCGGCCGGATCTGGGCCCGTGGCTGGCCAACGTGCTGGTGTTGCCGGCCTGGCGGCGCCGGGGCATCGGCGGCGCGCTGGTGAAGTACGTGATGGACTATGCCGCGCCGCTGCAGACGTCGATCTACCTGTACACCTTCGACCAGGTCGAGCTTTACCAGCGCCTGGGCTGGCAAACGCTCGAGCAGGACCGTTACGTCGACCGGCCGATCACCCTCATGCGGTACCCGCCCGGCTGAGCGGCATGGCCGCGTCCGGGCGGCGGGCCAGCCACTCGTGCTGGCCGACCTGGTCGCGATGGCCCTGCTTCAACAGGTCCAGCAACTGGGTGGAGTAGCGATAGCCCTCGCTGGAGGGCTCCAGGAAGGCGCGCATGGTCGGGCTGCGGTTGTACAGGCCCTGCATGTAGACCGCCCACACCTGGTAGGTCTCCCCGTCCAGCGCGCGGCGCTGCAGGATGATGTTTTCCATGTGGTCGCAGATCAGCTCGTTCACCGCCAGCACCTTGCTGCGCAGGGGCTCTTCGGTCGGCGAGGCGGCGCCGTCGTAGAAATACGGCCGGCACTCCGGGTTGGCGATGAAGGTCTGCAGGATGCTGCCGCCGACGTTGTAGATCTCCCAGCTCGTCTGCGTCTCCAGCGCCTCGCGGTCGCTCTTGAGCTGGTTGCGAATCAGCAGGAATCCCAGGGCCGCCACCAGGGGCGACGCCCAGGTGCCGAGCACGGTCCATTGTTCGAGCGTAAGCATGCTTGCAGCCGCCCCCTGCGGCTCGCGGCCATCCGCGGGGATGGCCAAATTGATCGGTGATGGCCGGCGGCGCCGGGACGGCGATCTTGCCCGGTCTGCGTGCGGCCGCAAAGGCCCGGCGTGGCAGAACGCCCGTTCGCCGCGCAATCGAGGCCTTCAGGACGCCCTAACCGGACGCCTACTTGCCGAACTCGTCCTCGATGCGCGCCCACGCCGGCTTCCCGACGATGTCCTCGAAGGCGATGCGGTTCACCGCATCCTCCTCGGGCATGGGTTGCCCGGCCAGCAGGTCGACCAGCGCGCGCTCGATCGACTTGGTCAGGCGGAACAGCACCGTCGTCGGGTAGAGGATCATCGAGAAGCCGTAGGCGCCGATCTCCTGCGGCGGCATCCAGGGCAGCTTGCCGCCGCCTTCCATCATGGTGGTGGCCAGCGGGATGCCTTCGAGCGCCTTGCCCACCTGTTCCAGTTCACGCGCGCTCTCCAGGCCTTCGATGTAGAGCCCGTGCGCGCCCGCGTCGCGATAGAGCTTGCCGCGGCGGATGGCCTCCTCCAGGCCGACCGCGCTGCGCGCATCGGTGCGGAC
This sequence comes from Frateuria sp., assembly GCF_035944355.1. Lineage (GTDB taxonomy): Bacteria > Pseudomonadota > Gammaproteobacteria > Xanthomonadales > Rhodanobacteraceae > Frateuria_A. Next base: position 9,624 of record NZ_DASZBH010000004.1, on the reverse strand, counting down.
CAGGATGAAGGTGTCCGGTTCGCGGCAGGCGGCCAGCGCCGCCTTCACCTTGCCCACCATCTTTTCGGCGGGAATGACTTTCTTCTTCCCTTCCTGCCCGCAACTCTTCGGCGCCTGCTGGTCTTCGATGAAGATTGCCGACGCGCCCATCGCCTCGTAGCCGCGCACCGTGCGGGTCACGTTCTTGACGTCGCCGTAGCCGTCGTCCGCATCCACCAGCACCGGCAGGTTGCTGGCGCCGATGGTGTGGCGGATCACCGTCGACTTCTCGCCGAAGTGCGTCAGATCGATGTCCGGGTAGCCGTAATAGGTGCCGTCCAGGGCGAACCCGCCCACCTGGTAAGCCTTGAACCCGGCCCGCTCGATCAGCCGCGCGCTGAGCGCATCGTGCGCCGCGGGCAGCACCAGCGGCGCGTCGCCCGAGACCAGCTCTTTCCAGGTGGGGGCTTTGCCTTCGCGTTCCGGCGATTCTCGCTCGGCCATGCGTGTTCTCCCGCGGCCGCCATGGCGTCCCCATCGGATCGCCTTCAGGCAGGCGGCCTTTGGTTTCGAGGATGCCGGCGGCCGGGTGTCGGCACCGTGGAGGCCGGCACCGCCTCGCACCCGACGACGCGATACAGATGCTTCCATCACTGCCTGTCGACGTCGCTGGGAACAGCGTTAACGAACCCGGCGGCCATCGGGCCGCCGGCTGTCTTCCATGCCAGCGAACCACCGAGTTTTTTTCGTGGTCACGCCCGCGAAAGCCGGAATCAGCCTGCATCGGCAACCTGCACTTTCACGGGACGGAAGGTCGGTCATTCGAGCTCTTGTCAGGGAACAGCACATGAAACTTTCTTTGAACCCCTATCGCAGCTGGCGCAGCGCGCAGGAGGGCGGCATCGGCTACGTGCTGCTCTGGCTGCTCGGCGTGCCGCTGCCGATCCTGATCATCATCGGTTTGATCCGCGGCTGCGCCTAAAGGCACCGCGGCAGAGCCCGCCATCGAGGAACGGACATGGCATCGATCGAAGTGCAACAAGCATCCGTGATGGATGTGACTACCCACCCCTCGCTGCGCTGGGGCGCGGTGATCGCCGGCTGGATGGTGGCCGCGGGCATCGCCCTGGTGCTGTACATCGCAGGCCTCGCGTTCGGGTTCCAGGCGTTCGACCCGAACGATGCGGCGGCCACCGCCAAAGGCATCGGCACCGGCACCGCGGTATGGATGGCGCTGACCTGGATCGTGTCGCTGTTTCTCGGCGGCATGTTCGCCAGCTGGTTCGACGGCCGCGACGACCAGACCGTCGGCTGCATGCACGGCGTCACCGTGTGGGGCCTGGCGATCGCGATGAGCGGCCTGCTGCTGGCATTCGGCCTGTCCGGCGCGGCAGCCGGCGGCAGCGCGATGCTCGGCGGCGCCATGAGCGGCACGGATCACGGCGGCGGCAGCGCGCACCGTGGCGACGCGCATGCCATGGCCGCCAGCAGCGACGCCGTCGTACGCCTGCACGGTCAGGTGGCGCAGCGCATGGTCGGCGCCGCGGGCGCCGGCGCGCATGCTTCGGCCGACCCGGCGGCGGTGAGCGCGATCAGCACCGCGCTGCTGGCCAATCATCCCGATACCGCCAGCGCGGTGCTCGCCGGCGCCACCGGCATGTCCCAGGCCGACGCCGACCAGGCCGTGCGCGGCCTGTCCCCGCAGGTCGCCGCCGCCCAGGCCGAGCTCAAGAACGCCGCCGACAAGACCGCGCACTACACCGCGATGGCGATGTGGACGGTGTTCGTCAGCCTGTTGCTGGCCTTGCTGGCGGCGGCGCTGGGCGGCTGGCTGGGCGCCGGCCACGTGCACCGGGTCTACCACCTGCGCCGGTATCCGCGCAGCGCCGTGTAGCGCTGAACCAGCGTCCGGCGGCGGTTGCGCCTCGTTGCCGGACGCATCGGCGGCCGTCGGTCTTCCCTGGACCTACATCGAACGCTTCAACCGCACCTTCCGCGAGGAGGTGCTCGAGCAACACCTGTTTGCTCGTTTGGAAGATGTGCGTGAGTTGCTTACTGGTGGATGCTCGACTACAACGAGCAACGTCCCCACGAATTGCTCGGCGACCTGACCCCCGCCGAATACCGCCAACAAGTCGCCAGCGGCTCTACTTTGAAGTGTCTGCTTGACGGGGAGTTTACGCTATCACCGCCGTCGCCTTTTATCTAAAATATGTGCGCCGATAATTACAGGTTGCGCAAATAAGAATGCTTTGATGAAGAAACCCAATGAGTTTTGAAAGTTGTGAGTTCGCGCAAATGCAATCGCTGCCACTACGATGAACAAAACTGTCAAACCAGCCTCGTATACCCACAGCGATCTGTCTTTTTCGATCATTATTGGTGATCCTTCTCATCAACCTTAGCCTGGCCTGTCGCTACCGCTCCCTGGGCGACGGCCTGACCAGCCTGCGAAGCTACAGCTGCGGCGACGGTTTTGTTTTTCCGTCGCCCGAGCTACTTTGGTAGCGGGGTTACATTCCAGGCCTTATGGATATTGAGCTTGTAAGGCGTCAACGGGCGGCCGGTGGCGACAAGCTCACCCGCAATACCGGCGAAGCCATGCCGCCCGAAGCTTCGGATTTTGTCGAAGAGCGCAACAATGTCCGGCTGCTTATCGCGATCATCTTCAACTGATAGTTTGATGCCTTCATCCGGGCAATTTTTGTCGCGGATATTTGAACTGTCCATACCAACGTAAATCGATCCTCTTAGCGATATTTCCTTGTTGAGAAATCGCTTTGGGTTATCGAGAACACTGCACACATTCGTGTTGATGTATCGAGGTGGATTGGCCCTGCTGCTGTTGGTGGAGCACGCTTCTTGTACGAAGCTTCCCCATAGAGAAAGCACCGCGGCGTACGTGCATATCAGACGAGAATGGTATCTAGTCACTGCTATGGCGCCTTCTGGCTTTCATAGACTTCGTTCCTGGCGTTGTCGGCCGCTGCCTGGGTACGTAGTGCGTTCGTCTGCGGACTTTCCTGCCAGCCGTTATGCCACAAGCCATAGGGTACCCGTCACGTCAGGAAGCAAGCTCTCGCGAAAAGGCGAACAGCCTTGGTCTGCGCGTTATCGACGCCACAAAGCATGGTCGGTCACTTCGCTACCCCGCACAGAAACGCGCCGCTGAACGTCGTCCGCCCTTCCATTGATTCGACTCGCGTCCACGCATCTTTGCACGGCACTCCCGCCTTCGATGGCAGCGCCTCGGTGCCGGGCGCATCGGCGGCCGTCGGACTTCCTGGGGGAGTTCCCTGCCGCGCTTGCTGCCCCCGCGGCGCGGCGCGCACCATGCATGCACCGAACAGCATGAGGCGCATGCACATGAGCACTCACAGATGCGACCGGTACACGGAACTGGGCCCGTACATCGCGTGGCTTTCCAAGATCAATGACGGCGAATACACGATCGTCGTCCAGATCGCAGACCATCCACCCGAATGCGCCGACGCGCCCTTCGAGACCGAAGAGCAGGCCCTGCGAGCGGCCGACGTGTTCGCTCATCAGTTGCAGCAGTCGGCGCGCGGCGCCACGTACGGTCAGGCCAGTCCCTAGCCGTCTGCAGACAACAGAACCCGACGCGGGCCAGAGAGGCCTTTACGGCTAAGGCGTGCTCTGGCCCGTGTTTTTTGCGACATGCAAAGGGCCGCGATGCTGGGGGAAGGAACGCGCGCCAATGGATCTTCGCCCGCGGAACGGCAAGCCGCTTTCGATTGCTGCGCCCTGTATCCACATCACGGGCACGTACTTTCAGAGCTCCAGGTAGCTATAGCCCTTCTGTTCGTAGACCACGGTATCGGTCAGCGCCGACAGGCTGACGGTGACGTCAGGCACGACCGCGCTGTCGGGCAGCTTCTCCATGGCCAGCGCCTGACCGCACACGAGCAGGTCGACGCCGGCCTGGTGCAAGGCGTGCACGATCGGCAGATTGGGGTTCTTGGCCACCTTGGTGAAGCGGTGGTAGACATCGTCGGTGGCCGAGGCGAGCGCGGCCTCGCCATCGAGCAGCGCCACGATGTGCACGTGCGAAGCAGGCACCTTGGACACGGCCATCAGGTTGACCAGCCGGGCCAGCCGATCCAGCGCATGCAGGCTCTCGCGAGGGTGCTTACCGTCATCGGTCACCCTCACGAAGATGCGGTAGTCCACGGCAGGATCGGGCTGCACCGCCGCATCCGGCCGCGGATGGACCTTGCCGTAACCGGCCACCGCCGGCGTCACCCAATCGAACGAAGGCGACTTGTCCGCCTCAGCTGCCCGTGCCGGCTGCCAGGGCAAGGCAAGCGCCAGCACGCACACCGCCACCCATAACCCGAAACCGCTAGCTGCGTTCTTCATGGCGCCCCCCCCTCCGTGTGTGTCGTTTGATGGAACGTAAGCCTGTGGCCGGCGAAAGTAATCCAGCCATTCCCCATTCCGCCAGTTGGAACCGGTGGGCCGGAGGGGACCGCCCGCTTGGTTGGGGCCCGTTATTGCGACCGTTCGTCCTACAGAACCGCCGGGATCAGTGCCTTGGTGCGCTGTCGGTAGCTCTGATAGGCCGCGCCGAAGTGCTGCCCGAGCCACTTCTCCTCCAGTCGCAGCTTGCGCCAGAACGACACGAAGACGATGGCAACGGCGAGCAGGCCGCGCCAGTCGCCGACCATGATGGCGTTGCCGAGGAACAGCAGCAGCAGCCCCGTATAGATCGGGTGCCGGACCAGCCGATACGGTCCGCTCTGGACCAGCTCATGGCTGTCCTTCAGCTGGACCGTGGCGCTCCAGTTCCGCCCCAGCAGCGCGCGCATGAATCGCGAGCGCCGCCCCAGCCACGGCCAGCCCGAGACCGATTGCGTACACGGGCGCGCTGTGGGGCACGAACTGCTCGCGCAGCAGGGAGTGGCCGAACCACGGGCCGGGACCGAGCAGCAGCATGGCCACCAGCAACGGCAGCCAGTAGGCGACCAGCCGTACCGCCAGCGGCTCCTGCATCGTCGGGCGCTTGGCCCCTCGCGAGGCCCAGAGCCAGTAGCCCAGAAGGACGATCCAGGTAAACCGCAATCCTTGTTCGAAAACGTATGGCATCAGACTTCCCCGGGGTAAAAGTTATGGATCGGGTCGAAGCATTCGACGCACCGGCGGCCGGGGATCTCCCCAGAAGCCGGTGCCAGAAAGACATGCAAGGCGCCGATTTCGCGGCGGTGATTCATGCTGCGCTCCAGTGATGGAGCGACCATGCTGCGGCGTTCCGGGGCTGGGCGTCCGGGCCAAGTGATTGATTGACACGGTCCTGTGACGAATCGTGGCCAGCCGGGACGAACGAAGGCTGCACACCAGGCGCCGTCCGGCGGCCCTGAGCATGGCCTTCGCCCAGCGGCGCCCAGGAGGCATCGCCAGTCACATGGAGCGTGGCGTCCCATACAACCCAGGCAGCCAGCGGCGGCCCATGTCCCGCGCACACGTCCAGCCAGGCATGGACCACCTTGGGGCTGCCTCGCCCTTGAGGCATCAGACCTCGTGCTTCCGCTTTAACCGAATCAGCCGGCGGACTGTTGCTGGAACGGGCTATCGATTGCGACTGCCTCGCCCGAGGCGAGCGGCGCAGTTCCGGAATCGCCCGATACCTTGGGGTCCACGGCATCGCCGACTTGTCGCGAGAGACGGTCGGCGTCCTCTTTAGGCAGGTCCGCCGTGAATAGGTACGCGGTACGGACGCGGGTGACCACGGCCTTGCCATCGACCAGCAAGGGCAGTTCGCGGCACCGGCTGAGCGCCTCGCGCACGGCATCTTCAAAGGCGCCTTGATGACTCGTCGCAGCGCCAGCCGCCTTGAGCACCCGGAACCCCTTGATGGTGCCATCGGGCTGGACCATGTACTCCACGGCGAGCGCACCTGACTTGTTGAGCTTGACCATGCGCTGGGGGTACCTCGGCGCTACCGCGTAGTCCATGTACGGGCCGTTGCGCAGGTAGCGCAGGTCCACGCCAAAGTTGCCGTCCCCCCGCTTTACCACTTGCAGCATCGCCGTGGCCCAGGTGCGCCCCGTAGCGGGCTTGCCCGACGCCAGGACTGGCCGGAAGCGCCATTTCGACGCGACCTGCTCGGCAGCCTGCGCCAGCACGGGCGGCAGCGGCCCGTAGCGCGGGGGCAGCTTGACCAAGCGCCCGGCGCCCGGCATCAGCAAAGGCTGCGGATCCATGACTTTGGCGGCCGCGATCTGGCCCTGCGTATCGACATCCAGTTGCAGGGTTACGGGTTGCTCCCGCACGACCTGTTGCGCAAACGCGGCGGGCGCGAGCAAGCACGCTGCCACGATCAATCCCCATCGACACATAGCCTTCCCCCGTTGGATTTGGCTCACGATCGCGAGCGCTTGACTGCCATCGCCGCCCCGCTACTTCCCCCGGCACTTTACTTCTGTTTTCGATTTAGCAGACGACTGGCGAAGATGACCGCCGGCAAGGCACTGCGGGAGGAAACGGGAGCGTGCGATGTGGGGTTGTCCTTGCCTTCCCGCGGGGTTCCGCCCTCGACTAGCCTTGAAAAACCTGCCCCTGAGTAACCCTTCACCAACTGCCGATGCCGAGCGCAGCGCGCACGAAGCCTCAGGCTCGCTGCTCGCTCGGCAAAAAAAATGGCCTGACACCCTCCTGCGCGAAATTTCGGCTGGCCGCCCTCAAAAGCGGACACACGCTGCCGATGCAATGGGACGTGGCGGCTGCGGACGGTGTTCGGTGCCCCTGGAAGCAAGCCGGCAGGGCCCGGCCATCACCGGAGAAGACACCATGACCTCGCCAGCCTCCTGCGCCGCATGCCGCGACGGAGCCGCCCTCGGCTTCGACTTCAGCCTTGCCTTCCAGCCAATCCTGGACACCACCGCGCATAGGGTGTTCGCCTACGAAGCGCTCGTGCGCGGCACCGATGGCAGTGGCGCGGCCGGCGTGCTGGCGCAGGTCGATGCGGACAACCGCTACCGCTTCGACCAGGCCTGCCGGGTAAAGGCCGTGACGCTCGCCGCGGAGCTGGGCGTGGACTGCCAGCTCAGCATCAACTTCATGCCCAACGCGGTCTACCAGGCCGCCACCTGCCTGCGTGCCACGCTGGCGGCCGCGCGCAGGGTGAACTTTCCGGCCGAACGGCTCATGTTCGAGATCGTGGAAAGCGAGCAGGCGCACGATCATGCACACCTGGCGCACATCGTGGCGGAGTACGCGCGCCAGGGCTTTCTCACCGCGCTGGACGACTTCGGCGCGGGCTACTCCGGGCTGGCGCTGCTGGCCGACATACGGCCGGACATCATCAAGCTCGACATGGCATTGATACGCGGCATCGACCGCGACCGCGTACGCCAGATCCTCGTCCAGCACACGCTCCACATGTGCGAGGAACTCGGCATCCGGGTAATCGCCGAAGGCGTCGAAACCCTCGAGGAGTGGCAGACGCTGGACGCCATGGGCGTGCGCCTTTTCCAGGGCTATCTGTTCGCCCGCCCCGGATTCGAGCACCTGCCGGAAGTGCGTTGGCCGCAGGCCATTCCTGGAGGGAATGGAGGTAGTTGAGTCAGGGGTCACAGCGCCGGCTGCCTGCCCGGACAGAACTTGCGCTCGCTTCCGTTGCGTGGTGGCAGTCGCTTCGACCGACGCCGAGCCATGCCACGGAGGCCACGCTTGTTCCTGCTGGTATTCCCCTGCGTTTTTCAGTCGACCTCGCGAGCCATGGGATCAGTCGACCCGTTGCAGCGCTCGGTCACGGGAACTTTCGGTCTCGCCCTTTGGCGGATAGTGATACCAAGCCTCGTGAGGCGACGACTGCTTGCAGCCAAGGCACTGCGTCCGCGCCCAGAAGTGTCCGCACCCAGGACAGCAGCCCGCCGTCCAGAAAGTGTTCCAGCGCGTTCCACACCCGGCACCTGGCTCGGAAGGCGCGCAGAACCAACGGCTACTTGCCGTGGGCTCCCAACGACATAGCGGGCAGTGAATGTGGGGCTGCTGCTCCGACACCGATTTGCCTCCTTACCAGCGCAGGCTTCAGCCGAGCATCTTGCGCCATACCCGGTCGTCGTAGACCTGGTCGCCGAGCCGGAACTCGCAGTGCCCGACCGTAGCTGGCGGGCAAAGTGGCGGCAAGGGAGTGGCGAGAAAAAGGTCAGGTAGGATTTCTCGCCAAGGGAAAAAACGACCTGATCCTATTTGCGAAGCTGGCGACACCAGGCGGCCCTGGCCCGGTTATCTGTACCTGCACCTGCCCGCCCGCCGGGTGACCTCGCCTACTTCTGTCTCCTGCGCGCGGCCGCCTCCATGGCCACACCCACCGCGATGCCAATCGCCACGCCGACGCCGACGTTGTGCATGGCCGCGCCCATCGCGACCCCAATGGCAACGCCGATGGCGATTCCGGAGCCTGGTCGCAGGCGCCTGGGTTCTTTTGCTGCGTTCATTCGTCACCCCTGGTTGGTTGCGTCCGAGTCGATCGGTGGTCCCTAAGGAAAGGGACGGAGGGAATTATGCCGCTTTAATTCCCTCCGTCCCTTTTAGTTGCAATCGTTCCACATCGGCATCCTTTTGCGCCCACACCGCGTTGACCCAGGCCTGGAAGCGCTCGCGGAAGGCGGGGTCGTTCGCGTAGTCGCCGCGCAGGGCCGGTTCGATGGGACGCTGTCGCACCAGCACGCGGATGTCGCGGAGGCGGCCGGCGATCAGGTCCATCATCGAGCCGGCGCCGCCGGCATAGACCAGGGTGACGTCCAGGATCGCGTGCAGGCCCTCGCCCATCGCATCGAGCACAAAGGCCACGCCGCCGGCGCGCGGACGCAGCAGATGGCGGTAGGGAGAACCCTGCGCCACATGCTTGGCGCGGGTGAACCGCGTGCCCTCGACGAAATTCATCACCGACACCGGCATGTGGCGAAACTTCTCGCAGGCGCGGCGGGTGGTCTGGCGATCCTTGCCGGCCAGCTCGGGATGCTTCGCCAGCTGCTCGCGCGAGTGGCGCTTCATGAAGGGGAAATCCAGTGCCCACCACGCCGGCCCCAGCAGCGGCACCCAGATCAGCTGGCTCTTGAGGAAGAAGCGCAGGAACGGAATGCGGCGGTTGAAGATCTTCTGCAGCACGGGGATATCCACCCAGCTCTGGTGATTGCACAGCACCAGGTAGTTGCCGTCCGGCCGCAGCCCCTCCAGCCCCTCGACCCGCCAGCGCGTGCGCGTGAACAGATCGAACAACACGCCGTTGACCCCGATCCAGCTCTCCGCGATCACCACCAGCGCGCGCGACAGCGCCACCCGCGCGCCGCGCCACGGCAGCACGAGCTTGACCAAGGTAAGAGCGAACAGCACCGCCACATGCACCACCGTGTTGGCGGCAAGCAACAGCATGGCAAGCGGGACGCGCAGCGGCGCGGGTAGCGAGGCGAACATCGGGCTGGACCGTCGTAGGGGCGCTGTAGCGTAGCGCGCGGCTGGCGCGGTGGCCTGGCCGAAGGAGTGAATCGCCCAGGGTTCCGTAGACACTCAGGACCCTCGTTGCGCGTAGCGCCGTTCGAACTCTACAGGCGACAGGTCGCCGTTTGAACCGTGGCGGCGTTTGGGGTTGTAGAACATCTCGATGTAGTCGAACACGTCGGC
>NZ_DASZBH010000003.1:0-39027 GCF_035944355.1 Frateuria sp. | reverse complement strand
CACCTTGAACCCGCGATCCGTCACCTGGCGGACCGCCTCTACCTTGAACTCATCCGTATACCGCTTGCTGCTCATGGACACCTCCGAATAGGCCATTTTCCATGGCCCTGAGATGTCTAGGAAACCCTGGGCGATTCAGTTAGTTCTCCTCGGCCATTTCAATAGAATGGCTTTCGCCTGGCTGTCTGAGAGCTTCAGGTTAGACATAAAAGTAAAAAGCCCTGAGTCACAAAGTGCCGTGCTAGACATTCGGGGAAGATTTAGTGGCAATGGGACACCAATCCTGACAACAGAACCCGCTTCACGATCACGCGCGGACTATTTTTTCGAGATGTTTCCGCAACGTCTCTTCTACGAGAGGTTTTCCGCGTATGGAGTTTTCGTAAAAGATCGTCCTAAAGCCAGATAAATCAAAGGGAAGACGACCACGTGCTCGATCACACATCAGAATAGTGGGCTTACCCAAGGCGTGCGCATAACCGACCTCATAGTAAACATTTGGGTTATCGGGCGTGATATCCGCGATGACCACTGCGCACTGCCTTAGCGACGAGTTTATGTCTTCTATTACGAGACCAATCTGATGTATTTCATCAGCACGCACCGCCTCGTAGCCGAACTCCGAAAGCAGAGGACTTATAACTTCCTTATATATAGAGTCGTATACATCTCCAAATTGCATGACGACGAACGCTTTCGCGCGGTTATCGCTGATAACAATGTTCCTAACTTCGCACGCCCCAACGCCATTCATCCAAAACGATACCGGCGCTGGTGAAATAACTTCGAACAACCTAAAAGCGACCACATCATCTATATAGGACGTAATTTCCGATCCATTGACTTTTATTTCGACCTTAATCCATTTATCGATTTCGGCCGAGCCCCAACCTATTCCCGCGAGCCATTCCCAGTTATTCGCCACCAAGGCTCCCGCGCCGAACGGATTGGGACCATAATTGATGCCAATGTATATAGGTCGTTCGCGACCTTCGTTCAATACAACGTGGCAACGGGTAGACTCCGCGTTGATTTTGACCTCAAAACGTATGGAGCCGCTATCAAACATCTTATTGGATCTAATTAAAGCGGCGGTAATTGGTTGGCCAATATTTCGATCCACATCTGCCGTCGCCTCGTAGCTCAAGCGTCCACTACCGTTACTGGTTACCGGCCCAAAGATTGGCAGCCAGTTGACAGGTTTTTCAGCCATGAACCACCCCTTGAGAGCAAAAAAACAGCACCCAGAGTCGACTTTAAAAGTGCACTCTAACCCAATTTTGTTTGTTGGTCATTTACCCCTGTCCACGCCGTGAACCATTTTTACGAAGCTTGGCATGCGAGGATCCACGAATCGGTAGTAACCGCGACCGCACTTCTCAATTATTCCACCAGGCCTTCCGGCGACCGCAGTCAGTCGTCGATTAATCACTTGCACCTCAACATCCAGACTGACGCGGTCTCTAAGATGCTGCCGGATATCAAATGGGCGGAATTCAGCGGTTTTGCAGTACGACGCCCCAAGAACAATGAGCTTATATTCGATAGGTTTGTTAAAGCTATGCAAGCAACTGGTGTAGGAATCTTTAAGGGCGTTCTCCGAGTCCTTTACGGATTCGTTCAGAGCGTCATCAAGCACGTCATTTGAAACGTGCTTGTTTCCGCTGATCACACTTGCCTCGGCACACTTCAAGCAAATTAGGTGAGCGAAGTGCGGAAGGCCTGCGCTAATGTCGGTAACTTTGGTAACAACATCGTCAGACGGAATTTGGCTGAGCTTCTTGAAACCATTAAGGATGATCTTCTTGATATCGTCGTCAGACATCCGCTTCAGCTGCACCTCCTTAAGACACCGCTGAACCGAAGGGTGACCGGCCGTAAGATCCGAGCCAGTGCTAGCAATGCCTACCATCACAATCTTTAACTTAGACTTATTGTCGCTCAGCAGCTTGACAAGCTCCGCAAGCTTTTTTCTATCTTCCCGGTCAGATAGTGCATCAATCTCGTCTATCAGGAATATTCCGGACTTCTCTTGAAGTTGTTCGGCGATCCAGGAGGGAGAGGAAAGATTTACTTGGTGAGTGACTTTTGTCGCGCTTTGCCGGCTAGAATCAATCTCGCCGCCCGCGACTGGAATCCTGATCGAGGCTTTACCGCCGCTATTGCTTGTCTGAGTAGTTTCTATGTTCTGGTAGCCAATTTTCAGCTCTTTTAATACTTTAAGAGCAATGGTCTCAAATGAATCGCTCGAATCACATCTCTTCTCTATATATTTCCCACCACCCATGATCTGCTGCAGCAGGACTCGACACGTGGTTATCGCCAGAGAGGTTTTCCCCACTCCACGATCCCCGTACACGAGAACATGCAGACCCTCGGTATTAATTACGCTTACAAAGCGGGAGGCCTCTTCCTCACGACCAAAGAAGTGTGAAGCGTCGTCAACGGGGGAGTGGGGAGTGAAGACTCTCCTTACCCCACTTTTCACTATCCTCGCCTCGCGTTCAATCCCAAACGTCCCGTTGCTCATGGGCTCCCTGTCGATCTGAATTGATCGATAACTAGTGGACGGAATAAAACGGAATATTCCGCAGCAACAATCAAAGAAACTAGTGAGTTACATTCATGGCAAGCCATCAAATCCACCCGACCCTTTTTCTACGGGAAGCGGCATGGCTACAAGGCACTAATCTGACGGCGCGGCGAATTACTCGGAGCGTTGCACTTCGAATTTTAATCCACCTCACCTGCCACAAACTCGTGAGCCGACACACCTAGTCCCCAACGAAGCCCAGCTCCTCCAGGCGTATCGCCATAGCAGAAATGGATACTCCAAACTGGGTCGCCAAGGATGGGAATACTTCGCCGTTGTAGCGCCCCAGTCCGGCAAGCACCCTGGCCAGAACGCGACGTTGGACGGCCTTTCCATGGAACGGCTCGGCGGCAGATCCTAACGCCACCCTGGTTTGGTCGTTGAGTTCAAATACCTCAGCGTGAAAAATCGCCGAAAAGCGGGCGGCAAGCAGTTTCTCGGGCATCAGGAAGAAGGTACTGAATCGATCGGCGGCGCGCTCCTGCGGATCGCTAGAGCGGGCAGACCCCTCGATTGGACGATCCCGGTGAATGCCGCCAGCGAGAGGATGGAGCACTGCATGGGCGAGTTCGTGTCCGGCCGTGAAGCGCTGAACTGCTTCCGGCAGCGTTGGGGAGATCCGCACTTCTCGGCGGTCCCGATCGATGACACCTGCAACTTCCAGATCATTTCCCCGTCCTACGCGCTGACCTACGTCTGCAACGTAGGACAGCTGATAACCCTGCAGCCTGAGAGCGTGCTCCACGTTTAGCAACCTGATCGCGTCGCTGGGCACTTGCTCACCCCAAAATTCGCGACGGCGCCGCCACAGCTGACGATGGACTTCGGCCACGGCGGCCGCAACGGCTTGGTCTGAAGTGCTCAGCGCTTGCGGCCGACGTCGTAGCGGCTGGTTATCCTCGTTTGAGCAGAGTTGCTCCGCATGAGCATAAGGGTTTTGCAGCCGTAGCCGGTCCAAGTGCAATTTGTTGAAGTTTCCAGGCGTCATACCAGTGCTCCAAGACCAAGGGAACCAGCCCTTAATATGACTCGCTGGTTTAGGCACGAAAAAAGGGATCAGTTCATTCTAAAAAAAGCGGCAATAGCGAAATCCTCACCCGCACTTCGAATACCCACAATTCAAACAAGTCTGACACCCATCCATCAGCACCAGCGCCTGCGTATTGCACTTGGCGCACAAGGTCGCCCCCGGCGGAAACCCGCTGGCATTGCTCTCGGTATTGGACGCCGCCTCAGCCGCCTTCTTCCCCGCCGAAGCCGCCTCATACGCCGCCCGCTTCTCGGCAATCAGCCTCTTCTGCGCTTCATCCATCTCCGGGTCATGGATGAGCCCGATGTTCTTCATATGCTGCTCGATCACCGCGCCGATCTCGGCCACGATGCTCGGCATATAGACGCCACCCGCCTTGAAGTAGCCGCCGCGCGGGTCAAACACCGCCTTCATCTCCTCCACCAGGAACGTCACGTCGCCGCCCTTGCGGAACACGGCCGAGAGGATGCGGGTGAGCGCCACGATCCACTGGAAGTGGTCCATGTTCTTCGAGTTGATGAAGATCTCGAAGGGGCGGCGCTGTTCGTGCGGGGTGCCCTGGTTGAGCACGATGTCGTTGATGGTGACGTACAGCGCGTGCTCGAACAGCGGCGACTTGATCTTGAAGGTGGAGCCGATGAGCGCCTCGGGGCGCTCGACGCTCTCGTGCATCTGGATGATTTCGGCCTGGCGCGGCTCGGCGGCCTTCTTCTCAGGCTGCGCGGCGGCCGGGGCGGCCTTGTCTTCGGGCTTGACGACCTGGTAGCCCTTGATCTTCTTTTCGATCTTGATCGTCATGGGTGTGCTTTCTCTTTGCGCTGGGGCGTCGCGTGGGCGACAACCGGGTGGTGAGCGATAGGACGTATCGCGAAAGGGGAAATCCATCTGGTGCGGCGTAGCGGGAGATGGATTTCCGCTTTGGCGGTGCGGCGGCGCAGGCTCGGGGGGACGTTCGAGTCCCAGGCGGGAGGCGGTGCGCGGCGGGCGGTGCTACGGGAGGTGGCTCCGGCCCGGGCAGCGCCCGGGCCGGAGCCGGTGCTGCTTACTTGCGGCGGGCAGCCTTTTTCGGCGCCGCCTTCTTGCTGGCAGTGGACCGCTTGACCGTCGACTTGGCGACGGCCTTCTTGCTGGCGGACTTCTTTCCTGCCGCCTTCTTGGGAGCGGCCTTCTTCATGGCCGTCTTCTTGCTGCTGACCTTACGGGTGGCCTTCTTGGCCGGAGACTTCTTGGCAGCGGCCTTCTTTGGCGCGGCCTTCTTGGAAGCAGCCTTCTTCGGCGCTGCCTTCTTGGCGGCCGCCTTCTTCGGAGCCGCCTTCTTGGCGGCGGCCTTCTTCGGCGCGGCCTTCTTGGCCGCGGCCTTCTTCGGCGCTGCCTTCTTGGCGGCCGCCTTCTTCGGAGCCGCCTTCTTGGCGGCGGCCTTCTTCGGTGCAGCCTTCTTGGCGGCGGCCTTCTTCGGAGCCGCCTTCTTGGCCGGCGCCGGGGCCTGCGGAGCGGGAGCGCCCATCGGCGCAGCGGCCGGTGCGTCACCCGTGGACGGCATGGAACTGTTCTGCGCTTGATCTTCGGTATCGATGGACATGGTGGTCTTCCCCTCCGACTCTGGTTTTGTGTGGGACCCGCTGTTGGCTAGAACTTGCCGTAATAGCCTTCCTTCAGGGCATCGAACAGGTTGGCGGCGGTGTGCATTTCGCCGTCGTACTCCACCTGCTCGTTGCCCTTCAGTTCGATAACGCTACCGTCTTCCAATTCGAAGCGGTAGAGGGTGCTTTCCAGGTCGGCTTCCTTGACCAGCACGCCCTGGAAGGCGGCGGGGTTGAAGCGGAAGGTGGTGCATCCCTTCAGGCCCTGCTTGTAGGCGTAGAAGTAGATGTCCTTGAAGTCTTCGTAGGGGTAGTCGGTGGGCACGTTGGCGGTCTTGGAAATGGACGAGTCGATCCACTTCTGCGAGGCGGCCTGGATGTCCACGTGCTCCTTCGGGCTGATGTCGTCGGCCGCCACGAAGTACTCCGGCAGCTTGGCGGCCGGGTCGTCGGAGAACGGCAGCGCGTTCGCGTTGATGAGGGCGCGGTAGGCGAGCAGCTCGTAGCTGTAGACCTCGACCTTTTCCTTGGACTTCTTGCCCTCGCGGATCACGTTGCGCGAGTAGTGGTGGGCGAAGCTGGGCTCGATGCCATTGGAGGCATTGTTGGCCAGCGACAGCGAGATGGTGCCGGTGGGCGCGATCGAGCTGTGGTGGGTGAAGCGCGCGCCGGTCTCCGCCAGCTGCTCGACCAGGTTGGGGGCGACGGTGGCGATGCGCTGCATGTAGCGGCTGTACCTGGCGTGCAGCACGCGGCCAGGGATGGTGTCGCCGACCTTCCAGCCGTCCTTGCCCATTTCCGGGCGCTTGCGCAGCATGTCGCCGGTGACGGTGTAGTCGCGCGCCAGCACCGGGGCCGGGCCCTTTTCCTTGGCCAGGTCCAGCGCCACTTCCCAGCCGGCCACGGCCATCTCGCGCGAGACGTCCTCGGTGAAGCCGACCGCAGCTTCAGAGCCGTAGCGCATCTTGAGCATGGTCAGCGTGCTGCCCAAGCCGAGGAACCCCATCCCATGACGTCGCTTGCCCATGATCTCGTCGCGCTGCTGCTGGAGCGGCAGGCCGTTGATCTCGACCACGTTGTCGAGCATGCGGGTGAACACCTTGACCACTTCGCGGTATTCGTCCCAGTCGAAGCGGGCCTTGGGGCCGAACGGGTCGCGCACGAAGGTGGTCAGGTTGATCGAGCCGAGCAGGCAGGAGCCGTACGGCGGCAGCGGCTGCTCGCCGCAGGGGTTGGTGGCGCGGATGTGCTCGCACCACCAGTTGTTGTTCATCTCGTTGACCTTGTCGATGAGAATGAACCCGGGCTCGGCGTAGTCGTACGTCGAGACCATGATCATGTCCCACAGGTGCCGCGCGCGGATGTGGCCGTAGATCTTGCAGGCGACCAGGCCGTCCTCGCGGTCGACGTAGTTCTCGTGGGTGGGCCACTCGCGCCAGACCACCTTGGTCGGGTCGGCGAGATCGACTTCGCCCTGCTCCTTCACATGCACGGGGAACACCAGCGGCCAATCCTGATCGTGCTCGACCGCCTGCATGAAGCCGTCGGTGATCAGCAGCGAGAGGTTGAACTGGCGCAGCCGGCCGTCCTCGCGCTTGGCGCGGATGAATTCCTTGGCGTCCGGGTGCGAGATATCGAAGGTGCCCATCTGCGCGCCGCGGCGGCCGCCGGCGGAGGACACGGTGAAACACATCTTGTCGTAGATGTCCATGAAGGACAGCGGGCCGGAGGTGTAGGCGCCGGCGCCGGACACGTACGCGCCGCGCGGGCGCAGCGTGGAGAACTCGTAGCCGATGCCGCAGCCGGCCTTGAGCGTCAGGCCCGCCTC
This sequence comes from Frateuria sp., assembly GCF_035944355.1. Lineage (GTDB taxonomy): Bacteria > Pseudomonadota > Gammaproteobacteria > Xanthomonadales > Rhodanobacteraceae > Frateuria_A. The sequence goes on along the minus strand of NZ_DASZBH010000003.1, from coordinate 31,996 downwards.
GTGGACCTTCTCCAGGATGTCGTCCATCGAGTCGCGGATGGTGCCCGACACGGTGCAGTTGATCGTGGAGGTGGCCGGCTTGTGCTCCAGCGCGCCGGCGTTGGAGGTGATGCGGCCGGCCGGGATCGCGCCGCGGCGCAGCGCCCACAGGAAGCGCTCGTACCAGTGCGCGCGCAGCTCGTCGGTCGCCTCCACGTCGGACAGGGCGCGCGCGACGCGCTGCCAGGTCTCGTCGATGCTGCCGTCCACCGGCTCGCCGGACTTGGTGCGCAGGCGGTACTTCTTGTCCCAGATGTCGTGGGAAGCCGGCTGCAGCGGGATGGCCGTGGCATCACGGTTGGCGGCGATTGGTGCACGCATCGTGCTCATCGGATTGTCTGACCTCCGGCCTTGCGACCCGTCTTTGAAGTTGTTTCGTCCATGCGATGCGACGGCCAAGGCGTCCCTTGCGGACAGCACGGCGGCATGCAGGTTTGCTGATCTTCCGGCCTTACGGCGCCCTCCCCCGAGGTTGCCGCATCGACACAGTACTTGGGAGAGCGACCGAGCGACTCACACAAGATGTTGTGGTGCGACCGGGCATGAACGGTATCGCCGGTCCGCGTAGGCGTCAACTGATATTTGCGGTCGATCCAACCCGCGCGACTGTCGGCGCGTTCGCGACGGCGCGGTCGTCGCCGGGGAACCTGGCCGGTCGGTTTACAGTCGCAGACCCGGTCCGTTTTTTCTGCCGAAGGAGATCCTCATGACCGCCCGTCACCGTTCCCTCGCCGGCGTGCTCGCCCTGTGCGGCGCGATGCTGCTGGGCTGGCCCGCCACCGGCCGCGCGGCACTGCCTTCGAGCGTGGCCGGGGAACCGCTGCCCTCGCTGGCGCCGATGCTCGAGAAGGTGACGCCGGCGGTGGTGAACATTTCCACCAAGACGCGCGTGGCGGTGCGCGATCCCTACTTCGACGACCCGATGTTCCGCCAGTTCTTCGGCCTACCGCCCTCGCCGCGCGAGCGCATCGAGCAGAGCCTGGGCTCGGGCGTGATCGTCGACGCGGCCAAGGGCTACGTGCTGACCAACAACCACGTGGTCGGCGGCGCCGACGACATCACGGTGACCCTGCAGGACGGGCGCAGCTTCAGGGCCAAGCTGATCGGCACCGATCCGGACACCGACGTGGCGGTGGTGCAGATCCCCGCGCAGAAACTCAAGGCCTTGCCGGTGGCCGACTCGGCCAAGCTGCGCGTGGGCGACTTCGTGGTGGCGGTGGGCGATCCGTTCGGGCTGGGCCAGACGGTGACCTCAGGGATAGTCTCGGCGCTGGGGCGCTCGGGCCTGGGCAGCAGCGGCTACCAGAACTTCATCCAGACCGACGCCTCGATCAATCCGGGCAACTCCGGCGGCGCGCTGGTCAACCTGCGCGGCGAGCTGGTGGGCATCAACACCATGATCTTCTCGCCGTCGGGCGGCAACGTGGGCATCGGCTTCGCCATCCCCAGCGACCTCACCACGCAGGTGATGGGCCAGCTGATCGCGCACGGCAAGGTGGTGCGCGGCAGCCTGGGCGTGCAGACGCAGGACATCACGCCGCGCATCGCGCAATTGCTCGGCCTCAAGACCAGCCAGGGCGTGGTGGTCACCCGCGTGGCGCCTGGTTCGGCGGCGGCGCAGGCGGGCCTGGCGCCCGGCGACGTGCTGCAGGCGCTCGACGGCAAGCCGCTGCACGGCAGCGACGAGCTGCGCAACGCCGAGGGCCTGTTGCCGCTGGGCAGCAAGGTCACGCTGAGCGTGTCGCGCAACGGCCAGGCGCGCCAGGTCAGCGCGACGCTGACGCCGGAGAGGCTCGCCGGTGCCGACGGCGGCGCGCTCGATCCGCGCCTGGCCGGCGTGCACTTCAGCGAGCTGTCGATGGCGCAGCGCGGCGAGGGCGCCGCCGGCGTGGCGATCACCGCGGTGCAGGCCGGCAGCCGCGGCGCGCGGGTGGGCCTGAGCGCGGGCGACATCGTGATCGGCGTGAACAACCGCCGCATCACCAGCCTGCGCGAGTTGCGCGGCATGGTCGGCATGCAGCCGCGGCAGCTGGTGCTGGTGGTGCAGAACGAGGACGGGGTCAGTTACGTGCCGATGGATTGAGTGCGCCACGATCGGCTCCCTCTCGCCGTCATTGATCGAAGATGGGGAGGGTCGGGGCGAGGGGGCACGCTCGCGTGGAAGGCTGTCAATGCGGGCAACCAAAGCTCCTGCCTGGGCTCGTGGTGACACTCCCGCGAGCCCCGGCCCCTCACCCCGGCCCTCTCTCCGGCGGGAGAGGGAACAAGGCTTTTCTGCCGCCCGTTCTGTGGCTTTGCTTAACGCCGGCCTATGACCGCGCTTGATGTTTGGGCGTCGGACCGATGAAATACCCGACTCCCATCACTGTGCGCTCGCTGCCTGCACGGCACGCTCACGCCCCTCTTCGAAGCCGTAGGTCGTCAACGTCATGCCCGTTCGCCCGCTCCGCCTGTTCGCCCTCTGCCTTGGCGCCTGCCTCACCACCGCGGCGCTCGCCGCCGGTCCCACGCTGGTCCTGCGCGGCGACGTGGTCACCACCCGCGGCATGATGGAGGAGGTGGCCAAGGCCTGGGCCAAGGGCGGCCACGGCAAGATCGACGTGCAGCCGTTCAACACCGCCTCCGGCCTGGAAGCGGTGGCGCACGGCACCGCCGACATCGCCGGCAGCGCGCGCCCCGGCGACGGCAGCGCGGCCGAGGCCGGGCTCACCTTCACGCCGGTGGCGTGGGACGCGCTGGTGCTGATCACCCACCCGTCCAACCACGTGGGCAGCCTGAGCCTCAAGCAGGTGCACGACATCTACTACGGCAAGATCACCAACTGGAGCGAGGTCGGCGGCCCGAACGAGCCGATCGACGTCTACGCGGTGGCCAGCCCCGGCGACGGCGTCGAATACAGCCTGCGCAAGCTGTTGTTCGGCCGCGGCAACCAGCCGGTGGCCGCGCCGCGCCTGTACGTCAACACCGCCAAGCTGGAAGAGGCGGTCACGCTCGATCCGAAGGCGCTGGGCGTGACCACGCTCTCGCGCGTGGCGGCCAACGGCAAGGTCAAGATGATCCGCATCGACGGCACCGCGCCCAGCGCCGCGACCGTCGCCAGCGGCAGCTACAAGCTCTATACCCCGCTCTACCTGGTGACCAACCCCAGCAGCCCGCACGGGGCGCAGGCGCAGGCCTTCGTCGACTTCGTCGCCTCCGACAAGGCCACCGCGGCGCTGCGCAGCCACAACGCGGTGCCGTTCGCCGCCGGTACCGCGCTGGCCTCGGCCGACAGCTCGCGCCGCGCGCAGATCCTCGCCGAGGTGGGCGCGCATGCCGCGCCGGAGCCGACCCCGAGCACGCCGATCGCCGCGCCGGGCGCCACCTACGCCTCGCGCGCCGCCATCGCGCCGACCTCCGAGCGCACCGCCGAGGCGCGCCGCGCGCTGGAGGAGCGCAGGGCCAAGGCCGCCGAGCTGGCCGCCGCCAAGGCCAGCCTGAAGGGCGTCAGCGGCGAGGCCGTCACGGTCGATGCCGCCGCGGCGCGCGGGCACGACTTCGCCAAGGTCACCGCCAGCGCCAGCGTCAAGGCCACGGCCAAGCACGCGCGCACCTACAAGGTCGCCAAGGGCGACACGCTGTTCTCGATCGCCCGCAGCCACGCGATCGACGTGGCCGACCTGCGCGCCTGGAACCATCTCAAGGGCGACGCGGTGAAACCGGGCCAGGTGCTGCGCCTCGCCGAGCGATGAGCACGGCCGGGCGCGTGCGCATCCGCGCGCTCACGCTGGACCTGGACGACACGCTGTGGCCCGTGCTGCCGGCGCTGGAAAGCGCCGACCGCGAGCTGGACGCCTACCTGCGCGCGCACCATCCCGAGGTCGCCGCGCGCTGGCCGATCGCCGCGATGCGCCAGCTGCGGGCGCAGGTCGCCGCCGAGCGGCTGGACCTGGCGCACGATTTCACCACCCAGCGCCACCTGACCATGCGGCGCGCCTTCGCCGCCTGCGGCCTGGACGAGGCGCCGATCGAGGCGCTGTGGGAGGTCTACTACGCGGCGCGCAACCGGGTGGAGCTCTTCGCCGACGCCCTGCCCGCGCTCGAGCGCATCACCGCGCACTGGCCGGTGGCCAGCCTGACCAACGGCAACGCGGACCTGGCGCGGATCGGCATCCACGCCCACTTCCGCTGCCACGTCTGCGCGCGCGACACCGGCGTGGGCAAGCCGGATGCGCGGATCTTCCTCGAGGCGGCTCAGCGGTTGGGCGTGGCGCCGGGGCAGATCCTGCACGTGGGCGACGATCCGTTCCTGGACGTGTGCGGCGCGCGCGACGCGGGCCTGCCCACCGCCTGGATCAACCGCGAGCGCAAGCCCTGGCCGACGGAACTCGGCGCGCCGCCGGACCTGGACCTGCCGGACATGGGCGCCCTGGCCGACTGGCTGGAGCGCCAGCAGCGCGAAGGGTAAACGCCGACAGCCCCTCCTGCCTCCTCTTCCCCGGCCCCCGCCGGGGGAGATAGCTGGGGAGAGGGGGAGGCCTTTGCTTTCGCCCGACCGCAACGCCGTTTGGCAACCTCCGCCCGATCGGCGCATCATGGCCGACTCGCCGCAAGCCAACGAGGCACGAAGCCAATGCCGGAGAGCTCCACGCCCGCCCTCATCGAACGCAAGGCCGGCAAGGCCCAGGGCATCGCCATCGAGACCGTCGACGGTGCGCGTTATCCCAAGGCCCTGCGCCGCCTGGAGGCGACCCAGCGGCGCTGGCTGGAGCAGACCGGCTTCGAGCCCAAGCCTGGCCGCCATGCCCTGCTGCCCGACGCCGGCGGCAAGCTCGCGCGCGTGCTGGTGGCGGTCGATCCGGCCGAACCCCTGGCCGCCCTCGCCGGCCTGCCGTACGCACTGCCGGAAGGCACCTACCATCTCGCCGACGAAGGCGCGCTTGCCGATCTGCAACTGGCGGCGCTGGGCTGGGCGCTGGGCGCCTACCGCTTCGACCGCTACCGCAAGCCCGGCCGCGCCCCTGCCACGCTGGCGGTGCCGGCGTCCGAGCTGGCCGCGGTGACGCCGCTGGCCCGGGCTACCGCGCTGGTGCGCGACCTGGTCAACACGCCGACCGAGGACATGGGCCCCGAACAACTGGCCGAGTCCGTGAAGCAACTGGCCAGGGCGCACAAGGCGAAGCTGCGCGAGTGGGTCGGCGAGGAACTGTTGAAAGCCAACTTCCCGACCATCCACGCGGTCGGACGCGCCAGCCATCGCGCGCCGCGGCTGGTGGAGCTTGCCTGGGGCAAGGCGACCGACCCTAAGCTGGTGATCGTCGGCAAGGGCGTGTGCTTCGACACCGGCGGGCTGGACCTCAAGCCCTCCGACGGCATGCGCAACATGAAGAAGGACATGGGCGGCGCCGCGCACGCGATCGCCCTGGCCGCGCTGGTGATGGAGGCGAAGCTGCCGGTGCGCCTGACCCTGCTCGTTCCCGCGGTGGAGAACGCGGTGGCCGGCAACGCGATGCGCCCGGGCGAGGTGATCACCACCCGCGCCGGCCACACGGTGGAGGTGGACAACACCGACGCCGAGGGCCGGCTGATCCTGTGCGACGCGATCGCCTACGGCGCCGAGCAGCAGCCGGACCTGCTGCTGGACTTCGCCACCCTAACCGGCGCCGCGCGCGTGGCGCTGGGCCCGGACCTGCCGGTGCTGTTCGCCAACCGCGACGATGCCGCCGAGGCGCTGCTGCAGGCCGGGCGCGCCGTCGGCGATCCGCTGTGGCGACTGCCGCTGTGGCGGCCCTATCGCAGGATGCTCGACTCTTCGATCGCCGATTTCGCCAACGCCGGGCCCTCGCGCCACGCCGGCGCGATCACTGCGGCGCTCTACCTGGAGCGCTTCGTCCCCGAGGGCCTGCCCTGGCTGCACCTGGACACCTACGCCTGGAACGATGCCGACCGCCCCGGCCGGCCGCGCGGCGGCGAGGCGATGGGCTTGCGCGCCATGTTCGCCCTGCTGCAGAGCCGCTACGCCCGCTGAGCGCCGTCGCGCGGCCGCGGTCTCGTCCGCTACGCTGCGCGCATGAACGCACCGATGGACGATCCGCCGGGCGCAACCGCCGCGGCCCTTCGCGCGCAGGCGCTCGCGGCCGCGCAACGCGGCGACGCCGGGCTTGCCGAGCGGGCGTTTTCGCGTCTGCTCGAGTTCCAGCCCGACGACACCGACGCGCTGCTGTTTCTGGCCTCCCGCCAGCTCGACCGCGGCGAGGCGGCGCGCGCGATCGAAGGGCTGCGCGCCGCGCGGCGCGCGCGGCCGCAGGACGCGGCGATCCTGCACCAGCTGGGCGCGGCGCAGGTGCTGGCCGGCGATCCGTGTGGCGCCGAGGAGAGCCTGAGGGAGGGCCTCGCACTGGCGCCCGGCATGTTCGTGGCGCGTCTGCGCCTGGGCGTGGTGTACGAGCAGCAGGGGCGGCGGCGCGAAGCCATGACCGCCTACCTGGGCGCGATCAACGCCGCGCAGGCGCAAGGCCGCTGGCTCAGCGACGAGACCACCGCGCCGGGCCTGCGCGAGGCGGTCAAGCACGCCGCGCAGTACGTCGCCGCGGGGCGGCGCGAGCTGTTCGATGCGGTGATCGAGCCGCTGCGGCAGCGCTACGGGCGGGCGGAACTGGTCCGCGTGGACGCGTGCCTGGCCATCTATCTGCAAGAGCGGCCCGCGGCCCTGCCCGATCCGCGGCAGCGCCCCAAGTTCCTGTATTTCCCGGGCGTGCCCAGCCAGCCGTTCTACCCGCGCGAGCGCTTTCCCGAGCAGGCCCGGCTGGAGGCGGCGGTCGATGCCGTACGCGGGGAACTGCGAGCCGTGCTTGCGGACGCGGATGATCGCCTCGTGCCGTTCCTGGGCGCACCCTCGGCCGAGGCCGTGGCTGCGAGGCTGCTGGATTCGACCGGTGCGTCCGAAGCGGCGTGGGACGCGTTCTTCTTCTACCGCCACGGCGTGCGCTACGACGCCAACTGCGCGCGCTGCCCGCGCACCAGCGCACTCCTGGGCGCCATGCCGCTGGTGCGGGTGCGCGACCATGCGCCCGAAACGCTCTTCTCGGTGTTGCGCCCGGGCACGCACATCCTGCCGCACTGCGGCGTCACCAACACGCGCCTGGTCACGCACCTGCCGCTCATCGTGCCGCCGGATTGCGCGCTGCGCGTCGGCGGCCAGACCCACGCGTGGGAAGAAGGCCGCTGCGTCACCTTCGACGACACCTTCGAGCACGAGGCCTGGAACCGCAGCGGCCAGACCCGCGTGGTGCTGATCATGGACAGCTGGAATCCCGACTTGAGCGAAGTGGAGCGCATGGCGGTGGCCGACCTGGTCGCGGCCATCGGCGACTTCAACCAGTCGGTGCCCGAGCCTCTTTCTCACCCCTGAGAGCCGCATGCGTGACTGCATCGCGCGCGGCCGATAGGCACGCGCGCCGGCGTGAACCGGCTGGTCCGCACAGCCACTTTTACCTTCCATGACAAGCTCTTGCCTGCCCCATGACTGATCGCAGGGGCACTTGCTTGTTAAACAGTTGTTGCTGGCATACTCGGCTAGCTCGAAAGAGCAGGGGAAGCTGGGGATCTATTTCACCGGGGAGAACACATGAAATACGACTTGAACCACTTGTCTTTGGCAGTGCGTCTGGCCTTGGGTGCCGGCATTTTCTCGGTGGCAGCGATGGCCCAGGCGCAGTCGTCGGCGCCGGAAAACCAACAGTCGACGAACCAGACTGCGCCGCCTTCCAAGAAAGAAGCCAAGACCCTGCAGTCGGTCGTGGTGACCGGTTCGCTGATCAAGCGCGTGGACGTCGAGACGGCCAGCCCCGTGGTGACGCTGGATCGCGCCGCCCTCGCCAATTCGGGCAAGCCCGTGCTGGGCGACGTGCTGCAGCAGATGCCCAGCATTTCCGGCAATGCCACCAATCCGCAGAACAACAGCAACGGCGGCGGCGTGGCCAGTCCCCTGCTGGAAGCGGGCGACGGCGCATCGCGCGTCTCGCTGCGCGGCCTGGGAATCAACCGCACCCTGGTGTTGGTCAACGGGCAGCGCATGTCCAACCCGGACATCAACCTGATCCCGCCGGACATGATCGAGAAGGTCGACGTGCTGGCCGAAGGCGCCTCCACGGTGTACGGCTCCGACGCCATCGGCGGCGTCGTCAATTTCATTCTGCGCAAGAACTACAAGGGCGCCCAGTTCAGCCTCAACGACGGCATCTCCAGCCACGGCGATGCGAAGCGCCGCGGCTTCAACCTCACGGCGGGCACCACCGGCGAGGGATACAGCATTGCCGGCGGCATCGACTACAACAAGTACGACGAGACGCTCGCCGCGCGGCGCAAGTTCTCCCGCCAGCAGCTCTACCTGTCCAGCGGCGCGGTGGTGGCGGCCGGTTCCAGCTCGATCCCGACCGGGCGCATCCAGTTGCCCGCATCGATCGCCAGCCAGTACGGCTGCACCATCAATTCCTCCGGCACCGCCAACGTGACCCTGGCCTCGGGCAATGGATCGTCACTGGGCGACTACCGCTGCCGCCTGGCCTCGGATACCTACAACTACGCGGCGCTCAACTACATCCAGACCGCGCAGAAGCGCACCAACGGTTTTGTCCTGGGCACCTTGAACCTCACCGACAACGTGACCGCGTTCGTCGATGCGTTCTACAACCACACGGTCTCCAGCGGCCAGGACGCGCCCTCGCCGGTGGGTACCGGTGACGGCCTGATCATTTCCTCGAGCAACCCGATCAACCCGTTCGGCGTCACCTTCAGCCAGAACCCGGTGCCGGGCGATCCGAACAGCGGCTACAACTTCCAGACCCGCCTGACCGGCGCCGGCACGCGCGTACACAGCTATACGACCAATACCGCCCAGATCAACACCGGCCTGCGCGGCAACTTCGGCGAGACGAGCAGCTGGATCTGGGATGCGTCGGTCAACTACAGCCACACCAAGCGCGACCAGCGCGACACCAACGAGGTGGACATCCCCTCGCTGCAGGCCGCCGTCAACGCGGGCGCGAACATCTTCGACCAGGCGAGCGTCGGCGACCAGTTGAGGAACGGCGTCAAGACGCCGATCTACGTCTTCACGCAATCGACCAAGCAGGCCCAGGTCGACGCCAGCGGCGACCTGTGGGACCTGCCCGCCGGCACCATGCAGCTGTCGGTCGGCGCGCTGTACCGCAAGCAGTTCATGAACTACACCGTCAGCGACTTCGCGGTGCTCGACCCGGTGACCACCACCTGCCAGATCCTGCAGGAAGCCTGCGGCTCGCCCGGACGCGGCAGCTTCAACGTCAAGGAGGTCTTCGCCGAGACGCTGATCCCGCTGCTGTCGGACCTGCCGTGGGTGCGCTCGCTGAACGTCGACCTGGGCGTGCGCAGCTCCAACTACAGCACCACCGGCACCACCACCAACGGCAAGCTCGCGATCGAGTGGCGCCCGACCGACGACCTGCTGGTACGCGGCACCGTTTCGCAGGTGTTCCGCGCGCCCAACCTCAACGAGCTGTACGACGGCCGCACGCTGGTCCAGCCCAACCTCAACGACCCCTGCGTCGGGCTCACCGCGGCGCAACTGGCGGCGCATCCGGTGGCCTGCCAGTACGTTCCGGTGAACTGGGCGGGCAACTCGCCGGCGCAGGTCAACACGTTCTACTCCGGCGCGGCCACGGTGGGCGCGTCGCTCAAGCCCGAGAAGGGCAAGTCGATCGACCTGGGACTGGTCTACGATCCGGACTGGCTGCCGGGCGTGTCCACCAGCCTCGACTTCTGGCACATCTACCTGTCCGATACGCTGACCGCGATCCAGGCCGACACCGTGGTCGGCTCCTGCTTCAACAACAGCGCCAGCCCGTACTGCTCGTTCATCCACCGCCAGGACAACACCAGCAGGCAGCCGGGCCAGGTGTTCCTGATCAACACCCCGGTGGTCAACCTGGGCACCCTCAGCACCTCGGGCATCGACTACACGCTGCGCTACAAGATCCCGCACTTCGACGTGGGCAGCGTGGACCCGGGCAACTTCCGGGCGGGCCTCAGCACCAGCTACACCTCGACCTACAAGGTCAACGCGACGCCGGGCGAGCCGGGCGCCAAGACGGTCAACTACGCCGGCACCTTCACCCCGCAGTTCGGCAACATCTCGCGCTGGCGCGGCACGGTCACGCTCAACTGGGACAAGGGCAACTGGAACGCCCAGTGGCAGACGCGCTACATCAACCACCTGACCGCGCTCAATGCCGACGCCGCCATCACCGGCGTGAACATCCCGGTGGCCTCGGTGATGTACCACTCGATCCAGCTGGGCTACGCGGTGCCTTCGATCCACACCCGCTTCGACGTCGGCGTGGACAACATCATGGACAAGCAGCCGCCGCTGCTCTACCAGAACGGTTCGAACTACAACGTCGACACGGCCACCTACGACGTGCTCGGGCGCTACTACTGGGCTCGCGCGACGGTGACCTTCTAAAGGCCGAGCATCACCGGCGAAGGCCGCAAGGCATGGAAGCACCGGAGGGGTCGCGGATAACACCGCGACCCCTCTTGCATAATGGGTCGCCGAACGCGAACGAGAACGCATGCGCCAGCCAGCCACCGAACTCGCCAACGCCATGGCCGGCGCCTACCACGCCGGCGACATGGAGCGCGTCATCGCGCTGGCCACGCAAGCGGGCGACGGCGCCGACGAAGGCGCCCGCCTGCTGCTCGGCGTGGCCCAGCAGGCGACCGGCCGCTATGACCAGGCCGCGGCCACGTTTCGCCAACTGGCGCAGCGGCGGCCGGAGGTTTCCGCCTACTGGAACAACCTCGGCGTGGCCTGCCGGCTGAGCGGCGATACGGAAGCGGCCGAACAGGCCCTGTCGAAGGCGAGGTCATTGGCTCCGGAAGACCCGGAGGTGCTCTACAACCTGGGCCTGCTCTACGTCCAGCAGCGGCGCTGGCCGTCGGCGCGCGAGGTCCTGCTCGACGCGGTGGAGCAGTCGCCGGATTTCATCGAGGCCCGCCTGCAGGCCGCCTACGCCTGCTACGTCTGCGGCGACAACACGCAGCAGGAGGCGATGCTGGACGGAGCCATCGGTTGGCCCGCCCAGCCGGCCGAGCAGGCCCTGATACTGGCCGCGATGCTGTCGTCCCAGGGCGGCCTGGACGCGGCGCTGCACACGCTGGCGCAGGCACAGCTGCCCGGCGGGCCCGCGGACGAGCCCATGCGGCTGCGCATCGGCGCGCAGCGGGTGCTGCTGCGCGAGCGCAACAACCAGCTCGATGAGGCGCGGCGGGAACTGCAGCGCCTGCCGCTTGCCGCGCTCGATGCATTGCCAGGCGATGCGAACCGGGCGCGCGCGGAGGGCTGGCGCGCGCACGCGGCGCTGGCGATGCGCGCAGGCGCCTGGGCCGAAGCCGCGGCGCTGTACCGGCGCGTGCTGGCGCTGGCCGACGACGACGAAACCCGCGCCGGCGCCGGCTTCGGCCTGGCCTCGGCCTGCGACCGGCAAGGGCTGCACGCCGAAGCGTGGCAGGCTTTGCAGGCGGCGCACGCAGCGCAGCTCGAGATCGCGCGCCACGTGCTGCCGGACCTGCTGACGCCGGACAGCCAGCCATTGCAGGCGGCCGAGGTGGACCGTCAGGCGCACGCCTGCTGGAAGCCGCTGCGCGCGCCGGACAGCCGGGAGAGCCCGGTCTTCGTCGTCGGCTTCCCGCGCTCGGGCACCACCCTGCTGGAGCAGATGCTCGACGCCCATCCGGACTTCAGATCCATGGACGAGCGCGCCTTCATCCACGAGCTGACCGAGCGCATGGAGCTGGTCGGCCAGCACTATCCCGCGGACCTGGCCGGCCTGACCGAGGCCGAGGCAGGCCAGTTGCGGGCCGCCTACTTCCGGATGGTCGGGCGCGTATTGCCGGATCTGGGCCCACGCCGGCTGGTGGACAAGAATCCACTCAACATGCTGTGCCTGCCGATGATCATGCGGCTGTTCCCGCAAGCGCGCATCATCCTGTGCCTGCGCCACCCGTGCGACGTGCTGCTCAGCTGCAGCATGCAGCCGTTCCGCTCGCCGGCGTTCATGGTGCTGTGCTCCTCCCTGCAGCGCCTCGCGCGCGGTTACGTGCAGGCCTTCGAGCAGTGGCACCGGCAGGTGGAGGTGTTCGGGCCCCGGGTGCTCGAGTGGCGCTACGAATCGGTGGTCGGCGACCTCGACGGCCACCTCGCACGCCTGGGAGCGTTCCTCGAAATCGGGGATGCCTCGCCGATGGCGCGCTTCGCCGACCACGCACGGAACAAGCGCTTCATCAGCACGCCCAGCTATGCCCAGGTCACCCAGGGCATCCATCCCGGGGCGGTCGGCCGCTGGCAGGGCTACCGCGAGCAGTTCGAACCGGTGCTGCCTTTGCTGCAGCCGCTGATGGATCGCCTCGGCTACGCAACCTGAGCCGCCTGCGCCCTCGGCGCCGGGATGACTTCTGGCCTACTCGCCACGGCCGCGCACGCGGCATGCTGCCCGATCGAACCCCAAGGAGCCGCTCCCCATGCATCCACGCCTGCCCTTGTTGGCGCTTGGCATCACGCTCGGTCTCGCCGCCGGCGCACGCGCGTCTGAACCCGCTGCCGTCGAGCAGCCCAAGCTCACCGCGCAGACGCTCAAATCCGGCGGCACGATGCCGGCCGAGCAGGCGCGATTGAACTTCGACCACGCGGACCTGCACTTCACCATCGATCCGGCCAAACGACATCTCGATGGAGAGGCAATCTTGCGCTTCACCGCCCGCGAGGCGACCGGCGTGCTGCTGCTGGACCTGGACAGGAACCTGCCCATCAGACGCATCGCCGTCGACGGCAAGACGCTGGACCCGTCGGCCTGGAGCAACCCCGATGGCCGCCTGCGCATCCGGCTGCCCAAACCGCTGGCCAAGGGCGGCAGCGTCAGCACCACCATCGCCTATGGTGGCCAGCCGCACGTGGCCAAGCGCGCGCCGTGGGACGGCGGCTTCGTGTGGAGCCACACCGACGACGGCCAGCCGTGGGTGGCCAGCGCCGTCGAGGGCGAGGGCTGCGACCTGTTCTGGCCCTGCATCGACCAGCCCACCGGCAAGCCGGACCTGGTCGACACCTACGTCACCGTGCCCAAGGCGCTGGCCGCGCCGGGCAACGGCGTGCTGATCGGCATCGAGGACAACGGCGCCACGCGCACCTGGCACTGGCGCATCAAGCACCCGGACACCTACGCCATCTCGATCAACGTCGGCCCGTTCAAGGAGCTGAAGGGCAACTACGCCAGCCGCTACGGCAACACCATCCCGATGGAGCTGTGGTACCTGCCCGCGCACGAGGCCGGGGCCAGGGCGCTGTTCGGCGAGTTCCCGCGCATGCTGGACTTCTTCGAACAGGAGATCGGGCCCTATCCGTTCGGCGACGAGAAGATGGGCGTGGTCGAGACGCCGCACCTGGGGATGGAACACCAGACCCTGAACGCCTACGGCAACGGCTATCCCAAGAGCGAGTACGGCTTCGACTGGCTGCTGCAGCACGAATTCGCGCACGAGTGGTTCGGCAACCAGATGACCAACAGCAACTGGGACGACATGTGGCTGCACGAGGGCTTCGGCACCTACATGCAGCCGCTCTACGGCCAGTACCTGGTCGGTGACATGGCCTACTTCGCCATGCTGCACACCGAGCGGCTGTCGCTGTCGAACAAGGTGCCGGTGGTGTCGGGCCAGCCCAGGACCGAAGATCAGGTCTACGATGGTCAGACCGGCCCGGGCCTGGACATCTACTACAAGGGCTCGCTGGTGCTGCACACGCTGCGCGGGCTGATCGGCGACGACGCCTTCTTCGATAGCATCCGCCGGCTCGTCTATGGCCGCCCCGATCCCAAGCCCGGCAACTTCGAGCCGCGCTATGCGAGCACGCGCGAGTACATCGACATCGTCAACCGGGTCACCGGCAAGGACCTCAAGTGGTTCTTCGACGTCTACCTGTACGACGCCGCGCTGCCGAAGCTGGAAACCACGCGCCACGGTGACGTGCTCAAGTTCCACTGGGTGACCGGCCACGGCGAGCCGTTCCCGATGCCGCTGGAGGTACAGGTGGGCCACACCGTGCACACGCTGCCGATGACCGGCGGCACGGGCGAACTCACCGTGCCGGCAGGGAGCCTGCTGATCGTCGACCCGCGCTCGAAGGTGCTGCGCGACATGCCGCACGTGGAGACGTTCCGGGCGTGGAAGAAGGAGCAGGCCGAATCGCAGAAAAAGGCCGGGAAGAAGGACTGACCAGACGTGTGGCCTTTCCGGAGGCGATCCTTCGATTTCGCTGGGCTAGGCTCAGGGCGAACGGCTTCTGTGGTCGCGGTCAAGGCGAGGGTCTAAAGCTTCAGCCTTCGATCCGTTCGTACCGAGCGTAGGCGCAGCCGAAGTCGAAGCACCTCCCTCAAGCTCCAACCTCGACCCCTCTCCCTCCCGGAGAGGGTGCCGACAGGCGGGAGAGGGTTCGGACGGAGCCGGATGCCCGCTTCGCCCGAACCCTCTCCCCAACCCCTCTCCCGGTGGGAGAGGGGCTCGTTGTCCGGTTCTCCATCCACGTCGTCGCGCGGAGCGTAGGTGCGGCCGAAGTCGAGGTCGAAGCACCTCCCTCAAGCTGGCCCCCTTTCCAAAAGGGGCAAAAGAAAAGCCCGGCATCGCCGGGCTTTTTCTTTCCTTCGTGTCAGCGCGGTTGCCCGGCCGGCTTTTCCGGCGGCATCACCGCCGCGGTGGTGGAGAACTTGCCGCCGTAGGGCAGCACCTCGGCGGCCAGCTTGGGGTTGGCGCGGATCAGGCCGATCGCGTCGAACAGGATGTGCGCGGTTTCCTGCAGCTCCGGATCCTTGGCGTTCTTGGCTTCCTTCTCCTGCTTCAGCTCGCTCTTGAGGCTGCGCTCGTTGGCGTTGAGGCCATCGTCCAGCGTGGGCTCGTCCACCGACAGGCTGCCGTCGGTGCCGTCGATCGCCTTGTGCCGGGCGCGGAAGTCGGCCTGGATCGCATCCTGGCGCTTGCGCTCGGCCTGGCGAGCGGCAAGGTTGAGCGAGATGGTGGTCTGCTCGCGCATCTTCTTGTACTGGGCCAGCTCATCGAGCATCAGCTGCCAGCCCGGCGACTTGGCCACGCGTTCGTCGTGCTTGGCCTTCAGCTGCGGCAGGTAGGCGGAGAGGTCGGCGACCTTGGTGTACGGCGCGGGCTGGATCTGCGTCCAGGGCAGCGCGTTGTCGTAGGTCGATTCGCCGAAGTCCTTCTCGTCGCCGTTCTTGGGGAACAGGATGTCGGGGGTGACGCCCTTCAACTGGGTCGAACCGCCATTGATGCGGAAGAACTCGGCGATGGTCATCTTGAGCTCGCCGTACTGCGGCTTCTCGCTGTCGCCCTGGGCGAAGCGGTCCAGGTCCACCAGGTTCTGCACGGTGCCCTTGCCGAAGGTGGGCTCGCCGACGATCAGGCCGCGGCCGTAGTCCTGGATCGCGGCGGAGAAGATCTCCGAGGCCGAGGCCGAGCCGCGGTTGACCAGCACCGCCATCGGGCCGCTCCAGGCCATGCCGGGCTGGTCGTCGCCCTGCACCTCGACCTGGCCGCGCGCATCGCGCACCTGCACCACCGGACCGGTGTCGATGAACAGGCCAGTGAGCTCGTTGGCCTCGGCCAGCGAACCGCCGCCGTTGTTGCGCAGGTCCATCACCACGCCCTGCACGCCTTCGGCCTTCAGCTCGGCGAGCAGCTTGGCGACGTCGCGGGTGGCGCTCTTGAAGTTCTTGTCGCCCTCGCGGCGCGCGCCGAAGTCGGAGTAGAAGGTCGGCAGGTCGATGATGCCGATCTTGCGGCTGACGTCGCCGTCCTTGATCTCGATCACCTTCTTCTTGGCCGCCTGTTCCTCGATGCTGACCTTCTTGCGCACCATGGTGACCAGCTCGTGCTTGCCATCCAGGCCGGCGTCGGCGGGCAGGATCTCCAGCCGCACGGTGGTGTCCTTCTTGCCGCGGATCTTGTCGACCACGTCGTCCAGGCGCCAGCCGATCACGTCGGTCATCGGACCATCGGTGCCCTGCCCGATCGCCACGATGCGGTCGCCCACGTGGATCTTGCCGGACTTGTCCGCCGGCCCGCCAGGCACGATCTCGCGGATCTGCGTGTACTCGTCGCGCGCCTGCAGCACCGCGCCGATGCCCTCCAGCGAGAGCTTCATGGCGATGTCGAAATTCTGCGCCGCGCGGGGCCCGAGGTAATCGGTGTGCGGGTCGGTGGTCTCGGCGTAGGCGTTCATGAAGGTCTGGAACGCATCTTCGCCGTCGAGCTGGCGCACCCGCTCGATGTAGCCGGCGTAGCGCTTGTCCAGCGTCTTGCGGATGTCCTCGTCGCTCTTGCCGGCGAGCTTCAGGCGCAGCCAGTCGTTCTTGGTGCGCTTGCGCCACAGGTCGTCCAGCGCGGCCTGGTCGGCGGGCCAGTCGGCCTTCTTGCGGTCGTAGGCGTAGCTCTCGTCCTTGGTGAGGTCGAAGCCCTTCTTCAAGAGCCCGCGCGCGTAGGTCATGCGCTCGATCGCATGCTGCACGTAGAGGTTGAACACCGAGAACGGACCGGACAGGTCCTTGTTCCAGATCGCGTCGTCGAACTTCGTTTTCAGCGGCTCGAAGCGCGCCATGTCCTGCTGCGTGAAGAACACCTTCTCGCCGTCGAGCATGTCGAAGTAGGCCTTGTAGATCTTGGCCGACATCGCGTCGTCGAGCGGTTTGGCATCGTAATGGAAGCGGGTGAGGAAGCGCGCGGACAGCTGCGCGGCATCGGCCTGGGTCGGCGTGGCTTTCAGCGGCAGCTTGGAGGCCGCATGCTCCTCGTCCCCGTGCACGGCGGGCGCCTGCGCGTGGGCGATCGGCAGGACGAGGGCGAGCAGCAGGGCGAGCGTGGGACGCAGTGTCATGGATTGTCTCAGGCGAGCTCAGTAACGCCGGCTGCATGGGCCTGCAGGTCGGCATGGTAGGAGGAACGCACCAGCGGGCCGGAAGCGACGTGATGGAAGCCCATCGCCTCGCCGGCCACGCGCAGCGCGTCGAATTCTTCGGGAGTCCAGTAGCGCACGACCGGGTGATGGTGCGGCGTGGGCTGCAGGTACTGGCCGATGGTGATCATGTCCACGTCATGGGCGCGTAGATCGCGCAGGGTCTCGATGACCTGGTCGTAGGTCTCGCCCAGGCCTAGCATGATGCCGGACTTGGTCGGCACCTGCGGGTGCTGCGCCTTGAAGCGCTTGAGCAGGTCCAGCGACCACTGGTAGTCGGCGCCGGGGCGCACCTCGCGGTACAGGTGCGGCACGGTTTCCAGGTTGTGGTTGAACACGTCCGGCGGGAAATCCTTGAGCACCTCCAGCGCGCGCTCCATGCGGCCCTTGCCGCGGAAGTCGGGCGTGAGGATCTCGATCTTGATGTCGGGGCTGGCGTGGCGCGTGGCGCGGATGCAGGAAGCGAAATGCTCGGCGCCGCCGTCGCGCAGGTCGTCGCGGTCGACCGAGGTGATCACCACGTAGCGCAGACGCATATCGGCAATCGTCTGCGCCAGGCGCGCCGGCTCCAGCGGGTCGGGCGGCTGCGGACGGCCATGCGCCACGTCGCAGAACGAGCAGCGGCGCGTGCACACCTCGCCCAGGATCATGAAGGTGGCGGTGCCCTTGGAGAAGCACTCGTGGATGTTCGGGCAGCTGGCTTCCTCGCACACGGTCACCAGCGCGTTCTCGCGCAGCCGCGCCTTCAGTTCCTGCACGGCGTTGCCTTGCGGCAGGCGCACGCGGATCCACGAGGGCTTGCGCAGGGTCGGCACGCTGGTGTCGAAGCTGGCGCGGTTGCGGGCGATCTTGTCGTTGCCGATCTGTTTCTCGACCACCGCCGCGTCGGCGTTGACCACGCTGATCGGGATCACCCTGGAGGACGTTTCACTCATCTGCGACTACCTGGACCGCGGTGCGCGCGGGGAGTTCGGGGAGGACGGGAGCGGCCGGCACCGCGTGGAAGCCGAACTGGCGGCAGAACTCATCCACCAGCACGTCCTCGACTTGCGCCAACTGCGACGGGCCGCCCAAGTCTAGCACTTGCGTGACCGCCAAACCCTTGTAGCCACAAGGGTTGATGCGGCCGAACGGCTCCAGGTCCATGGCTACGTTGAAAGCCAGCCCGTGGAAGCTGCAGCCGCGGCGCACGCGCAGGCCCAGGGCGGCCACCTTGGCGCCTGCCGCGTAGACGCCCGGCGCGCCCTCCACGCGCCCGGCATCGATCGACCAGTGCGCCAGCGTATCGATCAGCGCCTGCTCGATGCGGTGGACGAGCTCGCGCACGCCCACGCCCGTGCGGCGCAGGTCGATCAGCGGGTAGCCGACGATCTGGCCGGGGCCGTGGTAGGTCACCTGGCCGCCGCGGTCGACCGGGATCAGCGGGATGTCGCCGGGCGCCAGCACGTGCTCCATCTTGCCGGCCTGGCCCAGGGTGAACACCGGGTCGTGCTCCAGCAGCCACAGCTCGTCGGGGGTGTCCGGCCCGCGCGCGTCGGTGAAGGCGCTCATCGCCTTCCAGGTGCGCTCGTAGGGCTGGCGGCCGAGGCGGCGGATGAGGAGCGGGCGGGAGTCGGGAGGCACGGTGCGCTACCTGGGGAAATGGCAAGCAGATGAGGCGAGCGGGTCGGATTGCAAGCTGCGGCTTTGGAGCCCTCCCACCTCCGGGGAGAAGGTCTGGCGAGGGGCCGGGGCTCGCGGCGAACCCGGCTGCTGGTGAGGTTCAGACAAGCTCGCCCCTCATCCAGGCCTCTGCCCATCTTGATTAATGACGTGGAGAGGGGGCCAGAAGCTCAGAGCGTGTAGCGGATGGCCGGGTCGGCGCGCAGCGCCGCGTGCGCCTGGTCGTACTGCTCGCGGGTTTCGCAGCGGAAGCTCACCGTCACCGAGACGAACTTGCCTTCCCGCGAGGCGCGCTGGCTGACCGTCTCGTGCAGTACATGCAGGCCGACCCCTTCGAGGACGGCCGGCACGTGCCTGGGCAGGTCCGCGCCGGCGTCGCCCAGCGCGGTGATCTCGAATTCACCGGGGAACTGGAAGCCCTTGCCTTCCTTCTTCGCCTGGCTGAAATCGATCTCGTGCATCACTTCTTGTCCGCGGCAGGGGCCGTGGCCGCGGCGTCATCCTTCTTGCCGCCATGGAACCACAGCAGGATCGAATCCCACAGGCGCTTGAAGAAGCCGCCCTGCGGGGCCTCGTCCAGGGCCACCAGCGCCACCGTCTGCAGCGGCTGGTTGTCCAGCGTCACGCGCAGCGTGCCCACCTGCTGGCCCTTCTTGAACGGCGCGACGAGGGTGGCAGGGATGTCCATCGTCGCCTTGAGCTTGTCGTACTGGCCGCGCTTGACGGTCACCTCCAGCGGCTGGGCGATGCCGATCGGCAGGGTGTTGTTCTCGCCCTTCCACAGCCTGGGCGTGGCCAACGGCTTGCCCGCGTCGTAGAGCTTGTGCGTCTCGTAGAAGCGGAAGCCGTAATTGAGCAGCGCCATCGCCGAGTCGGCGCGGGCCTTCTCCGAACTCGCGCCCATCACGATGGCGATCATGCGCGAGTCGCCCTGCTTGGCCGATGCCGCCAGGCAGTAGCCGGCCGCAGCGGTGTGGCCGGTCTTGATGCCGTCCACGCTGGGATCGCGCCACAGGAGCGTGTTGCGGTTGCCCTGCTTGATGCCGTTCCACTCGAACTGCTTGATCGCCGAGATCGCGTAGTCCTCCGGAAAATCATGGATCAGCGCGCGCGAAAGAAGCGCGATGTCCTGCGCAGTGGTGTAGTGGTTCGCGATCGGGTAGCCCGAGGCGTTCTCGAAGTGGCTGTGGGTCATGCCCAGCTGCTTGGCGTAGGCATTCATCAGGTTGGCGAACGCCTCCTCGGAGCCGGCGGTGTGCTCGGCCAGCGCGATCGCCGCGTCGTTGCCCGACTGGATGATCATGCCGTAGAGCAGGTCCTTGAGCGGCACCTGGCTGTTGAGCTTGAGGAAGCTGGTGGAACCGTCGGTGCTGGCGCCGCCGCCGCGCCAGGCGCGCTCGCTGATGGTGACCGGATCGGTCATCTTGATCCGGCCGTTGCCGAGCTCGGCCGAGACCACGTAGTCGGTCATGATCTTGGTGATCGACGCCGGCTCGACCTGCAACTCCGGGTCCTTGCTGGCGAGGATCTGGCCGGTGGTGTAGTCCATCAGCACCCAGCTCTTGCCGTCCACGTCCGGCGGCGGCGGCACCGGCGCCTCGGGCACGACCGGCCGCGGCACGGGCGAGGGCCTCGGTGGCGTCTGCTGCGCGAAGGCGGCGCCGGCGACCAGCGCGGCGGCGGCTAAGGAAGCAAGGGTACGGCGGAAAAAGCTCATCTTCGGTATCAATCCATCTCTAGTTGCCGGCGCCCCGCGCG
The DNA here is from genome assembly GCF_035944355.1 of Frateuria sp. Lineage (GTDB taxonomy): Bacteria > Pseudomonadota > Gammaproteobacteria > Xanthomonadales > Rhodanobacteraceae > Frateuria_A. Next base: position 11,511 of record NZ_DASZBH010000003.1, on the reverse strand, counting down.
CCAGCACGAAAAAAGCATCGCTCAGTCTACCGCGACCTGCGGCCGGGGAAGGCCGAGCCGCTCGATCTGGGCGGTGACCTGGTCGGCGCGCTCGACGTCTTCCAGCGGCCCGACACGCACGCGGCGGATGCTGCGGCCGTTCACCTGCGCATCGATCACCTGCACCGGCGCCAGCCTGGCCGAGCGCAGTTGCTGCGCGACGCGGTCGGCGTTGGCCAGGTCCGCGAACGCCCCCACCTGCAGCCAGATCGTCGGACGGGCACCGCCCTGTGGGACCGCCGCAGGCGCCGCCAGTTCCATCGGTGGAGCTGCCGCATCGTCCGGATGTGCCGGATCGATCGCGCGCACCTCGACCAGCCCGGTGCCCTTGGGCCACACGCCGATCTTGACCGCCGCGGCATAGGACAGGTCGATCAGCCGGTTCTCGTGGAACGGCCCGCGGTCGTTGATGCGCACGATCACGCTCTTGCCGTTGGCGAGGTTGGTCACTCGCGCGTAGCTGGGCAGCGGCAGCGTCTTGTGCGCGGCGCTGAAGGCGTACATGTCGTAGTCCTCCAGGCTGGAGGTCTTGTAGCCGTGGAACTTGGCGCCGTAGAAGGAGGCGATGCCGCGCTCGTCGTAACCGCGCGCGCTCGGCAGCACGCGATAGGTCTGGCCGAGCACCGTGTAGGGCGACTTGTTGCCGTACAGCGAACGCGGCTCGATTTTTGGAACCGGTTCGGGAATTCGGCTGACGTCGATCGGCGGCGGTACGCTGTCCTTGCCGTCGCGGTAGCGGCTGCCCTGCGAGCGGCTGAGGTCGTCGACGAAGCCGCCGCTGGCCCGACCCTCGCCGCGCGCACCCGCGCCATGCGAGCTCCGCGGCCGCGAGCCGGCGCAACCGGCCAGCGCCAGGGCGAACAGCAGCAGGACGCCGGTGCGCCAGCTCATGGCACCGCGTCGGCCGAGCGCACCCCGGCGGCGATCGCCTGGGCCAGCTGGTGGACCGCCAGCGCGTAGAGCGGGCTCTTGTTGTAGCGCGTGATCACGTAGAAGTTCTGGAAGGTGAACCAGTACTCCGGGCCATCGCCGCCCTGGAGCGCCTGCAGGCTCGCCAGCCGGCCCGGGTCCAGGTGTTCCACCGGCGCATAGCCCCAGGCCTCGAGCTGCTCCAGTGGCCAGCGCGGCTGCGCGTCGGCCACCTCCAGCGCACGCGGCGCAGCGTCCGGCTGCGCCCTGGCCGCCACCGGGCCGCCGCGCTCCCAGCCGTGCCCGGCGAAATAGTTGGCCACGCTGGCCAAAATGTCCGGCAGCGACCTGGTCAGGTCGATATGGCCGTCATGGTCGGCATCCACGCCGAAGTCGCGGATGCTCGAGGGCATGAACTGGCCCCAGCCCTGCGCGCCGGCGTAGGAGCCGGTAAGCGTGTCCAGCGGCCCGGCCAGGTGGTTGTCCGGCAGCTCCAGCAGCACTTTGAGCTGCTCGCGGAAGAACTTCGCCCGCGGCGGGTAGTACAGGCCCAGCGTGACCAGCGCATCGAGCACTTTGTACTTGCCGGTGTTGCGACCGTAGAAGGTCTCCACGCCCAGGATCGCCACGATGTACTCGGGCGCCACGCCGTATTGGTCCGCGATGCGCTCGAGCAAGACGCGGTGCGCGCGGTAGAACGCCACGCCTTCGTCGATGCGCTTGGGCGTGATGAAGATCGGCCGGTAGTCCTTCCAGGGCTTGGCCTCGGCCGGGCGCGCGATCGCGTCCAGGATGGACTGCTGCATCTGCGCGCGCCCGAGCAGCGCATCGAGCCGGGCCGGGCTCTTGCCGGTGTCCCGCGCCACCTCGCGCACCAGTTCGGCCTGGCCCGGATGCACGGTCGCCGGCTGCGCGTGCATCGGCGCGGCAGCGATCAACAGCAGGGCGGCGAGCGCGCCTGGCAGGCGCCAACGGGGGAAGGACATGGAGTGCGCTGCGCGGGTCGACATCGCAGCCAAGCCTATCATGCGCAACCGCGCCATCCAGGGCCGGACGCGGGCGCCGGCATGGCACTGCTCAGTCATGCATCTTGCGGTTGGCGTGGATCGACATCAGCACGCCGAAACCGCTCAACAAGCTCACCGCCGAGGTGCCGCCGTAGCTCACGAACGGCAGCGGCACACCCACCACGGGGAGCATGCCGGCGATCATGCCACCGTTGACGAACACATAGACGAAGAAACTCATGCCGATCGCGCCGGCGAGCAGGCGCGAATAGGTGTCGCGCGCCTCCATCGCGATCCACAGGCAGCGGCCGATGATGAAGGCGTAAAGCGCCAGCAGCAGGCACACGCCGACCAGGCCGAACTCCTCGGAGAACACCGCGAAGATGAAGTCGGTGGTGTGCTCGGGCAGGAACTCCAGCCGCGACTGCGTGCCGTGCATCCAGCCCTTGCCGAAGACGCCGCCGGAGCCCACCGCGATCTGCGACTGGATGATGTGCCAGCCGTTGCCCAGCGGGTCGGACTCGGGATTGAGCAGGGTCAGCACGCGGTCGCGCTGGTACTGGTGCATGAAATGCCAGCCCACCGGCACCATCGCCCCCGCCGCGCCGAGCAGCAGGCCGATGCGCCACCACGCCACGCCGGAGAGGAACAGCGCGAACGCGCCGGCCGCCGACACCAGCAGCGCGGTGCCCAGGTCCGGCTGCTTGGCGATCAGCGCCGCCGGAACCGCGATCAGCGCACCGACCACCGCCATGTCCTTCCAGCTCGGCGGCAGCTGACGCGGATGCAGGTACCAGGCCACCATCATCGGCATGGTGAGCTTGAGCAGCTCGGAGGGCTGGAAGCGCATGATCTTCAGGTCCAGCCAGCGATTCGCGCCGCGCCCCTCGCCCAGGATCGCCACCACCACCAGCAGCACGGTGCTGCCGGCGTAGAGCCACGGCGTCCAGCTGCGCAGCACGGTAGGCGGGATGCGCGAGATCAGCAGCAGCAGCGCGGCGCCCAGTACGAAGCGCGCGGCCTGGCCACCGACCAGCCCGAGGTCGCCGCCGCCGGCGCTGTAGAGCGTGACCAGGCCGACGCAGGCAAGCACGAACAGGCCGCAGGCCAGCGGCAGGTCGATCCGCGGCCGGGTCAGGATGCGGCGCAGGAAGCGGCGGGCGCGGGCTTTGATAGCCTCGATCATGGGATGGCCTCGCTGCTGGACTGGGCGGGCAGGTCCTCGACCGGCGCGCTGCCGGACGGCGCCGGACCCGTCTGCGCGGAAGCCGCTGCAGTGGGCGCGCCGCCCTGCGTGGCCAGCCAGGCCTCGAACACCTTGCGCACGATCGGCCCCGAATCCTGCGCGCCCCAGGCGCCGGCTTCGAGCAGGGCGACCGCGGCGATCTTCGGATCGTCCGCCGGCGTATAGGCCTCGAACCAGGCGCGGTGGCGGCTGGCCAGGTAGGCGTTGTTCTTGTTGGTGTCGTAGGCCGAGGTGGTGCGTGAGAAGCGCTCGGCGGTGCCGCTCTTGCCGGCGACCACCAGCGGGAAGCCGATGAACTGCTTGGCGCCGGTGCCCCCGGTGATCACCGCTTCCATGCCTTGCTTGATCACGTCCAGGTCCTTCGGATTGCTCACCAGCGATGGCCCGGTCGGGGGATTGGGCAGCATCTGGCGCGGCGCCTCGACGTTGTCCTGGGTGGCCATCACCACCCGCGGCGCGCGCGGCACGCCCAGCCCGGCGATGATCGACAAAGCGTGGTCCAGCTGCAGCGGCGTCACCGCCCAGTAGCCCTGGCCGATGCCGGCGATGATGGTCTCGCCCGGGAACCAGGGCTGGCGCGAGTTGGCCATCTTCCATTCGCGCGAGGGCAGCACGCCGACCTGTTCGCCGTCGAGGTCGATGCCGGTCTTCTGGCCGAAGCCGAAGCGGCCCATCCAGTTGCTCAGCCGGTCTATCCCCAGGTCCAGCGCCAGCTTGTAGAAGTAGGTGTTGGTCGACTTCTCGATCGCACGCACCATGTTCACCACGCCGTCGCCGCCACGCGTGTCGTCGCGGTAGCAGCGCGATTGGCCGGGCAGGCAGAACTCGCCGGTGGAGAGCACCGTGTCCTCCGGCCTGCGCACGCCGTACTCCAGGCCGCCCAGCGCCAGGAACGGCTTGACGGTGGAGCCGGGCGGGTACACGCCGCGCAGCGCACGGTTGTACAGCGGCTTGTCCGGCGCGGTGGTGAGCGCCTTGTAGTCGGCGCTGCCGATGCCGTTGACGAACAGGTTGGGGTCGAAGCTGGGCACGCTGACCATCGCCAGCACCTGGCCGTTGCGCGGGTCGATCGCCACCGCCGCGCCCGGACGCCCGTCGAACGCCGCGGTCGCCGCCTTCTGCAGGCGCACGTCGATCGAGAGGTAGAGGTTCTTGCCGGGAACCGGCGGGTGCGTCTCCAGCACGCGCTGGGTGCGCCCGTCGGCGTTGACCTCGACCAGCGCGTAGCCGGGCGTGCCGTGCAGCACGTCCTCGTAGGAACGCTCGATGCCGCTGCGGCCGACGTGGCTGGTGCCCTGGTAGCGGTTGGGATCGAGCCGCTTCAAGTCGTCCGCGTCGATGCGTCCCACATAGCCGATCACGTGCGCGAACAGCTCGCCGTAGGGGTAATGGCGGGTGAGGTAGGGCACCACGTCCACGCCGGGGAAACGCCAGCGGTTGATCGCGAATCGGGCGATGTCGTCCTCGGACAGGTGCATCTTCAGCGGCACGCTCTCGAAGCGGCGGCTCTGCTTGAGCTGCTTCTTGAACGCGGCGATGTCGTCCTCGTCCAGCGGCACCACGGCGCCGATCTGCCTGAGCATCGCCTGCATGTCCGGCACCTGCTCGGGCACCACTTCGAGCCGGAAGGCCGGCACGTTGTCCGCGAGCAGCACGCCGTTGCGGTCGTAGATCAGGCCGCGCGCGGGCGGGATCACCTTGGGCTTGACGCGGTTGTTCTCCGAACGGGTCACGAACTCGTCGTGGCGCTGAACCTGCAGGTAGAAGAAGCGCCCGGACAGCGCGATCAGGCACAGTACGATCAACGCGAAACCGACCAGCGAGCGCCGCTGGAACAGCGCCGCCTCGCCGCGGGGATCCTTCAGTGTGCGCCGCTTCTTCATCTCATTGCAGGCGCAGGCGCATGCGCAGGTCGTCCAGCAGCAGGAACACGAACGGCCACAGCGCCGCGCCGACGAATGGCGAGATCCACCAGCTGGCCGGCGGCAGCGGGTCGCCGGCGAACACGCGCACGATGGTCAGCAGGATGCGGTCGTTGACCAGCAGCGCCAGCACCGCGAGGGTCTGCTGCCACATCGGGAAGAAGCGCAGGCGCGAGCGGAAGCGCAGCGCGATGAACACCAGCGCGGTCAGGCGCAGCGCCTGCTCGCCCAGCAGCACGCCATCGAGCAGGTCGGCGGCAAGCCCCATCGCGAAGGCCAGACCCAGCGTCACGCGGTCGCCCGATTCCAGCGACCAGTACAGCAGCACCAGCGCTGGCCAGTACGGCTTGAAGGGCGCGAGCACGTCCGGCAGCGGCACCAGCATCGAGAACAGCGCGAACACCAGCGTGCCGATGAACCACCAGGTGCCGAGGCGTTGGCGGTTCATGGCCTGCCTCCCGTGAAATGGCGCGGCGGCGTGGCCGCACTGCGCGCACTCGCAGGCGCAAGGTCGGACGGCGGCCCCATCGGCGTCACCGGCTCCGGCGGGCCGGCCGGCTCGGCCTGGTCGTGCAGCAGCAGCACGTCCTCGCTGCGGTTGATGTCCGCACTGGGCTGGGCCTGCGCTTCGAGGAACATGCCGGTGGGCGCCGGCGCCACGCGCGTGATCGCGCCGACCGGGAAGCCCGGCGGAAAGCGCCCGCCCAGGCCGGAGGTCAGCAGCCGGTCGCCGACCTGCACGTCGGCCGCCATCGGGATCGTGGGCAGCACCAGGCGGTCGCCCTCGCGCGAACCGTAGGCGATGACGCGCAGGCCGGTGCGCTCGACGGTCACGGGCAAGGCATTGTTCGGGTCGGTGATGAGCATGACCACCGAGGTGGTGGGGAGCGTCTGGATGACCTGACCCATCACGCCCCGCGCATCGATCACCGGCTGGCCCGGCCTCACGCCGTCACGCGCGCCCACGTTGATCAACAGGCGGTGGCGGTACGCGCCCAGGTCCACGCCCACCACGCGCGCCAGCTGCACGTTGAGGTCGAGGCTGCGCTGCGTATCGAGCAATTCCTTCAGGTGCTCGTTCTGTTCGGCCACCGCGGCCATGCGATTGAGCTTGGCATTGGCCAGCAACAGGTCCTCGCGCAGGCGCTGGTTCTGCTCGGTCAGTCGCTGGCGGTCGGCGAAGGCCACCGAGAGCGTGCGCATGCCTTCCACCGGCAGCCCGGCAAGCCGGTACACCGGCTCGACCGCCACGGCGGCGCCGTAGCGGATGCGCCACATCCAGCCGTTGCGATGGTCCAGCACCATCAGCACCATCGCCAGCGCGAGGTAGCCGATCAGCCGCAGCGTGCCGGTCGAGCCGGCGAACAGGGGCGAGGCGTCCTTGTTCATGAAGACCGTCTGGCCGCCGGGTGGTAGCTGGCGAACGCACGCGGGGCGGCACTGATGCCCTCGACGGATCGCCGCGGACCGCGGCGGCGTGCGGCCGGGATGGTGTCCACGTCAAGCAGCACGGCAAGCGTCTGGCAATGGTCGGCGTACGCCCGCTCGACCTCGCCGGCGGCGCCACGGCCCGCCGGCACAAGCCCGAGTTCCTGGCGCGAAGCCGGCTCCGCGGCCCCCTCCGGATCGGCGTACCCGTGTGCGGACGCCGCGTTCGACGTGTTCCGATGCAAGCGCGAGGTGGCCCCGGTGGCGAGGATGTGCGCCATCCGCAGACCATAGCCTTCTGTCAGTTCGACCTGCATGCTGCATCCGTCGTGGGAGTGGCCCTGCGTTGCCTGACCCTCGCAGCCGGCGCCGCTGCGGTCGCCGGGCAGATCCTCGTGCAGACCCGTCTTATTCCGGCGCGAAGAAATCGCTGCCGTGCTGGTCGATCAGCTCCAGCGCCTTGCCGCCGCCGCGCGCCACGCAGGTAAGCGGGTCGTCGGCCACCTGCACGTGCAGGCCAGTCTCCTCCGAGATCAGCCGGTCCAGATCACGCAGCAATGCGCCGCCGCCGGTGAGCACGATGCCGCGCTCGGCCACGTCCGAGCACAGCTCCGGCGGAGTCTGCTCCAGCGCCGACTTGACCGCGGCCACGATGCCCGACAGCGGCTCGTGCAGCGCCTCCAGCACCTCGTTGGAATTGATCGTGAACATGCGCGGCACGCCCTCGGCCAGGTTGCGCCCGGAGATCTCGATCTCCTTGACGTTGGCCTGCGGGAAGGCGCAGCCGATCTCGATCTTGATGCGCTCGGCGGTGGATTCGCCGATCAGCGTGCCGTGGTTGCGGCGTACGTAGTTGATGATCGCCTCGTCGAAACGGTCGCCGCCCACGCGCACCGACTGCGAGTAGACGATGCCGTTGAGCGAGATCACCGCGACCTCGGAAGTGCCGCCGCCGATGTCCAGCACCATCGCGCCGCGCGCCTCGTGCACCGGGATGCCGGCGCCGATCGCGGCGGCCATCGGCTCCTCGATCAGGAACACGTCGCGGGCGCCGGCGCCTTCGGCCGACTCCTTGATGGCGCGGCGCTCGACCTGGGTCGAACCGCAGGGCACGCACACCAGCACGCGCGGGCTGGGCCGCAGCATGCGCGACTTGTGCACCTGCTTGATGAAGTGCTGCAGCATCGCCTCGGTCATGGTGAAGTCGGCGATGACGCCGTCCTTCATGGGACGCACGGTGGCGATGTTGCCCGGCGTGCGGCCGAGCATGCGCTTGGCGTCCCCGCCGACCGCGGCTACCGCGCGAGGACCGCCCGGGCCGCGATCCTGGCGAATCGCCACTACCGACGGCTCGTTGAGGATGATGCCCTGCCCACGCACGTAGATCAGCGTGTTGGCGGTGCCGAGGTCGATGGAGATGTCGTTGGAAAAGATGCCGCGGAACTTCTTGAACATGAGGCCTGGCACGCCGTCTGCAGGAGAAAAAGTAAGCGCGTCAGTCTAGTGAGCAGGCCCCACCCACGCAAGCGTGAAGAAGTTAAGAAAGCCTTGCAGAACGCGATGATGCGCGCATTTCCTGAGTCGAGCCGCGGCTTCGGAATGCAACTTCCTGTCGCCTTGGGCGAGAGCTCGAGTTACGATTGCCCGGTTTGTCGGACGATTGCCGTCCGCGTTTGCCGATCGGGGTTGCTTCCAACATGTCAGCCGTCATCTGCGGTTCGCTGGCCTACGACACCATCATGGTGTTCCCGGACCAGTTCAAGAACCACATCCTGCCGGACAAGGTCCACATCCTTAACGTGTCCTTCCTGGTGCCACAGATGCGCCGCGAGTTCGGCGGTTGCGCGGGCAACATCGCCTACAACCTGAAGCTGTTGGGCGGCGATCCGCTGCCGATGGCGACGGTCGGACAGGACTTCGGCCCCTACCGCGAGCACCTGATCCGCTGCGGCATCCGTCTCGAGGGCGTGCGCGTGTTCGAGGACCAGTTCACGCCGCAGTGCTTCATCACGACGGACCTGGACAACAACCAGATCACCGCTTTCCATCCGGGCGCGATGTCCAGCTCGCACCACAACCACGTCGGCGACGTGGGCGACGCCAAATTCGGCATCGTGGCGCCGGACGGGCGCGAGGCCATGCTGCAGCACACGGACGACTTCGCCGCCCGCGGCGTGCCCTTCATCTTCGATCCTGGCCAGGCGATGCCGCTGTTCAACGGCGACGAATTCCGCTCGATGATCGGCAAGGCCAACTACGTCATCGTCAACGACTACGAATCGCAGCTGCTGCAGCAGCGCACCGGCTGGAGCGCGGAGGAGATCGCCAGCCGCACGCAGGCCTACATCGTCACGCTGGGGCCGCGTGGTTCGCTGATCCATACCGGCGGCCAGGTGATCGAGATTCCAGCGGCGCGCGAGCGCCAGGTGATCGATCCGACGGGCTGCGGCGACGCCTACCGCGCAGGCCTGATCTTCGGCATCATGCGGGGCTACGACTGGCCGACGACCGGGCGCATGGCGTCGCTGATGGGCGCATTGAAGGTCGAGCACCCCGGTACGCAGAACCAGCGCTTCAGCTACGACGAGTTCGCCGACGCATTCCGCGACCAGTTCGGCTACGCGCTCTAGTCCCTGCCGGCGCGGTGCAACCGCCATGCGCCGCAAGTGATCACGCACAGCAGCACCAGCCACGGCAGCGCGATCGCCCAGGGCAACCGGCGCTGCTGAAGCCAGGCCGTGACCAGCGCGGCCAGGCCGTAGGTCGCGTAGACCGCAGCCTGAACGCGGCCGACCGGGAGATCTTTCGCCGGTGTGCGCTCGACCCGTCCGGCAACCCACTCGGTCAGCGTGCCGGTGATGACGGTGGTCCAAACGCCCGCCAGGTGCACCTGGCGCACCGCTGCGCTCTGCATACCCATCACCATGCCAAGCAGGATGATCAAGCCGCGCACCTGCGGCTCCGGAATGGCCGTGTGCGCGTTCCAGGCGAGGGCAAGCGCAGCCGCGCCAAGCAGCGCCGCTTCCAGCACCAGCACACGATTTACCTTCGTGTTCCAGCCGGCTCTCTGCCCGCGCAGCAGACCCGTACCCGTTGCGACGCCTACGACGAAGCCCAGCACGGCCAGCAACGAGCGCAACGTCCGGCCCAGGTTGCCGGCACCCAGCGCCATCGCAAGCAGCACGGTGTTGCCCGTCATGTTCCCGGTAAACACATGTCCGAGCGCCAGGTAGCTGATGGCATCCAGGCTTCCACCCACCCAGGCCAGCGCCGGCAGCGACCACGCCAGCCAGTGTGCATCGGTATGCTCCATGGAACACCTCCGCCGGCAAGCTAGCTGGGTCGAGGTGAAGCCCGGGGCGGTTCGACGTCCCCCCGCTTTCAGTAGCGGTCGGGTTTAGAGTCCGGGGTTGATCGTATCTGTGTTTGCCAAGTGCTGTGCATAGGCCGCTGGCGTCATCCCGCTTAGGGCCGCCTTCGGTCTCTCTTCGTTGTATTCGCGCCGCCAGGTCTCGATCACGGCACGGGCATGCAGCAGGTGGGTGAACCAGTGCTCGTTGAGGCACTCGTCGCGTAGCCGGCCGTTGAAGGATTCGACGTAAGCGTTCTGGTTGGGCTTGCCCGGCTCAATCAGGCGTAGCTGCACGCCGCGCTCGTGCGCCCAGGTCACCATCGCCCGGCCGCAGAACTCCTTGCCGTTGTCGGTCCGGATGACGCTGGGCAGGCCGCGACTAAGCGCCAGACGATCAAGCACGCGGGTGAGCATGTGGCCGGAGATCGCCCGCTCGACCTCGATCGCCACCGCCTCATGGGTGGCATCGTCGACGATCGTCAGGCACTTGATCACCCGCCCCTCGGCCGTGCGATCGAAGACGAAGTCCATCGACCAGACCTCGTTGGCCGCCAAGGGCCGCAACAGCGGCTGACGTTCGCCCACCGGCACCTTCTTGCGCTTGCGCCGCCGCACCTGCAGCTTCGCTTCCTGGTACAGCCGCTCCACGCGCTTGTAGTTCACGAGCAACCCTTCCTGTCTGAGCTTGAGGTAGATCATCCCGACGCCGTAGCGCTTGTGCCGGTGCGCCAGCGCCAGGATGCGCTCGCACAGCCCGACGTTGCGATCCGGGCGCGGTGCATAGCGCAAAGCGCTGGCACTCATGCGCATGACGGCCAGCGAGCGCCGCTCGCTTAAGCCCCGATCGATCAGGTGCCGCACCAGCCCACGACGGGCCGGCGCAGTCACCACTTTTTTCGCAGGGCGTCCTTGATGACCTCGTTCTCCAGGACCTGCTCGGCCAGCAGCTTCTTCAGCCGGCCGTTCTCCGTCTCCAGCTCCTTCAGGCGCTTGGCATCCGGCACGCTCATGCCGCCGAACTTGCTACGCCACAGGTAGTAGGAGGCCTCGCTGAAGCCGTGCTTGCGGCACAGGTCCTTCACCGCCATGCCGGCTTCCGCCTCACGCAGGAAGCCGATGATCTGCTCTTCGGAAAAGCGCTTCTTCACGTCCAATCTCCTTCGGATGGGGGATTGGACTCCAAACCTCGGCGCTACTCAAAGGCGGGGGGACGTCGGGTTCACAGCAACCAGCGGTCCGCCATGACCGTGGTGAGTCCCATGTACGACAAGGCGCGCCCTTGGTAAGTGGTCTGCATGCGAATCACGGAAGTGTCGGCGGACAGGCCATGCACGGCCGGAATGAAACCTGGCGCCCAGTGCGCACCACTGAGCGCATGACGGCGTCAGGTGTTCCGCAGCGAGATCGAGTCACTGGCAAGGTGGAACGCAAAAGAAAAAACCCCCACCGGAATCGGTGAGGGTTTTTAGGATAAAGCCCCTGGCGGTGACCTACTCTTGCATGGACAAGCCACACTACCATCGGCGCAGCTGCGTTTCACTTCCGAGTTCGGGATGGGATCGGGTGGGACCACAGCGCTATGGCCGCCAGGGAAGGGGTAGAAGCGGC
>NZ_DASZBH010000002.1:0-57853 GCF_035944355.1 Frateuria sp. | reverse complement strand
GACGTGTTCGACTACATCGAGATGTTCTACAACCCCAAACGCCGCCACGGTTCAAACGGCGACCTGTCGCCTGTAGAGTTCGAACGGCGCTACGCGCAACGAGGGTCCTGAGTGTCTACGGAACCCTGGGCGATTCACCATCCCTTCTGCAATACGGGCGTGAAAGCTTAGACGCCGCCGATGAGGCGATACAGGGGAAAAATACGCGCTGAACCGCCTCGTTCAGTCACGTTGCCTGATGGCGGCCCGGATCGAAGACCCTAGCCTACGCGAAAATCCTGTCAGTTGTGACCGACCAGCGCCCTCCGCCGAAGGTCTGTTGGTTGGCGATGCCGGTCAAGTTCTTTGCCACCCTTGGTCAACTGTACTGGCGACGCGTGGATCGCTCGCTTCGCAAGAAATCAGGACTTCCTCCGCAGCCAAGGCTTATCGCGTTTCGAAAAACTTTCACCTTGCGGAAGGCTCACTACTCGCATTTCAGAGCCATCTACTGTCGTAGCTGGCCCTACCTGCTCACCATCCACCGGGGTGTCAACCAGCTTTTGGACTACTTTGTCGCTCGACCATGGATTGTGACGCTGAGACAAATTCTGTCCGCGTAGAAAGCTCGTTCGCTCTCCGTCGCCTTCAGCTGTTCGGCGCGCAGCGACGGGTTGAACATCCATTGGCGGATCAATCGACCGCTGCTCCTGTTTCGCCATAGATGCGGGCTCGGTGCGGCCTTGTTTGAGCTGGTCCAAGTAGTCTGCCCATGCCTGCATGACCTCTTGGCGCTTTTCGCGAAATTTGACCCGCGCATAGGCAGCTTCGACTTGATCCTTCGGGGCATGCGCCAACTGGGCCTCAAGCACGTCCACGTCAATGCCCAGGCGCTCACGCCCAAGCGTCCGCAGCGATGCACGAAAGCCGTGCGTGGTGTGCTCTCCCTGAAAGCCCATTTCACGCAATGCCTTGCTCAAGGCATCTCGACTTAGATGTGCCGATTTCTGGCGGGCTTGGGGAGGAAATACGTATTCACCCCCCATGTTTCGTTCGCGCATCTCACGCAGCACCACGAGTGCCTGCTCAGGCAGCGAGGTGCTGTAGTCCTGTCCCGTCTTCATGCGATGGGTGCCGTCCGGATTCTTTCCCGGAACACGCCATTCGCCAGCCTCCAAGTCCATCTCATCCCAGCGAGCGCTGGCCACGACACCAGAGCGCATCGCAGTCAGGGCGGCCAGGATCAGGGCGGCGCGCACGACACGATTTTCGTAAGCATCAATCGCCCGCATGACATCACCCAGCTTGCTGGCGTTATCGGTGACGGCGGGCATATGGCCGCTGCGGTGGGTTGGCAGGATGCGATCGAGGCGTAGCCGGCTGTCGTCGGGGCGTAGCCCCTCGTCGATGGCGTGCTCCACTATGCTCGCCATGTACTGTCGTGCCTTCCGGGCCAGCTGCGGGGTTTCCTTGGCCATCTCGATGAGCAAAGGGCGGACATCCTTCGTCTCCATCACACGAACATCCTGGTCGCCAATCTTGGGCACCAAGTACGACTCAACCACCAGGCGCGCTTTGCGATAGGTTTCCAGCGCCCATGTCGGGCGCTTCTCCGCCATCCATCGTCCCGACACAGCTCGCAACGAGGCGTGCTCGATTTCAGCACGCTCTTGCGCTGCCACTTCCTGTTCGGCCCCGACCGCAGCTTTCGCCTCCTGCTGGGCCTTCCGTATCCCCGCCGTGGTTTTGCCCTGCTTGGCGGAGCGCTGTATCTCGATCGCTTTGATCCGCGCCTCGCTCAAAGACACATCGGGGTAATGCCCGATGGTCGCCGGGGCCGGGCGTGAACCATCAGGGAGCCGGTAGCGTACGCGCCAGGCCTTGAGTCCAGCGGGGCTCACCCAAAGCACCAGACCGTTGCCATCGGACAAGGAGTAAGGCTTGTCGCCTGGCTTGGCACGACGAACCTGGAGCTCTGTCAGCGAGGAGGCGAGGCGGGGCATGGCTTGAGACCTACTTGGGTACAAACGATGCAAATTGTACCCAAAAATATACCCATAGCTCTTGGATGCCCCTGGACGGCGCTGGACAGCTTTGGACGAAAAAGGCAAAAAAAACCCCGCAAATCGCGGGGTTATTTGAAATTCCGAACAATTTTGGACGGTTCAGAATCTAGCATTGGTGCCCAAGGGGGGACTCGAACCCCCACGACTTGCGTCGCTACCACCTCAAGGTAGTGCGTCTACCAATTCCGCCACCTGGGCAGGTGTGTTGCCTTTACTTCGACGAGCCCGCCGGTGCGGGAACATCCGATTTCGCGGGTGCGACGGCGGCCGGCACGTCGTTGTTCGCCTTGGCCGGAGCCTGCGGCACGTCGGTGCCGGCGGGCGCCGCGGGCTGCGCATTTTGGGCGTGCGCGGGCTTGTTGGCAAGACCGGACATCACGCCAAGATCCGACTGCGCGCTTTGCGGCGCGCCGTTGCGGCTCAGGTAGATACCCATGCCGAGGCTGAGCAGGAAGAACAGCGCCGCCAGCGCCGCCGTGGCGCGGGTGAGGAAGCTCGCCGAACCGCGCGCGCCGAACACCGTCGCCGATGCGCCGCCGCCGAAACCCGAGCCTGCATCGGCGCCGGCGCCGCGCTGCATCAGGATCAGCACGATCATCGCCGCGGCGATCAGAATGTAAAACACGCTGAAGATGACAAACATGTTCTTAGGAGTCCGTAGGGCTTCAATGCGCCGCGGCGCAGATGCCGAGGAAATCGCCAGCGGTGAGCGAGGCACCGCCGATCAGGCCCCCATCCACGTCCGGCTGCGCGAACAATGCCGCGGCATTCGCCGCCTTGACGCTGCCGCCGTAAAGCAGCCGGGTCAGACGGGCGATCATAGCATCTTCGGTTTCCAGTTGGCTACGAATGAACGCGTGCGCCTGCTGCGCCTGCTCGGGCGTGGCGGTGTGTCCGGTGCCGATCGCCCACACCGGTTCATAGGCGACGACAGCCGTGTAGAAGGGCGCGATGCCCGAACGGGCGATTACCGCGCCGAGCTGGCGGGTCAGCACCGTCTCGGTCTGCCCGGCCTGGCGCTCTTCCAGCGTCTCGCCGATGCACAGGATGGGCGTGAGTCCCGCGGCGCAGGCGGCAGCGAACTTGCGGGCCACCAGCTCGTCGCTCTCGCGGTGGTACTGGCGGCGTTCGGAGTGGCCGACCAGAACCCATTGCGCACCCACGTCCGCCAGCATGGCGGCGGAAACTTCCCCGGTATAGGCACCCTGCCCTTCGTGCTCGCTGACGTCCTGGCCGCCGAAGCCGATACCGCTGTTACCGGCGCGCGAGGCCAGTTCGGCCAGGTAGGGGAACGGCGGGAACACCAGCACGTCGGCATGCTGCGGGCGCTGCGCGGCGATGTCGTCAACCAGGGCGGCGGCCATCGAGCGGCTGCCGTGCATCTTCCAGTTGCCGGCAATGAGTTTCCTGCGCATGCGAAGCCATCCGTTGAAAACGGCAAGGATAGCGATCGCCCTGCAGGGCGGCAAACGCGTGCTGGCCGGTGGACGGACACTCGGCCATGATGGAGCGCCTTTCCACCAGGACACCTGCCCGATGCCTGCCGAACGTCCATTGAGCCTGGTCACTGGCGCCTCGGCAGGCATCGGCGCCGCCTTCGCGCAGGAGCTGGCCGTGCGCGGCCACGACCTGGTGCTGGTGGCGCGGCGGGCCGAGCGCCTGCACGCCCTGGCAGGCCAACTGCGCGACCGGCACGGCGTATCCGTCCATGTCATGCCGGCGGACCTGGCCGATCCCGGCGCGCCGCGCCGGCTGGCCGAGGCACTGCAGCGCGAGGGCCTGGCCGTGGACTGGCTGGTCAACAACGCCGGCTACGGCGTACCCGGCACCTTCGAGGCCAGCGACTGGTCCGTGCATGCCGATTTCCTGCAGGTGCTGCTCCACGCGCCGACCGAGCTGGCATGGCGACTGCTGCCGGGCATGCGCGAGCGCGGCTACGGCCGCATCGTCAACATCGCTTCGCTGGCGGGCCATGTGCCGGGTTCGGCCGGACATACGCTGTATGCGGCAAGCAAGGCCTACCTGATCAAGTTCTCCCAGTCGCTGGCGCTGGAGAACCGCCACCTGGGCGTGCACGTCTGCGCGCTCTGCCCGGGTTTCACCTGGTCCGAATTCCACGACGTGACCGGCACGCGCGCGCTGGTCGGTAAGCTGCCCCGCATCATGTGGCAGGACGCCGGCGCGGTGGTTCGCGAGGGCATCGATGCCGTCGAGCGGGGTACCGTGGTGCAGGTGACCGGCCGGGTGAACCGCACGATCAAGGCGCTGGCCAAGCTGATGCCGGACCGCCTGGCGCTGTGGGTGTCGGCGCGCGAATCCAGACGCTACCGCCAGCTCGATTGACAACCCGCGGTCGCGCCGCCTGCGCCACCGCTTCCGTGCGTCCGCGCGAGATCGTCCACAGCGCGAGCGGGTACCGAGGCTGGAAGGCATCGCCGGCAAGCGGATGAGGGCGGTCTTCCTGTGGACGGCGTGGGCGCTCGCCGGGTCGCGACGGAGATCGCGCTCACCCTTCGCGCGTACAGGTCAGCGTGTCACCGATTGCGAAACCCCTGCCGTCGCGGTCGACCTCCCAGTCGACCCGATAATGCTGCGCGTCCAGCCTGGCGTAGACGAAGCGCTGGGCCGGAACCACCTCGGTCGCCGAATCCCACGTCAACCTGCCGTGCTGCCAGCCGGTCGAGGCGAAACGGCGGGTGCCGCCGAAATTGTCGAGGAGCACCGCTTGGTAACGCCCGCCCTTGACGTCGTAGCCCCAGGCTTCGATGGCACGGTAGCTGGCGGGAGCGCGGTCCTCGTGGTGCTTGACCAGCGCGGCGCCCTGCAGGTCGCCGGCGTAACGCATCTGCGAGGCGATGTGCCGGCCGCTCGCCGGGAACACGCCTTCACAGCGCCAACTGCCCTGGAAGTAATCCAGGGCGCGCATGGGCGACTCGACGGCGCCGGCCGAGCTTGTGGCCAGCAGAAACAACAAGGGGAAGTAGCGCATGGCGTTGCCTGTTCCATGGGAGCCCAGGCAACGCTAGGTGGCGAAGTGATCCGGCGCATCGATCGGAAGTCATGCGCCTCGAGACACGAGCGGGTCCGTCCCTTGCCGAGGGAAAGCGAGCGAGGCGCTTCAGATCAGCTTGATCTCGCGCAGCCGCTGCATCAGGTACTCGTGCGAGGTGAGCGAGGTGTCATAGCGGCTGGGGTTGTCCGCAGTGACGCACTCGGGCAGCGGATCGAGCACGACGTCGGGATTGGGATGCAGGAAGAACGGCACCGAGTAGCGCGGCTTGCGCGCGTTCTCGTTCTGCGGGTTGACCACGCGATGCGAAGTGGACGGGTACACGTGGTTGGTCAGCCGCTGCAGCATGTCGCCGATGTTCACCACGATGGCGTCGCCCTCGGTGGTGATCGGCAGCCATTGGCCCTCGCTCAGCACTTCCAGGCCCTCGGCGCTGGCGCCGACCAGCAGGGTGATGAAGTTGATGTCCTCGTGAGCCCCCGCGCGTACGTTGGGGATGTTCGCCTGAGTGCGGCTCTCGTCAATGCTGCTCTCATCAATGATGGGCGGGTAGTGGATCGGGCGCAGGATCGAGTTGCCCTGGTCGGTCTTGTCCTCGAAATAGTCCTCGGGCAGGCCGATGTGCAACGCCAGCGCACGCAGCACGCGGGTGCCGAGCTGGTCCAGCGCCTCGTACAGGCCATAGCCGCAGGGCTTGAACTGCGGCACTTCCTCCGGCCACAGGTTGGGCGGCATGACCTCGGCGAATTTCGAATCGCGCGGGATCTCGCGGCCGACGTGCCAGAATTCCTTGAGATCCGGATAGCGGCTGTCCTTGGCCGTTTCCACCTTGAACGGGGTGTAGCCGCGCGCGCCGCCGGAGCCGGGCACGTGGTACTTCATCTTGGTTTCGGTCGGCAGAGCGAAGAACTGCTCGAAGGCCTGGTAGGCGCCGTCGATCAGTTCGCGCGGGATGCCGTGCCCGCTGATGCAGCAAAAACCGAACCGGCGGTAGGCGGCGCCGAGTTCGGCTACGAAGGCGTCGCGATCGGAGTCGTAGCGGCGGATGTCGAGCGTGGGGACTTGCCTCATGGATTTTCCGTCATGTGCACGTGCGCGGCGGATTTTACGGCGTCGGCAAGCCAGCCGGCCAACTGCTGCACCTCACCCGCATCGGCGCCCTCGATGGTGACGCGCACCAACGGCTCGGTGCCCGACGCACGCAACACCACGCGTCCCCGCCCCTGCAGCGTGCGCTCGACCTCGGTCAGTGCATGGCGCACGGTGCTGCTGGCCAGCGCCTCGCGCGCGCCCTGGGCGCGCACGTTGACCATCACCTGCGGCAGCTTCTGCAGGCCGCGGCGAGCCAGCGCCAGGTCCTGGCCGGAGGCGGCCAGCGTCTCCAGCACCGCCAGCGCGGCGATGATGCCGTCGCCGGTGGTGGCGCGGTCCAGGCACAGGATGTGGCCGGAGGTCTCGCCGCCGAGGATGCCGCCGTGCGCCTTGAGCTGCTGCAGCACGTAGCGGTCGCCCACGTTGGCGCGGATCAGCGGAACCTCCAGTTCGGCCAGCGCCTGCTCCAGGCCGTAGTTGCTCATCAGCGTACCGACCACCGGACCGCGCAGGCAGCCGCGCGCGAACAGGCTGCGCGCGAGCACGTAGAGGATGTCGTCGCCGTCGGCGATGGTGCCGTTGCGGTCGACCAGGATCACCCGGTCGCCGTCGCCGTCGAAGGCGATGCCGATATCGGCCCTCTGCGCCAGCACCGCCTGCTGCAGTGTCTGCGGGTGGGTCGAGCCGACCTCGCGGTTGATGTTGAAGCCATCGGGCGTGTTGCCGATCGCGGTGACGTCCGCACCGAGCTCGGCGAACACCTTGGGCGCCACCTGGTAGGTCGCACCGTGCGCGCAGTCCAGCACGATCCGGGTGCCGCGCAGGGTGAACTCCTCCGGCACCGTCGCCTTGCAGTATTCGGCGTAGCGCGCCACCGCGTCGGCCACGCGGGTGGCCTTGCCGAGCTGCTCCGAGGGCACGGTGGCGAAGGCGGCCTCGATTTCCTCCTCGATCGCCTGCTCGATTTCGTCGGAAAGCTTCTCGCCCAGCGCGGAAAAGAACTTGATGCCGTTGTCGTGGTGCGGATTGTGCGAGGCGCTGATCACGATGCCGGCGGCCGCACGCATCGAGCGCGTCAGGAAGGCCACGGCGGGCGTCGGCATCGGCCCCAGCAGTCCCACGTCCACACCGGCAGCGACCAGGCCGGCCTCGAGCGCCGACTCGAACATGTAGCCGGAGACACGGGTGTCCTTGCCGATCAGCACCAATGGCTTGCGCTGCGCGTCGCGCGCCAGCACGG
Organism: Frateuria sp.; assembly: GCF_035944355.1. GTDB lineage: Bacteria > Pseudomonadota > Gammaproteobacteria > Xanthomonadales > Rhodanobacteraceae > Frateuria_A. The sequence continues at coordinate 50,466 of NZ_DASZBH010000002.1, read as the reverse complement.
CGCCCGCCGCACGGCCCAGCCGCAACATGAAGTCGGCGCTGATCGGCCATTGCCCGACCAGGCCGCGGATGCCGTCGGTACCGAAGTATTTGCGTGTGCTCATCATCGTTCCTGGTGGTGACGCCACGGGGCGGACGGCACCTTAAGTAGCTCAGTCTTCGTCGGGCCAGCGTGGAGCCGGCGGCCCCGCGTCGCGGCGCGGCGGCGCCTCGCCTTCGCGCACCGCACGCCAGACGGCCAGCGCGTCGACGGTCGCGGCGACGTCGTGTACACGCACCATGCGCGCGCCTCGCTGTACGGCGATCAAGGCCGCCGCCGCCGAACCGGACGCGCGCGCCATGCCGGCCGGCCGGCCCGTCAATGCGCCGATCATCGACTTGCGCGACAGGCCCACGTAGGCGCCTGCACCGAGGTCGGCGAAGCGTTCCAGCGCACGCAGCAGCGCCAGGTTGTGCTCCAGCGTCTTGCCGAAGCCGAAGCCCGGGTCGACCAGTACGCGCCGCCGGTCGATGCCGGCCAGTTCGCAGGTGAACAGGCGGTCGGTGAGGAAACGGTGCACCTCGCCCACCACGTCGTCGTAGCGCGGATCGTCCTGCATGCCGCGCGGTTCGCCCTGCATGTGCATCAGGCACACCGGCACGCGCAGCTCGGCCGCCACATCGAGCGCGCCTTCGCGGCGCAGCGCGTAGACGTCGTTGATCATGCCGGCGCCTGCGGCCACCGCGGCGAGCATGACTTCGGGCTTGGATGTATCGATCGCGATCGGCAGCGTGGTGCGCGCGGCCAGCTGCTCGATGACCGGGATGACACGCCGCAGTTCCTCCTCCACCGACACCTCGGCCGCGCCCGGACGGGTGGACTCGCCGCCCACGTCGAGCATGTCGGCGCCCTGCTCCGCCATCGCCAGGCCGTGCGCCACGGCGGCATCGGTATCGGCGAAGGCGCCGCCGTCGGAGAACGAATCGGGGGTCACGTTGAGGATGCCGACCACGCGCGGGCGGTCGAGCGCCAGCGGACGGCCGGCGCAATCGAGCACGGTGGCAAAGGGATCGGCGAACATATCGATCGCTCAGTCCTGCCCGCCCAGCGTGCCCATGTGCAGGCGGTAATAGCGCAGCTCGTCGATCGAATCGCGGATGTCCGACAGCGCGGTGTGCGCCGATTCCTTGCTCAGGCCCCGCGCGATGGCCGGCGCCCAGCGCCGGGCCAGTTCCTTGAGCGTGGAGACGTCCAGGTTGCGGTAGTGGAAATGGCGCTCCAGTCGCGGCATCTGCCGGTGCAGGAAGCGCCGGTCCTGGCAGATCGAGTTGCCGCACATGGGCGACTTGCCGGGCGGCGTCCAGTCCTTCAGGAAGTCCAGCGTGGCCTGCTCGGCCTGGGCGTGGTCGGTGGTCGATTCGAGCACCTGCTGCCACAGGCCCGACTTGCGGTGCTGGTTGCGGTTCCAGCTGTCCATCGATTCCAGCCGGTCGACCTCGTGGCGGATCGCGAATACGGGGCCTTCGGCCAGCACGTGCAAGTCCTTGTCGGTCACGATCGTGGCGATCTCGAGGATCGAATCGTTGTCCGTATCCAGGCCGGTCATCTCCAGATCGATCCAGATCAGATTGTCTTCGTTCGAATGGCTCATGCATCCTCCTTGGAGGGCGCAGTCTAGCGCAGCCCGGCCCGGCGCCATGCGATCATCGGGCGATGCAGACCTTCCTCTGGCACGACTACGAGACCTTCGGCGCCGATACCCGCCGCGACCGCCCGTCGCAGTTCGCCGGCATCCGCACCAGCGCCGAACTGGAGATCGTCGGCGAGCCGGTGATGTTCTTCGCCCGTCCGCCGCGGGACATGGCGCCGGACCCCGATGCCTGCCTGATCACCGGCATCACGCCGCAGCAGGCCGAGCGCGAGGGCGTCGGCGAAGCGGAGTTCGCCGCCCGCGTCCACGAGCAGCTCGCGCAGCCGGGCACCTGCGGCGTGGGCTACAACTCGCTGCGCTTCGACGACGAGTTCACCCGTCAACTGCTGTACCGCAATTTCTACGATCCGTACGCGCGCGAGTGGGAGAACGGCAATTCGCGCTGGGACCTGATCGACCTGGTGCGCATGTGCCAGGCGCTGCGTCCCGAGGGCATCGCCTGGCCGACCCGCGAGGACGGCACGCCCAGCTTCAGGCTCGAACACCTGGCCGCCGCCAACCACCTGAAGCAGGACCGTGCGCACGACGCGCTGTCGGACGTGTACGCCCTGATCGACCTGGCGCGGCTGATCCGCGCGCGCCAGCCGCGGCTATGGGACTGGCATTTCGAGCTGCGCCGCAAGCAGAAGGTGTTCGGCCTGCTCGACGTGGCCGGGATGACGCCGCTGGTACACGTCTCTTCGCGCTACCCGGCCAGCCGCCATTGCCTGGCGGTGATCGCGCCGCTGGCGCCGCATCCCTCCCGGCCGGGCGAGGTGATCGTCTACGACCTGGACAGCGACCCCGCGCCCTGGCTGGAACTGGACGAGGACGACATCGCCGACCGCATCTTCACGGCGCGCGCGGATCTGCCCGAGGGCATCGAACGCATCCCACTGCGCACCGTGCGCGCCAACCGTGCACCGGCGCTGGCGCCGCTGTCGGTGCTGAGGGACGTCGACCACGGTCGGCTCAAGCTGGATCTGGAGCGCTGCCTGCGCCACCACGCCCTGCTGCGCGCCGCCGAGGGCCTGGTCGACAAGCTGCGCCGCGTGTTTGCCCGCGCCGCCGAGCTGGCGCCGCCGGAAGATCCGGAGCTGGCTCTCTACGGCGGCTTCCTGCCCGATGCGGACAAGCGCCTGCTGGCCCAGGTGCGCGCCACGCCACCGGGCCAACTGGGCCAGCAGAGCCTCCCGTTCCGCGACCCGCGCTACGCCGAACTGCTGTTCCGCTACCGCGCCCGCAACTGGCCCGACACCCTGGACGCGGACGAGCGCGCCCGCTGGGAGGCCTTCAGGATCTCGCGCCTGACCCGCCCCACTCCGCTCACCGCACGCACGCTGGATGAGTACTTCGCGCGTATCGCCGTGCTGCGCCAGGAACGGCCCGAGCAGACCGCGCTGCTCGATTCGCTGGAGGCCTGGGGCCACGAACTGGCGCCCCTGCCCGCGCCGGCCTTGGGCTGACCCGGGACAGGAGCGCGCTCCCGTATTCGCCGATAATGGGCGCATGCCCAATACCTACTTCACCCCCGCCACCTTCCGCTTCCTGCGCGCGCTCGGCCGCAACAACAGCCGCGAATGGTTTACCGCGCACAAGGCCGACTACGAACGCCACGTACGCGAGCCCTTTCTCGCGCTGATCGCCGACATGGCCGCGCCGCTCGCCGGGATCAGCGCGCACTACCGCGCCGATGCGCGCAGGAACGGCGGCTCGCTGTTCCGCATCCATCGCGATACGCGCTTCTCCAACAACAAGCTGCCTTACAAGACCTGGCAGGGCTCGCGTTTCTTCCACGCGCGGCGGCACGAGATTCCGGCGCCTTCGTTCTACCTGCACATCGAGCCCGGCGACTGCTTCGCCGGCGGCGGCATGTGGCACCCGGAGCCGGACACGCTGAAGAACATCCGCGCCTTCCTCGCCGACAACCCGGGCGCCTGGAAGCGTGCCACCCAGGGCAAGGCCTTCCGCGAGCGGCTGAGCTTCTGGGGCGAATCGCTGAGCCGCCCGCCGCGCGGGTTCGACCCGGAACACGAGCTGATCGAAGACCTCAAGCGCAAGGACTTCGCCGCCGGCGAGAACTTCGACGACGCGTTCGCCTGCTCCTCGGAGCTGCTGCCCTGGGTGGTCGAGAGCTTCCGGCGCGTGGCGCCGATGATCGACTACCTGTGCGCGGCGCAGGAACTCGAGTTCTAGCGTCGCCTAGCGAGCCACCCGCTGGCGCCTGAGCAGCACCAGCGCCACCGCCATGCCGAGCACGGCGGTCGCCGCCACGTAGTGCGCCGGTGCAAGCACGCCGAACCGCGCCACCAGCAACCCGATCAACGGCGGCGTCAAGCCGCCGAACAGCGCATAGGCGAGGTTGTACGACGCCGACAGCCCCGAGAAGCGGACCGCCGGCGGGAACGCCTGCACCATCAACACCGGCACCACGCCGACGACGCCCACCGCGAAACCGGCCAGCGCGTACAGCCCGATGAAATGCGCACCGCCGGCGGCGAGATCCAGGTACAGCGCGTAGCCGGCCAGCAGCAGCGCGGCCGCGCCGAACAGCAACGCCCGCTCCGGTCCGATGCGGTCGGACAGAGCGCCGAAGCACAGGCAGCCGAGCGCCAGCGCGAAGGAAGCCACGTTGTTGCCCAGGAAGGCCCGCGCCGGTGCCACATGAAACACGGTCTGCACCAGCGAGGGCGTCATCAGGATCAGCACCACGATCGCCGCGGTGAGCATCCAGGTCACCAGCATCGACAGCACGACCGCGGGCCGGTGGCTTGCCGCCACCCGCGCCAGCGGCAAGCCGTCGACCAACTCGCGCCGCGCATGCATCGCCTCGAACACCGGGGTCTCGCTGAGCCAGCGGCGCAGCCAAACGGCGAAAAATCCGAACACGCCCCCGACCAGGAAAGGCAGCCGCCAGCCGTAGTCCAGCAAGGCCGCCGGCGCCAGCGCACGGTTGATCCCCGCCGCCACCAGCGAGCCGAGCAGGATGCCCACGGTCAGCCCCGAGGTGAGGCTCGCGCAGGCGAAACCGATACGCCGCGGCGGCACATGCTCCGCCACGAACACCCACGCCCCCGGCACCTCGCCACCCACCGCCACGCCCTGCACGACCCGCAACAGCAACAGCAGCAGCGGCGCCAGCATGCCGACCTGCGCATACACCGGCAGCAGGCCGATGCCCAGCGTCGGCACGGCCATCAGGAACACGCTCAGGGTGAACATGCGCTTGCGTCCGAGCTTGTCGCCGTAGTGCGCCATCACGATGCCGCCCAGCGGACGGGCCAGGTAACCGGCGGCGAAGATGCCGTAGACCTTGAGCTGCGCCAGCCACGGCGCGCTGTCCGGCGGAAAGAACAACTGGCTGAGCGGCACCGCGAAGAATACGAAGACGACGAAGTCGTAGAACTCCAGCGCGCCGCCCAGCGCAGCCAGCGCCAGGGTGCGCGCGTCCGCCCTGCCCAGCGGGCGGCCGGCGTCCAGGGGAAGCGTCGTGGCGTTCATCTGCCCGGGCCGCCTTCAGTAACGCTTGTTCTTGAACAGCATGCTCACGCCCACGGCGATCACCGCCAGCGGCCACCAGGTCGCCAGCAACTGCCCCAGGTGCAGGTCGAAGCCGAAATTGCGCAGCAGGAACAGGAGGCCGATCACGATCAGGAGGATGCCGGGCACGCTCGGGCGCATGGATTGCTTCTCGTGGTAGCGGGAAGCGGCCACTGTGCGCAGGCGCGGGCGCAGCGTCAATGGCGGCTCAGGCCTCGGCGAAAGGGAATGCCAGCACGTCGGCGATGGCATCGGTGCCGGCCAGGCACATCAGCAACCGTTCGATGCCCAGCGCGACGCCGGCGCAGGCCGGCATCGCATCCAGCACGGCCAGCAGCCGTTCGTCGAGCGGCACTTCGCGCAGGCCACGGAGGCGACGTACTTCGTTGTCGCGTTCGAAGCGGGACCGCTGCTCGGCCGCGTCGTTGAGTTCGTGGTAGCCGTTGGCCAGTTCGTGGGGCCCCAGGTAAAGCTCGAAGCGTTCCGCCACGGGCGGATCGTCGGGGCGGATGCGGGCAAGCGCGCACTGGCTGGCCGGGTAGTCGCGGATCACCGTGATGCGGTCGCGCGGAAAGGCCGGCTGCAGGCGGTGCGTGATCAAGAGGTCCAGCCAGTCGTCGCGGGTGAGCCCCTGCGGATCGATGTTGGACTGGGCCAGCGGCCGTTGCAGCGCGTCCAGCGGCGCGCTGAGCGGGTCCAGTCCCAGCCGGTCCAGGAACAGCTCCCGGTAACTCCAGGTCTGCACCTGGGCCCGGCGGCCGACGACGCCGAGCGCCGCCTGCACCAGGTCAACGACCTCGTCCGCCAGTCGCCGATGGTCCCAGCCGACCCGGTACCACTCGAGCATGGTGAACTCGGGATTGTGCCGCCCGCCCGCCTCGCCGTTGCGGAACACCCGGCCCAGTTCGTAGCAGTCGCCCACGCCGGCGGCGAGCAGGCGCTTGAGCGGGAACTCCGGCGAAGTGCGCATCCAGCGTTCGCGCGCGCCCGCGTCGACATGGCCGCTGAAGATGGTGCTGAAGCTTTCGATGTTCGGGTCGGTGTTGCCGGCGGCGGAGAGAATGGGGGTTTCCACTTCCAGCACGTGGCGATCGGCGAAGAAGTCGCGGACCAGGCGATACACGTGGGCGCGCAGGCGCAGGGCGGAAGCCAGGGCCTCCCCCTCTCCCCAACCCTCTCCCCCCGCCGCGCGGGGGGAGAGGGAGTCATGTGCGGCAAGCTTTTGGCCCCCTCTCCCCCGGCGACGCCGGGGGAGAGGGTTGGGGAGAGGGGGAGGCCTTTCGCCCAGAGCATGAACGATCGCCTCCAACACGTGGTCCGTCCGCAACGACACCTCATCGTTCCAGAAGCGCAGCACCTTGAAGCCGGCCTGCTCGAGCATGCTCGTACGACGGGCGTCATACGCCCGCTGTTCGCCATGCTGCCCGCCATCGAGCTCCACGATCAGCTGGTGCTCCACGCAGCAGAAGTCGGCGTAGTAGCCGGCGACCGGGTGCTGGCGGCGGAACTTGGCGCCGAGTTGGGCGGCGCGCAGGCGGGACCAGAGTTTGGCTTCGGCGTCGGTTTGGGTCTTGCGTAGTTGTTTGGCGCGGTCCATCGCGTCTTCTCCCTGGTTTAAAGGCCTCCCCCTCTCCCCAGCCCTCTCCCCCGGCGGCGCCGGGGGAGAGGGAGTTAAAAGCTCGCCGCATCCTGCTCCCTCTCCCCCGGCTGAACCGGGGGAGAGGGCTGGGGAGAGGGGGAGGCCTTGGCTTCTCACCCGCCATGCTCCGCCAGCAAGGCCAGCAGCTGCGCCTCGTCCCAGACCGGCACGCCCAGCTCCTGCGCCTTGTCCAGCTTGGAGCCGGCCGCTTCGCCCGCCACCACGAACGAGGTCTTCTTGGACACCGAGCCGGCCACCTTGGCGCCGAGCGCCTCCAGCCGCTGTTTGGCCTCGTCGCGGCTCAGCGTCGGCAGCGTGCCGGTGAGCACCACCGTCTGGCCCTCCAGAGGCGCACTGGCCGCATCGGCCTGCGGCACGGCGGCGAGCAGACGCTCGATGGCCGCCTCGGCCTCGCGCAGCGGCGCAAGCCGGGCCTCGTCGGCCAGGAAGGCTTCGAGGTGGGAGGCCGCCGCCTGCGGCAGGCCGGCGGTGATCCAGTGCGTGGGGCCGGCGGCGAGCAGGCGCTCCAGCGTCGGAAAGTGCTCGACCAGCTGGCGCGTGCGCTTGGGGCCCAGATCGCGCACCTTGGCGTGGTCCAGCAGCACGGCCAGGCCCAGTCTCTCGCGCAGGCGCGGCGAAGGCGGCGCCTCGTCGCTGAAGGTGACGCCGGCGGCGAGCAGCGCGTCGACCACGCGCTGGTTGCCTTCCTGCGCGAAGAAGCCGGCGATCGAAGAGGCGACCTCCTCGCCGATGTCCGGCAGCACGCGCAGCACGGCGGCCGGCATGCTGCGCACCAGGTCCAGGCGGCCCAGCCAGGTGGCCAGCGTCTTGGCGGTGCTCTCGCCGATGTGCATGATCCCCAGCGCGAACAGGAAACGCGGCAGGGTGGTGCGGCGGCTGGCGTCGATCCCGGCGACCAGGTTCTCTGCCCACTTGGTGGCGATCTTGCCGGCCTTGACCGTCTCGGGCGTGGTGCCCTCGCGCTCGTCGATGGCCTGCTTCATCGCCACGAAGCGCTCGACGGTCAGAGCGTAGATGTCGGCCGGCGTACGCACGTAGTCCAGTTCGACCAGCGCATCGACGAAGCGGATGCCGAGGCCCTCGATGTCCATCGCGCGGCGCGAGGCGAAGTGGATCAGCGCCTCCTTGCGCTGCGCCGGGCACACCAGGCCGCCGCTGCATCGCCAGGCGGCCTCGCCCTCCTCGCGCATCAGCGCCGAGCCGCAGACCGGACACTGCGCCGGCATGCTCCAGGGCCGTGCGCCGGCCGGGCGGTTTTCGGCCTGCACGCGCACCACTTCGGGAATCACGTCGCCGGCGCGGCGCACGATCACCGTGTCGCCCACGCGCACGTCCAGCCGCGCGATCTGGTCGGCGTTGTGCAGCGTGGCGTTGGTGACGGTGACGCCGGCCACCTGCACGGGCTTGAGCCGCGCCACCGGCGTGGCTGCGCCGGTGCGGCCGATCTGGATCTCGATCGCCTCGACCTGCGTGCTCTGCTCCTGCGCGGGGAACTTGTGCGCGATGGCCCAGCGCGGCGCGCGCGAGACGAAGCCCATCTCGCGCTGGCCGGCGTAGTCATCGAGCTTGTAGACCACGCCGTCGATGTCGTAGGGCAAGGCGTCGCGCCGCTCGCCGATGCGCGTGTAGTAGGCGATCAATCCGTCGAAGCCGCGTGCCACGTCGGCCTCCGGCGAGATCGGGAAGCCCCACTCGCGCAGTTTCGCCAGCGTCTGCGAGTGCGTCGGCGGCAGCTGTCCGCCCTCGACCACGCCGGCCGCATAGGCGAAGAAGCTGAGCCGGCGCCGTGCGGTCACCGCCGGGTCGAGCTGGCGCAGCGAACCGGCGGCGCCGTTGCGCGGGTTGGCCAGCGGCTTCTCGCCGTGCGTGCGTGCGTAGTCGTTGAAGGCCTCGAAATCCCTGCGCAGCATGATCACCTCGCCGCGCACTTCGAGCACGCCGGGCCAGCCGCTGCCGCGGAGCCTGAGCGGGATCGCGCGCACCGTGCGCAGGTTGGCGGTGACGTCCTCGCCGGTCTCGCCGTCGCCGCGCGTGGCGCCTTGCACGAACACGCCCTGCTCGTAACGCAGGCTGATCGCCAGGCCGTCGAGCTTGGGTTCGACCGAGAAGGAGGGTTCGCGCCGGTCCAGCGCCTGCTCGATCCGCCGTTCGAACTCGGCGATCTCGCGGAAGCGCTCGCGTTCGCTGTCGCCTTCCTGCTCGAAGGCATTGGCCAGCGACAGCATGGGCAGCGCGTGGCGCACCTCGGCAAAGCCGCCATGCGCGCGTGCGCCGACGCGGCGCGTCGGCGAATCGGTGCCGGCGAGCTCCGGGTGGGCGTCCTCCAGGGCTTCCAGTTCGCGCATCAGGCGGTCGTACTCGGCGTCGGTGATGTCCGGGTCGTCGAGCACGTGGTAGCGGTAGTTGGCCTGCTCGATGCGCTCGCGCAGTTCGGCGGCGCGGGTCTGCCATGTGGAAGGTTTCGGGTGCATGGCCGGAAGTTTAGCGACACGCCCATCACGCCGGCATGTGGACGCTAAGGGAACCGAAAGGCCGCCGAGCTAGCGTGCCGTGAGGCGGGCGGCGGGGGCTCGTTCCGTGGGAGGTGTGCGATGCGCGCTTTGCGATTGTTCCTTTGCCTGCTCACCCTGGCCGTTTCAGGCACCGCCACAGCCGGCGGTGGTCCGTTCGGTATCGACCATCGCCTGCACTACGACAACAGCGGCATCTGGAAGCGTGGCAACCAGACCGCGTTGATGTACGGCACGATCGTCACGGTCGGCGTGGGCGCGCTGGCGTTCGGCGACCAGGACAAGCTGGGCGATACTTTCTGGCGCTCGGTCGACGCCATGGTGATCACCGGCGTCAGTACCGAAGCGCTCAAGTACACCTTCCGCCGGGAGCGGCCCTCGCAGACCGACGACCCCAACCGCTTCTTCAAGGGCCACTCCCAGAGTTTCCCCAGCGGCGAGGTGGCGGCCATCTCGGCCGCGGTCACTCCTTTCATCGCCAACTATGGCCAGGATCACCCGGCCGTCTATGCGCTGGCCCTGCTGCCGGCCTATGACGCAGTGGCGCGCATGAAGGTGCGCGGCCACTGGCAGAGCGACGTGTTGGCGGGCGCGGCGATCGGCACCGGCATTGGCATCTGGGCCTCGCACCGCGACTCGCCGCTGATCGTGGGCTGGTTGCCGGGCGGCTTCAGCGTGGGCTTCGTTCATCACTTCAAGCCCTGAACGACCAGCGATCGACGTCAGCGGTGCAGATCGCCCGCCGCTTCGGGCTGGTAGGCGATATCGAGCACACGCAGCCGGCGCGGCTGGCCGCCGGGCATCGGCCAGTCGATCTCCTGGCCGCTGGCCAGCCCGAGCAGCGCACTGCCCACGGGCGCCAGCACCGAAACGGTGCCCGGCTTGCCGGCCGCCGCCGGATAGACCAGGGTCACGGTAAGCCGGTCATCGGCCTGCTCGTCGCCGAAGGTAACGGTGGAATTCATGGTCACCACGTCCGGCGGCACCGCCTCGGGCTCGCACAGCTCGGCCCTGTCCAGCTCGTCGCGCAGGGCTGCGTGCTGCTGGGCCTGTTCGGGCGGCAGCCGGTCGAGCAGGTTCTCGATGCGCTCCACATCCAGGCGGGACAAGGTGATGGCGGGCCGACTCATGGCGAGGTCTCCTGGAGATGAGCACGCGCGCCGGAGCGCGCACGTTCCAGCGCGTGTGATGGGTTCGTGAGTGCGTTTCGGAATGAAACGTCGTCTGACTTTGGTGTCGCAACCCAGGGAAAGCAAGCCGCCCCAGCGGGTAACATGGCCGTCATGCCCGATGCCGCCGCTCCCGTTCCTCTCCCCGCAGCGACTGAAGGCCCATCGGACATCCCCACGAGCGAGCGCTATCGCGGCCTGATCTGGCTGGTCGCGGCCGCGTTCTTCATGCAGGCGCTGGACTCGACCATCGTCAACACGGCCGTGCCTGCCATGGCCGACGCGCTTGCGGTCACCCCGCTGGGCATGCGCAGCGCGCTGACCAGCTACGTGCTGACCCTGGCGATCCTGATCCCCGCCAGCCCCTGGCTGTGCGACCGCTTCGGCACCCGTCGCGTGTTCGGTGCCGCGATCGCGGTGTTCGGCCTGGGCTCGCTGTTCTGCGGCGTTTCCCGGACGCTGCCCGAACTGGTCGCCGCGCGCGTGACGCAGGGCGTCGGCGGTGCGGCGCTGATGCCGGTGGGCCGCTACGTGCTGGTGCGCAGCATCGCCAAGCACGAGTTCGTGCACGTGATGAGTACGGTGGCCACCTTCGGCCTGCTCGGCTCCGTGCTCGGGCCGTTGCTGGGCGGCGCGCTGGTGGAGTTCACCAGCTGGCGGCTGATTTTCCTGATCAACGTGCCGGTCGGCATCGCCGGCCTGTGGATGAACAAGCAGGACATGCCCGACTACCGGCTGCGCCACGCCAACCGCTTCGACCTGCCCGGCTTTCTGCTGTTCGGCGCCGCGTCCGCGCTGCTGCTGACGGCCTCCGAATTGCTCGGCGCCGAACACGTGGCGTGGGGGCGTGTCGGCGAGTACACCGCGCTGGCGCTGCTGATCGGCCTGATCTACGTCTGGCACAGCCGGCGCGCCGCGTTCCCGGTGGCTGACCTGTCGCTGCTGAAGGTGCGCAGCGTGTGGGTGGCGCTGGCCGGCAACCTGTTCACGCGGCTGGGCATCTCGGGCATGTTCCTGCTGCTGGTGCTGTTCCTGCAGGTCGGCTGCGGCTGGTCGCCCTTGCTGGCGGGCCTGATGATGGTGCCGCAGGCGCTCGGCTCGATCAGCGCCAAGTGGCTGGTCAACCGCGCGCTGGCGCGGCTGGGCTACCGCCGGCTGCTGCTGGGCAACACCTTGCTGGTCGCGCTGCTGCTGGCCTCGTTCGCGCTGTTCGGCCGCGGCACGCCGATGTGGCTGATCGCGCTGATGGTGTTCCTCTACGGCGCCTTCGCCGGCATGCAGTACACGGCGATGAACACGCTGATCTATCACGACCTGGACATCAAGCACGCCTCGATGGCCTCGTCGATGGCGTCCACCGCGCAGTACCTGTCGATGAGCTTCGGCATCGCGCTGGCCACGCTGCTGATGGAGTCGCTGCTGCAGGGGCACGCGCACAGCGACTACGTGGCGGCGTTCCGCTGGACCGTGCTGATCCTCGCCGCGGTCACCGCCTCGGCCAGCCGCGTGTTCGGCCGGCTGAGCGCCGCCCGCCCTGCCCGCCAGCCGGCCGCCGCCGAGGCCTGAACCGGACGGCGCGGTTGCGCCTGCTAACCTTGGCGGGCGTTTTCCGGGAAGCCATCCATGCGTTTGTTCCCCTTGCTGGCCGTGCTGGCTGGCCTGTTCCCCGTGCCGGCTGCCGCCGCCGAAGCCGGCGCCAATTTCCACCTGACCGGCCACCCGGTCGGCTGGCTCGCGCTGGCCTTGTTCGTTCTGGCCTACGTGGCGGTGATGCTCGAGGAGCACATCCGCATCGCCAAGTCCAAGCCGGTGATGCTCGCCGCAGCGCTGATCTGGGGGCTGATCGCCTGGCAGACGCGCGGCGAGAACTCGACCGCTGCGCGCGGGGCGTTCGAGGCGATGTTCCTCGAGTACGCGGAGATCTTCTTCTTCCTGGTGGTGGCGATGACCTACGTCACCGCACTGGGCGAGCGCAACGTGTTCGAGGCCTTGCGTGCGCAGCTGACGCAGCGGCGGCTGGGCTACCGTGCGCTGTTCTGGATCACCGGCGCCCTCGCCTTCTTTCTGTCGCCGGTGCTGGACAACCTCACCACCGCGCTGGTGATGTCGGCCGTGGTGCTGGCGGTGGGCGGCAGCCAGCCGCGCTTCGCCACGCTGGCGCTGGTCAACCTGGTGGTGGCGGCCAACGCCGGCGGCGCCTGGAGCGCGTTCGGCGACATCACCACGCTGATGGTGTGGCAGGCGCACAAGGCCGAGTTCTTCGAATTCTTCCGGCTGTTCCCGTCCGCCCTCGTCAACTGGCTGGTACCGGCCCTCGTCATGCACTTCGCGCTGCCCGGCGGATGGCCCGAACACGTGCCCGGGCAGGTGCGCGTCAAACCGGGCGGCATCGGCATCTGTCTCACCTTCGCACTGACCATCGCCCTCACCGTGATCGGCAAGCAGTGGCTGGGCATGCCGGCGGCCTACGGCATGCTCACCGGCCTGGCATTGCTCAATCTGCTGGCCTCGCGCATCGACCGTCGCCAGCGCGGTTACGCGCTGGCGCAAGGCATCGAGGAGGAGCCCTATTCGATCTTCCGCATCATCGCCAACGCCGAGTGGGACACCCTGCTGTTCTTCTACGGCGTATTCGGCTGCGTGGGCGGGCTGGCGGCGCTGGGCTACCTCGAGCTCGCCTCGCACGCGTTCTACGGCGCGTCCGGCGCCACCCTCGCCAACGCCGGCATGGGCGTGCTCTCGGCGGTGGTCGACAACATCCCGATCATGTACGCGGTGCTGCAGATGAACCCGCCCATGGACGGGTCGCAGTGGCTGCTGATCACGCTCACCGCCGGCGTCGGCGGCAGCCTGCTGTCGGTCGGCTCGGCGGCGGGCGTGGCGCTGATGGGCGCCTCCGGCGGGCGCTACACCTTCATGAGCCACCTGCGCTGGAGCTGGGCGATCGCGCTCGGCTATGCAGCGAGCATCGCGTTGCACCTGGCCCTCAACGGCGTCTGAGGGCGGCAGGCATCAGCCTCTGACGCCCGGGCAGACCCCGCGCGCAGGCTGCTGGCCAGGTTGCCGCGGGCGCTGAAAGATCGGGAAAGCTCCAGGCGAGCGCGGTGAAGCCAGCGTCTTGCCCGAACCTTGACGCCCGTTTCAGGCGCGGTCGGCCAAGGTTCCATTCCCTCCTGGCAGGAGCACTGGCCATGAAAGCGATCCTCGTCCTACTGGCAGCCGCGCTTGCGTTCGCTACCGCGCCGATGGCCCAGGCGCAATCGTCCTATGCACGCAGCGGCGTGCTGGTGCGCTCCGACGGCATCTACGTTCGCTGCGACCAGTGCGGCACCGTGCAGAGCATCGAACACACCGTCAACCAGGGCAGCGGCCACGGCACCGCCGGCGCCGTCATCGGCGCGATCGCCGGCGGCGTGCTCGGCAACCAGATCGGCAGGGGCAAGGGCCGCGAACTCGCCACCGTCGGCGGCGCGGTGGGCGGCGGCTTCGCCGGTCATGCCATCGGCAACCGGACCGGCAACGGCAACGATGCCTGGATCGTCCACCTGAAGATGGGCAACGGCACGACGACGTCGGTGCAGGTCGCCGACGCCACCGGCATCCGCGAGGGCGACATCGTCCAGGTGGACGCGCAAGGCAACATCACGCGGGTGCGGTAGCACCCGCCGCCGCGCACCGGCGCGGATCAACCGGCCCGCAAATGGACGGCCGGTTGGCGCCGCGCCAGCACCCGCTGCATCCGTTCGATACCCGCCTGTCGCAAACGCACCGCCTTCTCGGCGTCCGAATCGTCCAGGCGTTCGGCGCGAACGCGCTCCCGATGCTCGATCTCCAGCGCCAGCAAACGGTGGGCCAGCGCCAACCTCGCCTGGATCTGCTCGTCATGTGCCATGGTCATGCATCCAGCGACCGCGGGAGAGCCATCCTACGCCTAATTCGTGACAGCAAGCGGTCACTGTGGGAAAGGCAGGCGGCGGAGTGCACTTCGCTGCAGAGCTACTGACCACCCATTGATTGGCCGTCCCCATGGTGGGCGCGATCACGGCGATGCTCTTCCAACACCAGACGCTGCGCCAGGCCGGGCGCTACTTCTGGCTTTTGCCTTTATCCTTCTTGGGTGGGCCTTTGCACACCTCAGCCACGACGAGATCCTCACTCGTGTTGGGTGCAACCTCTTCGTGCCCCCCAACGCCGACCTCTACGGCCGTGATGTTCGGACCGGTTACATCCCAATACTGGATGGTCGAAGTGTCTAGGTTATGGCGCACGCAATCAGCAGTTACCTTCGCGATCGCGCGCGTGTAAGGCCTGTGGCTTCTTGGAGCGAGGCTGGATTTCGTAAGGCTGTACATGACCCAGCTAGATGCGGACGTGCCCAGAACAACTGTGCGGTCGTCGTATATCAGCAACGCTATGTCATCGTCCCGATAGAACGGCCTCCAGCCGGCGAGGCCAGGCCTCGCGGTGTTTAGAACGAGATAGGTAAATAGGGCCGCACAATGCTTCTCGCCGGTAAACACATTGCTGTAAACCACTTTGCCGCCCGGCGTTTGGCATTTATAGACCGCCCCGGGAAGTACGTCAGCATTCTGAGCGCCGAAACCGGAAACCGGCCAAACGCAGAAAAACGCAACTAACGCGGACGAAACCATGCGCATACGCGGCCCCCAATCTTCGCAGCACATATTCAATCATGCAGTCGAGAACAGGGACAACCAAGCACTTGCGACGGTCCAAGCTATCTAGCCCAAGGCTCGCCGCGCGACGACGGCCACCGCGGCACGCCCTCCCAGCCTGGCGCCGTCTTCATATCCACGGCCCTGTGCAGGTCTATGCGCTCCCACAGCTGCAATTCGACTGAGGCGCGACCCCGGATCACGAACCGCGGCACGCCGTGCCTGGGCCAGGCAAGCGCGCCTGTCTCGCCATTGAGCGTGGCCGTTCCGTAGTAGATCCAATCGCTGCCCTCTGCTGGCGGATCGGCGAACGGGCGCCAGTCGGCCTGGAGGTCGAAGGAGAACGACTTTGCGCGGGGAACTCGTCGGGCCAATGACAAAGAGGCTAAGCCGTTGCTGCCTCAGGCGTGGCGACCCGCGAGCGAGATTCGTAGCGAGGGGCGAACTGATGCGCGATGACCGTTTTGGTGCTGGTCCCGCTCAGATCGAGTTCGCCGAGCTAAAAGTCTGGTGACGATATCCGGAGTGGCGGCATCTTTTTGGTGTAGATCCTATTCGTACAGGACTGGCAAACCAAAGAACGCTCATGCTGCTGCAAAATGGCTTTCTCTCCCTTCTGGTAGCAGTTGGCGCAGAGGAAGTGTCGGACCTCGCCCTGCGTCCGAAGCTCATCCTTCAATTCGTAGGCAATAGCTCCGGTTTCGGGAAATTGTAAGAGCTGATACCTGGATAGATCCGACGCTCTTTGTCGAAGAGCCTCGTTCTCTCGACGCAAACCCGCTTCCTTGTCTTGTAACTCCGCCACCGTGGCCTGCAGCGCCATAGCTTGCTGCTGGATCTCGATCAGAGCCGCCTGAAGTTCGCCTATCGCTGACAGGCGGTCCGACTCGGACTTCGCCTGCAAAATGGTCTTAACGATTTCTATGGCGGACTTCACCCCACCAAGCGCGGCGACTGTTTCTCCCAACATTTGCCTCTCCTGGGTTCGCCCGAACGGGCTGGAAGGCTATCATTTCGCTATGTATGGGGTGACGTATAGCCTAAATGCCACAGCATTTCGAAAAATTAATGAAAGCAAAGGCTTATCGCACATTATGGCGGAGAGAGTGGGATTCGAACCCACGGAAGGTTTGACCCTTCGCCGGTTTTCAAGACCGGTGCCTTAAACCGCTCGGCCATCTCTCCGGTGGACAGCTCCGCCGGCCTGCTGGCCGGCGATGGACCGGGGCATTGTACGGTCGACGGGGATCTTGTCCATCGCGGCGGCACGCGCGATCGGCGCTTTGGTTGACGGCCTCGAAGGCGTGCAGGTTCTTGCGTTTAGCGGCTCGCGGGATAGCTGAGCGGCGGCCGTATGCGAACGTTCGAGCCATCTTGCGGGGAACCCCGGCTCGCCTAGGATGCGTCCCACGGCCAGCGGCGGTCGCTTGCCGATATCCACCACTCGGGGGTTCCCATGAACATGAAGCCGATCCTGTGCACCGTTGCCCTGCTCGCTGCCGGCGCCATCCTTTCGCCCGCCCACGCCGACGGCCGCTGGGCCAAGACCCACCCGCGCCGCGACCAGGTCAACGATCGCCTGCAGCACCAGAACAAGCGCATCCACGAGGAGCGCAAGGAGGGCGATCTCACCAAGAGCCAGGCGGCTGCCATGCACAAGGACGATCGTCAGATCCGCCAGGAGGAGCGCGACATGGCCAAGCAGAACGGAGGCCACCTCACCAAGCAGGAGCAGCGCACGCTGAACCAGCAGGAGAACCAAGTCAGCAAGGACATCGGCCACTGAGGCCACGCCGACCTGATCGGACCCGCGGGGCGCTTGGGCGCCCCGCGTGTTTTTCAGACCAGCCGTTCCAGGCCGCGCAGGTAGGGCCGCAGCGCCTCCGGCACGGTGATCGAACCGTCGGCGTTCTGGTAGTTCTCCATCACCGCGATCAGGGTACGGCCGACGGCGAGGCCGGAGCCGTTCAAGGTGTGCACCAGTTCGGGCTTGCCGGTTTCCGGGTTGCGCCAGCGGGCCTGCAGGCGGCGCGCCTGGAAGTCCTCGAAGTTGGAGCAGCTGGAGATTTCGCGGTAGGTGTTCTGGCTGGGCAGCCACACTTCCAGGTCGTAGGTCTTGGCGGCGCCGAAGCCCATGTCGCCGGTGCACAGCAGCACCTTGCGGTACGGCAGGCCGAGCAGCTGCAGCACTTTCTCGGCGTGGCCGACCAACTCCTCCAGTTGCGCGTAGGACTCGGAAGGCCGGGCGATCTGCACCATCTCGATCTTCTCGAACTGGTGCTGGCGGATCATGCCGCGCACGTCGCGGCCATAGCTGCCGGCCTCGGCGCGGAAGCACAGCGTATGCGCCGCGAAGCGCTCCGGCAGCGCATCGGCATCCAAGATGGTGTCGCGCACCAGGTTGGTCAGCGGCACTTCGGCGGTGGGCACCAGGTAGCGCCTGGACTCGCCCACCTGGGTAGCGAACAGATCGTCTTCGAACTTGGGCAGCTGGCCGGTGCCCTGCATGCTGTCGGCATTGACCAGCACCGGCACGTTGCACTCGAGGTAGCCGTGTTCGGCGGTGTGCAGATCGAGCATGAACTGCGCCAGCGCGCGATGCAGGTGCGCGAGCTGGCCACGCAGCACGGTGAAACGCGCGCCGGAGAGCCGCGCGCCGGCGTCGCCGTCGAGCCAGCCGTGGCGCTCGCCGAGTTCGACGTGATCCTTCACCGGGAAATCGAACGTGCGCACCACGCCCCAGCGGGTGATCTCCTGGTTGTCGTGCTCGTCCCGACCCAGCGGCACGGTCTCGTGCGGCAGGTTGGGGATGCCGAGCGCGATGCCGGCGAGCTTGCACTGCACCTCGCCCAGCGCCTGCTCGTTAGCCTTGAGCTTGTCGCCGATGCCGGCGACTTCGGCCATCAGCGGCGCCACGTCCTCGCCCTTGGCCTTGGCCTGGCCGATCGCCTTGGAGCGGGTGTTGCGCAGGTTCTGAAGGTCCTGCGTCTCGGTGGCCAGCCGCTTGCGCTCGCCCTCCAGCGCCTCGACGGCGGCGACGTCCAGCTCGAAACCGCGGGTTTGCTTCAGGCGCGCGGCGGTCTCGGCCAGGCGAGAGCGCAGCAGGGTCGGGTCCAGCATGAGGGCGATCCGTTGGAGGATTGAACCTCGGATTATCGCCGCGGGTGATGTGAGCGAGCAAACCCGGAGCGCATTCTGGCGGCGGGTAGCGGGGACCGGATCTCTCTGCCCCATCCTTTTTCCAGCCAACGGGAGCGGGCGCTTATTTCTCGCGGGCCTGGCGACGGGCTTCGCGCAGGGAAAGCAGCTTTTCGCGCAGCTTCTGCTCCAGGCCGCGGTCGACTGGTTCGTAGAACACGGTACCGTCCAGCGCGTCGGGCAGGCATTGCTGGCCGAGGGCGACGCCGCCGGCGGCGTCGTGGTCGTACTGGTAGCCCTTGCCGTAGCCCAGGCCCTTCATGAGTTTGGTCGGCGCGTTGCGCAGGTGCATCGGCACCTCGAGCGTGCCGGTTTCGCGCACGGCGGCGCGGGCCTTGTTGTAGGCCATGTAGGCGGCGTTGCTCTTGGGCGCGATGGCCAGCCAGATGGCCAGCTGCGCCAGCCCCAGCTCGCCCTCGGGGCTGCCGAGGCGTTCGTAGGTATCCCAGGCGTCCAGCGCCATGCGCCAGGCGCGTGGCTCGGCCAGGCCGACGTCTTCCACCGCCATGCGGGTCATGCGACGCGCCAGATAGAGCGGATCGCAGCCGCCATCGAGCATGCGGCAGAGCCAGTAGACCGCGGCGTCCGGGTCGGAGGAGCGCACCGATTTGTGCAGCGCCGAGATCTGGTCGTAGAACTGCTCGCCGCCCTTGTCGAAGCGACGCGTGCGGTCGGCCAGCACCTGAGTCAGGGTGGCGTCGTCGATGCGGCCCTCGTCGGCGAGTTCGGCGGCGATCTCCAGCAGGGTCAACGCGCGGCGCACGTCGCCGTCGGCGGCCCGCGCGATCAGCTGCAGCGATTCGGCCTCGACCTTCAGGTGCAAGCGGCCCAGGCCGCGTTCCCCGTCGACCAGCGCGCGCTCCAGCGCGGCCACGATGGCCTCGGCGGACACCGCCTCCAGCACGTGCACGCGGCAGCGCGAGAGCAGCGCCGAGTTGAGCTCGAAGGACGGGTTTTCGGTGGTGGCGCCCACGAACACGATCACGCCGCGCTCGATGTGCGGCAGGAAAGCGTCCTGCTGCGCCTTGTTGAAGCGGTGCACCTCGTCCACGAACAGTACGGTGCGGCGACCCTGGGCGAAGTTGGCCTCGGCCTCGGCCAGCGCCTTGCGCACGTCCGGCAGGCCGGATAGCACGGCGGAAATGGCGCGGAAATCGGCGTCGGCATAGCGCGCCACCAGCAGCGCGAGGGTGGTCTTGCCGCAGCCGGGCGGCCCCCACAGCACCATCGAATGCACCCTGCCCGCCTCCAGCGCGCGGCGCAGCGGCGAATCGGCGGCGGTCAGGCGCGGCTGGCCGACGATCTCGTCGAAGCTGCGCGGCCGCATGCGCTCGGCCAGCGGCTTGAGCGCGTCGGATTCGGGAAACAGGGAAGCGGTATCGGGCATCCGGGGAATGATATAGCGGCCCGGCTGCGCACAAGCTGTCACCTGGAACAGGGGCTTCCTAGGAAGCTGCGCTGCGCTGGCTGTAGAAGCTGTAGAGCGCGCCGCACAGGCCGGTCAGTACCGCCGGGATCAGCAGGCTGCGTTCGCGCAGGCGCTCGAACAGCAGCGCGCCGGCAAGGCCGCCGGACATGAAGCTGCCGATCACCAGCACGCACACGCGCACGCGCAGGGCATCCACCTCCAGCCCGCGCAGGCGATGGCCCAGGTAGATCCCGAGGTCGGTGAACATGCCCGAGACGTGGGTGGTGCGGAACACCGCGCCGCTATAGGCGCTGACCAAGCCGTTCTGCAGGCCGCAAGCCATCGCGGCAAGCCACAGCCCCACGGACCATTCCCGGTCCAGCAGCGGCACGGCGGCGAACAGCAGCAGCGATTCGAGCAGCAGCGCGCCCCCGTACGGGCGGCCCAGCTTGAGCGTGCTTTTCTGCACGATGGCGCCGCTGGCCATGGCGCCGAGCATGAAGGCCAGCAACGACAGGGCCCAATGCAGCGTCTCGCGGCCGTCGCCAGTACCCACGGAGATGCCCAGCAGCGTGGTCGAGCCGGTCAGGTTGCTGATCGACTGGTGCCGGAAGCCCATGTAGCCGGCGGCGTTGATCAGACCGGCGACGAAGGCGAGCGCGCCGCCGCCGATCCACGCCCAGCGCGGCAACTGGCGCAGCACGGGCATGGCCGGTCAGTCCTTGAGCGGGTGGGTGGTCATCACCGGCAAGTCGCCGATCACGTCGGCGCCGGGCGGCGGGGTGAAGTTGAAGGTCGAGGGCGGCAGTTCGACGTTGCGCTGCCAGTCGGAAAAACGGATGTCGGTGATCGCGCCGAGCTGGTCGCGGAACACCATGCGCTTGAGGCCCTGCGCGTCGAAGCCGAGGTCGGCGTAGTCGAACTGCGGATCCTTGGCCTTGGAGGTCATGCGCAGCCAGGTCAGGCCGTCGCGCTCGCCCTGCTCGGTGACCTTGAAGTCGCGGTCCATCTGCTTGACGTCGGTGATCACGGTGAGCGGGCTGTGCGCCTCCTCGGTGCTCTGCACGCGCACGGTGACCTGCTCCAGCTCCGGGTCGTACAGCCACACGCGGCTGCCGTCGGCGACGATGGTCTGCTTGTAGGGCGCCACGGTGTCCCAGCGGAATTCGCGCGGGGCCTCCAGCGCGAGCGTGCCGGAACTGGTCTTGGCGCCCTGCCCGCTGGCGTCGGTGAGGGTCTGCGTGAAGTGACCCTTGAGCGAATGCAGGCCATTGGCGAAGGCGTCCAGCCGTTGGCGTGCAGGGCCCGCGGCGGCATGGGCCAGGCTCGCCAGGGACAGCGCGAACGTAGCGAGAAAGGTAACGGCGAGGCGGTTCATGGACCCTGTCCCTTGAGAACGTGCGGCGAGTTTGGGTGGCAGTTGCTTAATCGGGGCTCAAGGTGATTGTAGGGGGCGGACGCAGCGGGTGGCTTCCACGCAAGGGGCGCTCGCGACAAGCCGTCAGCCTTCGCTCCGGACTACCCATCCGCTCTTCGGGCACGTCCCCACAGGCGGGAGAAGAATGAAGCATCACTTCGGCGGCGGCGGCGCCAGGACCTCGCGGTTGCCGTTGTGCTGCGGCGCACTGACCACGCCGTCCTGTTCCATCTGCTCGATCAGCCGCGCGGCGCGGTTGTAGCCGATGCGCAGGTGGCGCTGCACGCCGGAGATCGAGGCGCGGCGGGTCTGTGTGACCACGGCCACGGCCTTGTCGTAGAGCTGCGCGTCGGCGTCGCCGCCTTCCTCGCCGTCCTGCGGCAGGCCCGAGTCGTTGATGAACTTGCCGTCGGCGGTGGCCTGCACTTCCTCCAGCACGCCCTCGATGTACTGCGGCGCGCCCTGCGCCTTGAGCCAGGCGACCACGCCGTGCACCTCGTGGTCGTCGACGAAGGCGCCGTGCACCCGCTCGGGCGTGGCGGTGCCGGGCGGCAGGTAGAGCATGTCGCCGTGGCCGAGCAGCGCTTCCGCCCCAGACTGATCGAGAATCGTGCGCGAGTCGATCTTGCTCGACACCTGGAAGGCTATGCGGGTCGGGATATTGGCCTTGATCAGGCCGGTGATCACGTCCACCGACGGCCGCTGCGTGGCCAGCACCAGGTGCACGCCGGCGGCGCGCGCCTTCTGCGCCAGGCGCGCGATCAACTCCTCCACTTTCTTGCCGACGATCATCATCATGTCGGCGAATTCGTCGATGATGATGACGATGTAGGGCAGCGGCTCCAGTGGCTCGGCCGCCAGGTTGGGCATCTCGGGGTTGGGCCGGAACAGCGGATCCAGCAGCGGCTGGCCGGCCGCCTCGGCGTCCTTGACCTTCTTGTTGAAGCCGCCCAGGTTGCGCACGCCCACCGCGGCCATCAACCGGTAGCGGCGCTCCATCTCGGCCACGCACCAGCGCAGCGCGTTGGCCGCCTCCTTCATGTCGGTCACGACCGGCGCAAGCAGGTGCGGGATACCCTCGTAGACCGAAAGCTCCAGCATCTTCGGGTCGATCATGATCATGCGCACGTCTTTCGGGCTCGCCTTGTAGAGCAGCGAGAGCACCATCGCGTTGACCGCGACGGACTTGCCCGAACCGGTGGTGCCGGCCACCAGCAGATGCGGCATCTTGGCCAGGTCGGCCACCACCGGACGGCCGCCAATGTCCTTGCCCAGCGCCAGCGCCAGCGGCGACTTCATCTGGTCGTACTTGTCCGAGCGCAGGCTTTCGGACAGGTACACGATCTGTTTCTTGGCGTTGGGGATCTCCAGACCGATCACATTCTTGCCAGGGATCACGTCGACCACGCGCACGCTCACCACCGAGAGGCCGCGGGCGATGTCCTTGTCCAGGCTGGACACCTGCGAGCCGCGCACGCCGGCGGCGGGCTCCAGCTCGAAACGGGTGATCACCGGACCCGGATAGACGCCGACCACCTTGGCCTCGATGCGGAAATCCTTGAGCTTGAGCTCCACCTGGCGCGAGAGCACCTCGAGCGTTTCTTCCGAATAGCCCGGACCCTGCTCCGGCGCCTCGTCCAGCAGCGACAGCGGCGGCAGCTCGCCGGGCTGCGAGGCACCGACGAACAGCGGAATCTGCGTCTCCAGCTTCGCACGCTCGCTCTTGGCCACCGGCGCGGGCGGCGTCTCGATGCGCACCGGCTCACGCTTGGCCTGCTTGACCGCCTCCGCCTTCTTGACCACCTCGCGCTCGGCGCGCGCCTGCTGTGCCTTGGCCACTTCCGGCGCCTGCTTGAGCTTGCCGCGCAGCCAGCCGACCAGCATCAGCGTGCCTTGCCCGGTCCAGTCCATCACCTTGAACCACGACAGGCCGGTGGCCAGCGTCACCGCGATCAGGAACAGCGCCAGCAACAGGAGCGGGGCGCCCTTCTCGCCGAAGGCCTGCAGCAGGCCGTGGCCGACCCACTGGCCGATGATGCCGCCCACGCCCTGCGGCAGCACCGCCTCGGTGAAGTTGAGGTACAGCAGCGCCGGCGCCGTGATGAAGAAAAACACGAAACCGATCAGGCGTAGCGAGGACTCCCACGGGTGCTCGGCCTGCTCGCCACGCTGGCGCAGCACCTGCACGCCCAGCAGCAGGAGCAGCAGCGGGAAGCAGTAGGAGACCAGCCCGAAGATGTAGCGCAGCAGGTTGGCGATGTTGGCGCCCACGGCGCCGCCGAAGTTGCGCGCGTGATCGACCGTGCCGACATGGCCCCAGCTCGGATCCTGGTCGTTGTAGCTGGCCAGGCAGACCAGCAGGTACACCGCCAACGGCAGCAGCAGCAAGGCGCCGGCTTCGCGCAGACGGCGCTTGGCTTCTTCGCTCAGGCCAGTGGACTGGGTCGCCTTCTTTACGTTTGCTGCGCTTCGCGCCACCGGAGTGGATTCCCCTCGAGATTTCGCCCCAGTCTACACAGGGCGGTGAGGGGGTAGAAGCTTGATTTTTCTGGAAAGGCGCAGTTTCGAGAGTCGCCCTTCTCCCGCCAGGAGAAGGGCGAGGGTAAGGGTCCGGGCGGGGCGCACTGTCACGCTCCGCCCGCCCCCTCATCCGCCTGCAGACACCCTCACCCGCGGGGGAAGGGATGCGAGTTCACGCGCTACGGCTCAGACCATGCCCTGCAGCGCCGGATGCACCAGCTTGCCGCCGTCGACGTTGATGCCGCCGGCCAGCGGAGCGTGCTCGCGCCACTGGTTGCCGGCCGCCAGGCGCTGCACGTAGGGCAGGATCGCGGCGGAGATCGCCACCGACGAGGTCTGCGGCACCGCGCCCGGCATGTTGGTCACGCAGAAATGCGTCACGCCGTGCACGTCGTAGATCGGCTCCTTCCAGGTGGTGGGCTTGGAGGTCTCGAAGCAGCCGCCCTGGTCGATCGAGATGTCGACCAGCACCGAGCCCTTCTCCATGGTCTTGACCATGTCCTCGGTGACCACGCGCGGCGCCTTGGCGCTGGGGATCAACACCGCGCCGACCACCAGGTCCGCGTCGCGCACTTCCTGCGCCACCGAGGATTCGTAGGCGTACAGCGCGGTCACGTTGGGGCCCATCGCCATCATCTCGGCGAGGCGGTCCTGGCGCTTGTCGAACACCACCACGTTGGCACCGGCGGCCGCGGCCAGCGCGGCGGCGTTGCCACCGGCGGCACCGGCGCCCAGCACCACCACCTTGCCGCGCGGCGTGGAGGCCATGCCGCCCAGCAGCTTGCCCTTGCCGCCCTGCGGACGATGCAGCAGCGTGGTGCCGATCTGCGTGGCGATGCGGCCGGCGATCACCGACATCGGCAGCAGCAGCGGCAGGCCGCCGTTCTCCTCGACCGACTCGAACGCGACGCCGGTCAGGCCGATCTCGAGCAGGCGCTTGGTGAGTTCCGGCTCGGCCGCCAGATGCAGGTAGCAGAACAGCAGGTGGTGCTTCTTGAGCAGGGCCAGGTCGCCGGCGACCGGCTCCTTGACCTTGACGATCAGCTCGCCCTTTTCGTACAGCGCGGCCGCGTCGGGGACGACCTTGATGCCTTCCTTGGTGTAGGCCTCGTCGGAGAAGCCGCTCTTCTCGCCCGCGCCGGACTGGATGAACACCTCATGGCCGCGGCGGACCAGGTCGGCGGCGGCGGCGGGAACGAGGGCGACGCGACCTTCGAGGGTCTTGGTTTCGGAAGGAATACCGATACGCATGGTTTGGCTTGTCCTGTGGAGTTGGGCCGGCGCAAGGCGTCGACGATGGGGAAACACGAGCGGCAAGCCTTGAATCGCGGTGCGCCCTTCCCCATCCTTGCGGGTTCCAAGCGCCAGCCCCTCGGTGCGGCAGGTAACGCCGCGGCCATCGGGAGCGAACTTTCGACCAAAGCCGCCAGCAAACCGAAGGATTATAGCGATGACCACCCCCAAGCACAGCCGCCTGCTGATCCTCGGCTCCGGCCCCGCGGGCTATACCGCTGCGGTGTATGCGGCGCGTGCCAACCTCAAGCCGACGCTGGTCACCGGCCTGCAGCAGGGCGGCCAGCTGATGACCACCACGGAAGTGGACAACTGGCCGGGCGACGTCGAAGGCCTGCAGGGCCCGGCGCTGATGCAGCGCATGGCCGAGCACGCCGAACGCTTCCATACCGAGATGATCTTCGACCACATCCACCAGGTGGACTTGGGCCAGCGCCCGTTCCGGCTCAAGGGCGACTCGGGCGAGTACACCGCCGACGCGCTGATCATCGCCACCGGCGCCACCGCCAAGTACCTGGGGATAGCCAGCGAAGAGAAGTTCAAGGGCCGTGGCGTGTCCGCCTGCGCCACCTGCGACGGCTTCTTCTTCCGCGAGCAGGACGTGGTCGTGGTCGGCGGCGGCAACACCGCCGTGGAGGAGGCGCTGTACCTGGCCAACATCGTGCGCAAGGTCACCCTGGTGCACCGCCGCGACAAGCTGCGCGCCGAGAAGATCATGCAGGACAAGCTGTTCGAGAAGGCCGCCGCCGGCAAGATCGAGCTGGTCTGGAACAGCACCATCGACGAAGTGCTGGGCGACGCCTCCGGCGTGACCGGCGTGCGGGTGAAGGAGGTCAATTCCGGCGCCACCCGCGACATCGAAGCGACCGGCTTCTTCGTCGCCATCGGCCACACGCCCAATACCGGCATCTTCGAAGGCCAGCTGGAGATGCACGACGGCTACATCAAGATCCGCAGCGGCACCAGCGGCATGGCCACGATGACGTCGGTGCCGGGCGTGTTCGCCGCCGGCGACGTGGCCGACCACGTCTACCGCCAGGCCATCACCTCGGCCGGCTTCGGCTGCATGGCGGCGCTGGACGCGGAGCGCTGGCTGGACCAGCAGAACCTGATGGGCTGAATCCCCGACTCATGTGCGGTAGCGAGCTTCGCTACCGCATGGGCCCGCGAGCAATAAAAAGCCCCATGCCGAAGCATGGGGCTTTTCTACATCAGGACGCTCACAACGCAATCAGGCAGCGATTTCCACGCCCGAAGCCTGGGCACCCTTGGGGCCCGTGGTGACTTCGAACTTCACGCGCTGGCCTTCCTGCAGGCTACGGAAGCCCTTGGAGTTGATGGCCGAGAAATGGACGAACACGTCCTCCCCACCGTCCTCAGGCGCGATGAAACCGAAACCCTTGGCGTCGTTGAACCATTTGACCGTACCGAAACGCATTGCGTGAACCTCTGACTAGGACTGGATGCACCAAGGCTTTGCGCTGGACCGCCGTTTCCCCTTGGTCAGCCGCCCCTGGCACGGGCGAAAGTATCAACATGTTTATGGGCAAAGCGCAATATGCGGGTTTAATTTCGATGCCGGCCGATCGTATGGCCGCGGGGCGGCGGTAATAACCCCACCCTGCGAACGCATTGCCCTGAAGCCAAGCGCCAGGAAATACCTGATCAGGACAGCATCGCCTTGAGCAATACCGGGACCTGCGCCGTGGCGGCCGCCAGGTGGGCAAAGATTTCCTCGATGCTGATTTCGGCCTCTTCGCCGCAACCGGCGGCGAAGTTGGCGACCAGGGCCAGGCAGGCATAGTGGAGATCCAGTTCGCGCGCCAGGGCCGCTTCCGGCATCCCGGTCATGCCCACCAGGTCGCAACCGTCGCGCTTCATGCGTACGATCTCGGCGCGGGTCTCCAGCCGGGGACCCTGGGTGGCGCCGTAGCAGCCCCCGTCGATCACGGCGATACCCGCCTTCCCCGCGGCCGCCAGCAGCTCCTGGCGCAACGAGGCGGTATAGGGTTCGCTGAAGTCGATGTGCCTGACCTCGACACCCTCGCTGTCGCAGAAACTGGTGATGCGGCCATGGGTATAGTCGATCAGCTGGTCGGGCACCACCACGGTGCGCGGCCCCATGTCCGCCCGGATGCCGCCGACCGCGTTGACGCCGACCACGCGGCGCGCGCCGAGGGCGTGCAAGGCCCACAGGTTGGCGCGGTAGTTCACCCGGTGTGGCGCCAGGGTGTGGCTCTCGCCGTGGCGCGCCAGGAAGGCCAGCCGCTTGCCGGCGAAATCGCCCAGCACCACTTCGCCCGATGCCGGGCCGTAGGGGGTTTCCAGCGCACGCCGGCTGACGTTTTCCAGTCCGGGGAATCGGTACAGGCCGCTGCCGCCGATGACGGCCAGGTCGATGTTCGCTTCGGTCATGCCCGCTCCCGTGCTCATTCGGATTTCAGCGCATAGATCGCCGGCAGATTGCGGCCCTGCTCGTGGTAGTCCATGCCGTAACCGAACACGTAACGATCAGGCAGCTCCACGCCATTGAAGTCCGAGGCGATGCCGGCCACGCAGCGGTCGTGCAGCTTGCGGCAGAGGCTGGCGATCAGCACGCGACGGGCGCCGCGCTTCATGCAGTCGTCGCGCACCGCCTTGAGCGTGTGCCCCTCGTCCAGGATGTCGTCGACCAGCAGTACCGTGCGTCCGGCCAGCGCCGCCTGCGGCTCGCGCAGCCAGCACAGGTCGCTGCCGGCCGTGGCGCCGCGGTAGCGGGTGGCGTGCACGTAGTCGAATTCCAGGTCGGTGCGGATAGCCAGCGCCAGCTGCCCGGCGAACATCAGCGCGCCGTTCATCACGGTCAGGAACACCGCCCGCTCGCCGTCCAGGGCGGCGTCGATGCGCCGGCCCAGATCGGCGATCACGGTTTCCAGTTCGGCGCGCTCGAACAGCACCTCGGCATGGGCCAGCGCTTGCGCCAGCGGGGGGAGCGGAGTGCTCATGCGTTTTCTTCGGGTTCGTCGAGCGCGCCGATGCGCGCAATGAAGCGGTCGCGTTGCGGGTTGTCCAGGAGACCTGCCCAGGTCGCGCCGATGGCGCCGCGCAGCGGCGCGAGCCGTTCCATGGCCTCGTCGGAGCGCGGCGGCAGCGCGGCGATCGCCTCCTCCACCACGTCCGGGAAGCAAGCCAGCACCAGATCACAGCCGGCGGCCAGATGCGACTGCACGCGCGCGCGCACGCCTCCGGCGGCGCCCGCGGCCGCCATGCTGATGTCGTCGCTGATCACCACGCCGGAAAACCCCAACTCGCCGCGCAGGATGTCCTGGATCCACACCCGCGAGTAGCCCGCCGGCTGGGCGTCGACGTCCGGATAGATCACGTGCGCCATCATGACCGCCTCGGCGTGCGCCTCGATCGCCTCGGCGAACGGATGCATGTCGACCGCACGGATCACCTCCAGCGGACGCGGGTCGATCGCCTGTGCCTTGTGCGTATCGGCCGCCACCGAGCCGTGGCCGGGGAAATGCTTGAGCACCGCCGCCATGCCGCCCAGATGCATGCCGCGCACGTAGGCCTGGGCCAGTTCGCCGGCGATGGCCGGGTCGTCGTGGAAGGCGCGCGGGCCGATCGCGGCGCTACCGCGGGCCAGGTCCACCACGGGCGCGAAGCTGAAATCCACGCCGCAGGCACGCAGTTCACTCGCCATCACCCAGGCGTGCTCCTCGGCCAGGCGCACGGCGTTCTCCGGGTCGCGGGCATAGACCGCGCCGATCCTCGCGAGGGCCGGCAGCCGGGTGAAGCCGTCGCGGAAGCGCTGCACCGGGCCGCCTTCCTGGTCGACCGCCACCAGCAGTTGCTCGCCGCCCGCCTCGCGGATGGATTCGACCAGCGCCATCAGTTGTCCGCGGTCGGCATAGTTGCGCGCGAACAGGATCGCACCGGCTATGCCGGGCGCGGCCAGCCAGCCGCGCTCGCGCGGTTGGAGCTCGAGCCCGGCCAGGCCTATCAGCAACATGGGGGTTCTCCGTCGGCAGCGGCGCGTTCCGCGTCGGACCAGCGGGCGAACGGGTGCGCGACCAGGTTGACGTTGTAGTAGCGCGCCAGCGCGCTGACCTCGCGGCCGAGCCAGGCCGGACGCGGGAATGCGGCATCCGCGGCGGGAAGCTCGACCTCGGCGACCACCAGGCCGACGTTGTCGCCCAGGAATTCATCGACCTCGAACACGGTGCCTTCGACCTCGACGTAGTGGCGGATCTTCTCGAGCACGCCGTCGCAGAGGGAGGCCAGCATGGCTTGGGCATCCTCCAGCGGCACCGGATACTCGAATTCGGCGCGCTCGATGCCCAGCGTGGCGCTCTTGACGTTCAGCCACGCCCGCTCGCCCGCGCGCCGCACGCGCACCGAAGCGCGGGCCTGACCTTGGTGCAGCGCCCTGGCGCCGACCAGGTAGCCCTGCGCGATTCGCTCGCTGCGCACGATGGCCTGGCGCCAACGCTCGTCGGCCAACAGGAATTTGCGTTCGATCTCGGTGGCCATCGCAGCGCAAGCCCAAGGGGGTCGACAAGGATAGGCGCTGCGGCGCGTCATGGCGAGCAACCCGGCCTTCCTCGATGTTCGTTTCCGGTCCTTCACCCGCGACGCGGGGAAGATGACGACGGGCGGACGGAGCGCTCTTGGGCGCGATGGCGGGGCAAGCCAGCCGCTTGCCCTTACCCACGCCGTCCACGGCGCTCGCCCCGTCGGCGCCGGCTTCGCCACTTCGCCCCCTTGCGCCGGCAGGTCGGGCGCGTTCCATGGAACAAGGATCGGGCAATCAGCGCCGTTCGAACAGCGCGATGGATTCCACGTGTGCGGTGTGCGGGAACATGTCCATCACGCCGGCGGCGGCGAGCTTGAACCCATGGCGGTGCACCAGCAGGCCGGCGTCGCGCGCCAGCGAGGCCGGGTGGCAGGACACGTAGACGATGCGGTCGGTGCCCTTGCGCGGCAGGTAGTCCAGCACCTGTTCGGCGCCGGCACGCGGCGGATCGAGCAGGATCTTGTCCCAGGACGCGCGCGCCCAGGCGCTGCCGCGCTGGTCTTCGAACAGGTTGGCGACGTGGAAATGCGCGTTGGCGATGCCGTTGCGCCCGGCGTTGGCCCCAGCGCGTTCGACCAGCCCGTGCTCGCCTTCCACGCCGGCGACCTCGGCCACGCGGCGCGCGATCGGCAGGGTGAAATTGCCCAGGCCGCAGAACAGGTCGAGCACGCGGTCGGTCGGCTGCGGATCGAGCAGCTCCATGGTGCGGGCGAGCATGCGCCGGTTCATGCCGGCATTGACCTGCACGAAATCCAGCGGCTCGAATTCCAGCTCGACATCGGCCACGCTCTCGCCCGCCGGCAGCCGGAACGTCAGCCGCGGCTGCTCGGGCCACAGCGGATGCACGCTGCTGACGCCGCCCGGCTGCAGGTAGATCGCGAAGCCGTGCGCCTGGCCGAAGGCGACCAGCGCCTGCGTGTCGCGCTCGCTCAGCGGCGCGAGGTGGCGCACCACCAGGGCGATGGTGTCGTCGCCCGCGGCGAATTCGATCTGCGGGATGTCGTTCGCGCCGTCCAGGGCGCCGATCAGTTCGGCGAGCAGGCCGATCTTTTCCCCGAGCGCCGGATGCACGACGTCGCAGTGGGCGATGTCCGCCACGAAGCGCGGGTTGGATTCCTCGCGGAAGCCGACCAGCACGCGGCCCTTCTTCGCCACGGCGCGGACCGAAAGGCGCCCCTTGCGGCGATAGCCCCAGGGCGCGTCGCTGAGCGGTTCCAGCCAGCGCGTAGGCTCGACCTTGCCGATGCGCGCGAAATTGTCCGAGAGCACGCGCTGCTTGGCCTGGATCTGCGCCGGCGCGTCCAGGTGCTGCAGCGAGCAGCCGCCGCACTGGCCGAAGTGGGCGCAACGCGGCTCGACGCGGTGGGGCGAGCGCTCGAGCACCTCCAGCGTCTGCGCCTCGTCGAAGTTGCGATGGCGCTTGCGGATCCCTAGGCGGACCTGTTCGCCCAGCAGCGCACCGCTGACGAAGACGGTCTTGCCATCGATGCGGGTGACGCCGCGGCCATCATGGGCCAGGTCGGTAATGGTGGCTTCGAACTCTTTCATGGCACTCGTGAAAACACCTGCGCCCGGATCGGGCGACCCGGGCGCAGCATCGGCAAGGGAAGGACGGGCGTGGGCTACTTCTGCTTCCAGGCGCCCGAGGCGTCCTGATAATACCAGCCGGCGTGCGCGCGCTCGATCCAGCCCTTGGCGAAGGTATCGCGGATCCGCGGCTCCCACTCCGGGTGGCCGTTGGCTCGCGCGACCTCGCGGTACAGCGCATTGCGGTCGTTGTTCTCTTCGGCCACCGCCGCGGAAGCCTGCGCGCGCTGGCTCAGCGGAATCTTGCCGGCATCGTGCACGGCGACCAGCCCGTCGCGGGTAAAACCCACCGCACCGGCGTCGAGCAGCGCCCTGAGGGTGACGGCGAAGCGCGCCTGCATGCGTCCACGGATCGCCTCGGCCGCAGGCGTCTGCACACGGATGTCCGGCGTTTCGGCCGCCTGGGCGGCCGGCACCAGCAGGTCCAGCAGCATGGCCGAAGGCTGCGCGGGCGGCTGCGCCGGCTGCGCCGGCTGCGCGGGCTTGGCGTCCTTGGCCGGCGCGGCGCCCTGGTCGATCACGGTGCCGATGAAGCGGTCGGCGGCTTTCTGCGCGGCGGCCTCGGGGAAATACACGTTGATCGTGACGCAGCCGACCAGGGCGGCCGCCATCGCGATGAGCAGGGTGCAGGCGAGCTTGCGCATGGGGAACTCCCGTAGGTCAGCGAATTTGCGGCCCGCCACCTTCGGTGGCCGCCTTCAGTCGGTTCACCAGGGTCGGCCAATCGACCTCGTGCTGGTGGCCGATGACGTCGAGGTGCGGCAGGCCGCTGCCGTCGACGATAGTGTAACCGTCGCCGGTATTTTCCAGTCCGCTCATGTGACACACCGTGCCGGTGAGCGTGCAGTTGAGGCCGATCTGCTTGTAGCCGAAGGTCTTGAACAGCTTCAGCACCGCGCCCTGCAGGCCGGCGGCGATGCCGCCGCCGCCCACCGACGTGAGGTTGTTGACCGCGCGCTGGCTGATCCGCCCGCCCTGGTCGGCGAGCAGGCGCGCGTCGAACGCCACCGGCTTCCAGTCGACCAGGCGCAGGTTGTCGATGCTGCCCTGCAGCGGCCCGGTGATGCTGCCGAAGTCGAACACGCTGGTGATCGCGGCCAGGTCCAGCTGGCGCAGGCTGACGTCCGCGGCGAGCACTGGACTGGGCCCGAGCGGCTGCGCGAGTGCGAGCCGGGTGATGTCGACGAAGCCGTTGAACACGTTGACCGACAGGCCGCCGGTCAGCTCCACGGTGTCGTCCACCCAGCGCAGCGACGGGATCGCGCCACCCAGCGTGCCCGGGAACTGAGGCCAGCCCATCGCCTTGCTGAAGGCGGCCATGTCCACCCCGGTGACCGCCAGCGAGGTCTCCAGCCGCTGGCCCTTGGCGGCAGCCGGCCGCCAGTCCAGTTCGCCCACGCGCACCGCGCCACCGAACAGCGCCATCGCCAGCGGCTCGGCCAAGGCAAGCGCGCCGCCCTGGCTGCGCCATTGCGCCTGCGCCGGGCCGAACGGCAGGCGGTACAGCTGCAGCCCGCGCCAGCCCAGCACGGTGGCCGGGCGATCCGCTTGCGCCGACCAGTCCAGGCCGCCGTTGAGGTCGTCGATCGCCACGCGGCCGTCGGCGGCGGCCAGGCCCAGGTGGTCGGCGGTAAAGGCGAAACCGTGCGGGCCGTCGGCGCGCAGGTCGAGGTTGCCGCTCAGCGCACCGGTCGTGCGGACATCGTGCATGCCCAGCGTGTCCAGCCAGGCCGAGCCGTAGCGTTCGTAGGCGGCCGGGAAACGCGCCTGGAAGCGTTCCAGGCGCAGCTTGGCCAGGTTGCCCCTGGCGTCGAAGGCCAGCGCGCCGTCCAGCTGCAGCGCGTCAGGGTCGTTGACGCGCAGCCGGCCGATGTCCAGCGTGCCGCTGGCGGCGGTCGCCGCGACGTTCAGCTGGACCGGGTGTCCGGGCAGCTTCGCGTAGAGCGGACCGAGCAGCAGCTCGCCGCCGCGCAGCGTCGCATCCAGGGTCATCCGCGCCGGGCCGCCCTGCGTGTCGATGCCCAGCCGCCCGCTCCCGCTCACGCCCTGCCCGGCCAGCGTGCCCGCCGGCGTATCGAAGCCCACCCCCGCCAGTCCGAACTCGCCGGAGGACTGGATGCCGTCGTCATGCACGTCCAGCGCCAGTTCCGCGTCGATCCGGCCGCCGGTGGGCCGGCCCGACCACACCGTGCCCAGCAGCCCGGCCAGCCAGTTGGCCGGAAGGTTCTTGAGGGTGATCTGGGCGTGGCTGGTCTGGTCCAGCGGCATCCAGGCGCTGGCGCGCGCCTTCGCCTGGGTGAGGTCGGCCTGCAGCGTGTTGGCGCGGGCATCGACGACCAGGCGCACGTCCGCGTTGCCCAGGGCGTTGCCCGGCGCCCCGCGCAGCGCGAGGGTGCCGTCCAGCAGCCAGCGCATCTGCATGTCGCGCGAGAGCGATCCCTGCAGATCCAGCCCGACGCGACGCCAGCCCATCGACGGGACGTCCGCCCGCCCCGCGTGGAGCTTGAGCGACAAGCCGCCCTTGCCGTCCTCGCCGACGTGCAGGTTGACCTGCTGCAGCTCGACGCCGGGCACGGCGATCACCCTGGCGCTCAGCTCGACGTCCGCGCGGGCCGGCACGACCCACGCCGCGGCGAACAGCAGACCCATGCACAGCAGCAGGCGGCGGACAAAGGGGAGCATGTGCCATCATTTTGCCAAAGACAGCTGAACGACATGGATCGTGTCATGCCCACCGCCGCTCCCCTGCGCCATGCGCCCGCAGCGCGCCTTCCCCTTCCCTACGTGCTGGTGGCCGACGACGATGCGGCCAGCCGCCGTTTCCTCGGCGACGGCCTGCGCGCACTGGGCGCGCAGGTGCGCGAATGCGCCGACGGGCAGTTGGCGCTGGCGCAGGCGGCCATCGAAACCTTCGATCTGCTGCTGCTCGATTGCCGGATGCCGGGCGCCGGAGCGCGCGAGGTGCTCGTGGCGTTGCGCGCCGACGCCCAGGCCCGCTCGGCCGACGCGCTGGCGGTGGCCACCAGCGCCGAGCTCTCGCCCGAGGACCGTCGGCAACTGCTGGCCGCCGGCTTCAGCGACGTACTGCTCAAGCCCTGCCAGCTGGATGCGTTGCGTCCGCTGATCGCGCTGGCGCGCAGCAGCGGACGCCACGCGCCGCTGCTGGACGACGCGGCCGGACTCGCCAGCAGTGGCGACGCCGGCACCATGCAGGCCCTGCGCGGCCTGCTGCGTGAGGAGCTGGCCGCGCTGCTGCAGGAACTCGACCGCCTCTGCACCGAGCCGGCACGGCTGGTGGAGCGGCTGCATCGCCTGCGCTCGGCCTGCGGATTCTGCGGCGCGCCGGCCTTGTCGGCGCAAGCCATGCACCTGCAGCGCCAGGTCGAGGCCGACGGATCGGTCGCCCTGGGCGCGCAAGATCGGTTCCGACGAGCGCTGGCTGTGACCCTGGCGGCGCTCGATCGCTGAAGAAACTGGCGCTAGCGGCGCGACATCGCAGCGGCCAGCACGCGCCAGGCGTGCAACTCGCCGCCGCCCAGGTGAAAGCGGATCACTTCGCGCATCAGGCGGCGCAGCGCCGCCAGGCCGGCGGCGTCCGGGCACCGGTCCGCCGCCAGCGCCAGCAGGTGGGCGCCGCGCAGCGCCCTCGTCGCGCCTGCCGCGCAGGCGACCGCGCCATGTTCGACCTGGTAGCGGTACCAGCCTTCCGGCGCGAGCGGCTCGCCGTTGTCCGCCTCGTATTCCAGTTGCAGCGCATAGCCGATGGCGCCGAGCAGGTCGCGCTCGAACCGCCGCAGCTGCCAGGCGAGCGCGTCGGGCACGGCCAGCCGCGCGAGCGTGCGCGCATAGGCCTCGAACAGTTCCGGCTGCGGGTCCTGGCGGCCGGTCAGGCGCACCACCAGTTCATTGAGGTAGAGCCCCGCCAGGCCGGCGTCGCCAACCAGCCGCAGGGGCGCGCCGACAGGCTCGGCACCGCGCAGGGTCGCCAGCTCGCCCCGCACCAGCAGGTCCAGCGCCACCGGCTGGAACGGCTCGAGCTGGGCCCGCTGCAGCCGTGCGCGCTCGCGCCGCACGCCACGCGCGACCACGCCGAGGCGGCCATGGTCGCGTGTCAGGCATTCGAGCAGCAGCGAGGTCTCGCGGTAAGGCCGCGAATGCAGGACGTAGGCGGGCTGCTGGGAGAGGAGCATGGCGGGGAACGGGGAACGGGGAACGGGGAACGGGGAACGGGCTGATCTTCAACCAACCCGGTCAACGAAGCCAACTCGCCGGAAGGCTTCGCGTTCCCCGTTCCCCGTTCCCTATTCCCCGCTTCAATCCGTGTACCCCAGCTTCTTCAGCATCGCCTCGTCGTCCACCCAGCCCTCGCGCACCTTCACCCAGAGCTTGAGGAAGACCTTGCGCTCGAACAGCCGCTCCATGTGGCGGCGCGCGGCGCTGCCGATGGCCTTCAGCTGCGCGCCGCCCTGCCCGATCACGATCGCCTTCTGGCCGTCGCGCTCGACCCAGATCACCGCGTGGATTTCGGCCACGCCGTCGTCGCGGTCCGTGAATTGCTCGATCTCGACCGTGGTGGCGTAGGGCAGCTCCTGGTCCAGCCGCAGCATCAGCTGCTCGCGCACCATTTCCGCGGCGAGGAAGCGCTCGCTGCGGTCGGTGATCTCGTCCGGGCCGAACACCGGCGGACGCACCGGCAGGCGTTCGAGGATCGCCCGCTCCAGCTCCTTCAGCCCCTTCTGCTTGAGCGCGCTGACGTAGTGGATGTCCTCGAACTGGTGATGGGCGGTGAGCTCGGCGACGAACGGCAGCAGCGCGCCCTTGTCCTTGGCCAGGTCGACCTTGTTGATGGCGAGCAGGCGCGGCACGTTCTGCTCGACGAGCGCCGCGTAGAGCGCTTCGTCCTCGTCGGTCCAGCGGCCGGCCTCGATCAGCTGCACGGCAAGGTCCACTTCGGCCATCGCGGTGCGTGCGGCGCGGTTCAGGCTGCGGTTCATGGCGCGCTTGGCGCCGCGGTGCAGGCCGGGCGTGTCCACGTACATCACCTGGCCCGCCTCGCCGGTGGCGATGCCCAGGATGCGGTGGCGGGTCGTCTGCGGGCGCGGACTGACGATGGACAGGCGAAAACCGATCAGCGCATTGAGCAGGGTCGACTTGCCTACGTTGGGGCGGCCGACCAGCGCGACGGCGCCGCAACGGAAATCCTGATGCGGCAGATCGCCGGCTTCGATGGGGTCATTCATGGGGATGGAGCCTGGCTGGCGGGTAACGGAGCATGGCGCCGCCAGGCCCTCGGCGCCAGCGGCAGGGAATGAAGGGTTCAGGCGGGCGGCTGCAAGTCGTCCAGATAGGCGAGCACCATCTCGGCGGCTTCCTGTTCGGCCGCACGGCGGCTGGGACCGCTCGCATGGACCCGCAGCGGCGACGGCTCGGCGATGCTGCAGGCGACGTCGAAGATCTTCGCGTGGTCGTCGCCCTGGCTGCCGATCAGTTCGTAGAGCGGCAGCGGCAGGCCGCGTGCCTGCAGCCATTCCTGCAAGCGCGTCTTGGCATCCTTGGACGACCTGGGCAGGTCCGCCACGCGCTGGGTGAACAGGGAGCGGACGATGGCGCGGCAGCTCTGGAAGCCGCCATCGAGGTAGACCGCCGCTATCAACGCCTCGAAGGCGTCGGCAAGTATCGAATCGCGCCGATAGCCGCCGCTCTTGAGCTCACCCGGACCGAGCTTGAGCCGCTCGCCCAGTTCCAGCTCGCGCGCCAGCACCGCCAGCGCCTGTCCGTTGACCAGCTGCGCGCGCAGCCTGGAAAGCTCGCCCTCGCTGGCCCGCGGGTGCGCCTCGTAGAGCATCTCCGCGACGACCGCGCCGAGCAGCGCATCGCCGAGGAACTCCAGCCGCTCGTTGTTCGGCCGGCCCACGCTGCGGTGCGTGAGGGCCAGTTCGGCCAGCGCGGGATCGCGGAAACGGTAGTCCAGCTTCACGTGCGGTCAGAGCGCCACGTTGCCCCGCAGCGGCACGCTCTTGTCGAAGTGCAGCAGGAAATCGATGTTGTAGACGAACGGGATCTGCTTCTCGTAGCTCACGTGCAGCACGCTGGTGCCACTGGAGCGGTCGATGGTGATGTCCTGCGGACGGATGGTGGCGTCGTCCACGTACTGGAAGCCCATCTTGAACATCAGGTCGCGGCGGATGTCGTCCAGCGACTTGCCTTCCGTGCCGCTGGTGGCGATCTGGTTCATCGCCTTGGATACGCCCATGAACTCGGTGTAGGCCGGCACCAGCTTCATGGCCATGTAGCCGAAGAAGGCCACCACGGCCAGCACGACCAGGAACCCGATCAGGGTGATGCCCGCTTGCTTGCTCTTCATAGTCCCCTCGCTATGCCGCCCGGGCGGCTTGCCTCGCTCTGTGGGTGATTCTCGTGCACCGCGCCGGCGGCCGTCATGGGCGCCAAAGCGGCGCCCGTCACGTCCTGCCTCAGTGGATGATCTTGCCGATGCGGGGGAAGTCGATCCAGCCGTTGCCGGCGCCCTTCCAGCTCAGCCAGATCAGGAACGCCTTGCCGGCCAGGTTCTGCTCAGGCAGGCAGCCCCACCAGCGACTGTCGGTGCTGTTGTAGCGGTTGTCGCCCATCACGATGTAGCAACCGGCCGGGACCTTGGCTGGCACCTTGTCGTTGGGAATCGAGAACGGCATCGAATAGGCCGGCATGCGGGCGATCATGTGGTCGATGTTGCCCGCGCCGGTGGAGCGCGGCAGGTGCTCGGTCCACACGGTGGCGCCGTAGTCGCGCATCAGCCGCGATTCGTCTCCGTTGGGGCGTCCCTGGAACGGCCCGATCAGGTCGGCGGCGACGGGCTTGCCGTTGATGAGCAACTGGTCTCCGTGCGACTCGATGGTGTCGCCCGGCAGGCCGATCACCCGCTTGATCCAGTTCTGGTTGGGCACCGGCGCGTGCGGATCGGAGCAGCTGATGTCGCCGCTGCGCGTCCATTTCCCGTTGTCGTCCTGGCAGAGATAGCCCGGGAAGCGGAACACCACGACGTCGCCGCGCTTGGGTTCGCCCAGGCTGAGGAACTTGTCGTTGAACGCCGGCATGCGCAGGCCGTAGGCGAACTTGTTGACCAGGATGAAATCGCCCACGTCCAGGGTCGGCATCATCGAGCCGGAGGGAATCCGGAAGGGCTCGGCCACGAAGGAACGCAGCACCAGCACCACGAACACCACCGGGAACAGCGAGCGCGCCCAGTCCACCGGCGCCGGGTCGCGATAGGCCTCGCCGGCCGCATCCAGGCGCGCCTTGCGCTTCTTGTAGAGAAACAGCCGGTCCAGTCCCCACACCACGCCGAACAGCACGGTCAGGGCGAGCAGGATGGCCGAAAAATCGAATTCCATGCGGGGCTCCTATGGGAGCGGGAAACTAAGGAACGGGGAACGGGGAACGCGAGCCGTAGTGCGACCCGATCGTTCCCCGTTCCCCGTTCCCCGTTGCCCGCTTCACTATTTATCCACTTTCAGCACGGCAAGGAAGGCCTCCTGCGGAATTTCCACGCGGCCGACCTGCTTCATGCGCTTCTTGCCTTCCTTCTGCTTTTCCAGAAGCTTCTTCTTGCGGCTGACGTCGCCGCCGTAGCACTTGGCCAACACGTTCTTGCGCAGCGCCTTGACCGTGGAGCGGGCGATGATCTGCGCGCCGATGGCGGCCTGGATGGCCACGTCGAACTGCTGGCGCGGAATCAGGTCCTTCATGCGTTCGACCAGTTCGCGGCCGCGGCGGTCGGCATGGCTGCGGTGCACGATCAGGCTGAGCGCGTCCACGCGGTCGCCGTTGATCAGCACGTCCACGCGCACGAACGGGCCCGCCTCGAAGCGCTCGTGGTGGTAGTCCATCGAGGCGTAGCCGCGCGAGACCGACTTCAGGCGGTCGAAGAAGTCCAGCACCACCTCGGCCAGCGGCATTTCGTAGCTGATCTGCACCTGCGTGGCCAGGTACTGGATGGAGCGCTGCACGCCGCGCTTTTCCTCGCACAGGGTGATGATGTTGCCGATGTAGTCGGGGGGCGTGAGGATGTTCGCCAGGATGATCGGCTCGCGGATCTCATCGATCTGCGGCACCGGCGGCAGTTTGGCGGGATTGTCCAGCGCCAGCACCGAACCGTCGGTCTTGAGCACCTCGTAGACGACCGTCGGCGCCGTGGTGATGAGGTTCAGGTCGTACTCGCGCTCCAGCCGCTCCTGCACGATCTCCATGTGCAGCATGCCCAGGAAGCCGCAGCGGAAGCCGAAGCCCATCGCCTCGGAGGATTCCGGCTCGAAGAACAGCGCCGCGTCGTTCAGGCGCAGCTTGTCCAGCGCCTCGCGCATGGCCGGGTAGTCGTCGGCCGAGACGGGGAACAGGCCGGCGAACACGCGCGGCTGCATGGTCTGGAACCCGGGCAGCGGCTTCTCGGCGGGTTTGGCGGCCAAGGTCAGCGTGTCGCCGACCGGCGCGCCGTGCACGTCCTTGATCGAGGCATTGATCCAGCCCACCTCGCCGGCGCCGAGCTTGTCCAGCTTCTTGCGCTTGGGCGTGAACACGCCGACGTCGTCGACCTCGTGCACGCGGCCGGTGGACATCACCAGCAGCTTGTCACCGGGCCTGATCTCGCCCTGCATCACGCGCACCAGCGAGATCACGCCCAGATAGTTGTCGAACCACGAGTCGATGATCAGCGCCTGCAGGCGGTCGGTATCGCGTGGCTGGGGCGGCGGGATGCGCGCGACGATCGCCTCGAGCACCTCGGTGACGTTCTGCCCGGTCTTGGCGCTGATCGCCACCGCATCGGCGGCGTCGATGCCGATCACCGCCTCGATCTCGCCCTTGACCCTCTCCGGGTCGGCGGTGGGCAGGTCGATCTTGTTGAGCACCGGCACCACTTCCAGGCCCTGCTCCACCGCTGTGTAGCAGTTGGCGACCGATTGGGCCTCCACGCCCTGGGCGGCATCGACCACCAGCAGCGCGCCCTCGCAGGCGGCCAGCGAGCGGGAGACCTCGTAGGAGAAGTCCACGTGGCCAGGGGTGTCGATGAAGTTGAGCTGGTAGGTCTTGCCGTCGCGCGCCTTGTACGGCAGCGACACCGACTGCGCCTTGATGGTGATGCCGCGCTCGCGCTCGATCGGGTTGTTGTCGAGCACCTGCGCTTCCATCTCGCGTTCGCTCAAGCCTCCGCAGATCTGGATGATGCGGTCGGCCAAAGTCGACTTGCCGTGATCGATATGCGCGATGATGGAGAAGTTGCGGATCAGTTCCATGGAATACGCTGGTCAGGCTTTCGCAGGCTGCGCGCTGGCAGGCCGCGGACCGCCGGGATGGCGATACGAACCCGGTATTGTCGCATGGAATGGCAGCCCGACGACCGTCGGGCGAGCCTGCCTGCGGGGCTGCCCCGGAAACCTTCCCCCGCCACGCGGGGGAAGGCTCGCCGACCGGACGTGCGAGACAGCGGCTACTTCCCCGACGGCAACGTCAGTGCCACGAATTGTGTCTGGTCACCGCGCCGCACCAGCAACAGCACGGTATCGCCAGCCTTGAGGCCGCGGGTGGCCGCCTGGAACGCGGACACGCTGCCGATCGCCTGCTGGTTCACCCGCAGGATCACGTCGCCCGGCTGCAGGCCGGCGCGGGCCGCCACCGGGCCGGTCACGTCGCCGATGACCACGCCCTCGCCCGCCGGCAAGCCGAGCTGCTGGCGAGTGTCAGCATCCAGCTCGCGCACGGACAGGCCCAGGGCGGCCGAACCGGACTGGGCCGACGACTGGTCGCTGCCGCTCGATCCGCTCTTGCCGTGAGGCGCCTCGCCCACGGGCACCTGCAGCGTCTGCTTCCTGCCGTTGCGCAGGATCTCTACCGGCACCTTGGTGCCCGGCTTGGTCATGCCGACCAGCGGCGGCAGGTCGGCGGCCGAATCGATCGGCTGGCCGTTGTAGTTCAGGATGACGTCGCCTGGCTGGATGCCGGCCTTGGCCGCGCCGCTGCCATCCTGCACGTTGGTCACCGCCGCGCCCTGGCCGCGATCGAGCCCGAACGCCTTGACCATGTCGGGCGTCAATTGCTGCACGGTCACGCCGAGCTGGCCGCGGGTGACGTAGCCGTGCTCCTTGATCTGCTGCACGGCGTTCATCGCCACGTCGATCGGAATCGAGAACGACACCCCCAGGTAGCCGCCGGTATTGGAATAGATCTGCGAGTTGATGCCCACCACCTGGCCCTGCAGGTTGAACAGCGGGCCGCCGGAGTTGCCGCGGTTGATCGGCACGTCGGTCTGGATGAAAGAGGTGTAGGGCTGGTCGCCGGAACCCAGGTTGCGGCCGATCGCGCTGACGATGCCCTGGGTCACGGTGTAGTCCAGGCCGAAGGGCGAGCCGATCGCCAGCACCCACTGGCCCGGCCTGAGCGTACGCGAGTCGCCGACGGCGACCGCCGGCAGGCCCTTGGCGTCGACCTTGAGCAGCGCGATGTCGTAGTTCGGGTCGGTGCCGACTACCTTGGCGGTGAGCGTGCGGCGATCCTGCAGGCGGATGCTGACCGAATCGGCGCCGTCGACCACGTGGTTGTTGGTCAGGATGTAGCCGTCGCTGGAGAGGATGAAACCCGATCCCAGCGAGGTGTGCTCCTGCTCTTCGGGCGAGGGCATCATGGGCATGCCAAAGAAGCGCCGGAACAGGTCCAGTTGCGGATCGTCCGGCATGCCTGCCTGCATGCGCGGCTGGCGGCGCTGGCCGTTGTACTTGGCCTCCACGTGCACCACGGCCGGCGCATTCCTCTGCACGATGCCGGTGAAGTCGGGCAGGCTCGCGCCCATTGCGGCCGGCGCCGGCATCGACCTGGCGGCCGGAGCGTTCGCCTGTGCGTCCGGCGGCTGCGCCTGCGCACAGCCGGTGGCCACCAGGCCCATGAGCACGCAGCAGGCCAGGGTACGCAACGGAATTCGATTCATGGACATTCCTCCTTCATGGCAGCAATACGGGCGCGACCGTGCCAGGCCCGCAAGGCGGGCCGGCCGGAAGCTAGAGGGAAATGGGCCGCGGCAGGAGCAACGCGGACCGGGTCATCGGGCGCCGGCAGCCGCCTGGCGCTGGAAGCGGGCGGCGGCGGCCGCCTGCTGGGGATCGACCAGCAGCAGGTAGCCGTTCTGGTTGTCGAGCGAGCGTGCCGATTGCAGGCGGTAGGGTGACAGGCTGCGCGCATACGGCAACATCGCCGCCTCGCCGTAGCTCTCGCCCAAAGTGGCTGCAGCCTGCTGGCTGTAGCGCGATGCATTGTCGGCGCTGAGCCACGGCGGCACCGCGGCCGGCGCGGCGGGCTGGGATGGCAGCGCCATTCCGGCGGCCGGGCTGGTTTGCGCCACGCTCGCCGCGACATGGTCCTCGTCGCTCACCGGCCGGGCGATCATCAACGCAGCTACCGCGACGCCCGCAGCGATCGCGCCGCCGGCCGACCAGCGCAGCCAGTGCGGTGCACGGCGCGCGGCGCGGCCTGCCGCCTCCTGCGCGATCGCCCGTTCAACCCGTTCCACGAAGCCCGCCGATGCCACCGCCGGCAACTGCCGGCGCAGGCCATCGCGCGCCAGGTGATAGCGCGTCCATGCCTGCCGCAGTTCGCCGTCGTGCTCGAACCGACGAAGCAGGAAGCGCATTTCGTCGCGGGCGAGCTCGCCGTCGATGCCGGCGGAAAGGTCTTCACGTTGGGCTTGCGTCATGTCGAATGATCCTCGCGGTCCGACAATAGCGGCCGCAGTTGCTGATCGATCGCCTCGCGCGCACGGAAGATCCGCGAACGCACCGTGCCGATGGGGCAGCCCATCTTCTCGGCGATTTCCTCGTAGCTCAGTCCATCCACCTCGCGCAGCGTGATGGCGGTTCGGAGCTCCTCTGGCAGCGCTTGGACAGTGCCGAAGACGGTTTGTTCAATTTCCTGCCGCAGCAGCTCGCGCTCGGGCGTGGCGCTCTCCTGCATGCGGTCGGTGCCGGTGAGGAAAACCGCGTCTTCCGCCGCGATGTCGTCGGTCGGCGGCCGCCGGCCCATCGCCACCAGGTGGTTCTTCGCCGTGTTGACCGCGATCTTGTACATCCACGTATAGAACGCGCTGTCGCCGCGGAACGAGCCGATCGCGCGCCAGGCGCGCACGAACGCCTCCTGCGCCACGTCCTCGCACTCGGCGTAGTTGTTGACGTAGCGGGAGATCAAGCCGATCACCTTGTGCTGGTACTTGCGCACCAGCAGGTCGAAGGCGCGCCGGTCGCCGTTTTGGACACGCTCGACCAGCACGCTATCCAGTTCGTTTTCGCCCATCCGGGCCGTTCTCCTTAAGATCGTGATCGCTCGTGGCGCCAGCCGGATGGTAACGCGCCGCCTACAGACAAGCCGTGGCGGTGCAAGTTCACGCAGGTGTCACGGCCGGCCGGGCCGAACCGTCATGGGGCCGGCAGGCGTCCGGCTCAAGCCACGATGGCCTGGGGCTCGACCAGCAGGCGCTGGCGCTCGGCCAGCAGGCGCTCGAAGCTGGCGTGCGGCAACGGGCGGCAGAACAGATAACCCTGCAGCTCGTCGCAATGGTTGGCGCGCAGGAACTTCAGATGCTGCTCGATCTCCACGCCCTCGGCCACCACGCCGCGCTTGAGGCGGTGGGCCATCTCGATGGTGGCGCGCACGATCGCCTCGTCGTCCGGGTCGATGCCGATGTTGCGCACGAAGCTCTGGTCGATCTTGATGCGGTCGGCCGGCAGCTTGCGCAGGTAGTCCAGCGAAGCGGCGCCGGTGCCGAAGTCGTCGATGGCGATGCGGCAGCCCAGGCGGTGCAGGCCGTGCAGGTTCTCCACCAGGTTGGGCACCGCCTTGATGCTGATGCTCTCGGTGACCTCCAGCTCCAGCAGGCGCGGATCCAGGCCGGTTTCCTCCAGCGCGGCGGACACCGTCTCCAAGAGGTCCGGCTCCATCAGCTGCACGGCCGAAAGATTCACGCCCAGGCGCAGGCCGAGGCCGTACTTGTCCTCCCATTCGCACGCCTGGCGGCAAGCGGTGCGCAGCACCCAGGCGCCGAGCGAGACGATCAGGCCGGTCTCCTCCGCCAGCGGGATGAACACGCCCGGGCTGATCGGCCCGAGTTCCGGATGCTCCCAGCGCACCAGCGCTTCCATGCCGACGATGTCCTCGCTCTCGGCATCGACCTGCGGCTGGTAGAACACGCGCAGTTCCCCATTGCCCTCGGCATGGCGCAGGCGGGTCTTGAGCAGCACGTCGTGCTGCTGCGCCTGCTCGGGGCTGATCTCGTAGATGTGGAAGTTGTTGCGACCCTGCCGCTTGGCCGCGTACATCGCCTCGTCTGCGTGCTTGAGCAGGGTTTCGGCGTCGCTGGCGTCGTCGGGGAAGAAGCTCACGCCGATCGATGCGGTGACCTTGAGCGGCTCTTCCTCGTCGCTGAGCTTGAGCGGCGCCTCCATCACCTGCACGATCTTCTCGGCTACGCGCAGCACGTCGTCGTTCTTGATGATGTGGCGCAGTACCACGATGAACTCGTCACCGGCATAGCGCGCCACCGTGTCGGAAGCGCGCACGCTGGAACACAGGCGATGGGTGACCGTCTTGAGCACCTGGTCGCCGGCGGCGTGGCCGAGCGTGTCGTTGATGTC
Source organism: Frateuria sp. (assembly GCF_035944355.1). Taxonomy (GTDB): domain Bacteria; phylum Pseudomonadota; class Gammaproteobacteria; order Xanthomonadales; family Rhodanobacteraceae; genus Frateuria_A. The sequence continues at coordinate 5,594 of NZ_DASZBH010000002.1, read as the reverse complement.
CTTGAAGCGGTCCAGGTCGACGAACAGCACCGCGAAGGTCTCGCCGGTGCGGTGCGCCTCGCGGATGATCGTGTCCAGGCGGTCGGCGAACAGGAGCCGGTTGGGCAAGCCGGTAAGCGCGTCGATGAGGCCTTCGGCGCGGCCCTGCTCGCGGGTCTGGCGCAGCTCCAGCGCATGGGCGAAGCGTGCCGCCGCGCAGCGCAGTACCGGTTCGACCAGGCTCACGTCGCCGAACGGCGTGCGGCTGCCGACCAGCAAGGCACCCAGCACGGCGCGCCGCTCGTCGAACAGCGGCAGCCCGGCGAAGCCGGATACGCCCAGCAGTTCCACCAGCGGATCGTCCGCGATCAACCGGCGCGCATCAACCGGATGCAGCACCGCCTTGCCGTCCAGCACCTGGCGCAACGCACCCTGCTGGGCGGGCGACGGCCAGGGCTGGTCGTCGCCACGCCACAGCTGGATCAGCAGCTGGGGCGAGGAGGCCCCCTCCTCCGGCCGCGCCGACCACAACGCCAGGTAGTCCAGCCCCAGTTCGTCGACCAGCAGGCGCGCGGCGACCTTCTGCGTGTCGATGCCGCTGGCCGAGGCGAACATGCGCGAAAGCAGGCTGAGCGCCGCCTCCGCGCGGACGTCGGCGCGGTCGCTGCGGAACATCAGCGCGATGGCTTCACCGCCGCCGTAGCGGATCCTGCGTGCACTGGCCTGGCCGGTATCGGCGCCGCGGCTGGAGCGCCGCTGGCAGGCGTACCAGCGCCGATCGGCCTGCTGCAGCACGTGTTCGGCGGCGATGCCCTCGAAAGCCAGCAATTCGCGCAGGCCGCGGCCGACCAGTTGCTCGATCTGCGTGTGGCTGTGCCGCGCTACGGCGGAACTGGTCTCCAGCACCCGCTCCGTCTGCGGGTCGACGATCAGCCACTCGCTCGCGTCCTCCTCGAACGCGAAGCGGTACTGGTCCGGCCCCGCTGGCGACGGCAACGAGGCCGGCGGCCGCGCACGACGCCAGCGGACGACCAGCTCCAACTCGACTTGCGAGGCGCACAGCCAGTCGGCGATCCCGTCGGGCAGTTCCGCCGGCTTGATCGTCGCGCCGTCGGCCAGAACCGCGATGATCGGCGCCTCGGCGCAGGCCGGGATGCGCCGCAATTGCTCGCAGCAGGTTCGCGCCTCGATGGCGTCGCCGTCGAAGGCCACCACCACCAGCGCCAGCGGCGGCCTTCCATCGAGCAGCAACTCGGCGTGCGGCACGCCGCGTGCGGTATGGATGCTGGGATGGCCGGCGCCATCCAGGGCGTCGAAGACGTTCCGGCGCAAGTCCCGCTGGGCGGCGACCACCAGGATGCCGGCGCTCACGCGGGCCTCGTCAGGCGACAAGCCAGCGGCCGTCGCGCAGGCGCGGCCGCAGCGGCGCGTCCGGCTGACCCTTCAGCGCGAAGGCCATGTCGCCCAGGTGGTCGACCAGCGCGGGCGAGGCATCCAGCAGCACGACCCGGCGCACGTGCCCCGCCGGCGGCTTGGCCAACTGGCGAAGCAGGGTGCTGTCCATCGCCGACAGCGGTGGCTCCAGCCCCATCAGGAGGTAAACGCCGAAATGCATGCTCTGCCGCATGTAGCGCAAGGCCGCGCCCAGACGCTGGCTGCCCGGCACGCGCGCATGGGCATCGACCAGGTTGCCCAGACCAAGGTCCGGCTGCCACAGGTACACGGCCTGCCCGCTGCGCCGCACGATCGCCCGGAACTGCTCGATCAGCGCCTGGCTGTCGCAGCCCTCGAGCAGGACCAATCCGGCCGGTGCGGCCAGGATGCGCTCGAAGATCTCGATGCCGGGCGGTGGCGGGGCGGAGGCCAGCAGGGGGTTCATCGGGCGTACGTTACGCAGTCCCGGGCGAAGCGCAATAGCGCCACGTCACCGTTCGGAAAAATGCCCGGCGGGCGGTGCCCGGTGATCAACTCGCATTCATCCGCACGCAGCGGTATGGTGCGGAACCCACCGGCTGGATTCGTTAAAGCCAATGTTCGAAGGATTGCGCTTCAATCACTGGAAGACGGGCGTAGACGACGGCGGCATCGTCACCCTTACGCTCGACCGCGCCGACAGCAGCGCCAACGCCCTGTCCCGGGCGGTACTGGACGAGCTGGAACAGATCGTCGAGCGGCTGGGGATCGAAAAGCCGGCCGGGGTGGTCATCCATTCGGGCAAGCCCTCGGGTTTCGCCGTCGGCGCCGACATCAAGGAATTCGTGCGCTACGCCGGGCAGGACAGCGTGCTGGAGAACATCCGCCACGGCCAGCAGGTGTTCGAGTCGCTGGCCCGGCTGCCCTGCCCGACCGTCGCCGCCGTGCATGGCGCCTGCATGGGCGGCGGCACGGAACTGATCCTGGCCTGCCGCCAGCGCATCGCGGCGGACGACGAAAACACCCGGATCGGCCTGCCCGAGGTGATGCTGGGCATCCACCCGGGCTGGGGCGGCACCGCCCGTCTGCCCCGGCTGATCGGCGCCACCGACGCCTTGACGGTGATGCTCACTGGCAAGGCGCTGTCGGCCCGGCGCGCGCTGGCGCTGGGCGTGGTCGACCGCCTGGCGCCGCCGGCCGAGCTGCTGGCCGAGGCGCGCGCCCTGCTGCGCCGGCCGCACGTCCGCCCGGTGGCGCGGAGGGCCAAGGCGTGGGCCACCAATTGGTGGCCGGTGCGCCAGATTCTGGCGCCGATGGTCGCCAAGCAGACCGCCGCGAAGGTGCGCAAGGAACACTACCCCGCCCCGTTCGCGCTGATCGACGTGTGGCAGCGCGGCGGCCCGAGCATGCAGCAACGGCTCAAGCTGGAAGCGCGTTCGGTGGCCAAGCTGGCGCAGACGTCCACCGCGCGCAATCTGATCCGCGTGTTCCTGCTGCAGGAGCGCCTGAAAGGCGCCGGCGGCGGCGTCGATTCCGGCATCCGCCGCGTACACGTGGTGGGCGCGGGCGTGATGGGCGGCGACATCGCTGCCTGGGCGGCCTACAAGGGTTACGAGGTAACCCTGCAGGACCGCGAGATGAAGTTCATCCAGCCCGCGCTGGACCGCGCCCGCGGCTTCTACGCGAAAAAGCTCAAGAGCCCGGACAAGGTCGATGCGGCGATGGCCCGCCTGCGCGCGGACGTCGAGGGCGCGGGAGCCGCCACGGCGGACCTCGCGATCGAGGCGATCTACGAGAACGCGCAGGCCAAGCGCGAGCTGTACGCGACGATCGAGCCGCAGTTCAAGGCGCAGGAGATCCTCGCCAGCAACACCTCCAGCATCCCGCTGGACGAGCTGCGCCAGGGCCTGGCGGCGCCGCAGCGCTTCCTCGGCCTGCACTTCTTCAACCCGGTGGCGCAGATGCCGCTGGTGGAAGTGGTGCGCCATGACCGGTTGGACCCTGCGATCGAGAAGCGCGCGCTGGCTTTCTGCAAGGCGCTGGGCAAGGTGCCGGTGGCGGTCAAGGGCACGCCAGGCTTCCTGGTCAACCGCATCCTGATGCCCTATCTGCTGGAGGCCTTGCGCCTGTACAGCGAAGGCGTGCCCGGCCCGGTGCTCGACCGCGAGGCGAAAAAATTCGGCATGCCGATGGGACCGATCGAACTGGCCGACACCGTCGGCCTGGACGTGTGCGCCTCGGTGGGCAAGGAACTGGCGCCTTTCCTGGGGCTGGAGTTGCCGCCCGGCATCGAGGACAAGCTCGAAGCCGGCAAGCGCGGCAAGAAGGACGGCCAGGGCCTGTACGTGTGGCAGGACGGCAAGCCGGTGAAGCCTGAGGTGGACCCGGACTACGCTACGCCGCCGGACATCCAGGACCGCATGATCCTGCCGATGGTCAACGAGGCGGTCGCCTGTCTGGCCGACGGCGTGGTGGACGACGCCGACCTGCTCGACGCGGGGGTGATCTTCGGCACCGGCTTCGCGCCGTTCCGTGGCGGCCCCATCCAATACATCCGCAGCGAGGGCGCCAGCGTCGTGCGGGCCCGCCTCGAGCAGCTGGCGCAGCGCCACGGGGAACGCTTCCTGCCCAAGCAGGGTTGGGATTCGCCGGCGCTCGCGTCGCCGGCCGCCTGATCGCGGGAAGCCCGCGGGCTGCGAGGCCTTGCCCTGCCGCCCCTCACAAGCCTCGGGTCGGGCTAATCGCGCATCACCACATCAGATCGTCCGGCACGCCGTCGTCATCGGCCGCGGCCTGCGGATCGACCAGCAACGCAAGCAGGTGCGCATCGATGGCTCGCACCTGCTCGGCGATCGCCTGGCCGACCACCAGGTAGCGGCCGTTCTGCTGCACGATGCCCAACCTGCCCTCGTTCAGCGCCGCCAGTTGCTCGGCATCGACGTGGACCCGGCGGATCTTGCCGCCGTACTCGAAATGCCGCACCTGGTCGGCCTCGGCCTTGTTGAGTGCCTGGCCTTCGAGCAGCTTCTGGATCTTCGCCTTGCGCTCGCGCTTGATGCGCGCCAGTTCGGCGGCCTCCTGCTCGGCGCGCTTGCGCTCGCTGGCCTCGGCCTGCGCGCGGATCGCGTAGGCCTTGGCCAGATCCATTTCGCTGCTGTCCCGGCGCGCTGGCGACGCGTGTGGCCTGGCCTTGCCTTGCGGCGGACGGGCGCCGCGGAACGGCTGCGGGGGCTTGGGACGCTGTTCCTCGCGCACCTGCTTGACGATGCCGCTCTTGAGCAGCTGATCACGGAGGGAGTCGGCCATGATCGATCTTCCGGTCGATTGCATTGACAGCCGGCACGCGAGCGGCCGGCAACGAGAACATCAATAATGCGGCGGCGGCGGCTCGCTGTGCGGGTCGCTGCCCTGCGCCGTGCGCAACGAAGCCAGTTCGGCGCGAAGATCGTGCAACACGCGCTCGAGCGCAACCAGCCGCATCGCCTGTTCGGCGTCGGCCGCGGCCAGCGCGCTCACCGTGTCGTCGAGGAAGGTGAGGCGAACCTCCAGTTCCTCCAGGCGGCGGTTCAATTCGGACATGGACAAGTCGGGCATGGGCAGATCAGACACGAGCCGTCCTCAGCGAGCGCCCGCGCCCGATCCCGTAGTAGGCCAGTCCCGCCTCCTCCACCTGCGCCGGGTCGTACAGGTTGCGCCCGTCGAACACCGCCGGTTCCTTCAGCGTGCTGCGGATGCGCGCCAGGTCCGGCGCACGGAACGCCTTCCACTCGGTCACGATCGCCAGCACGTCGGCTCCTTCCAGGGCTTCGTAGGCGTCCTCGCACAGGGTGAGGTCCGCCCGCTCGCCGTAGATGCGGCGGGTTTCGTTGCGCGCCTCCGGATCGAACGCGCGCACCCGGGCGCCCGCCGCCCACAGCTGCTCCATCAGCCGCCGGCTGGACGCCTCGCGCATGTCGTCGGTGTTGGGCTTGAACGCCAGGCCCCACAGGGCGACCGTCTTGCCCTGCAGCTGCCCGCCGTAGTGCCGCTCGATCAGCTCGAACAGCTTGCCCTTCTGCGCGTGGTTGACCGCCTCCACCGCGCCCAGCAGCCGGGCCGGGTAGTCCACCGTGCGCGCGGTGCGCTCCAGCGCCTGCACGTCCTTGGGAAAGCACGAGCCGCCGTAGCCGGCACCGGGATAGATGAAGTGGTAGCCGATGCGC
>NZ_DASZBH010000001.1:0-159420 GCF_035944355.1 Frateuria sp. | reverse complement strand
CCACCTTGAACCCGCGATCCGTCACCTGGCGGACCGCCTCTACCTTGAACTCATCCGTATACCGCTTGCTGCTCATGGACACCTCCGAATAGGCCATTTTCCATGGCCCTGAGATGTCTAGGAAACCCTGGGCGATTCACTAGCTGTGAATCGAAGCTCGCCATAACAGCCCCTATGAAAACTAGACGGCGGCTACTCGCACCGCTTCTTTTGCGAGCGCGAGGAAGCTAAAGAAAAGGTTAAGTGTGCCGGGACAGACGCTGACGCTCGGGCAAGGCTTAAGCTGGCTCATACTGTGCTACTGCAGCTGCAAGCGCCGGCTCCTCTGTCCAACTCATCGCTCCATCTGGACAGGCCTCCGAACTACCAACTAGGTATTCCAAGAGTTCCACCACCTTCTGCTTGGCTGCAGGGTCTTGCCGGACGCGAAGCCATGCGGAAAATGGCTTCTCCCCTGAGACTAGCTCGCCAAACATCGCTACTTCGAAGGTGTAAAGGGAAGCCGCGAGGCGGACTGTGCCAGCCGGTGCCTTCGCGATCTCATCCAATATCTGTTTATTGGCAGCCCAAGCAGGGTTTCCCCTTGCGCCCTCTTTACTTTTGACCTTTTGCGTATCTGCGTCGTGCAGAACCGCATAGGGACAGTTGAACTGGTTAAGAATCTTGCATAGCGCGACAATAGTGTATTTACCACGAGCGCGAACCACGTGTACGCCGCGAAATCTTTCCGGCAGCTCTGCGATCACTTCTCGGAAAGCTGCGTATTCTGTATCCCCTTCAACAATGACCGTACGGCCGCCGAAAAAGAACTCCGCGACGTAAGGGTCATACATGTTGAGAAGCTTCAACCGTTCCTTGTCGTCGCCACTCAGTTGCGCACGCTCCGGCCGGAATATGGTCGTTCCCGAAACTGTCCCATTCTGGCCTCGCTCCACCCGGACAATGGAAGTGTTGTTTCGAGAGAGGTCGATAAAGGCTGGCGAATGGGTAGTCACCATGACTTGCCAGGTGCCACCTTGGGGCAACGAGTAAAGAACGTTGCAGGCGTCGCGCACAGCTGACGGATGGAGGCAAAGCTCAGGCTCGTCTAACAGAAGAACGTGAGGCCGCTCGCCTCCTTTTGCCGCCGCCTTATATTCGGCTATGATGCGAAGGGCATTCCACATCAAAGTGCGACGTGTCCCACTACCCTGCCGTTCAAGATCGGACTGATGTCCTTCTTTGGGACCCATCCTAAGAATTGGCGGGGCCTTGAAGAACGAAATGGCCTTCTCGAGATCGTCCTCGGGTCTTGCGTCTAGAGAGATGGTGTACCCCGGGAACACATTTGCTAGCGCTTGACCCAGCTCCGCCCGGACCTCCTCGACAGCCGCCATAGCCTCCTTAGCTACATCGTTTTGAAGCTGAGCGAGTCCATTGAGAACCGCCGTATATGGACCTTCATTTCCGCCATCCGTGGCTAGGTCTTTTATCCGCTGCTTGGTCGCCTCAACCAACAAGTCGATAATGCTGTCCGCCTGCTGCTTTGGGTCATCGAATGCCTCGATGCGATGCATTGCGGGTCGATTTGACTGGGCTACCGACGCCACGCCCCACGGGCCATGGTCAGGATCCCAATCTCCCTTCTGAACATCGAAGCCGCGTTTTTCCGGCTTGCCGGGAGTGCGCCAAGTCCAACGCTCCCTGACATGTCTATCGCCGTTGGGTTTTACGTCGATCCATTTTTCAGCTGGCGGCTTGCTGTCCTCATACAGCACCGTCTCCAGCTCAATGGTCGGCGCATCCTCAGGAGCCAAGCCCACCTCAGGAATGGTGGCCCCGGGGAAGTCATCCAGGGGCATCTCCCCTTCCTTGCCCGCCGCCATGACAAGTTCATAAGCGCGAAGAATCGAGCTCTTGCCCGTGTTGTTGGCCCCAACCAACACCACTATGTCATCGAGTTCGATCTCGACGGGAATTGGCCCGATCGCACGGAAGTTGCGAATGGTGAGCTTGTGCATGCGTGCACGCGGAGCCATCGCGTCATCGCCCATTTGCTTCTTGGCTGCCACTTGGATTCCCCCTCAGGAATGGTCGAAGCTTCCGACCCTCGGCATCATCGGGGGAACTTGGCTGATGTGTCTGTCAGGGTTCGCCTACATCTTCACCGCCCCCTGTCTGGCCTCAGATCATCGGCAGCTTCAATCCTTGCTCCCTCGCGCACTCGACCGCGATTTGGTATCCGGCATCCGCATGACGCATCACCCCCGTGCCCGGATCATTCCACAACACCCGCGCAATCCGCTTATCCGCCGCCTCGCTGCCATCACACACGATCACCACCCCCGAGTGCTGGCTGTAGCCCATCCCCACACCCCCGCCGTGATGTAGCGACACCCAGGTCGCGCCACCAGCGGTATTGAGCATGGCGTTGAGCAACGGCCAGTCGGACACGGCATCGCTGCCGTCCTTCATAGCCTCAGTCTCCCGATTCGGACTAGCGACGGACCCGGAGTCGAGGTGGTCCCGCCCAATAACGACAGGCGCCTTCAACTCCCCCTTCCGCACCATCTCGTTGAACGCCAACCCCAGCTTGTGCCGCTGCCCCAACCCCACCCAGCAGATCCGCGCCGGCAACCCCTGGAAGCTGATGCGCTGCTCGGCCATGTCTAGCCAGTTGTGCAGGTGCTTGTCGTCGGGGATCAGTTCCTTGACCTTCTGGTCGGTCTTGTAGATGTCTTCCGGGTCGCCGGAGAGCGCCACCCAGCGGAACGGGCCGATGCCGCGGCAGAACAGCGGGCGCACGAAGGCGGGCACGAAGCCGGGGAAGGCGAAGGCGTTCTGGCAGCCTTCGTCCTTGGCCATCTGGCGGATGTTGTTGCCGTAGTCGAAGGTGGGGATGCCTTGCTCGTGGAAGGCCAGCATGGCTTCCACGTGCTGCTTCATCGAGCGCTTGGCGGCGTCGCGGGTGCCGTTGGGGTCGCTCTTGCGGCGCTCGAACCACTCTTCCACCGTCCAGCCGAGCGGCAGGTAGCCGTTGACCGGGTCGTGCGCGCTGGTCTGGTCGGTGACGGCGTCCGGCCGCACGCCGCGGCGCACCAACTCGGGCAGCACGTCGGCCGCGTTGCCAAGCAGCGCGATGGATTTGGCTTCGCCCGCCTTGGTGTACTTCTCGATGCGCGCCAGCGCGTCGTTGAGGTCAGTGGCCTGCTCGTCGACGTAGCGGGTCTTCAGGCGGAAGTCGATGCGGCTCTGCTGGCATTCGATGGTGAGCGAGCAGGCGCCGGCCAGGCTCGCGGCCAGCGGCTGCGCGCCGCCCATGCCGCCCAGGCCCGCGGTGAGGATCCACTTGCCCTTGAGGCTGCCGTTGTAGTGCTGGCGGCCCATCTCCACGAAGGTCTCGTAGGTGCCCTGCACGATGCCCTGCGAGCCGATGTAGATCCAGCTGCCGGCCGTCATCTGGCCGTACATCATCAGGCCCTTCTTATCGAGCTCGTTGAAGTGCTCCCAGTTGGCCCAGGCCGGCACCAGGTTGGAGTTGGCGATGAGCACGCGCGGAGCGTCGGGGTGGGTCGGGAACACGCCGACCGGCTTGCCGGACTGCACCAGCAGGGTTTCATCGTCGTTGAGCTCGCGCAGGGAGCGCAGGATGGCGTCGAAGCATTCCCAGTTGCGCGCGGCGCGGCCGATACCGCCGTAGACCACCAGCTCGGCGGGGTTCTCCGCCACCTCGGGGTCGAGGTTGTTCTGGATCATCCGGTACGGCGCCTCGGTGAGCCAGCTCTTGCAGGTGAGCGTGCTGCCGCGCGGGGCGCGGATGATGCGGGTGGTGTCGATGCGGGTGGGGGCGTTCATGGCCTTATCTCCTGAGGCAGATGGCCGAGTATAGCCAGCGGGCAGCGGAGCACTCTTGGTGTTCGCGGTGGCGTGGTTGCCGGTAAGCCGGGGCGCGAGCTGTCCGATGCCCGGGCGGGATTTTTCGCGAGGATGGAAGGGTGGCTTGCCTTGGGCGCGGTCGTGGATTTTCGCGAGCCCCGCCCCTCACCCCGGCCCTCTCCCCGGAGGGGAGAGGGAGCAGAGCCGGGTTTCCGCAAGCCTCAGCCCTTACCCGGCTCTATCTTCCTGGTGGGGAGGGAGCAGAGCCGGGTTTCCGCAAGCCCCCGCCCTTACTCGGCTCTATCTTCCTGGTGGGGGAGCAGAGCCGGGTTTCCGCGAGCCTCGGTCCTCGCCCCAAGCCTTTCCTGGTGGAGAGAGGAAGCAAAGCGGTTATTCGCCGTGGATGCCGCCGCGGGTCAGGGCGGTGGGGTCGAGCAGCTTCTTGAGTTCGTCGCGGGACAGGCCGGTGGTCTCCAGGGCCACGTCCATGATCGGGCGCTTTTCCTTGTAGGCCTGCTTGGCGGTGGCGGCGCCCTTCTCGTAGCCGATCACGGGGTTGAGCGCGGTGACCAGGATGGGGTTCATCGCCAGCGCCTGGTTGACGCGCTCGCGGTTGACCTTGAAGCCGGCGATGGCCTTGTCGGCCAGCAGGCGCGAGACGTTGGTCAGCAGCTCGATCGACTGCAGCAGGTTGTAGGCGATCATCGGCAGCATCACGTTGAGCTGGAAGTTGCCCGACTGCCCGCCGATGGTGATCGCCGCGTCGTTGCCGATCACCTGCGCGGCGACCATGGCGGTGGCTTCCGGGATCACCGGGTTGACCTTGCCGGGCATGATCGAGGAGCCGGGCTGCAGCGCGGGCAGCTCGATCTCGCCCAGGCCGGCCAGGGGGCCGGAGTTCATCCAGCGCAGGTCGTTGGCGATCTTCATCAGCGCGACGGCGAGGGTCTTGAGCGCGCCGGAGAGTTCCACTGCGGCGTCCTGGCTGGCCATGCCTTCGAAGAAGTTCTCCGCCGATTCGAAGCGCACGCCGGTGAGCGTCTTGAGTTCCTTCGCCACCGCGGGGCCGAACTTGGGATCGGCGTTGATGCCGGTGCCGACGGCGGTGCCGCCCTGCGGCAGGCGGCGCATGCGCTTCAACGCATCCTCGATGCGCTCGATGGCCGAGGCGATCTGCGCGGACCAGCCGGAAAGCTCCTGGCCGAAGGTCACCGGCATGGCGTCCATCAGGTGGGTGCGGCCGGTCTTGGGCACGTTCCTGAGCTCACGCGCGCGCTTGTCGATGGTCCTCTTGAGGTGCCTGAGCGCCGGCAGCAGGCGCTCGCTGGTGGCCAGCGTGGCGCTGACGTGGATCGCGGTGGGGATCACGTCGTTGGAGCTCTGGCCGTAGTTGACGTGGTCGTTGGGGTGCACCTTGGCCCCGCCCTGCGCGGCGAGGTGGGCGATCACCTCGTTGGCGTTCATGTTGGTGCTGGTGCCCGAGCCGGTCTGGAACACGTCGATCGGGAACTGCGCGTCATAGCGCCCTTCCGCCACCGCCAGCGCGGCCTTGCGGATGGCCGCGGCCTGCCCTTTCTTCAGATGACCGAGCCCGAGATTGGCGGACGCGGCGGCGGCTTTGATCAGGCCGAGCGCGCGGATGAAGTCGCGCGGAAGGGCCAGGCCGGAGATCGGGAAGTTGTCGATCGCGCGCTGGGTCTGCGCGCCGTACAGCGCGTCGGCAGGCACTTTCAGCTCGCCCATGCTGTCGTGCTCGATGCGGAAGTCGGCCATCGGTGGCTCCTCGGGCTTGGGGAAGGCGCCACTATAGGCCGGCGGCCATCAGCGCGGCGGCAATGTAAAATGGCCGTTTCCCCTTTGCCGGACCGCACCCGATGAGCAGCCACGCCCTCACCGCCCTGTCGCCGCTGGATGGACGCTACGCCGGCAAGGTCGAGCCCCTGCGCCCGGTCTTCAGCGAGTTCGGCCTGATGCACCGGCGCGTCAAGGTGGAGATCGAATGGCTGCTGGCGCTTGCCGCCGAGTCGGCCATCGTCGAACTGCCGCCATTCTCCGGCACGCAGGTGGACCAGCTGCGCGCCATCGCCGAGGGCTTCAGCGTGGCCGACGGCGAGCGCGTCAAGGCGATCGAGGCGACCACCAACCACGACGTCAAGGCGATCGAGTACTTCATCAAGGAGCGCATCGGCGCCGATCCGGAGTTGGCACAGGCCAAGGAGTTCGTGCACTTCGCCTGCACCAGCGAGGACATCAACAACCTCTCCTACGCGCTGATGCTGCGCGACGCGCGCGAGGGCGTGCTGCTGCCGATGCTCGACCGCGTGATCGCCCGCCTGCGCGAGCTGGCGCACGCCAACGCCGGCCTGCCGATGCTCTCGCGCACGCACGGCCAGACCGCCTCGCCCAGCACGCTGGGCAAGGAACTGGCCAACGTGGTGGCGCGGCTGGAGCGCCAGCGCAAGCAGCTCGCCGCGTTGGACATCCCCGGCAAGATCAACGGCGCGGTGGGCAACTACAACGCCCACGCCATCACCTACCCGGAAGTGGACTGGCGCGCGTTCTCGCAGCGCTTCGTGCAGGGCCTGGGGCTCAACTACAACCCCTACACCACGCAGATCGAGCCGCACGACGGCGTGGCCGAGTACTGCGACGCAGTGCGCCGCGCCAACACCATCCTGATCGACCTGGCGCGCGACATCTGGGGCTACATCTCGCTGGGCTATTTCAAGCAGGCGCTGAAGGCGGGCGAGGTCGGCTCCTCGACCATGCCGCACAAGGTCAACCCGATCGATTTCGAGAACGCCGAGGGCAACTTCGGCCTCGCCAATGCGCTGCTGGGCCACTTCGCCGAGAAGCTGCCGATCAGCCGCTGGCAGCGCGACCTGACCGACTCCACCGTGCTGCGCGCGCTGGGCACCGCCTTCGGCCATACGCTGGTGGCGCTGGAATCGCTGCAGAAGGGCCTGGGCAAGCTCACCGTCAATGCCGAGCGCCTCGCGGCCGACCTGGACGCGAGCTGGGAAGTGCTGGCCGAGGCCGTGCAGACGGTGATGCGCCGCTACGGCCTGCCCGAGCCCTACGAGCAGCTGAAGGCGCTGACCCGCGGCCAGGGCATCACGCGCGAATCCATGCGCCAGTTCATCGAAGGGCTGGACCTGCCTGCGGCGGCGAAGCAGCGACTGCTGGAGCTCACGCCCGGCGGCTACACCGGGCTGGCGGCGGCGCTGGCCAAGGACATCTGATCCGCCGCTTGCCTGGGTGCGCACCGCATGCTCGCGCCATGAGCCGACCCTGCCACCGCTGAAGGCGCCGGCTGGCGGCTGCAGCTCCATCCCGGCTGGATGGTCGCGTCCAGGGCGCGCAAGGGCGATCTCGCGGTCAGGCGCGCGGGCGATACGCCGCACTGATCGCCCGATTGATCGAACGTTCGAGATGGGCTGAAGCACCCTACGACGCGCTGCCTACGCCGGACAAAAACATGCCGCCCGCTCGCGCGGGCGGCATGTTTCGAGGACGTCTTCCTCAGGCCGCTGCGGTGGCGCGGCGCGCCAGCCCTTCGGCGTCCATCGCCGCCTGCACTGCCGGCCGCTCGGCCGCGCGCTTCTGGAAGGCCAGGACCGCCGGGAAGTCGGACAGGTCCAGATCCACGTGGCGCGCCCAGTTGGTCACGGTGAACAGGTAGGCGTCGGCCGCGGTGAACCGCTCGCCCAGCAGCCAGGGCTGCCTGGCCAGCACGGCATCGAGCAGCGCGTAGCGCTTGCGCAGGTAGTCCTTGCGCTCCTGCCGGGTCGCCTCGGGCGTGTCGGGCTTGAACAGCGGGCTGTAGGACTTGTGCAGCTCGGAGTTGATGTAGCCCAGCATCTCCTGCAGGCGGTAGCGCGCCAGCGTGCCGTTGGCGGGCGCCAGGCCCGAGGCCGGCTTGAGGTCGGCCAGGTACTGCACGATCGCCGGGCCCTCGGTGAGCACTTCGCCGTCGTCCAGCTCCAGCGTGGGCACGTAGCCCTTCGGGTTGATCGCCAGGAAGTCCGCACCGCTCTCGGTGCGCCTGGTCTTGGTGTCGACCTTCACCAGCTGCAGGGCGATGCCGGCTTCCTGCGCGACGATGTGCGGGGAAAGCGAGCAGGCGCCGGGGGAGTAGTAGAGCTTCATGCGGGGACTCCTTGTGGGGGTGTGGAACGTCGTTGCGACGTGGCGGGCATCCTAGCTGCGACGGTTACTCATGGATACCACCTAACCGGGAATTAGTGCCAGAATGTGGTATCCCCGCGGTTACCGCATGCACGAGGAAAACCCAGCCATGGGCCTGCCGCTGCGCAAGAGCAAGGTCGCCGCGCCACCGCCGGCGTGCCCGCTCACCGAGAGCCTGGCGCTGCTGCGCGGCGCCTGGGCGCCCAACGTGATCTGGTACCTGAGCGCGGAGCCGCGGCGCTTCGGCGAATTGCGCCACGACATCCCGCGCATTTCCGCGCGGGTGTTGAGCGCGCGGCTGCGCGAGCTGGAATCGCGCGGCCTGGTAACCCGCCGCGTGCTGGACAGCTCGCCGCCCTCGGCCGAGTACGCGCTCACCCCGCTCGGCCGCGAACTGCTGCCGGCGATCGAGGCGCTGGCGAAGGTGGGGCGCAAGCTGATCGACCAGTGGGAGCTGGGATCGTCGCGGGCGCGGCCGCGGCGCGCGGCCTAGATCGATAGGGCGGCGTTGTAGCGCGCGCTCCGCCCGCCCCATCCGCCTTCCGGGACCCTTCCCCCGCAAGCGAGGGAAGGGTCATGTGGCGCGGCTCAGACCGCCGCCACCTTCTGCCCCGGCTAGGTACTGGGCTCCACCTCGTCCGAGCCCTCGTTGACGCCTTCGAACAGGAAGGTCGACAGGTAGCGCTCGCCGGTGTCGGGCAGCATCGCCAGCAGCACCGAGCCTTCCGGCGCGTCCTTGGCCACCTGCAGCGCCGCCGCCAGCGTGGCGCCCGATGACAGCCCCACGAAGATGCCCTCCTGCTGCGCCAGCGCGCGCGAGGTATCGCGGGCGACCGTGTCGTCGATGCCCAGCAACTGGTCGACCACCTTGCGGTTGAGCACGGCCGGCACGAAGTCCGGCGTCCAGCCCTGGATCTTGTGCGGCTGCCATTCCTTGCCGGCCAGCAGCGAGGCGCCCGCGGGCTCCGCGCCGATGATCTTGACCTCCGGCCGCGCCACCTTGAGCACTTCGCCCACGCCGGTCAGCGTCCCACCGGTGCCCCAGCCGCTGACGAAGTAGTCCAGCCGGCGGCCGGCGAAATCGCCCAGGATCTCGGCGGCGGTGGTCTGGCGGTGATAGGCCGGGTTGGCCGGGTTCTCGAACTGGCGTGCCAGGAACCAGCCGTGTTTCCTGGCCAGTTCGGCGGCCTTCTCCACCATGCCGGTGCCGCGTGCGGCCGCCGGGGTGAGGATCACCTTGCCGCCATAGGCGCGGATCAGCTTGCGCCGCTCGATGGAAAAGGTTTCGGTCATCACCGCCACGAACGGATAGCCGCGCGCCGCGCACACCGCGGCCAGCGCCACCCCGGTGTTGCCGGAGGTCGCCTCGATCACGGTCTGGCCGGGCTTGAGGTCGCCGCGTTGCTCGGCGTCCAGGATGATCGCCAGCGCCAGGCGGTCCTTCACCGAGCCGGCTGGATTGAAGGCTTCCACCTTGACGTAGAGCTCCACGTGCTTGGGCGCGAGGCGGTGCAGCTTGACGATCGGCGTGCGGCCGATGGTGTCCAGGATGCTGTCGTAGATCATGGAAGTGCTCCTGCAATGGATGCCGGCGAACGCGCCGGCGCGAAGGGGTCAGGCCTGTGGAGCGCGGCGAGCACGTCATCCGGGCGGGCTGCCGGGCGGGCGCGGGCCGCCCTGCCCGCATCGCCGGTGTCATGGGCCGCCGCGCCCAGCGGCGGCACGCCAAACCACGCCAGCGTGGGCGCCAGCGCAGCGACCTCGCCGAGTATCAGCAGCGCGGGTGAACGAACCGCATGGACAGTGGCACGCCCGGCAAGCTCGGCCAGCGCGCCGGTGACCACCCGCTGCCCCCGCCGCGAGCCGTTCTCGACCAGCGCGAAGGGCGTGGCCGGCGAGCGGCCGTGTTCGAGCAGCCGCGCCTGCAGCGTGGCCAGTTCGCCCACGCCCATGTAGACCGCCAGCGTCTGGCGTTCCTGCGCGAGCGCGGCCCAGTCCAGCGTGTCCTGCGAGGACTGGCAGTGCGCGGTGAGCAGGCGCACGGATTGGGCGTGGTCACGGTGGGTCAGCGGCACGCCGGCATAGGCGGCGCAGGCCAGCGCCGCGGTGATGCCGGGCACCACCTCGTAGCCGATGCCGTGCGCGCGCAGGAATTCCAGCTCCTCGCCGCCGCGCCCGAACACGAACGGGTCGCCGCCTTTCAGCCGCACCACACGGCGGCCGGCCTGCGCGTGCTCGAGCATCAATCGGTGGATCTGCTCCTGCGTGGCGCGGTGGTTGCCCGCCTGCTTGCCTACCTCGATGCGTTCGGCGTCGCGCCGCGCGAGCGCCAGCACCTCGGCGCTGACCAGGCGGTCGTGCAGGATCACGTCGGCCTCGTTGAGCGCACGCAGGCCACGCAGGGTCAGCAGGCCCGGATCGCCCGGGCCGGCGCCCACCAGCACGACGGTGCCGGTATCGAAGGAAGGATCGCCGGCCAGCTCACGCTCGGCCGCGATACGCGCCTCGCGCTGGCGCCCCTGGCGCAGCAGGCTCGCCACCGGGCCGGCGAACAGCCGCTCGTAGAATCGCCGCCGCGCCGCCGCGGCCGGGAAACGCAGGCGGACGCGCGGGCGCAGCCTGGCGGCCAGCCCGGCCAGCGCGCCGAGGGAATCGTCCAGCAGCGCTTCCAGTCGCTCGCGCAGGAGCCGGCTGAGCATGGGCGCGTGGCCGCCGCTGGAAATCGCGATGGTCAGCGGCGCGCGGTCGATCACCGCCGGCACGTGGAAGCTCGAAAGCCGGGCGTCGTCCACCACGTTGACGAACAATCGCCGCAGTCCCGCCATCTCGGCGACCAGCGCGTTGGTTGCGCGGTCGGACGTGGCGGCCACCACCAGCCAGACCCGGTCCAGCCAGGCCTCGCGGAAGGCCTCGGCCCGATGCGCGATGGTTCCCTGCTCGACCCAGCGCCGCAACGCGGGGGTCAGCTCCGGCGCATTCACCGTCACCTGCGCCCCGGCGTGCAGCAGCGCCGCCACCTTGCGCTCGGCCACCAACCCGCCGCCGACCACCAGCACGGCGCGGCGCGAAAGATCGGCGAACAACGGGTAGAGCCTCAAGGGAGCGGCCTGCAAGACGGGGATGGCCACGCTAGGCGGCCGTCTGGCGGGCGGCAAATGATTTGTCGCGAAGGTCATATGCATTGACGTTATGTGGACCGGGACGCATCGACCATTTCTTGACAGCCAACGTCATTGGACGTATAGACGTCCAAATTATGCATACCGAAAAGCACCTCATCCGCGATCACGACGTTCCGGCCGAAGGGCGGGCGCACCGCGCGCCCGCGCGATGTAGCTGCGCCCCGTCCGCAGCCGCCCCTTCCGCCGAACGAACACGGATACCGAGCCATGACCCTGGTCCAACTGCGCTACCTGGTCGCGATCGCCGACTCAGGCCTCAACATCACCGTCGCCGCCGAGCGCGTGCACGCCACCCAGCCCGGCCTGAGCAAGCAGCTCAAGCAGCTTGAGGAGGAGCTCGGCTTCAGGCTCTTCGTGCGCAAGGGCAAGAGCCTGGACGCGGTGACCCATGCCGGCCGCCAGGTGCTCGAGCGCGCGCGCGCCATCCTCGCCGAGGCGGCCAACATCCGCTCGATCGCCGCCAACCTGCGCAACGAGGCGCACGGCGAGTTGCGCATCGCCACCACGCACACCCAGGCGCGCTTCGCCCTGCCGCCGTCGATCGCCGCGCTCAACCTCGCCTATCCGCAGGTGAGCGTGCACCTGCAGCCCGGCCACGACGCCGACGTGCTGGCGCAACTGGAGGCGGGCCGGGTCGACATGGCCGTGGTCAGCACCGCCGGCGCGCCGCCTGCCCTGGGTATAGCCCTGCCCGCCTACCGCTGGCACCGCGTGGTGGTGGCTCCGGCCGGCCATGTACTGGCCAGGCGCAGCCTGCCGCCCACGCTGGCCGAACTGGCCGCGCAGCCGCTGATCAGCTACGACTCCTCGCTCAAGCCCGAGTCGTCCCTGCGCCGCGCCTTCGAGGACGCCGGCCTGGAGCCGCAGATCGCCATGACGGCCGGCGACGCGGACCTGATCAAGACCTACGTGCGCGCCGGGCTGGGCGTCGGCGTGCTGGCCGAGATGGCGATGCTGCCGGCGGACGCCGACCTGCGCGTGCTGCCGGCCGACCACCTGTTCCCGCAATGCATGACCTGGATCGTGCTGCGGCGGGAAACCGTGCTGCGCGAGTACGTGCTGGAGTTCATCGGGCGGTTCGCGCCGCACCTGGACCGGCGCGACGTGGTGCGCGCACTGACCGGCGACGCCGCGCCTGCGGCCTGGTCCGACGGGCCACACTGGCGCGAGCGGCCGCTCGCGCTGCCGGACGCGGCCTAGCCGCGCCCGCATCCGGAGGACGAAGCAGACCGTCGCCTCAGAGGAGGTCGTGCAGCCCGCATTCGCGCTTGAGGCCGAAGAAGCGCGTGTCTTCCGGATCCATGCCGGGTTCCCAGCGGTGGCTGGTGTGCACGTCGCCGATGGAGGTGTAGCCCTGGTGCCACAGCGGGTGGTATGGCAGGCCGTGGCGCTTGAGGTAGAGCCAGACGTCGCGGTCGCTCCAGTCGGCCAGCGGATGGAATTTCCAGCGCTCGTGGCGGTACTCGGCGAACGCCACATGGGCACGGCTGCGCGCCTGGCTCCGCCGCAGGCCGGCGAACCAGCCGACGGCGCCCAGTTCGGCCAGCGCACGCTGCATCGGCTCGACCTTGCGTATGCGGTTGTAGCGTTCGATGCCTTCCACGCCCTGCTCCCACAGGCGGCCATGGCGGGCCTCCATCCAGGTAGGGCTGAGCGTGGCGCGATAGACCTGGAGGTTGAGGTCCAGCCGTTCGGTGAGTTCGTCGACGAAGCGGTAGGTCTCGGGAAACAGATAGCCGGTGTCGATCAGCACCACCGGAATGCGCGGGCTCTGCCGGCTCACCATGTGCAGCGACACTGCCGCCTGCGCGCCGAAGCTGGAGGACAGCACGTGCGGGCCGGGCACGTGTTCCAGCGCCCAGGCCACGCGATCCTCGGCGCCCAGTCGCGCAAGCTCGGCGTTGATCTCTTCCAGGCCGCGCGGCTGCCAGGCCGGCTGCACGGCGGGGCGCGCGTTCATGCCAGCACCTCCGCCGCGATGCGGCGCTCGGGTCGCGGCGCAGGCGCCGCCAACACGCCGGTGCGCCACAGGAAATCGCCGAAGCCCTCGCCCGGCTCGCGGCCGGCCGCGTAGGCGGCGAACAGCGGGTCGAGCGCATCCAGGATGGCCTGCTCGTCCACGTTCTCGCGGTAGGTCACGTTCATGCGCTGCCCGCTGAAATCGGCGCCCAGGCGCAGGTCGTAGCGGCCGATCGCGCGGCCGACCAGCGCAATCTCGCCCAGGTACGGGCGCGAGCAGCCGTTGGGGCAACCAGACAGGCGCAGCAGGATCGGCGCATCGAGCAGGCCGTGGTGCTCCAATCGCGCCTCGAGTTTCTCCAGCACCGTCGGCAGGTAGCGCTCGCTCTCGGCCATGGCCAGGCCGCAGGTGGGCAGCGCCACGCAGGCGATGGCGTGGCGGCGCACTGCGCTCTGCCGGCGATAGCCGTCCATGCCGTGCGCGGCGACGATGGCGTCGATGCGCGTGCGGTCGGCCGCCTGCACGTTGGCGATGATCACGTTCTGGTTGCAGGTCAGGCGGAAGTCGCCGGTGTGCACGCGGGCCAGTTCGCGCATGCCGCTCTGCAGGCGTTGCGGGCCGCGGTCCAGCAGACGCCCCGATTCGATGTGCAAGGTGAGGTGCCAGCGGCCGTCCTCGCCCTCGGTCCAGCCGTAGCGGTCGCCGTTGTGGTCGAAGCGGAACCCGCGCGCCGGCTGCAGCGCGAAGCCCAGGCGCTTTTCCAGCTCGGCCTTGAACACCTCGGTGCCGCGGTGGTCCAGCGTGTATTTCAGGCGCGCGTGCTTGCGCTCGCCGCGGTCGCCCCAGTCGCGCTGGATCGCGATCACTTGCTCGGCGGCCTCGCGCAGATGTTCGGGCGCGACGAAGCCGATCACCTCGGCGAGCCGCGGATAGGTCGTCGGATCGCCGTGGGTGGCGCCCATGCCGCCGCCGATCGCCAGGTCGAAGCCGGCCAGGCGGCCGTCGCTTTCGATGGCGATCAAGCCCAGGTCCTGCGCGAACACGTCGATGTCGTTGAGCGGAGGGATCGCCAGCCCGATCTTGAATTTGCGCGGCAGGTAGGTCTTGCCGTACAGCGGCTCGGGCTCCGGTTCGCCGACCAGCTTTTCGCCGTCCAGCCACAGCTCGTGGTAGGCGGTGGTCTGCGGGGCCAGTTCCGCCGACAGCTTCGCCGCCCAGGCATACGCCTGTGCATGCAGGCCGGACTGCTCCGGCAGCGGCGTCGCCACCACGTTGCGCAGCACGTCGCCGCAGGCGGCGATGGTGCTGGCCATGGCGTGGTGGATTGCGGCGATAGTGGGCTTGAGGTTGCCCTTGAGGATGCCGTGCCACTGGAAGGTCTGGCGCGTGGTGATGCGCAGGCCGCTGGAGGCGTAGTCGGCGGCGAGGCGGTCGAACACCAGCCACTGCGCCGGCGTGACCACGCCGCCGGGCAGGCGCGCGCGCAGCATGAAGGCGTACAGCGGCTCGAGCTTCTGCCTGCGGCGCTCCTCGCGCAGGTCGCGGTCGTCCTGCTGGTAGCTGCCGTGGAACTTCAGCAGCTTGGTGTCGGCCTCGCTGATGCTGCCGGTGACCGGATCGGCCAGGCCTTCGGCGATCGAGCCGCGCAACTGGCGGCTGCGCGCCTTGATGTGTTCGAGTTCGGAAAGCCTGGGAGCCATGTCAGTACACGTCGCGGGCGTAGCGGCCCTGGGTGAGGAGGTCGGCGAGCCAGGCCCTGGCGTCGTCGGGGGAGTGGCCGCCGTGCGCCACGGCGATATCGACCAGCGCGGCGTGCACGTCCTTGGCCATGTGGTTGGCGTCGCCGCATACGTACAGGTGCGCGCCGCCCTGCAGCCAGGCGTAGAGCTCCCTGCCCTGCTCGCGTACGTGGTCCTGCACGTAGACCTTGCGTGCGGTGTCGCGCGAAAAGGCCAGATCGAGGCGGTGCAGCGCGCCACTCTTGAGCGCCCCCTGCCATTCGACCTGATAGAGGAAGTCACGGGTGAAATGGCGGTTGCCGAAGAACAGCCAGTTGCGGCCGCGCGCGCCGGTCTCGCGGCGGTCCTGCACGAAGGCGCGAAACGGCGCCACGCCGGTGCCAGGGCCGATCATGATGACGTCGCGCGCATCGTCGGCCGGCAGGCGGAAGCGGTCGTTGGCCTCGATGAACACCGGCACCCGAGCGTCCTCCGCCTGAGCGGCGAGGAAGGCCGAAGCGGCGCCCCAGTGCGGCGCGCCGAAGGCCTCGTACTCGACCTTGGCTACGGTCAGGTGGACCTCGTCCTCGCCCACGGCGCGCGGGCTGGAGGCGATCGAATACAGCCGCGGGGTGAGCGGGCGCAGCGCGGCGACCAGTTCCTCGGCGCGCCACGCCGCGCGATAGCGGCGCAGCAGGTCGATCGGCTGGTGGCTATCCAGCAGCTCGGCGAACGGCGCGGCGTTTTCCTTGCGCAGCACGCGCATCAGGTCGGCATGGCCGCTGGCGGCGGCCTGCGCGGCGACGAAGGCGCGCGTGAGCCGGGTCAGTTCGCGCTCGCGCGAGAGCCACTGCGCCAGCGGCAGGCTGCGGCCTTCGTGGACGACTTCGTGCGCGCCATCCAGGTGCAGCGCTTGCAGCCACTGCGCCACCAGCGCGGGCGGGTTGACCGGCCAGACGCCGAGGGCGTCGCCGGGCGCGTAGCGCAGGCCGGAGCCCTCCAGCGAAAGCTCGATGTGGTGGACGGCCCGCTCGCTGTCGCGCGAAACGATGCGCTGGTTGGCCAGCACGGCGGCGGCGAACGGCTGCTCGCGCGAATGTGCGCCACGGCTGGGCAAGGCGTGCACGGTGGCACTGCGGGCGGCGGCCGGCGCGGTACTTGCGAGCGCCTCGCGGGCCTTTTCCAGCGCCTGGGCCGACCACGGCTTGGCGACCGCCTCGACGTCCACGTCGGCCTCGCCCAGCGGCGCGAAGCGCGCCGCGCCGAGTTCGGCCAGGCGTTCGTCGAGCTGGCGGCCGACGGCGCAGAACTGCGGATAGCTCGAATCGCCCAGGCCCAGCACCGCGTAGCGCAATCCCGTCAACCTGGGCGCGCGCTTGCCGGCGAGGAACTCGACGAAGCCGCGCGCGTCGTCCGGCGGCTCGCCATCGCCCTGCGTGCTGATCACCACCAGCAGGTGGGTTTCCTTAGCCAGGTCGCGCTGCGGATAACCGTCGGCGCGCGCCAGCCGCACCGGCAGGCCGGCCGCTTCGCTCCTCGAGGCGAACTGCTCGGCGACGCGCTTGGCGTTGCCGGTCTGGCTGCCGTAGAGGATGGTCAGCCGTGGCGCGTCCGGCGCGCTTGCCGGCGTCGCCTCCGCACGGCGGACGCCCGGCTGCGCCTGGCCGGCCCGCGCGGCGCTCCAGGCGGCCACCCAGTAGAGCTCCTCCGCGGCCAGTCCCTCGGCCAGCCTGGCGAGCAAGGCGCTCTTTTCCGCGCTGAGCACGATGGACAACGGCTCCGGGGCGACCAGGGCATTCACGTCGTCTCTCCTTTGGACGGCCAATGTGGGTGCCTGCCAATCTAGGCGGCGTCATCCCGACGGGGAAAGGACAGCTCGGCATGTGGTTATGCCGAGGCCTTATTTCCGGCGCGCGCACGGCACTGCCGATACTCCGGCCTCCGCCTATATCCTTTGCGCCATGCTTCCCCTCCCGGAGTTCCTCACTTTCGCTGGCGTCGGCGCGCTGGCCCAGCTGGTCGATGGCGCGCTCGGCATGGCCTACGGCGTGGCTTCGGCGACCATGCTGCTGGGCCTGGGCGTGCCGCCGGTGACCGCCACCGCGAGCGTGCACCAGGCCGAGGCCTTCACCTGCGGTGCGTCGGGCGTCAGCCACTGGCTGGCCGGCAACGTGCGCTGGCCGCTGTTCTGGATCCTGACGGTGCCGGGCGTGGTGGGCGCCGTGGCCGGCGCGATGGTCGTGGTGCACGTGCCGGCAGGCTGGATGCGGATGGCGCTGACGCCCTACCTGCTCGGCATAGGCTTGTTCCTGCTCGTGCGCGGCGTACGCAACCGCCCGACCGGCACGGACACGCCGCGCGGCACGCCGGTGCTGGGCCTGGCCGCGGGCTTCGCCGACGCGGTGGCCGGCGGCGGCTGGAGCGCGCTGACCGTGACCACGCTGGTAGCCCGCGGGGCGACGCCGCGCACGGTGATCGGCACCGTGCACCTGGCCAAGTGCGTGGTGAGCGTGGCGGCCAGCGCGAGCTTCCTTTACCTGGTCGGGCTCAGCCACGGCGCCGCCGTGCTGGGGCTGATCGCCGGCGGCGTCCTGGCCGCGCCGTTGGGCGCATTGTTCGCGCGGCGGCTGCCCGCGCGCGTGGCGACGGTGCTGGCGGCCATCGCGGTGCTGGGCCTGGGATTGAACAACGTGGTGAAGCTGATGGGCTGAGGCATGCGCGCGCCGCGGGCTCGCGGCGCGAACCCGGCCGTACAATGGCCCGATGAACGACAAGCTCCCCATCGAAGTCCGCGGCTCGGCCAAGCAGCCGCTGGGCATGCCGCCGGCGCAGTTCCTGCGCGACTACTGGCAGAAGCGCCCGCTGCTGATCCGCAATGCCTTCCCCGATTTCCAGCCGCCGCTGCAGCCGGATGACCTGGCGGGCCTGGCCTGCGAGGAAGGCGCGCTGTCGCGGTTGATCGTCCACGACCCGGCGCGCGACCGCTGGTCGGTGAAGACCGGCCCGCTGGACGAGGCCGACTTCGCCGGCACGCCGAGCACGGACTGGACCCTGCTGGTGCAGGACGTGGACAAGTGGGACGCCGACGTGGCGCAGCTGCTGGAACATTTCCGCTTCCTGCCGAGCTGGCGCATCGACGACGTCATGATTTCCTACGCCGAACCCGGCGGCGGCGTCGGCGCCCACGTGGACCAGTACGACGTGTTCCTGCTACAGGGGCTTGGTCAGCGGCACTGGGCGATCAGCACTGATCCGGCCGCACCCAGGGACTTCCGCCCCGACGTCGAGCTCAAGCAGCTGGCGCATTTCGAGCCCACCCACGAATGGCTGCTGGAGCCGGGCGACATGCTCTACCTGCCGCCCGGAGTGCCGCACGACGGGGTCGCCTTCGGCGGTCCCTGCATGACGCTTTCCGTGGGCATGCGCGCGCCCTCACAGGCGGAACTGACCGGCGACCTGGCCGACTACCTCGCCGAGCGGCTGGACGAGGCGCAGCGCTACACCGACGCCGACCTCGCCCCGGCACGCGCCGCCGGCGAGATCGACGCCGCCGCCCTCGCCCGCCTGCGCGCGGCGCTGCCCTTCGCCGCCGCCCTGGACGAGGACAGCCTGCGCGACTGGTTCGGCCGCTTCATCACCCGCTACCGCAACGCCCAGACGCCCGCGCCGCCGGCCAAGCCGCTGACGCCGGCGATGCTGCGCAAGCGCCTGGAAGGCGGCGCGACGCTGCTGCGCCATCCGTGGTCCCGGCTGGCCTGGGGCCGCGGCCGGCGCGGCGCCACGCTGTTCGCCAACGGCCACGCCTACCCGGCCACCGGCGAGCTGGCGCAGCGGCTGTGCGCGCAACGCACGCTTGCCTTCGACGAAGTACCCGGCGACGCCGCGCTGGACCTGCTCACCGCACTGGTCAACGACGGTCATCTCGTGCCGCACAAGGCCCGCCGGTGACCGGCCAGGCGCCGGACCCCAGCGGCACGTTGCCGGCCGGCAGCGCCGACGAGCTGGCCGCGGCGCGGCTGACGCTGCTTGCCCAGGCACGCCGCGAGGTGGACATCCGGCTGCCGCGCCTGGACGACTCGCTTTATTCGAGCGCGGAGGAACTGGCCGAGCTGCGCCGCATCGCCACGGCCGGCCGCGGCGCGCAGATCCGCCTCTTGCTGCACGATCCGGCCGCCGCGCTGCGCGACGGCCACCGCCTGATCCTGCTGATGCAGCGGCTGCCGAGCGTGCTGAAGGTGCGCATGCCCGTCGAGGAGATCGACCTGGGCGACATCTCGGCCTGCCTGCTCACCGATGCCGGCGGCTACCTGTTCCAGCCCGATGCCGAGCGCCCGCAGGGTCGCGCCGCGCTGGCCGACCGTCCCGGCTGGGCGCCGCTGCGCCAGCAGTTCGACGAACGATGGGAACGTGCCGAACGCGCCGGCGTGCTGCAGCCGCTGGACCTGTAGGCGGCCCGGGACGGACCGGAGGCTAGGTCGACTTCCTGTTCTTGCGGCCGATCGCCACCATGATGAGGGCAAAGGCGGCCAGCCGGATGAGGTAGGCCGGGCTGCTGTCCTCGAAATAGATGTTGATCGCGGCAATGACGATCTGCGCCACACCCATCAGCCCGAAGGCCACCGAGAAGGCCAGGAACAGGCCATCGCCGGTGCGGCGCCAGAAGCGCAGGAAGAACAGGGCGGCGACGAACAGGCCGCAGGCGATCGCCCCGCCGAGGAAGTACATCATCACCTCACTCCTCCGCATCCCAGATGAAGCCGAACAGCAACGTCGCCACCGCCGCCAGCGCGACCAGGCCGCGCGGCAGGGCCAGGTCTATCGACGGGGGGAGCACCACCAGGTCCAGCACCAGCAGCAGGTTGTTCAACGCCAGCAGCCCGAAGCACAGCGCGCTCCAGAACAACAGCCGGGTCCGCGTGCGGCGGAAGCTGCGCCCCAGCATCAGCGCGCAGACCGAACTGGTGAAGAAGCACAGCAGATAGACGGCCGATGCAAAATAGGATGACACGCGCTAATCCTTACGGAATCGAAAGGCGTCGGCGAAGGCGACGAGGTTGTCCGACCGCGACCGCATGATCAGGCGCATGACGGCATCGGGCGACTTCAGATAGAGCGCCTGTGTCGCCAGGACCAGTTGGTGGCGTTCGTCGGAGGCGGGGCCGTAGCGCACGAGGTCGTCGCTTTCGCATACGACCAGTCCCGCGGCGTGCAGCGATTCCACCGCCTGGCTCACGACCAGTTCGCTTGCGCGCAGCGCGTCGACCAGTTCCGGCGGGGACCAGCAGCGTGAGGGGTCGTGCAGCAGCAGGAACAACAGCTCCATCGACCAGATGGACCGGAATGTCGACCGCAGGAAACCGGCTACATCCTTCTCCAATGGCATTCCGAAAGTCGCCCCCTTGTCTGGCGGATCACCGCGGGATGTCCCCAAAGCCGGTCCCGAGTGGAGCGACCTGATGCAACGACCGCCCGCATTCTATGGGCTCCTTCGCGCGAAGCCAACCCGGCGCCATGCTATGGTGCGCCGCGCTGCGACGTGGGGAGCGGCGACGTTCCGGAACCGCTAAAGCGCGGCAACCCCGTATCGGCGCGCGCTGCTCGCCTTGCGATCGACAGGCCCCGTACGGGGCTTGCCGGCGCTCGCGCGCGACGGATTGAAGCATGGGTTCAGCGTGGAACGTGCAACCTCGGCGGCTTTCCTTCTTCTCGCCGGGCGCGCCGCCCATCATGATCGACCTGTGCAGGACGTGCTGGTCACGACACAGGAGACTCATGTGAACGCCGAAATCTGCCAGGAAATCCTGGACCGTCCCCAGCTAGTCGCCGCCCTGCACAGCCTGCGCAGCGGCGACTTCAGCGTGCGCCTGCCGGAGAGCGGCCCAGGCGCCGATCCGGAAGTGGCCCGGCTGTTCAACGAAGTGGTCGGCCTCAATCGCCAGCTCACCGAGGAATTCGCCCGGCTTTCCGTCGTGGTCGGCAAGGAAGGCCGCATCAACCAGCGCGCCCGCGTGAAAACGGCCACCGGCGGCTGGGAAAGCGCGATCCGCTCGGTCAACGAACTGATCGAGGACATGGTGCAGCCCACCGCGGAGGTGGCGCGCGTGATCGGCGCGGTGGCCAAGGGCAATCTCTCCCAGACCATGACCGTGGAGATCGACGGCCGCCCGCTGCGCGGCGAGTTCCTGCGCATCGGCAAGGTGGTCAACACGATGGTGGCGCAGCTGGCCTCGTTCGCCTCCGAGGTGACCCGCGTGGCGCGCGAGGTCGGCACCGAGGGCAAGCTGGGCGGCCAGGCGACCGTGAAGGGCGTGGCGGGCACCTGGAAGGACCTCACCGACAACGTCAACGCGATGGCCACCAACCTCACCGGCCAGGTGCGCAACATCGCCGAGGTGACCACCGCGGTCGCCTCCGGCGACCTTTCCAAGAAGATCACCGTGGAGGTCAAGGGCGAGATCCTCGAGCTCAAGAACACCATCAACACCATGGTGGACCAGCTCAACTCCTTCGCCTCCGAGGTGACCCGCGTGGCGCGCGAGGTCGGTACCGAGGGCAAGCTCGGCGGCCAGGCGCAGGTGCCCGGCGTCGGCGGCACCTGGAAGGACCTCACCGACAACGTGAACCTGATGGCCGACAACCTCACCGGCCAGGTGCGCAACATCGCCGAAGTGACCACCGCCGTGGCCTCGGGTGACCTCTCCAAGAAGATCACCGTGGACGTCAAGGGCGAGATCCTGGAGCTCAAGAACACCATCAACGTGATGGTGGACCAGTTGAACGGCTTCGCCTCGGAAGTGACCCGCGTGGCGCGCGAAGTGGGCACCGAAGGCAAGCTCGGCGGCCAGGCGCAGGTGCCCGGCGTGGCCGGCACCTGGGCCGACCTCACCGACAACGTCAACCTGATGGCGGCCAATCTCACCGGCCAGGTGCGCAACATCGCGGAGGTGACCACCGCGGTGGCGCGCGGCGACCTGTCCAAGAAGATCACGGTGGACGTCAAGGGCGAGATCCTGGAGCTCAAGGACACCATCAACGTGATGGTGGACCAGTTGAACTCCTTCGCCTCCGAGGTGACCCGCGTGGCGCGCGAGGTCGGTTCGGAGGGCAAGCTCGGCGGCCAGGCGCAGGTGCCCGGCGTGGGCGGTACCTGGAAGGACCTCACCGACAACGTGAACCTGATGGCCGGCAACCTGACCGGCCAGGTGCGCAACATCGCGGAGGTGACCACCGCGGTGGCGCGCGGCGATCTTTCCAAGAAGATCACCGTGGACGTCAAGGGCGAGATCCTGGAGCTCAAGAACACCATCAACGTGATGGTGGACCAGCTGAACTCCTTCGCCTCCGAGGTGACCCGCGTGGCGCGCGAGGTCGGTTCGGAGGGCAAGCTCGGCGGCCAGGCGCAGGTGCCCGGCGTGGGCGGTACCTGGAAGGACCTCACCGACAACGTGAACGCGATGGCGGCCAACCTCACCGGCCAGGTGCGCAACATCGCGGAGGTGACCACCGCCGTGGCGCTGGGCGATCTTTCCAAGAAGATCACCGTCGACGTCAAGGGCGAAATCCTCGAGCTCAAGAACACCATCAACACGATGGTGGATCAGTTGAACTCCTTCGCCTCCGAGGTGACCCGCGTGGCGCGCGAGGTCGGTACCGAAGGCAAGCTCGGCGGTCAGGCGCAGGTGCGCGGCGTGGCCGGTACCTGGAAGGACCTCACCGACAACGTCAACCTGATGGCCGACAACCTCACCGGCCAGGTGCGCAACATCGCCGACGTGACCACCGCGGTGGCGCGCGGCGACCTGTCGAAGAAGATCACCGTGGACGTCAAGGGCGAGATCCTGGCCCTGAAGGACACCATCAACGTGATGGTGGACCAGTTGAACGGCTTCGCCTCGGAAGTGACCCGCGTGGCGCGCGAGGTGGGCACCGAGGGCAAGCTCGGCGGCCAGGCGCAGGTGCCCGGCGTGGGCGGCACCTGGAAGGACCTCACCGACAACGTCAACCTGATGGCCACCAATCTCACCAACCAGGTGCGCGGCATCGCCGACGTGGTGACCGCGGTGGCGCAGGGCAACCTGAAGCGCAAGCTGCAGGTGGACGCCAAGGGCGAGATCGCCGCGCTGGCCGACACCATCAACGGCATGATCGAGACGCTCGCGACCTTCGCCGACCAAGTGACCAACATGGCGCGCGAGGTCGGCATCGAGGGCAAGCTCGGCGGCCAGGCGCGCGTGCCCGGCGCCGCGGGCCTGTGGCGCGACCTCACCGACAACGTGAACCAGCTCGCCGCCAACCTGACCAACCAGGTGCGCTCGATCGCCGACGTGGCGACCGCGGTGACCAAGGGCGACCTGTCCCGCTCCATCGCGGTGGCCGCCTCCGGCGAGATGGCCGCGCTGAAGGACAACATCAACGAGATGATCCGCAACCTCAAGGAACAGACCTTGAAGAATGCGGAACAGGACTGGCTCAAGACCAACCTCGCCCGCTTTTCGCGCATGCTGCAGGGCGTGCGCGACCTGGCCACGGTGTCCAACCTGATCATGTCCGAGCTCGCGCCGCTGGTGAACGCGCAGTACGGCGTGTTCTACGTGGCGCGCCGCGAGGACAACGAAACGGTGCTCGACCTGGTCGCCAGCTACGGCGCCGAGAGCCGCGACCAGCTCAAGCCCACCTTCCGGCTGCGCGAAGGCCTGGTCGGCCAGTGCGCCGCCGACAAGCGCGCGATGCTGCTGACCGACATCCCGGACGGCTTCATCCGCATCGGCTCGGGCCTGGGCCACGCGGCGCCGGCCAACGTGGCGATCCTGCCGGCGCTGTTCGAGGACGACGTCAAGGCGGTGATCGAGCTGGCCTCGTTCAACCACTTCAACGAGACCCACCAGAGCTTCCTCGACCAGCTGATGGAATCGGTCGGCATCGTGCTCAACACGATCGCCGCCACCATGCGCACCGAGGGCCTGCTCAAGCAGTCGCAGCTGCTCACGCAGGAACTGCAGTCGCGCCAGACCGAGCTGACCACCAAGCAGGAAGAGCTGCACACCACCAACGAAGAGCTGCAGGAAAAAGCCCAGCTGCTGGAGAACGAAAAGAAGCAGGTGGAAGCGAAGAACTTCGAGATCGAGATGGCCCGTCGCGCGGTGGAGGAAAAGGCCGAGCAGTTGGCGCTCACCTCCAAGTACAAGTCCGAGTTCCTGGCCAACATGAGCCACGAGCTGCGCACGCCGCTCAACTCGCTCTTGATCCTCTCGCGCCTGCTGGCGGACAACCCGCAGGGCAACCTGAGCGAGAAGCAGACCGAGTTCGCCCGCACGATCCATTCGGCCGGCTCGGACCTGCTGAGCCTGATCAACGACATCCTGGACCTGTCCAAGATCGAATCGGGCACGGTCTCGATCGAGATCGGCGACATGCCGATGAGCGGGCTCAAGCAGCACATGGAACGCACCTTCCGCCAGCTCGCCAGCGACAAGGGGCTGGATTTCAAGGTGGAGTTCGATCCGGCGCTGCCGGCGGCGATCCGCACCGACGAGAAGCGCCTGCAGCAGGTGGTGCTGAACCTGCTGTCGAACGCCTTCAAGTTCACCGCCGAGGGCAGCGTCACGCTGGCGGTGCGGCCGGCGTCGAGCGGCTGGAGCACCAACCACCCGGTACTGCGCTACGCCGACCGGGCCATCCAGATCGCCGTCACCGACACCGGCATCGGCATTCCCAAGGACAAGCAGAAGCTGATCTTCGAGGCCTTCCAGCAGGCCGACGGCACCACCAGCCGCAAGTACGGCGGTACCGGCTTAGGGCTGTCGATCAGCCGCGAGATCGCGCGACTGATCGGCGGCGAGCTGCAGGTGCGCTCGACCCCGGGCGAGGGCTCCACCTTCACCCTGTTCGTGCCGATGGAAGCCGTGTCGCTGGCCGCCCTGCCGCAGGGCGGCAGCGACGCCCGCTACGACAACAACGGCGCGACGGTGCCAGGCGTGCTGCCCTCGCAGCTGGAGGTCACCGACGACCGGGATTCGCTGGGCGACGGACCTTTCGTGCTGATCGTCGAGGACGACCCGACCTTCGCCTCGATCCTGCTGGACATCGCCCGCGAGGCGGGGCTCAAGGGCGTGGTATCCACCGCCGGCGCGGGCACGCTGGCGCTGGCGCGCAAGCTGCAACCACATGCGATCACGCTGGACCTGGGCTTGTCCGACATCGACGGCTTCGTGCTGCTGGACCTGCTCAAGCACGATCCGCAGACCATGCACATGCCGATCCAGGTGATCTCCGGCGCCGACAGGCTCAACTCTGCGCTGGGCCTGGGCGCCTTCGGCGTCACCGAGAAGCCGGCCGCGCCGGAGCAACTGAGCGAGATGTTCAGACGATTGGCCACCCAGGCGCGCAAGGCGCCCGCGCCACGGCCCGCCGCGGAACCGGCCACCGGCCTGCGCCCGGTGCCGGAGCTGGCCGGCGCACGCGTCCTGATCGTCGACGACGACATCCGCAACATCTATTCGCTGACCAGCGTGCTGGAAAGCCACGGCGTGGAAGTGCTGCACGCCGAAGGCGGCCGCGAAGGCATCCTGATCCTGGAGCAGACGCCGGGCATCGACATCGCGCTGATCGACATCATGATGCCGGAGATGGACGGCTACGAGACCATGCAGCAGATCCGCGCGCAGCCGGCCCTGACCGAAGTGCCGCTGATCGCCGTCACCGCCAAGGCGATGAAGGGCGACCGCCAGAAGTGCCTGGACGCCGGCGCTTCGGACTACATCGCCAAGCCGGTGGACATCGAGCTGCTGCTCGCCCTGTTGCGCGTGTGGATCGCGCGTGCACGCGAGCGCGCGCCGGCTGTCGCGCCGTAGCATGGAATCGAAGCCGATGAACGTTCGCGTTTCCCGTCCTCCCCTCTCGGCCGCCGCCCGGCGCGCCCGCTCCTCCGATCCGCCCGAGCGGGCGCGCATCCTGATCGTCGACGACGACGAGCGGAATCTGCTGGCCATCCGCACCGTGCTGGAGGACGTGGCCGACGTGGTGCTCGCCAAGTCCGGCGAGGAGGCGTTGCGCCACCTGCTCAAGGGCGAGTTCGCGGTGATCCTGCTGGACGTCTACATGCCCGGCATGGACGGCTACGAGACCGCGCAGATCATCCGCGCGCGCGAGCAGACCAAGCGCATCCCGATCATCTTCCTTTCGGCGGTCAACAAGGAGACCGAACACCTGATCCGCGGCTATTCGATGGGCGCGGTGGACTACGTGTTCAAGCCGGTCGAGCCGGTGGTGCTGCGCTCCAAGGCGGCGGTGTTCGTCGACCTTTACATGATGACCCGCGAGGTGCGGCGCAAGGCCAGGCAGGAGCAGGAGCTGCTCGACGCCAACCTGCGCGCCAACGCCGAGCGCCTGCGCGCCGAACAGGAGCTGCGCCTGGCCGAACAGCGCCAGGCAGCGATCATCCAGTCTTTGCCGATCATCCTTTACCTGGAAGAGCAGGATGCGGTCCCACGCATCCCCAAGTTCGTCAGCGGCAACTTCAAGGCCGTCACCGGCTTCGATTTCGAGGAGGTGGTCGCCACGCCGACGCTGTGGGTGGAGCGGCTGCATCCGGACGACCGCGAGCGCGTCACAGCCGCCCTGCGCGCCCGCCGCGACGGCCGCGCCTATGCGGTGGAATACCGCTGGCAGTGCGCCGACGGCACCTACAAGCACTTTCTCGACCAGGCGGTGCTGCTGCGCGACGCCGACGGGCGGCCGCTGGAATATGCAGGCACGCTGCTTGACGTCACCGAGCGCAAGAACCTCGAATCGCAGCTGCTGCACGTGCGCAAGATGGATGCGCTGGGCCAGCTCACCGGCGGCATCGCCCACGACTTCAACAACCTGCTGGCCGCGGTGCTCGGCGGCCTGGGACTGATCGAACGGCGCGTCACGCTCGCCGACGACCAGCGCAAGGTGCTGGAGATGACCCGCCACGCCGCCCAGCAGGGCACCGAACTGGTCTCGCGCCTGCTCGCCTTCGCCCGCAAGCAGAAGCTCGCGCCGGCACGCGTGGACATGGACAGCCTCGCCAGCACGGTCAGCGAGCTGCTGGCGCATACGCTGGGCGGGCTGGTCACGCTGGAGTGGGAGCTGGGCGAGGGCCTGTGGTCCCCCTACGCGGACGAGACCCAGCTCGAGCTGGCGCTGATGAACCTGGCGATCAACGCCCGCGACGCCATGCCCGAGGGCGGCAAGATCCGCATTGCCTGCCGCAACGCCAGCCTCGCGGGCGATGGCGACACGGTCGCGGGCGACTACGTGGTGCTGGCCGTTTCCGATACCGGCTGCGGCATCGCGCCGGAGATGCTCGAGCGCGTCACCGAACCGTTCTTCACCACCAAGGCGGTCGGCAAGGGCACCGGTCTGGGCCTGTCCATGGTGTACGGCTTTGCCCAGCAATCCGGCGGCACCACGCGCATCGAAAGCCGGCTCGACCACGGCACCACGGTCGAGCTGTGGCTGCCGCGCGCGCCGGAGGCCGCCCGCCGCGCGGCCGTGAGCCATCCGGTCGACGGCTTCGCCACGCGCAGCCAGTCGCGCCACATCCTGCTGGTCGACGACCATGAAGGCGTGCGCGCCACCACCGCGGCCATGCTCGAGGATCTCGGGCATCGGGTAACCACCGCGGCCGATGGCGGCCAGGTGAGCGAACTGATCGACGCCGACGGCCTGCCGACCGTCGATTTCATCATCAGCGACTACGCCATGCCGCTGGTCTCCGGCTCCGAGGTCATCCGCAAGCTGCGTCAGGTCAAGCCGGGCCTGCCCGGCATCATCATCAGTGGTTACGCCGACACCGCGGCGATTTCCGGCGCGCCCGAAGGGGTGGTCGTGGTGGCCAAGCCGTTCACCGTCACCCAGTTGCGCGACGCGATCGCCGCCGCACTCGCCGCTCCCTAGGCGCCAGCCGTT
Source organism: Frateuria sp. (assembly GCF_035944355.1). Lineage (GTDB taxonomy): Bacteria > Pseudomonadota > Gammaproteobacteria > Xanthomonadales > Rhodanobacteraceae > Frateuria_A. The sequence goes on along the minus strand of NZ_DASZBH010000001.1, from coordinate 131,584 downwards.
CCGGCACGACCCGGTCCGAGCCGTTGCCTGCGGCCCGCGAGGCGCCCGAACTGAATGCCGGCTGGACCGGGGCCCGCCGGTCCGGCGGCACCTGCCCCGGCGCGCAAGCACGACGCCATGCCGATCCGCCTGCATCCGGGCTTGAAATCGGCGCCGCTACCGCGACCTCCCACCGTGTCCTGGCTTGCCGCGGCGCAGCAGGCCCGGGGTATAATCGTTAAGATTGCATCGGCCTTTTTCGCCCTTCCCCAGACAAACGGCCGCAAGCCTTTCCTCCCTGCCGGTGGTGACGTGAGCACGAACCTGATTCGCGAGTTTTCCGAGTCCTCCCAACTCGCCGGCGGCAACGCCGATTACGTCGAGCAGCTTTACGAGTCCTGGCTTGCCGACCCCTCGTCGGTGTCCGCCGACTGGGCCGGTTACTTCGAGTCGTTCAAGGGCCGCGGCAGCGACACCCCGCACTCGGCCGCCATCGCCCGCATCGAGGCCGCGCAGAAGCAGCGCCGCGTCGGCGCCGCCGCCCCGGTGGACGACGCCCACGCCCGCAAGCAGGCCGGCGTGCTGCGCCTGCTGACCGCCTATCGCTCGCGCGGCCACCTGGCCGCCGACCTCGATCCGCTGGGCCTGGCCCACAAGATGGACGCGCCGGACCTCGGGCTCGCCTTCCACGGCCTGTCCGACGCCGACCTGGACACCGAGTTCGACTGCGGCACCTTCGCCGGCGGCGGCCAGCGCATGAAGCTGCGCGAACTGCTCGCGCGCCTGAAGAAGGTCTACGCCAGCACGATCGGCGCGGAGTTCATGTACATCTCCGACCACGCGCAGCGCGCCTGGATCTACACCCGGCTGGAACAGGCCAACGGCAGCGCCGGCCTGGACGCCAAGGGCAAGAAGCGCGTGCTGGCGGGCCTGACCGCCGCCGAGGGCTTGGAACGCTACCTGCACACCAAGTACGTCGGCCAGAAGCGCTTCTCGCTCGAAGGCGGCGACAGCCTGATCCCGATGGTCGACGACGTGGTCACTTCCGCCGGCGACAACGGCGTCAAGGACCTGGTCATCGGCATGGCCCACCGCGGCCGCCTGAACGTGCTGGTCAACATCCTGGGCAAGCCGCCCAAGACCCTGTTCAACGAGTTCGAGGGCAAGTTCGAGCATCCGGACGACCCTGCCCATTCGGGCGACGTGAAGTACCACATGGGCTTCTCCGCCGACGTCAAGACGCCCGACGGCAACGGCGTGCACGTGGCGCTGGCGTTCAACCCCTCGCACCTGGAGATCGTCAACCCGGTGGTGGCCGGCTCCGTGCATGCGCGGCAGATCCGCCGCCGCGACGGCGAGCACACCCAGTCGATGGCGGTGCTGATCCATGGCGACGCGGCCTTCGCCGGCCAGGGCGTCAACATGGAACTGTTCCAGATGTCGCAGGCGCGCGGTTTCAAGATCGGCGGCAGCCTGCACATCGTGATCAACAACCAGGTGGGCTTCACCACGTCGAACCCGCAGGACGCCCGCTCCACGCTGTACTGCACCGACCTGGCCAAGATGGTCAACGCGCCGGTGTTCCACGTGAACGGCGACGACCCCGAGGCGGTGATCGAAGTCACCCGCCTGGCCTACGAATTCCGCAAGCAGTTCCGCAAGGACGTGGTGATCGACCTGGTGTGCTACCGCCGCCACGGCCACAACGAGGCGGACGAGCCGTCCGCCACGCAGCCGGTGATGTACCAGGTCATCAAGAAGCGTCCGACCACGCGCGACCTGTACGCGCAGCAGCTGGTCAAGGAAGGCGTGCTGGCCGAGGGCGACGGTCAGAAGGAGCTCGACGCCTACCGCGACCGCCTCGAAGCGGGCGGCTCGATGACGGCGCTCGACCCCGATCCCAGGCGCGACGTGCACGTGGACTGGAGCCGCTTCATCGGCGGCAAGCTGTCCACCCAGACCGACACCGGCGTGCCCAAGCAGAAGCTGGTGGAGCTGGCCAACAAGCTGCTGGACCTGCCGGCCGATCTCACGCTGCAGCCGCGCGTGGCCAAGATCTACGACGACCGCCGCAAGATGGCGACCGGCGAGCACCCGGCCGACTGGGGCTTCGCCGAGAACCTGGCCTACGCCACGCTCATCGACCAGGACTACAACCTGCGCCTGGTCGGCCAGGACTCCGGCCGCGGCACCTTCTTCCATCGCCACGCGGTGCTGCACGACCAGAAGGACGGCCACACCTGGATGCCGCTGGCCACCGTGCGCGCGGGCGCCGACGTCGAGGTGATCGACTCGCTGCTGTCCGAGGAGGCGGTGATGGCCTTCGAATACGGCCATGCCACCACCGACCCGTACACGCTGGACATCTGGGAAGCGCAGTTCGGCGACTTCGCCAACGGCGCGCAGGTGGTGATCGACCAGTTCATCAGCTCGGGCGAAGCCAAGTGGAACCGCCTGTGCGGCCTGGCGCTGTTCCTGCCGCACGGCTACGAGGGCCAGGGCCCGGAGCACTCCTCCGCCCGCCTGGAGCGCTTCCTGCAGCTGTGCGCGATGGACAACATGCAGGTGTGCGTGCCGACCACGCCGGCGCAGGCCTTCCACATGATCCGCCGGCAGATGGTGCGCCCGGTGCGCAAGCCGCTGATCGTGATGACGCCCAAGTCGCTGTTGCGCCACAAGTTGGCGGTGTCCTCGCTGGACGAGCTCTCCGGCGGCAGCTTCCAGCTGGTGATCGGCGAGCATCGCGAGCTTGCGCCCAAGAAGGTCAAGCGCGTGGTGCTGTGCTCGGGCAAGGTCTACTACGACCTGCTGGAAGAGGCCGAGAAGCGCGGGCTCGCCGACGTCGCCATCGTGCGCGTCGAGCAGCTCTATCCGTTCCCGCGCCCGCAGGTGGTCGAGGAACTGGCCAAGTACCCGTCGGCCAAGGAAGTGGTGTGGTGCCAGGAGGAGCCGATGAACCAGGGCGCCTGGTTCCAGATCCGCCACCACCTGCAGGCCTGCGTCGGCTCCAAGCTCACCCTTTCCTACGCTGGCCGTGGCCGCTCGCCTGCGCCGGCCGCCGGCCACCTCAACACCCATACCGCCGAGCAGACCGCGCTCGTCGAGCAGGCGCTGGTCGCGCCCATCGGCGACGACCAGTCGGCGGAGTAAGCTTTTCGGATCACGCGGCCAGGACGGCCGCCAGATGCTGCGCCCATGGACGAGCGCCCCAACCCCCAAGGACCCGTCATGTCCATCGAAGTCAAAGTCCCCGTCCTGCCCGAGTCGGTCTCCGACGCCACCATCGCCAGCTGGCACAAGAAGGTCGGCGATGCGGTCAAGCGCGACGAGAACCTGGTCGACCTTGAAACCGACAAGGTGGTGCTGGAAGTGCCCTCGCCGGTCGACGGCGTGCTCAAGGAGATCAGGCACCAGGCCGGCGACACGGTGAACAGCCAGCAGGTCATCGCGATCCTGGAGGAAGGCGCCGCCGCGCCGGCGCCGGCCGCGAAGGAAGAGCCCAAGGCCGCCGCCCCGGCGCCGGCCGCGGCCGAGGCTCCGAAGGCAGCCAAGGGCGTGGACGAGCTTTCCCCCGCCGGCCGCCGCGTGGCGACCGAGCAGCACATCGACCCCTCCAGGGTCGCCGGCACCGGCCGCGACGGCCGCGTGACCAAGGAAGACCTGGTCAACTACGGCAAGGGCGGCGCCGCCCCGGCGCCGTCCGCGCCGGCCGCCAAGCCCACGCCGGGCGCGCGTCCGGAAGAGCGCGTGCCGATGACCCGCATGCGCGCCAAGATCGCCGAGCGCCTGATGCAGTCGAAAAATTCGATCGCCATGCTCACCTCGTTCAACGAGGTGAACCTGGCCGAGGTGGTGAAGATGCGCAAGTCGTTGGGCGATCAGTTCCAGAAGACCCACGGCATCAAGCTCGGCTTCATGAGCTTCTTCGTCAAGGCGGCCGCGGAGGCGCTCAAGCGCCACCCGATCATCAACGCCTCGGTCGACGGCAACGACATCATCTATCACGGCTACCAGGACATCTCGATCGCCGTGTCCACCGACAAGGGCCTGGTGACGCCGGTGCTGCGCGACGTGCAGGACATGGGCTTCGCGCAGATCGAGCAGGGCATCGCCGACTACGCCAAGAAGGCGCGCGACGGCAAGCTCTCGCTGGAGGACCTGCAGGGCGGCACCTTCACCATCACGAACGGTGGGACGTTCGGTTCCCTGCTCTCCACGCCGATCGTCAACCCGCCGCAGAGCGCGATCCTGGGGATGCACACGATCAAGGAGCGCGCGATCGTCGAGAACGGCCAGGTCATCGCCGCGCCGATGATGTACATCGCCATCTCCTACGACCACCGCATCATCGACGGCAAGGACGCGGTGCTGTTCCTGGTCGACATCAAGGATCAGCTGGAGAACCCGCAGCGGATGTTGCTGGGTCTGTAATGCATCGGGAACAGGGAACAGGGAACGGGGAACGTCGGCCACACGCCATTCCCATGTTCCCCGTTCCCCGTTCCCCGTTCCCGCTTCAAGGACCCCAAAACCATGAGTGACCAACAATTCGACGTCATCGTCATCGGCGCCGGCCCGGCCGGCTACGTGGCCGCGATCCGCGCCGCGCAGCTGGGCCTTTCGACCGCCTGTGTCGACGACTTCACCGGCAAGGACGGCAAGCAGGCGCTGGGCGGCACCTGCCTCAACGTGGGCTGCATCCCGTCCAAGGCGCTGCTCGATTCCTCGCGCCAGTTCTGGAACATCTCGCACAACTTCCCCGTCCACGGCATCAGCGTGGAAGGCGCCAAGGTCGACCTGGGCACCTTCATCGGCCGCAAGGACAAGATCGTCAAGCAGTTCACCGGCGGCATCGGCCAGCTGTTCAAGGCCAACAAGGTCACGGCCTTCTACGGCAAGGGCAAGCTGCTCAAAGGCAATCAGGTCGAGGTGACCGGCAAGGACGGTTCCAAGCAGACCCTGAGCGCCACCAACGTGATCCTGGCCTCCGGCTCGGTGCCGATCGAGCTGCCGTTCGCCAAGTTCGACGGCAAGGCGATCGTCGACAACGCCGGCGCGCTGGACTTCACCGAGGTGCCCAAGCGCCTGGGCGTGATCGGCGCCGGCGTGATCGGCCTGGAGCTCGGCAGCGTGTGGAAGCGCATGGGTTCGGACGTCACCGTGCTCGAGGCGCTGCCCGATTTCCTGGGCGCCGCCGATGCGGACGTCGCCAAGATCGCGCTGAAGGAATTCACCAAGCAGGGCCTGGCCATCAAGCTCGGCGCCAAGGTCTCCAAGGCCGAGGTCAAGAAGGATGGGGTGCACCTGACCTACTCCGACAAGGACGGCGAGCAGAGCCTCGTGGTCGACAAGCTGCTGGTGGCCGTGGGCCGCCGCGCCTACACCGACGGCCTGCTGGCCGGCGATACCGGCGTCAAGCTGGACGAGCGCGGCCGCATCGTGGTCGACGAACACAACCACACCGGCGTGGACGGCGTGTGGGCGATCGGCGACGCGGTGCGCGGCCCGATGCTGGCGCACAAGGGCTCCGAGGAAGGCGTCGCGGTGGCCGAGTGGATCGCCGGCAAGGCCGGCCACATCAACCTCGACACCGTGCCGTGGGTGATCTACACCGAGCCGGAAATCGCCTGGGCCGGCAAGACCGAGAAGCAGCTCAAGGACGAGGGCGTGCCCTACAAGGTCGGTACCTTCCCATTTGCCGCCATCGGCCGCGCGGTGGCGATGAACGAGGCGATCGGCCAGGTGAAGATGCTCGCCCACGCCGAGACCGATCGCATCCTGGGCGTGCACATGGTCGGCCCGGGCGTGTCCGAGCTGATCGCCGAGTGCGTGGTGGCGATGGAGTTCAAGGGTTCCTCCGAGGACCTGGCGCGCATCGTCCACGCCCATCCGACCCTGTCCGAGGCCGTGCACGAGGCTGCGCTGTCGGTCGACAAGCGCGCCATCCACAAGGGCAACTGACCGCCCTGCAAGGCCGAGGCGGCCCGCTCGTGGCGACATGGGCGGGCCGCTTGTTTTCCCGATGCCCCCCCTCGACGGGGGTCATTCCAGCGAGAGCGGGACCCGCGCGAAGCGTGCAGAACGGCCGAAGGCCGGCCTCGAGGGCGAGCGCAGCGACTAATCCATTTTGGCCTCGGCACCACATGAAGATGGATTCCCGCTTTGCCGGAATGACGAGCCCGTAAATTGATACAGGCTGCCCGAGCCACACGTTCGACGGATCCCCATGCCCCAACCCACCGCCCTCTGCGTCTACTGCGGCTCCAGCAGCGGCAGCCACCCCGACTACCTCGCGCAGGCCCAGGCATTCGGCGCCGAGATGGCCCGCCGCGGCATCGCCCTGGTCTACGGCGGCGGCAAGGTGGGGCTGATGGGCACGGTGGCCGACGCCGTGCTGGCGGCCGGCGGCAGGGTCATCGGTGTGATCCCGCGCCAGTTGGTCGATCTGGAAGTCGCCCATCCAGGCTTGAGCGAGCTGGTGGTGGTCGACACCATGCACCAGCGCAAGACCCGCATGTACGAGCTTGCCGACGCCTTCGTCGCCCTGCCCGGCGGCTTCGGCACCATGGACGAGATGTTCGAGATGCTGACCTGGGCGCAGCTGGGCCTGCATCGCTACCCCTGCGCCTTCCTGGACGTGCGCGGCTACTACACACACCTGCGCGCCATGATGGACCACATGGTCGGCGAGCGCTTCGTGCGCCCGGAGCAGCGCGAGGACGTCTGGTTCGGCGCCGACATGGGTGCGCTGTTCGACTGGATGGCCAGCTACGAGGGCCGCTACCTGCCCAAATGGGTGGATGATCGCAGCATCGACGCATGATCCCGGCAGGAGGCAAGGCATGAACCCGACCACCCCGTTCCGCGCCCTGCGCATCCACAGCGACGGCGCCGGCTACCGCAGCGGCATCGAAACCATGGATGCCGATGCGCTCACGCCGGGCGAAGTGCTGGTCGAGGTTGCGTACTCCTCGGTCAACTACAAGGACGCCCTGGCCGGCACCGGCACGGGCAAGATCCTGCGCCGCTACCCGTTGAACGGCGGTATCGACCTGGCCGGCCACGTGGTGGCCTCGACCGACCCGGCCTTCAAGGAAGGCGACCCCGTGCTGTGCACCGGCAGCGGCCTGTCCGAGACGCGCGACGGCGGCTATGCCCGGTACGCGCGGCTCGATGCGCGCTGGACGATCCGCTTGCCCCAGGGGCTGTCCCTGCGCGAGAGCATGATCCTGGGCACCGCCGGCTTCACCGCGGCCCTCGCGCTCGCGCGCATGCAGGACAACCGCCAGAGTCCGGAGCTCGGGCCCGTCGCCATCACCGGTGCCAGCGGCGGCGTGGGCCAGCTTGCGATCGACATCTTCAGCCGCGCCGGCTACGAGGTGCATGCGATCAGCGGAAAGACCGACCATTTCGACGCGCTGCGCAGCCTCGGTGCCAGCGCATGCATCGACCGCCGCCAGCTGTCCTTCAGCGGCAAGCCGATGGATTCGGTGCGCTTCGGCGGCGCGCTGGACAACGTCGGCGGACCGATGCTGGCCGGGCTGCTGCCGCTGATCGCGCCCTACGGCAACGTGGCCATCTGCGGCAACGCCGGCGGAATCGCCTTCGACGGCACCGTCATGCCTTTCATCATCCGCGGCGTGAGCCTGCTCGGCGTCGCCTCGGCCGGTACCGCACGCGACCTGCGCGAGTCCATCTGGCAGCACCTGGCCGACGACTGGAAGCCCCGCCACCTGGACCGCATCGCCACGCGGGAGGTGACGCTGGAAGCATTGCCGGAGGTTTTCGGACACATGCTGGCCGGCGAATCCTTCGGACGCACCCTGGTGCGCATCGGCGGCGCCTGAGCCCACGCCACGCTTGGAAGCGCCCCGCGCGCGGCATAGAATTCACGACAACTACTAGGGAACCCCCAAACCTCATGGCACGAATCCTGATCGTCGACGATTCCCCGTCGCAGCTGCTGGGCCTCAAGCGCATCGTCGAGAAGCTCGGCCATGAGGCGCTGACCGCGGAAGACGGTGCCGCCGGCGTGGAGGTGGCCCGCCGCGAGCGTCCGGACCTGATCCTGATGGACGTGGTCATGCCCAACCTCAATGGTTTCCAGGCCACCCGCACGATCAGCAAGGACCCCGATACCGCCCACATCCCCGTGGTGCTGGTCACGACCAAGGACCAGGAAACCGATCGCGTATGGGGCATGCGCCAAGGCGCCAAGGCCTACGTGACCAAGCCGATCAAGGAAGACGAACTGATCGCCACGATCAAGCCGCTGCTGCCGGCCTGAACCGCTTTCGAGCCCTCTCCCCTGCGGGAGAGGGCTCCAGAAGGACCGTAAGCCGCGCATTCGCCCGTCGCCGGTTTTTGCGCCACCTCCCGGCACGCCCGCCCAGAGGCATCAGGCCCGCGGGTCGTAACCCTCGAACTGCTTGTGCAGCGCCTCGTAGGCCTCCCGCTGGGCCTCGCTTTCGGCGGCCGGCACGCGGATGGACAGTTCCACCAGTTGGTCACCGGCCGGGTGGCCCGGCAAGCCGCGGCCCTTCAGCCGCAGCTTGCGGCCGGACTGCGAGCCGGCCGGAATGCGCAGGTCCACCGTACCGGCCAGGGTCGGCACCGGCACCGTTGCGCCCAGCGCGGCCTCCCATGGCGCCAGCGCCAGCACGTGCAGGACGTTGCGGCCGTCCAGCCGGAAACGCGCGTCGTCGCGGATCGTCACTTCCAGCAGCAGATCGCCCGCCGGACCTCCGGCCGCGCCGGCCTGGCCCTGGCCGGCGAGCCGGATCACCTGGCCGGACTGGATGCCGGCGGGGATCTTCACCTCCAGCACGCGCTCCTGCCCGCTGCCCTGCAGCGCCAGCCGCGTACGGCCGCCGTCGAACGCCGTCTGCAGGTCGATCTGCACTTGCGCCTGTATGTCACGGCCGCGGCGTGGGCGCGGCTGTCCGCGGGGACCGCCGCCGGCGCGGCCGAACAGGCTTTCGAAGAAATCGCTGAAATCCCCGTCCCCGGCGTCGCCGAAATCGTAGCCGCCGCCCTGCCCCCATCCCGGCGGTGGGCGGAACTGCTCGCCGCCGCGGTAGCCGCCCGCGCGCAACTGGTCGTAGGCGCGACGCCTCTCCGGATCGCGCAACGCCTCGTTGGCTTCGTTGATGGCCTTGAAACGCTCCTCCGCGCCAGCTTCCTTGTTCTTGTCCGGGTGGTATTGCCGCGCCAGCTTGCGGTAGGCCGCCTTGATCTCGGCCTCGCTGGCGTCGGGTTTCACCCCGAGGATGTCGTAATAGTCTTTGAATTCCACTGCCCTTCCTCGGCAAGACTGCACAGGCAGGCGGTCCGCCGCGGAAGTGCTCCGCGAGCGGCCGCCAGTGACACGTTAGGGCTTGTGCTTCAGTGGTTGATGGACGGGCCGCCGCCGCCGGTGCCGTGGTCGGTGGAGATCGAGATGCGCCGCGGCGTGGTTTCCGCCCGCTTGGGTATCACGATCTCCAGCACGCCGTGGCGGCCCACCGCCGTGATGCCCTCCGGATCGGCGCTGTCAGGCAGCGCGAAACGGCGGTGGAAGGTGCCGTGCGCTCGCTCGATGCGGGTGAACCGGCCGTTCTGCTCCTGGTTCTGCACGGTGCGTTCGCCCTTGATGGTCAGAATGCCCTTTTCCATGCTCACTTCGATGTTTGCCGGGTCCACGCCGGGCACGTCCACGAAGATCACGAAGCGCTTGTCTTCCTCCTTGATGTCCACGCGCGGCGCCCACTGGCTGGTCACCACGTTGGAGCCGTCGGCTTCTTCCTGCTGGAAGAAGCGGTCGAAGGCATGGCGGATTTCCTCGGGGAATGCGCTGGCGGCGTTCCACATCGGGTTGCGGTTCGAACTCATAGGCGGGTCCTCCTCCAAAGGGTCACGGCGTTGCGCCGCTTGCCCCAGAAGTAGGTGCGCGCGGCGGCGATTCAAGGCGACAGCGGCCCGGGCCGGGTTTAGGATGCCTGCCCCACCCGCAAGGACGACCCACATGAGCATCCAGATCGGCCAGCCCCTACCCGACGTCGAAGTGACGGTGATCGAAGACGGCGCACCGGCCCGCCGCCAGTCCACCGCCAGCCTGTTCGCCCACGCCCGGGTCGTGCTGTTCGCCGTGCCCGGCGCCTTCACGCCGACCTGTTCGGACCACCACCTGCCCGGCTACGTGCAGCACTACCGCACGTTCCGGGAGCATGGCATCGAGGTGGTAGGCATGGCCGTGAACGATGCCTACGTGATGCAGGCCTGGGCGGCCGTGCAGCAGGTGCCCGCCGGGCTGAAGCTGCTGGCCGACGGCAACGCCAGTTTCACCAGCGCGCTGGGCCTGCAGTTCGATGGCACCGCTTACGGCATGGGGCTACGCGCACGCCGCTTCGCCTTGTATGCAGAGGATGGCGTGGTCCGCCAGTTGTACGTGGAGGCGCCGGGGGAGTTCCGCGTTTCCACCGCCGAGGCCATGCTGCAGGCACTCGGTGTAGGGGCCCGCACTACGGCCGGCTGAAGCCGGGCATCCGTTGCGCCGGCTCTTCCCAGCATGGCAGGCCCGCGGGGAGTTACGATCGGCGCCGCAAGACCAGGGCGCAAGCCCTGCCACGTCAACCGGTCGCGAAGGAGGTCGCCGCCATGCGCTACGTACTGCTCGACAAGGCCAGCAACGAGGTGATCCTGCTCGCCCGGCTCCTGCTGATGGTGCTGTTCGTGCTGTTCGGCTGGGACAAGCTCACCGACTTCTCCGGAACCGTCGGCTATATGGCGGGCGCCGGCCTGCCGGTCCCCACGCTGGCGGCGGCGGTGGTGGTCCTCATGGAGTTCTTCGTCGGCCTGGCGATCGCGCTCGGCTTCTGCACCAGGCCGCTGGCCTTGCTGCTTGCCCTGTACACGCTCGGCACGGCGTTGATCGGGCACCACTACTGGACCATGGCCGGTGCCGACCGCATGGCCAACATGGTCAATTTCTACAAGAACATCGCCATCATCGGCGGCCTGCTGCTGTTGTGCGTCACCGGCCCGGGGCGCTATTCGATCGACCGGCGCTAGGCGGCCGAACGCCACCGGCAGGCGGGCCGGACGCAAAAGAAAGCCCCGGACTGGCCGGGGCTTTCTTCGTTTCGTCAGGCTTCTTCCGTTCCGTCCTGGACCGGCGCCGGGCCTTCCGGCGCGGCTCCCTCGACCGGCTCGGCGTCCTCGCCGTTGCCTTCCTCGGCATCCAGGCGCACCACGCTGACCAGGTTCTCGTCGACCGGCAGGCGGATCAGGGTGACGCCCTGGGTATTGCGCCCCAGCTGCGAGATCTCCCCGACGCGGGTACGCACCAGCGTGCCCTGATTGGAAATCAGCATCAGCTCGTGCGCCTCGGTGACCTGCACCGCGGCGACCAGCCCGCCATTGCGTTCGGAGCACTGGATGCCGATCACGCCCTGGGTGCCACGGCCCTTCTTGGTGAATTCCTCCAGTGGCGTGCGCTTGCCGTAGCCGCGCTCGGTGGCGGTAAGGATATCCCCTCCAAGAGCAGCGCCCTCGGCGGCGACGATCAGCGAGACCACCTCGGCCCCCTCGGCCAGGCGCATGCCGCGCACGCCGGTGGCGGTGCGGCCCATCGAACGGACGGTGTTCTCGTCGAAGCGATTGACCTTGCCGTTGGAGGCGAACAGCAGGATGTCGCTGTTGCCGTTGGTGAGCGCCACGTCGACCAGCGCGTCGCCCTCGTCCAGGTTGATCGCGATCTTGCCGCGCTGCAGCTGGAAGGCGAATTCGGTCAGCGGCGTCTTCTTCACGGTGCCGCACTTGGTGGCGAAGAACACGTAGCAATCCGGGCTGTATTCGCGGATCGGCAGCACCGCCTGCACCTTCTCGCCCTCGCCCAGCGGCAGCAGGTTGACCATCGGCTTGCCGCGTGCGCCCGGACCGGCCTCGGGCATCTGGTAGACCTTGAGCCAGTAGACGCGGCCGGTGCTGGTGAAGGTCAGCAGCGTATCGTGCGTGTTGACCACCCAAAGCTGCTCGACGAAATCCTCGTCCTTCAGCGCCGAGGCGGAACGGCCCTTGCCGCCGCGCTTCTGCGCGCGGTAGGTGCTGGCCGGCTGGCGCTTGACGTAGCCGGTGTGCGACAGCGTGACGACCATGTCCTCCGGCGCGATCAGGTCGAGAACGTTCAAGTCCTCCTGCGAGTGCTGGATCTCGGTGCGGCGCGCATCGCCGTACTCGGCCTTGATGACCTCCAGTTCCTCGCGAATCACCTTGAGCAGCACCTCGGGATTCTCGAGGATCTCGATCAGCCCGCGGATGGTCTCCAGGATCTGCCGGTACTCGTCGGAAAGCTTCTCCTGCTCCAACCCGGTCAGGCGATGCAGGCGCATGGCCAGGATCTCCTGCGCCTGTACGTCGGAGAGCTGGTAGCCCTCCGGCTTGAGGCCATCGCGCGGGTCCATGTCCTCCGGCCGCGAAGCCTCGGCGCCGGCGGCGGCCAGCAGCGTGCCGACCATGCCCGGCTGCCACTTGCGCGCGAGCATGCGCTCGCGCGCCTCGGCGGGCGAGGCGGAGCTGCGGATCAGCTCGATCATCTCGTCGATGTTCGCCAGCGCGACGGTGAGGCCTTCCAGGATGTGGGCGCGGGCGCGCGCCTTGCGCAGCTCGAAGATGGTGCGGCGGGTGACCACCTCGCGGCGGTGGCGGATGAAGGCCTCGAGGATTTCCTTGAGGTTGAGCAGCCGCGGCTGGCCGTCCAGCAGCGCCACCATGTTGATGCCGAAGGTCACCTGCAGCTGCGTCTGCAGGAACAGGTTGTTGAGCACCACGTCGGCCATCGCGTCGCGGCGCACCTCGATCACGATGCGCATGCCGTCCTTGTCGGACTCGTCGCGCAGCTCGCTGATGCCCTCGATCTTCTTTTCCTTCACCAGCTCGGCGATCTTCTCGATCAGCCGCGCCTTGTTCACCTGGTAGGGCAGCTCGTGGACCAGGATGGTCTCGCGGCCGTTCGCCTCGGTCTCGATCTCGGTGCGCGCACGCACCAGGATGCGGCCGCGGCCGGTGCGGTAGGCCTCGACGATGCCGGCGGCGCCGTTGATGATGCCGGCGGTCGGGAAATCCGGGCCCGGGATGTACTGCATCAGCTCGTCGACCGAGAGCGACGGCTCGTCGATCAGCGCGATGGTGCCGGCGATCACTTCGTTGAGGTTGTGCGGCGGCACGTTGGTGGCCATGCCCACCGCGATGCCCGCCGAGCCGTTGATCAGCAGGTTCGGCACGCGCGTGGGCAGGACCAGCGGCTCCTGCTCGGACTCGTCGTAATTCGGGCCGAAGTCGACCGTTTCCTTGTCGATGTCGGCGAGCAGCTCGTGCGTGAGGCGCGACATGCGCACCTCGGTGTATCGCATGGCCGCCGCGTTGTCGCCGTCGACCGAGCCGAAGTTGCCCTGGCCGTCGACCAGCATGTAGCGCAGCGAGAACGGCTGGGCCATGCGTACGATGGCGTCGTAGACCGAGGCGTCGCCGTGCGGGTGGTATTTACCGATCACGTCACCGACCACGCGGGCCGATTTCTTGTAGGGCTTGTTCCAGGCGTTGCCCAGTTCGTTCATCGCGAACAGCACGCGGCGATGCACGGGCTTCAAACCGTCGCGTACGTCGGGAAGGGCGCGTCCCACGATCACGCTCATGGCGTAATCGAGGTAGCTCTGGCGCATCTCGTCTTCGATATTGACGCGGATGACTTCTTTGGCGAGTTCTGCCATCAATCGGCTTCCCAGTCGGCTTCCATGGAACGAAAAGGGCCGCGCAGCCAGCGCTTCGTGCACGCGGTTGCGCGGCCCTCAAGCAATCGTGAAATTGTATCACGAACGCCTGGCGAAAGCCTGGTTTTTATCCTTTGGAATCAGTGGCTTACACGGCACGTTTTGGGCGCCTGAAAAGCACCCCGCGGGCCGTCGAAAAATTGACCAGCGCGGCGGCCGCCGACCCCGCCGCCGCGGCCAGCGCCGGCCACCGGTACAGCAGTGGAAACGACAGCAAGAGGACGACGTAGAGCGCGTAATTGACCAGCGCGCCGACGCCCATCAGCCCCAGCCAGTGCAGCCATTCGGCCAAGGGCGAACGGCCGCTGGCGAGGTCGGCGAAGGTGCGATGGCGGTTCCACGCCCAGGTCGCGGTGGCGGCGAGCAGAAATGAAATCACCCGCGCCAGGTACGGATTCCAGTGCGCCCAGGCGACCAGCGCCTGCACGGTGCCGGCATCCACCAGCAGGCCGATGACGCCGCCGATGGCGAACAAACCGGCCTGACGACCGAGCTTCATCGGCCGAACATGGCCTGCATGGCGGCCGTGCCGGGCCGTTCGATGACACCGCGCTCGGTCACGATGGCGTCGATCAGTTCCGAAGGCGTGACGTCGAACACCGGGTTCCAGGCCTGCGCGCCTTCCACCACCGTGCGGCGGCCGCCGGTGGACAGCAGCTCGTCGGCATGGCGCAGCTCGATCTCGATCGCCTCGCCGTCGGGCGTGGCCATGTCCACCGTCGAGGACGGCGCCACCACCATGAACTTCACGCCATGGTGGCGCGCGGCGATGGCCAGCTGGTAAGTGCCGATCTTGTTGGCGGTGTCGCCGTTGGCGGCGATGCGGTCGGCGCCGACGATCACCCACTGCACCCGGCCCGAGCGCATCAGGTGCGCAGCGGCCGAATCGGCGATCAGGTGCGCCGGAATGCGGTCGCGCACCAACTCGTACATGGTCAGCCGTGCGCCCTGCTGCCAGGGTCGCGTCTCGCCGGCGAACACCTCGCCGATGCGCCCGGCGGCGACGCCGGCGCGGATCACGCCCAGCGCGGTGCCGTAGCCGGCGGTCGCCAGCGAACCGGTGTTGCAGTGGGTGAGCACGCCCGAACCCGGCGCGATCAGCGCCGCGCCAAACTCGCCCATGCGGCGGTTGGCGGCCAGGTCCTCGTCCTGGATCGCCTGTGCCTCGCGTTCCAGCGCAGCCGCGTCGGCACCCGCGGCGATGCGCGCCTTCATGCGGTCCAGCGCCCACATCAGGTTCACCGCGGTCGGCCGGGCCGCGCGCAACGTCGCCAGCACGTCGTCCAGTTGCGCATGCTGCTGCGCCGCCAGCGCCACGCCCCAGGCGGCGGCGATGCCGATGGCCGGCGCACCGCGCACGGCCAGCTCGCGGATCGCCTGGGTGACCTGCGCGGCGTCGCGGCATTCGATCCAGCGTTCCTCGCCGGGCAGCAGGCGCTGGTCGAGCAGGCAAAGGCGGTCGCCGCGCCACTGCACGGCGCGGATGGTGTCGTGCTCGCGGAGGGATTCGATGGAGGCGTTCATGGGGAGCGGATTTGGGAAAGATCGAAAAGCCTAACACGCGGTCATGCAGGCGCTGGCGTAGAGTGCAATTCGCTCTGTGGTGATGCGTGGCGTGCCGTAGCCCCGCCAACGGTCAGTCGTGTTCGCGCAGCCAGCGGTGGATCGCCGGCGGCACTTCGCGCTGCGCGCGGCCGGAGACGTAGATGCCGATGTGGCCGCCCTTGAAGGCCAGTTCGGTGTAGTCGTCGCTGCCTACGTGCAGGCCCAGCGCCCGCGAGGCGTCGGGCGGAACCAGGTGATCCTGCTCGGCGTAGATGTTGAGCACGGGCTGGCTGATCATGCCCAGATCGACCGGCCGGCCGCCGATGGTGAGGCCGCCCTTGACCAGCTTGTTGGCCTGGAAGAAATCCTTGACGAACTCGCGGAAGGCCTCGCCGGCCTGGTCGGGCGAATCGAAGATCCAGCGCTCCATGCGCAGGAAATTTTCCAGCTCGCGTGGGTTGTCCAGGATCTCGACCAGGTTCACGTACTTCTGCTGCAGCAGCCGCACCGGCTTGAGCGTGAGGTAGACCCAGTTCATCAGCGCCGCGGGGATGTTGCCCAGCGTGTCGACGAACAGGTCCACGTCCAGGTCGCGCGCCCAGTGCGAGAGCATGTTGTCCGGCGTGTGGTAGTCCACCGGCGTGACCATGGTGACGAGGTTGCGCACCTTGTCCCCATGCAGCGCCGTGTAGCACAGCGAGAATGCGCCGCCCTGGCAGATGCCGAGCAGGTCGATGGCATCCACGCCGGCCTGCGCGCGCACGGCGTCCACGCAGCGGTCGAGGTAGCCGCCGATGTAGTCCTCCAGCGTAAGCCAGCGGTCCGCGCCGTCGGGATAGCCCCAGTCGATCAGGTACACGTCCTCGCCCTGCGCGAGCAGGTTGCGCACCAGCGAGCGGTCGCTCTGCAGGTCGGTCATCCAGACCGTGTTGACCAGCGCGTAGACGATCAGCAGCGGGGTCCCGGCGGTCGGCTCGCGCTCGCCGCGCATGCGCCAGAGGGTGAGCTTGTCTTCGCGGTAGACCAGTTCGCGCGGCGTGTCGGCGTAGTCGGGCTCGGACACGCTGCGCAGGCTGGCGGCGCCTGCGGCCAGCTTGCGCTGGAAGGTGGTGACCTCCTCGAGGATGCGGGCGGGGTCCAACGGCCACGGGGTCTGCATGACGGTCCTCAGCGCGATTTGCGCGATGTGCGGCGGGAGGTGGCCTTGGCGACGGACTTGGTCCGGGTGCCACGGGCGGCCTTGGCAGACGCCTGCCTTTTGGCCGTCTTTACGGCCTTTCCGTCTATCTGTGACGGGGCCGCGGCGCCGGCCGCCTGCATGCGCCGCAACTCGCGGCGCAGTTCCTGCACCCGCTGCCCGAGCGTGGCGACCTCGCTGCGCGTAGGCAACCCGGCCTCGCGGCACCATTGCTCCATCTGTTGCTGCTGCAGCTGGCGCACGCGCATCTGGGTGTTGCCCTGCGCCGCGTAGGCTTCGCGGAACTCGTCCGACAAGGCGATCTGCGCATAGGCTTCCTCCGCTGCGTCCACCCACAGGTCGTACATGGCCTTGAGCGAAGCGACCTGGAAGCCGGGCTCGGCCAGCTTGCGCTGCATCCGCTCGGCTCCCTGCGCCTGCGCGCGGGCGAGCAGCTCGTGGTAGCGCGCGCTCGCCTGCTGATGGTCGAGCAGCGCACGCATCAGCGCCTGCTGCTGGGCCTGCTGCTCGCGGTTGTAGCCGAAAGCCGGCGTGTCGAGCATCCCGCGCAGGGCCTCCACGCCGAGCGGCGGCATGCCCGTGCCGGGAAGAGACCAGTTGCCGAACGGCGCGACCGGCGAGGCGATCGGCCCGCCCTGCCCGGTCATCGCGGCGGCGGCCTGCTGCATCCAGTCGAAATAGCTCTTGAGGCCATCCATGCCGGACATCGGCGCGGCGGCGGCGGGTGCTGCGCCAGAGCCGGCCCAGGGACGGCTCCAGGCATCCCATACCTGGCGGCCCAGGGTTTCGAAGTCGGCGGCGGGATTGGGCGAGGTCACGGGCATGCCTTGCTGGGGATCGGTGGGATCGTAGCAAAACCCGTATGAGGGAAGGTTTCGGTTGGGCGCGTGGTGCTGCGGGGATGAAGCGCGGTCCGCCCTACGTCGACGGTACCGCTCATTCCCGCCACCGCCATTTCTGCCAACCGTCATTCCCAAAGCGGGGATCCATTGGCCCTGGAAGGCGAGGATGGAATCCCGCTTTCGCGGGAATGACGCGCGGCGGACGTGAACACTGCGAGCGCAAAAAAAAACGGGCCAACGGCCCGTTTTTTTCGCGTGGACCGGGGCTGTCACGCGCCCCGGCCCTAGCCCTCTCCCGAGTGGGAGGGGCAACGTGCTCAGCCGTTGGCGGCTTCGTCCTCGGCCACGGCCTTCATGGACAGGCGGATGCGGCCCTGCTTGTCCACTTCCAGCACCTTCACCTTGACGATGTCGCCTTCCTTGAGCTTGTCGGAGACCTTCTCCACGCGCTCGGAGGAGATCTGCGAAACGTGCACCAGGCCGTCCTTGCCCGGCATGATGGTCACGAACGCGCCGAAGTCCATCAGCTTGGCGACCTTGCCCTCGTAGATGCGGCCCGGCTCGACGTCGGAGACGATCTGCTCGATGCGCTTCTTGGCCTCGTCGGCCGCCAGGCGGTTGACCGAGGCGATGATGACGGTGCCGTCGTCACTGATATCGATCGTCGTGCCGGTCTCTTCGGTGATCGAGCGGATGGTGGCGCCGCCCTTGCCGATGACCTCGCGGATCTTGTCCGGATGGATCTTGATGGTGAGCAGGCGCGGGGCGTACTCGCTCATCTCCGAACGCGGCGTGCTGATGACCTTGGCCATCTCGCCCAGGATATGCAGGCGGCCGCGCTTGGCCTGCTCCAGCGCCACCTTCATGATCTCCTCGGTGATGCCGTCGATCTTGATGTCCATCTGCAGCGCGGAGATGCCGTCGGCGCTACCGGCCACCTTGAAGTCCATGTCGCCGAGATGGTCCTCGTCGCCCAGGATGTCCGACAGCACGACGAAGTCGCTGCCTTCCTTGACCAGGCCCATGGCGATGCCGGCCACCGGCGCCTTCAGCGGCACGCCAGCGTCCATCATGGCCAGCGAGGAACCGCACACCGACGCCATCGAGGACGAACCGTTGGACTCGGTGATCTCCGAGACCACGCGCAGCACGTAGGGGAATTCCTCGATGCTGGGCTTGACCGCCTGCACGCCGCGCTTGGCGAGGCGGCCGTGGCCGATCTCGCGGCGCTTGGGCGCGCCGAAGCGGCCGGCCTCGCCCACCGAGAACGGCGGGAAGTTGTAATGGAACAGGAACGGATCCTTCGACTCGCCTTCCGGCGCGTCGATGATCTGCGCGTCGCGGGTGGTGCCCAGCGTGGTCACGACCAGCGCCTGCGTCTCGCCGCGGGTGAACAAGGCCGAGCCATGGGTGCGCGGCAGCACGCCCACGCGCACGGTGATCGGGCGGATGTCGTCGAGCTTGCGGCCGTCGATGCGCACCTTGGTCTTGAGCACGCTGTCGCGCATGGTGCGGTATTCGAGCTCGCCGAACTCCTTGGCGAGCTCGGCCGACGACCAGGCGTTGGCTTCGGCCTGCGGCTTGAGGGCTTCCAGCGCGTCGGCCTTGATCGCGGCGATGGCGTCGCGGCGCTGCAGCTTGTCGCGGATCTGGAAGGCTTCCTCCAGCTTGCTGCCCACTTGGCCCTTGAGCGCGGCGATCAGCGACTCGTTGCGTGCCGGCGCCTGCCAGCCCGAGGAGGGGCGGGCCGCTTCGGTGGCCAGCTCGGCGATCGCGTTGATGGCGACCTGCATGTGCTTGTGGCCGAACATCACCGCGCCGAGCATGACGTCCTCGGACAGGAGCTTGGCTTCGGATTCCACCATCAGCACCGCACCGGAGGTGCCGGCGACGACCAGGTCCAGGTCGGAGGTCTTCAGCTCGGTCGCCGACGGATTCAGCAGGTACTGGCCGTTGGCGTAGCCGACACGGGCGGCGCCGATCGGGCCCTTGAACGGGATGCCGGCGAGGCTGAGCGCCGCGGAGGCGCCGATCATCGCGGGGATGTCGCCGTCGATTTCCGGGTTCAGCGAAACGACCTGTGCGATGACCTGCACTTCGTTCTTGTAGTCCTCGGGAAACAGCGGGCGGACCGGACGGTCGATCAGGCGCGAGGTCAGCGTTTCCTTCTCGGTCGGGCGGCCTTCGCGTTTGAAGAAGCCGCCCGGGATGCGGCCGGCGGAGTAGAACTTCTCGACGTAGTCGACGGTGAGCGGGAAGAAGTCCTGCCCCTCGCGCGGCTTGGCCGCGGCCACGGCGGTGACCAGCACCACGGTGCCGCCCATGCTGACCATGACCGCACCGGACGCCTGGCGGGCGATTTCGCCCGTCTCCAGTGTGACTTCGTGATTACCGTACTGGAATGACTTGGTTACTTTCGCCACTGTGTTGTGTCCTTGTCCGATTAACGACGGAGGCCGAGGCGCTCGATGAGGGCCTGGTAGCGGCCAAGGTCACGATCCTTCAGATAGGCAAGCAGGCTCTTGCGGCGGTTGACCAGCTGCAGCAGGCCGCGACGCGAATGATGATCCTGCTTGTGTTCCTTGAAGTGGCCGGTGAGGTGCTCGATGCGGGCCGACAGCAGGGCCACCTGCACCTCCGGCGAACCGGTGTCGTTCGGCACGCGGCCGTAGTCAGCAATGATCTTGCTGGTCTGTTCTGCGGTCAGGGACATGGGTATCTCTTCCTTCAAAATGCGGATGCGGAACTTGTGCAACCTCACCGCGCGATGAGGTTGCACAAGCTCCGCTGGTTGGATGTAAAGCTCTGGAACAAGCTCGCTATTGTAGCGAGGGCGGACGCTTGGCAACAAGAGCGTTAAATGGCGCCATTTAGCGCTCGCTGCGACCGAGCCCCTCCTCCTCCGCGTTCGCGGGGGGGAAGGACTCGGATGCAAGACCGAGGTACTCCGCCGAAGTCGAGGGCGGGCTCAGGGACTTGGCAGATTGAACCCGCGGATGATGCGCAGCCGGCCAGCCGGGTCCGGTTCGACCAGCGCCAGCAGCCGGCCGTCGGGGGCGAAGGCGGCGCTGGAGCCCTGCTCCGGGGAGCCGGGCCAGGGAATCTGCTGGCCCTGGGCGACCGCGAGCGCCTGGGACGGGTCCAGCCGCAGCGCCGGCAGCTCGGCCAGCCCGGCGGAAAGCGGCAGCAGCAAGGCATCGAGCGCGGCCTCGCCCTGCCCGGCCGCCTGCTCCAGTTCGGCAAGCGTGACCATGGCCGATTCGCGGAACGGCTCGACCCATAGCCGGCGCAGCTCGGTCAGGTGGGCGCCACAACCCAGCCGTTCGCCCAGATCGGCCGCCAGGCTGCGGATGTAGGTGCCCGAGCCGCATTCGACCAGCAGGCGCAAGCGGTCGCCTTCGTGCGCCAGCAGCTCGAGTCGATGGATGTCCACTTCGCGCGGCGGCACGTCGACCGCCTCGCCGCGCCTGGCCTTTACGTACAGCGGCTCGCCGCCCTGTTTGAGCGCCGAGTACACGGGCGGTATCTGCACGATGCGGCCACGCAGCGAAGCCAGCGCCCGTTCGAGGGCCGCCTCGTCCAGCGCCGGCACGGGCCGCTGCTCGATCAGGTCGCCCTCCAGGTCCGCCGTGGTGGTGGTGGCGCCCAGCCGGCACTCGGCCAGATAGGCCTTGCGCGAACCCAGCAGCGTGGCGGCGATCTTGGTCCCCTCGCCGAAACACAGCGGCAGCAGGCCGGTGGCCAGCGGATCGAGCGCGCCGGTGTGTCCGCCCTTGGCCGCGCGCAGCAACCGGCGCGCGGCCTGCAAAGCCTGGTTGGAGCTCATGCCCAGCGGCTTGTCGAGCAGCAGGATGCCGTGCAGGTCGCGGAGCGTGGGTAGCGGGTCCCGGCGGGAGCGCGCGGAGTTACGGCTCGCCTTCGCCATCGCTCGCCGGCTGGATGTCGCCCGAGTCGCGCAGCAGGCGCTCGATGCGCTCGCTCTTGTCGACCGAGTCGTCGTACTTGAAGCGCAATTCCGGCACGCGCCGCAGGCGCATGCCGCGCGAGAGCGTGCGGCGGAACTCCACGCCCAGTTCGTTTAAGGCCTTGACCGCTTCCTGGGCACGCTCCGGCTGCAACGCCGTCACCCACACGGTGGCCCAGTCGAGGTCGCGGGTGACCTCCACGTCGGACACGCTCACCGAGGGCAGCGCGTGGTCGCGCACGGCGGCGTGCACCAGCAGGCCGAGTTCACGGCGGAGCTCGGCGCCTACGCGGTCGGTACGTTTGAAGTCGCGTGAGGGCATTGAAAGGCCGGGAATCGTGAATGGGGAATCGGAAGAGCGGCCGGCGCGGGAACCGGAAGGTCGCGGGGAATCGCCTCTACGATTCCCCATTCACCATTCCGATTCCCGACGCTGTAACGCCACGCGTTACAGCGTGCGCGCCACCTCGATGCGCTCGAAGCATTCGATCTGGTCGCCGACCTTGACGTCGTTGTACTGCTTGACGGCGATACCGCATTCCATGCCGTTGCGCACCTCGTCGACCAGGTCCTTGAAGCGGCGCAGCGATTCGAGCTCGCCCTGGAACACCACCGTATTGTCGCGCAGCACGCGGATCGGCTTGTTCCGCTTGACCGTGCCCTCGGTAACCATGCAACCGGCCACCGCGCCGAACTTGGAACTGCGGAAGACCTCGCGCACCTGCGCGATGCCGATGATCTCCTCGCGCACTTCCACGCCCAGCAGGCCCGAAGCCGCCTGCTTCACCTGGTCGATCACGTCGTAGATGATCGAGAAGTAGCGCACGTCCAGGCCGGCGGTATCGATCACCTTGCGTGCCGAGGCGTCGGCGCGCACGTTGAAGCCAATGATCAGCGCCTTGGACGCCGCCGCCAGCGTGGCGTCGGACTCGGTGATGCCGCCGACGCCGGCTGCGATCACGTTGACCTTCACGTTCTCGTTGCCGATCTGGCTGAGCGAATCGCGCAGCGCCTGCACCGAGCCCTGCACGTCGGCCTTGACCAGGATGTTGAGCGTCTGCTGCTCGGCGCCCTGGCCCATCTGCGCCATGATGTCCTCGAGGCGGTTGGCCTTGCTGACCATGCGCGTCTCGCGGCGCTTCTGCTGGCGCTCGGCGGCCACCTCGCGCGCCAGGCGCTCGTCGGCCACCACCACGAAGTCGTCGCCCGCCTCCGGCACGCCGGACAGGCCCAGCACCTGCACGGGAATGGACGGACCGGCTTCCTGCACGGTCTTGCCGGTCTCGTCGACCAGCGCGCGCATGCGGCCGTATTCCACGCCGCAGACCACGAAGTCGCCGCGCTTCAGCGTGCCCTGCTGCACCAGCACGGTGGCGACCGGACCGCGACCCTTGTCCAGGCTGGATTCGATCACCACGCCGGTGGCCGGGCCGTCGAACACGGCGGTCAGCTCCATCACTTCGGCCTGCACCGAGATCGCGTCCAGCAGGTCGTCGATGCCCATGCCGGTCTTGGCCGACACCGGCACGAACGGCGTGTCGCCGCCCCACTCTTCCGGGATGACTTCCAGGTTGCCCAGGCCCTGCTTGACGTGGTCCGGGTTGGCGTCGGACTTGTCCATCTTGTTGAGCGCCACGATCAGCGGCACCTTGGCGGCGCGCGCGTGCTGCACGGCCTCGGCCGTCTGCGGCATCACGCCGTCGTCGGCGGCGACCACCAGCACCACGATGTCGGTGGACTGCGCGCCGCGGGCGCGCATCGCGGTGAACGCGGCGTGGCCCGGGGTGTCGAGGAAGGTGATCACGCCCTTGCGCGTGTCCACGTGGTAGGCGCCGATGTGCTGCGTGATGCCGCCGGCCTCGCCCGCCGCGACCTTGGTGCGGCGGATGTAGTCCAGCAGCGAGGTCTTGCCGTGGTCGACGTGGCCCATGATGGTGACCACCGGCGGGCGCGCGGACTTCTCGCCTTCCAGCTCGGCGTTCTGGGTGTGCGCGGCCAGCGCGGCCTCGGCGTTGTTCTCGCTCGCCTCGACCGGCGTGTGGCCCAGTTCCTCGACCACCAGCGTCGCGGTATCGCGGTCGATGGTCTGGTTGATGGTGGCCATCACGCCCATCTTGAAGAGCGCCTTGACCACTTCGGAGCCCTTGACCGCCATCTTCTGCGCCAGGTCGGCGACCAGGTTGGCCTCGCCGATCACCACCTCGCGCACGACCGGCGCGGTGGGACGGGAGAAGCCATGCGCGCCGGCCGCGGCGCCGGACCCGCCACGGGCCACTTCACGGCCGCCCTTGCCGGGCTTGCCGCGCTTGCTGGAACGGCGCGCGCGATCGGCGTCGGACAGGTGCAACTCGCCGCCGGCGAAGCGCTTGCCGCCCGGACCTTCGTCGCGGTCACGGCCATGGCGCGCCTTGGCGCCACCGCGCGCGTCGGACGGCGCCGGCGCTGGGGCCGGCGCGGGAGCCGGCGCCGCGACGACGACCTTCTTCTCGCGCTTACGCGGCTCATGGATGCGCGGCACGATCATGCCGAACGCACTGTGATCGGTGCTGGAGGGCGCGGGCGGCACGGGGGCCGCCGTGGCCTTGGCAGCCACGGCCGCCGGTACTTCGGCGGCCTCTTCCTGCACGGACGCCTCCGTGGCGGCCGGCGCTTCGGCGGGTTGCCCGACGGCTGCCTGCTCGGTCTGGCGCCGGGCTTCCTCGGCCTGGCGCTGTTCTTCCAGCGCACGCTGCTGCGCCTCCTGCTGGCGGCGCTGCTCGGCCTCCAGGCGCTCGCGCTCCTCGTGCTCGCGTTGCTGCTGCGACTCGGCCAGCTTGCGCACGGCCTCCTCGCGCTCCGGCTCGGCGCTCGCTTCCTCGGCGATCACGCTGCGCTTGACGTAGGTGCGCTTGGCGCGCACTTCCACGTTGACCGTCTTGGCGCTGCTGGCCGCGCCGCGGCCGCCGGGCGTGGCGACCTTCAGCTCGCTGACCTTGCGGCGCTTGAGGGTGATCTGGCGCGGGGCGCTGTCTTCCACCTCGGGGACGACCTCGCCCTTGCCGTGGGTGCGGCGCAGGAAGCCCAGCAGTTTCACCTTCTCGGTGCTGCTGATGACCTGCTCCGGATCGGAGAAATTCATGCCCGCCTCACCCAGCTGCCCCAGCAGCTTGGTGACCGGCATGCCCAGCACCTGGGCGAGTTGTTTGATCGTTACATCCGACATCGTGTTCTTTCTCCGCCGTTCCCGCGCTTATCGTCCGTGCGGCCCCAAGCCGGCACGTCCACCTCCATCCCTGGCGGAAGCCTCGCATGAGGCTTCCTCGGCGCGCCCATCCGAAGGCGCCGCCGTCCGCGGTTAGCCGCCCTTCTCCAGTCGTTCGATCATCGGTGCGCGGGCCGCCATGATCAACGCGGCGGCGCGCTCCTCGTCCATGCCCTCGATGTCGATCAGGTCGTCGACGGCGAGGTCGGCCAAGTCGTCCACCGTACCGATTTCGCGTGCAGCCAGCGCATAGGCCGTGGCCTCGTCCATGCCCGGCAGGCCGAGCAGTTCTTCGGACGGCTCGGCGATGCCTTCTTCCACCGCCAGCGCCTCGGTGAGCAGGGCGTCGCGGGCACGCGCGCGCAGTTCCTCGACGATGTCCTCGTCGAAGCCCTCCACCGCCAGCAGCTCGGCGCTGGGCACGTAGGCGATTTCCTCGACGCTGGAGAAGCCTTCCTGCACCAGGATGTTGGCGATCTCTTCGTCCACTTCCAGCTTGTCCATGAACAGCTGGCGCGCGGCCTGCTGCTCGGCCTCGCTCTTGGCGGTGACCTGGTCCTGGGTCATGACGTTGAGCTGCCAGCCGGTGAGCTTGCTGGCCAGGCGAACGTTCTGGCCGCCGCGGCCGATGGCCTGGGACAGCTTGTCCTCGGCCACCGCGATGTCCATCGAGTGCTTTTCCTCGTCCATGATGATGGACTGCACCTCGGCCGGCGCCATCGCGTTGATCACGTACTGCGCCTGGTTCTCGTGCCACAGGATGATGTCCACGCGCTCGCCGTTGAGCTCGTTGGACACCGCCTGCACGCGCGAGCCGCGCATGCCGATGCAGGCGCCGATCGGGTCGGTGCGGGTGTCGTGGGCGAGCACGGCGATCTTGGCGCGGTCGCCCGGATCGCGGGCGCAACCCTTGATCTCGACCAGGCCCTGGCCAACTTCCGGCACCTCGAGCTTGAACAGCTCCATCATGAATTCCGGCGCCGCACGCGAGACGAACAGCTGCGGGCCACGCACTTCGGAGCGCACCTCGTAGAGATAGCCGCGCACGCGGTCGCCGACGCGGGCCGACTCGCGCGGAATGGTCTTGTCGCGCGGAATGAAGGCCTCGGCGTTGGAACCAAGATCCAGGTACACGTTGCCGCGTTCGACGCGCTTGACGATGCCGGTGATCAGCTCGCCGACGCGATCCTTGTAGGCATCGACCACCTGCTGGCGCTCGGCCTCGCGCACGCGCTGCACGATCACCTGCTTGGCCGCCTGGGCCGCGATGCGGCCGAACTCGGCGTTCTCGATCTGCTGCTCGATGTAGTCGCCCACCTGCGCGTCTTCGCGCTCGTCCACCGCGTCCATCAGGCGCAGCTGGTGGAACGGGGACTCCATCTCGCCGTCGTCGGCGATGACTTCCCAGCGACGGAAGGTCTCGTAGTCGCCGCTCTGGCGATCGATCGCCACGCGGATGTCCGGATCCTCGTCCGGATAGCGTTTCTTGGCGGCCGAAGCGAGCGCGGCTTCCATCGCCTCGAAGATCACCTCGCGCGGCACGCCCTTTTCGTTGGCGACCGCATCGACGACCAGCAACAGTTCTTTGCTCATTGCAGCAACTCCGACGTTTGTGCATTCGTCCATGAATGCGAGAGAGTCAAAAAGCGGCCATCCATGGCCGCACTCTTTGTTTTTTTGCGCTCATCCCTGAGCGCGAGGGTCAAACAGCGGCCATCCGTGGCCGCACTCTCAAATTTCTTCCGGCTTCGTTGTGCTTATTGGCCGGTCTTCTTTGTAGCTTTCTTGCCGCCGGGCTTGGGCTGCGGCACGTAGCCGAGCGCGGCCCAGTCCGGCACCACGCGCGCGCTCTCGACCGCGTCATGGTCGAATTCGAACGTCTTGCCTTCCGCTTCGAAACTGAGCCGCGTGCCATCCACCGCGACCAGCTTGCCGCGCAGGCGGCGGCGCCCTTCGATCGGCGCCTTCAGCAACACCTTCACCTCCTGCCCCACCACCCGGACGAACTGCTCCGCGGTAAACAGCGGGCGGTCGATGCCCGGCGAGGAAACCTCCAGCACGTAGTGGCCCGGGATCGGATCCTCGACATCCAGCAGCGCCGACAGCTCGCGGCTGGCGGCCTCGCAATCGTCCAGGGTGACCTCGCGCCCCTCGGCGTGGTCGAGCACGTCCAGGTAGACGCGCAGGGTACTCTGCCCCTGCGACGGGGAAAACTCCACGCCGATGCATTCCAGGCCAAGGTCCGCCAGGACGTCGGTGAAGCGTTGCGCGAGTGCCTGCGTATCCATAGTCGTCGTTTGCGTGGTTGCAGAAACAAAAAATGGGCGCAACGGCCCATTCCCTTACCCCGACGATGTGCCGACTCGTCCAGGCTCTTCCCGGCGGCGCGTCGGACCGCTTGGCGGCCGCCGCACCACGACGCATCCTTGCGCCCAACAAAAAAGCCTCACGAGGAGGCTTTCTTGTTCTAAGAAAGATCTGGTAGCGGGGGCAGGATTCGAACCTGCGACCTTCGGGTTATGAGCCCGACGAGCTGCCAGACTGCTCCACCCCGCATCAGAGTCCGCAAACTATAGCGGCATGGCCGATTTCTTGCAAGCTTTTTGGAAGCGGTTTTCCATCCATTCGCCCCGCCGTGCCCGAAGCGAATGTCGGTCCGTCAGCCCGCGAACGCCGCGCGGCACCAGCCCAGCAACGGGCCCCAGTACAGGCCCAGCGCCAGCAGCACCAATGCGTTGAGCGAGAGCATGGTGCGCAGGAAACCATCGGCCTGCGGGCGGATCTCCAACCCTTCGGCCGGCTTGTCGAAATACATCACCTTGACCACGCGCAGGTAGTAGTACAGGCCGATGATCGCGAAGACGATACCGACGATCGCCAGCCACATCATCCCGGCATGGATGGCCGCCTGCAGCACCAGCAGCTTGGCGAAGAAACCGAACATCGGCGGCACGCCGGCCAGCGAGAACATCGCCAGCATCATCAGGAAGGCCATCCACGGCGAGCGCTGGTTGAGGCCCTTGAAGTCGTCGATCTCCTCGCATTCGAAGCCGGCGCGCGCCAGCGCCAGGATCACGCCGAAGGCCGCGGTGCTCATCAGCGCGTAGCTGATGGCGTAGAACATCGCCGACGCGTAGCCCTCGGGGCCGGCGTTGACCAGGCCCAGCAGCAGGTAGCCCATGTGCGAGATGGTCGAGTAGGCGAGCAGGCGCTTCAGGTTGGTCTGCACGATGGCGACCAGGTTGCCGATCGCCAGCGAGGCCACCGCAAGCACGGCGAGCATCATCTGCCACTGCCCCGCCATGCCGCCCATGCCGGACTCGAGCAGGCGGTAGGCCATGCCGAAGGCGGCCAGCTTGGACGTGGAGCCGACAAAGATCGTGACCGCGGTCGGCGCGCCCTGGTAGACGTCCGGGATCCACATGTGGAACGGCGCCACGCCCAGCTTGAAGCTGATGCCCACGATCATGAAGATCAGGCCGAACACCAGCAGGTGATCCAGGCCGGCGTGGGCCACCGCGCCGTGCAGCTGCGCCAGCGCCAGCGTGCCGGTGGCGCCGTAGACCATCGACATGCCGTACAGCAGCATGCCCGAGGACAGCGCGCCGAGCACGAAGTACTTGATCGCCGCTTCGGACGACAGCGGGGAATCGCGGTTGAGCGCGACCAGGCCGTACGAACACAGTGTCAGCAGTTCCAGGCCCAGGTAGATCATCACCAGGTTGCCGGCCGACACCAGCAGCATCGCGCCGATGGTGGCGAAGATCATCAGGGTGTAGAACTCGCCCTGAAACAGCTTGCGATCGGCCATGTACGGCCGCGAGAACACGAAGATCAGGCCGGTGCAGAGCAGGATGAACACCTTGAGGATCTCGGCGACCCGGTCGCGGACGAACATGCCGTCGAAGGCGGTCACCGTGATGTCGGGCTGGTCGGCCGCCACCAGGTAGATGCCCACCACCAGCACCAGGATCGAGATCCAGTGCAGGACGGTGCGCTGCTCGGGCTTCATCCAGGCGTCCAGCAGCAACAGCAGGCACGCCGCCGCCACCAGATAGAACTCCGGCAGCATGATCAGGATGTCGTTGAAAGTCGGCATGGGCGTGTGATTCCGCTTAGATCTTGTGAACGGCGAGCTGCTGCACCAGCTGGGACACCGAGGCGTCCATCAGGTGGATCAGCGGCTGCGGCCAGATGCCCAGCGCCAGCACGGCGGCGGCGAAGGCGACCAGCACGAACGTCTCGCGGCCGTTGATCTCCTCCATCTCGCGCACGTGCGGGTTGGTGATGTCGCCCCACAGCACGCGCTTGACCATCCACAGCGTGTAGGCCGCGCCGATGATCAGGGTGAACGCGGCGAACAGCGCGATCCACGGGTTGGCGGCGAAGCTCGCCAGCACCACCATGAACTCGCCGACGAAGCCGCTGGTGCCCGGCAGGCCGGAGTTGGCCATGGCGAACAGCACGTAGAAGAAGCCGAACCAGGGCATCACGTTGATGACGCCGCCGTAGTCCTTGATCAGGCGCGTGTGCATGCGGTCGTACATGACGCCGATGCAGGTGAACATCGCGCCGGAGACGAAGCCGTGCGAAATCATCTGCACCATGGCGCCCTGCATGCCGAGCTTGGCCGCGTCCAGGTTGCCGCTGCCGCGCACCAGCATGAAGGCGATGAAGATGCCCAGCGTGACGAAGCCCATGTGCGCTACGGACGAGTACGCCACCAGCTTCTTCATGTCCTCCTGCACCAGCGCCACGTAGCCGATGTAGACGATGGCCACCAGGCTGAGCACGATCACGAGCCAGGCGTAATGGTCGCCCGCGTCCGGCGTGATCGGCAGGATGAAGCGCAGGAAGCCGTAGGTGCCGACCTTCAGCATCACCGCCGCCAGCACCACCGAGCCGCCGGTCGGCGCCTCCACGTGGGCGTCCGGCAGCCAGGTGTGCACCGGCACCATCGGCACCTTGATCGCGAACGCCAGCAGGAAGGCGAAGAACAGCCAGCTCTGCTCCTTCATGGTCAGCGGCAGCGCCGCCAGCGCGTGCAGGTCGAAGCTGCCGGCCTTCAGGTACAGGTAGATCAGCCCGATCAGCATGAAGATCGAGCCGAAGAACGTGTAGATGAAGAACTTCAGGGTGGCGTAGACGCGCCGCGGACCGCCCCAGACGCCGATCAGGATGAACATCGGGATCAGCATCGCCTCGAAGAACACGTAGAACAGCAAGGCGTCGGTGGCGCAGAACACGCCGATCATCAGGCCCTCGAGCACCAGCATCGCGGCCATGTACTGGTGCGGCTTGTCCTGGATCACCTGCCATGCGCCGGCGATCACCAGGATGCCGACGAAGGTCGTGAGCAGGATCAGGGCGATCGAAATGCCGTCTACCGCGAGGCCGTAGTGCACGCCGAGCGAGGCGATCCACACGTGGCTTTCGGTGAGCTGCATGGTGCCGTCGACGGCGTTGTAGGCCGGCAGCAGGCACAGGCTGGCCACGAAGGCCAGCACCGCCACCAGCAGCGAGATCCAGCGCGCCAGGTTCGGGCGCGCGGAGCCGGCCAGCAGCACCGGTATCGCGCCGACGATGGGTAGCCAGATCAGCAGGCTGAGCAAATGATTGAACATGGAGCGCGCTTCCTTATTGCCCGATCAGCCCGGACCCGAAGACCCAGAACCCGCCCAGCAGCAGGATCAGGCCGAGGATCATCGCGAAGGCATAGTGGTAGAGATAGCCCGACTGCAGGCGGCGCACGCCGGCGGCGATGCGCTGCACCAGCGCGGCCGAGCCGTTGACCATGGCGCCGTCGATCACCGCAGCGTCGCCGGCCTTCCAGAACAGCCGGCCCAGCTTCACACCGCCACGGGCGAAGATCGCGAAGTAGACGGCGTCGACCCAGTACTTGCGGTCCAGCACCGTCCACAGCGGCTTGAGCGCGTTCTTGATCTTGCCCGCCATCGCCGGGTTGAACAGGTAGATGTAGGTGGTGATCACGAAGGCGAGCACCACCAGCGCGAACGGCCAGCTCAGCAGGCCTTGCAGCGCCATCGCGGCGGCGCCGTGGAACTCGCCGCCCAGTTCGCCCAGCACATTGTTCGCTTCCTCCACGTGGATCGCCTGGCCGAACCACTGGCCGAACAGCATCGGCCCGACGGTGAAGAAGCCGATCAACAGCGACGGGATCGCCAGCAGGATCAACGGCAGCGTCACCACCCAGGGCGACTCGTGCGGAGGGTGGTGCAGCACGCCCGGCTCGCCGTGGCCCGGCTCGGTGTGCGGATGCTCGTCCGGGCCGACCGCCGCATGGGCGTCGCCGTGCTCGTGCGCGTCCTCGTGGGCGTGGCCGTGCGACGCATGCGCGTCATGGCCGTGCACCACCACGA
Organism: Frateuria sp.; assembly: GCF_035944355.1. Lineage (GTDB taxonomy): Bacteria > Pseudomonadota > Gammaproteobacteria > Xanthomonadales > Rhodanobacteraceae > Frateuria_A. Next base: position 100,630 of record NZ_DASZBH010000001.1, on the reverse strand, counting down.
AGCGTTCCTTGCCGTGGAAGGTCAGGTACATCTGGCGGAAGGTGTACAGCGCGGTGACGAAGGCGCCGGCCAGCACGCAGACGTAGGCGTAGCCCGAGCCCCAGCGATGCGACTCGCCGACCGCCTCGATGATCGCGTCCTTGGAGTAGAAGCCCGAGGTGAACGGGATCGCCACCAGCGCCAGCGAGCCGATCCACATCGTGATCCAGGTGATCGGCATGTACTTGCGCAGGCCGCCCATGTAGCGCATGTCCTGCTCGTGGTGCATGGCGATGATGACCGAGCCCGCGCCCAGGAACAGCAGCGCCTTGAAGAAGGCGTGGGTCATCAGATGGAACACCGCGCCGGCGTAGGCGGACACGCCCAGCGCCACGGTCATGTAGCCCAGCTGCGAAAGCGTGGAATACGCCACCACGCGCTTGATGTCGTTCTGGACGATACCGATCAGGCCGGTGAACAGCGCGCCGGTGGCGCCGATCACCATCACGAAGCTCAGCGCGCCGGAAGACAGCTCGAAGATCGGCGACATGCGCGCGACCATGAAGATGCCCGCGGTCACCATGGTCGCCGCATGGATCAGCGCGGAGATCGGCGTGGGACCTTCCATCGAATCGGGCAGCCACACGTGCAACGGCACCTGGGCGGACTTGCCCATGGCGCCTATGAACAGCAGCACGCAGATCACCGTGGCCGCGTCCCAATGCATGTTCGCGGTCAGCGCCAGCGTCTTGCCGACCAGGCTGGGCGCGCCGGCGAAGGCGGTGGCGTAGTCCAGCGTGCCCAGGAAGTACAGCACCGCGGCGATGCCCAGCAGGAAGCCGAAGTCGCCCACGCGGTTGACCAGGAAGGCCTTGAGGTTGGCGAAGATCGCGGTCGGGCGCTTGTACCAGAAGCCGATCAGCAGGTAGGACACCAGGCCCACGCCTTCCCAGCCGAAGAACAGCTGCATGAAGTTGTTGCTCATCACGAGCATCAACATCGCGAAGGTGAACAGCGAGATGTAGCTGAAGAAGCGCTGGTAGCCGTCGTCGTCGGCCATGTAGCCGATGGTGTACACGTGCACCAGCAGCGACACGAAGGTCACCACCACCATCATCATGGCGGTGAGGCGGTCGACCAGGAAGCCGACGCTCACGTGCAGGCGGCCGATCTCGAACCAGGTGTAGATGTCCTGGTTGTAGGCCGGCGCGCCGCCTGCCGTGATCTGGTAGAGCACGTAGAACGACAGCGCGCAGGAGATCAACAGCCCGAGGATGGTGACGCTGTGCGCGCCCGCGCGCCCGATCTGCTTGCCGAGGAAGCCGGCGAGCAGGCAGCCGGCCAGCGGCGCCAGCGCGATGATCAGCAGGATGTTCGTGGACAATTGCATCGGCTCAGCCCTTCATCGAGTCGATTTCGGCGACGTTGACCGTGCTGCGGTTGCGGAACAGCAGCACCAGGATCGCCAGGCCGATCGCGGACTCGGCGGCCGCGACGGTGAGGATGAAGAACACGAACACCTGGCCCGCCACGTCGCCATGGAAGCGCGAGAAGGCCACGAAGTTCATGTTCACCGCGAGCAGCATCAGCTCGATCGCCATCAGCAGCACGATCACGTTCTTTCGGTTGATGAACAGGCCGGCCACGGCGATGCAGAAAAGCACCGCGCCCAGCACGATGAAGTGCGACAACGTGATCATTGGCGTGGCTCCTGCGAAGCGGTCGGCTCATCCGGGCGCGAGGGCGCCATCTTGACCACGCGGATGCGGTCGCGCGCCTGCACGCGCACCTGCTCGCTGGCCGACTCGTGGCGCTTGTCGCCGCGATGGCGCAGGGTGAGCGCCACGGCGACCACCACACCCACGGTGAGGATCAGTGCGGCGATCTCGAACGGCAGCAGGTACTGCGTGTACAGCGCCTGGCCCAGCCACGCGGTATTGGACAGGCCCGCGACCGTGGCGGGATCGGCCCCCATCACCTGCGCGTGCATCACGCGCACGCCGATCAGCGCCAGCATTTCAGCCAGCATGACCAGCGCGACGACGATGCCCACCGGCAGGTAGCGGATGAAACCCTCGCGGACATGTTCCTGCTTGATGTCCAGCATCATCACCACGAACAGGAACAGCACCATCACCGCGCCGACGTAGACGACGATCAGGGCGATGGCGAGGAACTCCGCTTCGGCCAGCAGCCAGATGCAGGCGGTGCTGAAGAAGGTCAGCACCAGCGAGAGCACCGCGTGCACCGAATTCTTCAGCGTGATCACCGCCAGCGCGGCGGCCACGGTGACGGCGGCGAAGCCGTAGAAGCAGATCAGTTGGAAAAGATTGGTATCGATCATGTCGGTGCCCTTAGCGGAACGCCGCGTCTTGCGCGCGGGCCGCGGCGATTTCCGGCTCGAAGCGGTCGCCGATGGCGAGCAGCTGCGCCTTGGTCACCACGTTCTGGCCACGCTGTTCGAAGTGGTACTCCATCACCGAGGTCTCGACGATCGAGTCGACCGGGCAGCTCTCTTCGCAGAAGCCGCAGAAGATGCACTTGAACAGGTCGATGTCGTAGCGAGTGGTGCGGCGCTGACCGTCGCTCTCGCGCGGAGCCGAGTCGATGGTGATCGCCAGCGCGGGGCACACTGCTTCGCACAGCTTGCACGCGATGCAGCGCTCCTCGCCGTTGGCATAGCGGCGCAGCGCGTGCAGGCCGCGGAAGCGGTTCGAGCGCGGGATGTGCTCCATCGGGAAGCGCACCGTGTACTTGGGCTTGAACATGTAGCGCAGGGTCAGCGCCATGCCCTGGAGCAGCTCGATGAGCAACAGGCTCTTGAAGTAATTGGTGATGCGGCTCATAGGTGGGCTCTCGTCATATCACCCTTCTCCCCTCCGGGGAGAAGGTGCCCGTCAGGGCGGATGAGGGGCGGGTGCTCGCGAAACGCTCTCATCTCACGCCCCCGTGCCGGCGATGACCCAGCCGAAGTACTTCATGCAGCCGGCCACCAGGACCCACACGATCGTGATGGGAATGAACACCTTCCAACCCAGCCGCATGATCTGGTCGTAGCGGTAGCGCGGGAACGTCGCGCGGAACCACAGGAACAGAAAGGACATCAGGAAGGCCTTGATCAGCAGCCAGACGAAGCCGCCGGTCCAGATCCAGTTGATCCAGCCGGGAGCGTCGGCATGGATCCAGCCCCGCAGCGGGCTCAGCCAGCCGCCCAGGAAGAAGATCGAGGCGAGGAAGCTCACCAGGATCATGTTGGCGTATTCGGCCAGGAAGAAGATCGCGAAGGCCGAGCCGGAATATTCCACATGGAAGCCCGCGACGATCTCCGATTCGCCTTCGGCCACGTCGAACGGCGCGCGGTTGGTCTCGGCCACGCCCGAGACGAAGTAGACGACGAACACCGGCAGCAGCGGCAGCCAGAACCAGTCGAAGAAGCCCTTGCCGCCGGCCTGCGCGTGCACGATGTCGGTGAGGTTGAGCGAGCCGGCCAGCACCAGCACGCAGACCAGCGACAGGCCCATGGCGAGCTCGTAGGAGATCACCTGCGCGGCCGAGCGCATGGCGCCGAGCAGCGCGTAGCGCGAGTTGGACGCCCAGCCGGCCAGGATGATGCCGTACACGCCCAGCGAGGTCATCGCCAGCAGGTAGAGCAGGCCCGCGTTGACGTTCGCCAGCACCATCTTCTCGCCGAAGGGCACCACCGCCCAGGCCGCGAACGCCGGCACCAGCGCCAGCAGCGGGGCCAGGTAGTAGAGGACGCGGTTGGCGCTGGAGGGAAGGATCACTTCCTTGATCAGCAGCTTCACCACGTCGGCGAAGGCCTGCAGCATGCCGAAGGGACCGATCTTGTTCGGTCCCATGCGCACGTGCATCCAGCCGATGACCTTGCGCTCCCAGTACACGAACATGGCCACCGCCAGGATCAGCGGCACCGCGATGCACAGGATGTACAGGACCGGCAGTCCCACTTGATGGATGAGTTGATCCAGCATCGTGTTACGCCTTGGCTAAGGTAAGGGCGGCGCCGTACGGCGGCAGCGTGGCGGTCAGGTCGTGCGCGGCCTCGATCCATGCGGCGCCATCGGGCACGACCGCATCGATCGCCACCGGCAGCCGCGAATCGCCGACGTGCACCTGCGCGCCGGCGACCAGGCCGTGGCGCATCGCCTCGTTCGCGTTCAGGCGCACGGCCGGCGCGCGGTTGATCGGATGGGCGTTGAGCGCCGCGGCCCGGCGCACTACCGCATCGCTGCGGTAGATCGGCCAGGTCGCCAGGCGCACCAGGCCGCCCGTTGCGCCCTGGCGCGGGGCCAGCGTGCCGGCGTGCGCCGGCAGCGGACGCTCGGCGATGCCGGCGCGCAGGCCGGCCAGGTCGTCGAACTCGAAGCCGGCCAGTTGCAGCATGCCGCCCAGCGCGCGCAGCACCTTCCAGCCCGCGCGGGCCTCGCCGGGCGCCTTGGCGCCGGCCAGGGTCGTCTGCGCCAGCCCGTCCACGTTGACCAGCGTGCCGTCGATCTCCGGCAACAGCGCGATCGGCAGGATCACGTTCGCCACCTCGCGCAAGGCGGGGCTGGCGTAGGCGCTGAACGCCACCACCGCCTGCGCGGCACGCAGCGCGGCCATAGTCCTGGCGCCATCGGCGAAGTCGTGCGGCGGCTCGACGCCGTAGAGCACGTAACCCTTGCGCTGCTGCGCAAGCATCGCCTGCGCATCCAGGCCGCCGTTGCCCGGCAGCAGACCGCCCTGCCCCAGCCCCAGCGCATTGGCGCCGACCGGCAGTTCGTTGTAGCCGGCGCCGGTGGCCTGCGCGATGAAGCGCGCGATGGCGCGCAGCCACGACGCCTGCGGATGCGTCGCCGCCGCCTCGCCCAGGACGACCACGGCCTTGCCGGCCTTGAGCACCGCGATCGCGTCGCGGTCGCCCTGGTCGCTCTGTGCGCCGCTGATGGCGTCGGCCAGCATGGCGGGCGCGGTGGCGCCGTCGGCGACCGCGGCCTTGGCCAGCGCGAGCAGCGCATCGACCAGCGCCGCCGGCGACACGATGGCCTCGCCGGCCAGCGCGTAGTTGAAGCCGAAGCGCGCCGGGTTGACCGCGTACACCTTGGCGCCGCGCTTGACCGCCTGGTGCAGGCGGTGGTTGAGCAGCGGCATTTCGTAGCGCAGGTCCGAGCCCACCAGCAGCGCGCCCTTGACCTGGCTCACCTCGGCGACGGGAACCTCGAAGCGGGCCGCGACCGGGCGGTCGGACAGGTCCAGCTGGCGCAGGCGATGGTCGACGTGCGCGCTGCCCAGGCCGCGGGCCAGGCGCAGCAGCAGGTCGCCTTCCTCGTTGGTGGTGGCGGGCGAGGCCAGGATGCCGAGCTCGCTGCCGGGCACCGACTTCAGCGCCTCCGTGGCGACGGAAAGGGCCTCTTCCCAACTGGCGCGCTGCCATTGCCCGTTGCGCTTGATCTCGGGCGCATGCAGGCGCTCGGCGGCGTACAGGCCCTCGTGGCTGAAGCGGTCACGGTCCGACAGCCAGCACTCGTTGATCGCCTCGTTGTCGCGCGGCACGGTGCGCAGCACTTCGCCGCGGCGCGTGTGCAGCCACAGATTGGAACCCAGCGCATCGTGGTAGCCGATCGAGGGACGCGCGATCAGCTCCCAGGCGCGCGCCTTGAACTGGAACGGCTTGTTGGTCAGCGCGCCGACCGGGCAGACGTCGATGATGTTGCCGGAAAGCTCGGTCTCCACCGTCTTTCCGATATACGTGCCGATCTGCAGGTTCTCGCCGCGGTTCATGCCGCCGAGCTCGTAGGTGCCGGCGATCTCGCTGGTGAAGCGCACGCAGCGCGTGCACTGGATGCAGCGGGTCATCTCGGTGGCGACCAGCGGCCCGATGTTCTCGTCCGCGATCGTGCGCTTGCGCTCGGTGTAGCGCGACACGCTGCGGCCATAGCCGAGCGCCACGTCCTGCAGCTCGCACTCGCCGCCCTGGTCGCAGATCGGGCAGTCCAGCGGATGGTTGATCAGAAGGAACTCCATCACGTCCTTCTGGAACTTCAGCGCCTTGTCCGAGCGCGTCATCACCTTCATGCCCTCGGCCACCGGAGTGGCGCAGGCCGGCTGCGGCTTGGGCATCAGCTTGCCGCCCATCTCCACATCGACCAGGCACATGCGGCAGTTGGCGGCGATGGGGAGCTTGCGGTGGTAGCAGAAACGCGGAATGGCGACGCCGATGGAATCGGCGGCCTCGATGATCATGGCGCCCTTGCGGATCTGCGTGGGCTTGCCGTCGACCTCGATGTTGACCAGATCGGGGGCGGCGGTGGTGGTCGGCTGCGCGCTCATCAGGCGGCCTCGGGAAGCAGGGGAACGGGGAACGGGGAACGGGGGACGGGCAACCTCGGGCAACGGGAGGCTTCCGGTTCCCTGTTCCCTGTTCCCTGTTCCCGAAACAAAACATTGCTCATGCCACGGCTCCCAGCATCTCGCTGTCCACCATCGAGCGGCCGTTGCGCACGAAGTATTCGAATTCATCCCAGAAGTGGTGCAGGAAGCCCTGCACCGGCCAGGCGGCGGCTTCGCCGAAGGCGCAGATGGTGTGGCCCTCGATCTGGCCGGCGACCGCCTTCAGGCGATGCAGGTCGTCCTCGGTGCCCTTGCCTTCCACGATGCGGCTGAGCACGCGGTACATCCAGCCGGTGCCTTCGCGGCAGGGCGTGCACTGGCCGCAGGATTCGGCCATGTAGAAGCGCGCGATGCGGTGGCAGGCGCGCACCATGCAGGTGGTCTCGTCCATCACGATGACCGCGCCCGAACCCAGGCCCGAACCGGCCTTCATCAGGCTGTCGTAGTCCATGGTGCACTCGAGCATGGTCGATGCCGGCAGCACCTTCATCGAGGAGCCGCCCGGGATCACCGCCTTGAGCTGGTTGCCGTTGCGCACGCCGCCGGCCATCGCCAGCAGGTCCTTGAACGGCGTGCCCAGGCGAATCTCGAAGTTGCCCGGGTTGTTGACGTGGCCGGAGACCGAGAAGATCTTCGGGCCGCCGTTGTTGGGCTTGCCGAGATTCAGGAACCAGTCCGCGCCATTGCGCAGGATGGCCGGCACCGAGGCGTAGGTCTCGGTATTGTTGATCGTGGTCGGCTTGCCGTACAGGCCGAAGTTGGCCGGGAACGGCGGCTTGAAGCGCGGCTGGCCCTTCTTGCCTTCCAGCGACTCCATCAACGCGGTTTCCTCGCCGCAGATGTAGGCGCCGGCGCCGAGCGCCGTGTAGATGTCCACGTCGATGCCCGAGCCCTGCACGTTCTTGCCCAGCAGCCCGGCCGCGTAGGCTTCCTTGAGCGCGGCCTCGAAGTGCTCGTACGGCTCGTGGTGGAACTCGCCGCGCAGGTAGTTGTAGGCCACGGTCGAGCCGGTGCAGTAGCAGGCGATCGCCAGACCCTCGATCACCGCGTGCGGGTTGTAGCGCAGGATGTCGCGGTCCTTGGCGGTGCCGGGCTCGGACTCGTCCGAATTGCAGAGGATGTACTTCTGCATCGTGCCCTTGGGCATGAAAGACCACTTCAGGCCGGTGGGGAAGCCCGCGCCGCCGCGGCCGCGCAGGCTGGACTTCTTCACTTCCTCCACGAGCGCGGCCGGATCGGGCTTCTCGGCCAGGATCTTGCGCCACGCCTTGTAGCCGTCGACCTTCTCGTAGCTGTCCATCGACCACGGCGTGTCGAAGTGCAGCGTGGTGTAGACGACCTGGTGGTCCTGCGGTGCGGGTCCGACCGGACCGTTGCTGCTAGCCATTGCCCTGCCTCACTCCAGACCGTCGAGAATTTGATCGAGCTTCTCGCGCGTGAGCCGCTCGTGGTAATGCCCGTTGACCGTCATCGCCGGCGCGTACACGCAGGCGGCGATGCACTCCTCTTCCTTCTTCAGGTACACGCGCCCGTCCGGCGTGCTCTCGCCGAGCTTGATGCCGAGCTTGCTCTCGCAGTGGCGCACCAGGTCCTCGGCGCCGTTGAGCCAGCACGAGATGTTGGTGCAGATCGCCACGTTGTTGCGGCCGACCGGCTTGGTCTCGAGCATCGAGTAGAAGCTCGCCACCTCGTAGCCCCACACCGTGGGCAGATCCAGGTACCGGGTCACCGCCACGATCAGCTCGTCGGTGAGGAAGCCCCGGTTCTGCTCCTGCGCGGCGAACAGCGCCTGGATCAGCGCCGAGCGCTTGCGGTCCGGTGGGAACTTGGCGACCCATAGGTCGATGTGGTGGCGGGTGTGCTCGTTAAGCACGACGAGCGGATCGACGTGCTTGACTTGGTTGTAGTTGCCGGTGGCTTTCATGCTTGGGGCCCCAGGATGGAAGCGGGAACGGGGAACGGGGAATGGGGAACGGGCAGGCGCGCGCTTCGCCCTGAGGGAGCCGGACATGCGGAAACGACACGGGCATCAGGGAACCGGACGTTCCCCGTTTCCCGTTCCCCATTCCCCGACCCGATCACCGGTCCACCTCGCCGAACACCAGATCGTAGGTGCCGATCATCGCCACCACGTCGGCCAGCATGTGGCCCTTGACGGTGGCATCCATCGACGAGAGATGGGCGAAGCCCGGCGCGCGCAGATGCACGCGGAAGGGCTTGTTGGCGCCGTCGGAGACCAGGTAGCAGCCGAACTCGCCCTTGGGCGCCTCGACCGCGCAGTAGGTCTCGCCGGCGGGCACGCCGTAGCCCTCGGTGAACAGCTTGAAGTGATGGATGAGCGCTTCCATGCTCTCCTTCATCTCGGCCCGCGAAGGCGGCGAGACCTTGAAGTTCTTCACCATCACCGGACCGGGGTTGGCGCGCAGCCAGTCCACGCATTGCTTGATGATGCGATTGGACTGGCGCATCTCTTCCACGCGCACCAGGTAGCGGTCGTAGCAGTCGCCGTTGACGCCGACCGGGATGTCGAAATCCATCTCGGCGTACTTGGCGTAGGGCTGTTTCTTGCGCAGGTCCCACTCCACGCCCGAACCACGGATCATCGCGCCGGTCATGCCCCAGGCCTTGGCCATTTCCGGGCTGATGACGCCGATGCCGACGGTGCGCTGCTTCCAGATGCGGTTGTTGGTGAGCAGGTCTTCGTACTCGTCCACGCGGCTGGGGAAGATGCGCGTGAACTCCTCGATGAAGTCCAGCATCGAGCCTTCGCGCGCACTGTTGATGCGCTTCAGGTCCGCGCCCTTGTGCCAGGGCGATTCCTTGTACTGCGGCATGCGGTCCGGCAGGTCGCGGTAGACGCCGCCCGGGCGGTAGTAGGTCGCGTGCATGCGCGCGCCGGAGACCGCCTCGTAAACGTCCATCAGTTCCTCGCGCTCGCGGAACGCGTACAGGAACACCGCCATCGCGCCGAGGTCGAGCGCGTTGGAGCCGATCCACATCAGATGGTTCAGGATGCGGGTGATCTCGTCGAACATGGTGCGGATGTACTGCGCGCGCTCCGGCGCCTCGATCCCCAGCAAGGTCTCGATCGCGCGCACGTAGGCGTGCTCGTTGCACATCATCGACACGTAGTCGAGGCGATCCATGTAGCCGATCGACTGGTTGAACGGTTTGGACTCGGCCAGCTTCTCGGTGCCGCGGTGGAGCAGACCCACGTGCGGATCGGCGCGCACCACGGTCTCGCCGTCCATCTCCAGCACCAGGCGCAGCACGCCGTGCGCGGCCGGATGCTGCGGGCCGAAGTTCATCGTGTAGTTGCGGATTTCTTGCATGACGTCGCGGCCCTTCAGTTCTGGCGCCAGTTGTCGGCGGCTTCGGCCTTGGCCTGGATCAGGTCGGCGTCGTCGCGGATCACGCGCGGCACCAGCACGCGCGGCTCGATGGTCACCGGCTGGTAGACCACGCGCTGCTGCTCGGGGTCGTAGCGCACCTCGACGTTGCCGATCAGCGGGAAGTCCTTGCGGAACGGGTGGCCGACGAAGCCGTAGTCGGTGAGGATGCGGCGCAGGTCCGGATGGCCGTCGAACAGGATGCCGTAGAGGTCGAAGGTCTCGCGTTCGAACCAGTTGGCGACCGGCCAGATGCCGGTGAGCGACGGCACCATCGGCAGCGCGTCGTCCTGGCAGAACACGCGCAGGCGCAGCCGCCGGTTGTGGGTGATCGAAAGCAGGTGCACGACCGCCGCGAAACGGCGCGGCATGTCGGCATCGCGGGGACGCTCGGCCCAGTCGAATCGGCCCATCGCCTGGCCTTCCACGCCACGCGAGAAGCCGGTCGCGGTGACCCGTTCGGTCGCCCATTCGTCCTGGCCGTAGCCCAGGTAGTCGACGCCGCAGACGTCGATCAACTGCTCGAAGCGGAACTCCGGCTCGTCGCGCAACGCGACGGCGACGCTGAGCAGGTCGGCGGCAGCCAGTTCGGCGGTCGTCTCGCCGCCGCGCGCAGGCAGCAGCGTGAGGGTGTCGCCGAACCGCGCCGCGAGACGGGCGGCCAGCGAGGTGTTTTGCGTATCGGTCATGGCTCTTTAGCCTTAGCCGCGGGCGATGGTGCTGGTGCGGCGGATCTTCTTCTGCAGCTGCAGGATGCCGTGGATCAGCGCTTCGGCCGTCGGCGGGCAGCCGGGCACGTAGATGTCCACCGGCACGATGCGGTCGCAGCCGCGCACCACCGAGTACGAGTAGTGGTAGTAGCCGCCGCCGTTGGCGCAGCTGCCCATGGAGATCACCCACTTCGGATCGGGCATCTGGTCGTATACACGGCGCAGCGCCGGCGCCATCTTGTTGACCAGGGTGCCGGCCACGATCATCACGTCGGACTGGCGCGGGCTCGGGCGGAAGATCACGCCGTAGCGGTCCAGGTCCAGGCGCGCGGCGCCGGCGTGCATCATCTCGACCGCGCAGCAGGCCAGGCCGAAGGTCATCGGCCACATCGAGCCGGTGCGCGCCCAGTTCATCAGCGCGTCGATCGAGGTGGTGGCGAAGCCGCGCTGCACGACCGGGTTGTCCTCGGCCGGGCGCAGGATGTCGTCGACCAGGTTCAGCGGCTCCGGGTTGTGCATCACCCGGTCGATGGAAGACATCACTCCCATTCCAGTGCTCCCTTCTTCCACACGTAGGCGAACCCGACCACCAGCAGCAGCAGGAACAGCGCCATCTCGACCAGCGCGACGATGCCGATGTGCTGGAACACCACCGCCCACGGGAACAGGAAGGCGATTTCCAGGTCGAAGATGATGAACAGGATCGCCAGCAGGTAATAGCGCACGTCGAAACGCATGCGCGCATCCTCGAACGCCTCGAAGCCGCATTCGTAAGCGGCCAGCTTGATCGCCTCGGGACGGCGCGGGCCGGCGAGCATGCCGATGGCCAGGAGCACTAGCCCCAGGCCGGTGGCAACGCCGATGAACAGCAGGATGGGCCAGTATTGAGCGAGCACGGTGCAACGTACCTCCGCGCCTTTGGGGCGCATCAGTGACCGCGGGTGACGGTCCGGCAGGTTCCAGTTCGGCAGGCCGCGCGCGGCAAGGGCTGTCCGGCCACGATCGCACGCGTGGGGGCCGCGAGCGTCCGATTTCCACGAATTCCATTCGTGTAACCGGCGCATTGTATCAGCGGGCGCGGGGACAACGCCAAGGGTTGTGAACATGACAGGCAATGCGGTTGCCTGCCTTGCGGGCAGCCGGGAAGGCGAGGCTTCGGGCGCCGGCTGGCGCGGCTGTTACATGGTGTGCGTAGGTCGCTCCGACCCGAGCACGCCGGCAAGGATGTTCTCGATGCGCTGGCGCGCCGCCTCGGCATCGCCCGATTCGTTGAAGTGCACGCCGATGCCGGCGGTGCGGTTGCCCTGCGCGCCGAGCGGGCTGATCCAGGCCACCTTGCCCACCACCGACAGGCGCTCGGTCTCGTCCATCAGCGTGATCAGCAGCACCACCTCGTCGCCCAGCGCGTAGCGCTGCGCCGTAGGTGCGAACAGGCCGCCGTTCTTCAGGTACGGCATGTACGCGTTGTACAGCGACGCGGCGTCCTTGATCTTCAGCGAGATGATGCCCTGGCGGGCGGCGATGGGGGTCATGCTTGGGCTCCGGACCGGCGTTGGCGCCGGCGCTCCGGCATCGTAGCGAGCGCGGGGAACCGGCGCAAAGCGCCCGCGCCCCGGCACGGCCACGCGAAAGCTACAGCTCGCACCATCCCCAGCGGTCGAAGATCCACGGCGAGGGCACGTCCATGTCCAGCCGCGCGAAGCAGGGTGCGGTGGGCACGTCGACCAGGCGGTAGCGTCCCTGCCCGTCGCGCCGCAATGGCGCCTGGTTCCATCGCCAGTGCTGCACGCCGTCGGGACTGGCCACGGTCAGGCGCAGGCGGGAATGCCATGCCCTGGGTTGCCACGGCAGTGCACCCGCCTCGCGGTCGCCGGGAGGGCGTGCCACGCGGTCGTAGCGTTCCGGGCGGTCGGTGAGGCGGCGCATGCGGCCTGCGCTCAGCGCCATCTGGCTGCCGTGCGCCGACAGCGCGCCGAGCTTGGCCGCGTGGCGGCCAACATCGGCCGGCGGCGTAACGTTGCCGGCCGGCTCTTCGCGGCCATGCACCAGATAGCCCAGCAACAGCGGCGGCTCGATGCCGCCCTCGGCTAGCGCCAGCCGCATCAGCACGTGCGCGCTGCCGTGGTCCGGATGGCGGTCGCCCAGCGCCGGCAAGGCCACCACGTTGGGCCGAAAGGCGACCAGTTGCTCGACCAGGCGCGCCAGCGCGGACGGGGCGCGCTCGCGCAACAGCGCGGTCAGGCCCATGTCGGGCCAACCCATGGCCTGCAGCGCACCGAGGGGAATATCGAGCCGCTGCAGGGCCTGGGCCACCTCGCCACGCCGGCGGCGGCCCCAGCGCGCGCGGTCCTCGCCGCCGATCCACAGGCGCCGCTCCAGCCAGCGCTGCGGCCATGGGTTGTCGTCGCCGTCGGTCAGCAGCAGCACGCGCACCTCGCCGCCCGAGGCGCGCACGAGTTGCAACAGTTCGCCGGTACCGATGGTTTCGTCGTCGGGATGCGGGGCGACCACCAGCAGGCGGGTCCGCGCGTCGGGGCTGTACAGCTCCGGGCTCAACGGCATGGGGTGGCGCCTCCCGCGCCCAGGTATGGAGAACGCCGGCGCGTCGGGCGCGGGCGTCGATGCGTGCCAGCTTGCTGCACACTGCGTTCGTGCGGTGTGTAGCGTCCGGCGGGAATTCTGCGGGCCACCACGCGCGCCACGGGCATCAACGCCACTGCGCCAGCAGTTCGAGCAGCAGCAGGTCGCCGCGAAGTGGTCCGCGCAAGGCATCGCGCGCACGGTTGGCGGCACCGAACCAGTCGGCGAGCGCCTCGGCGTCGAGGTGGCTGCCCAGCGGCGCGGACGTGCCGGCCGCGCGCGCGCGCGCCTCGTCGACGGCGGCCTGCGAGGCGAACCAGAGGCATTGCTCCGGCTCGGCCTCGAGCCAGCGCCGCGCGACCTCCATCGGTTCGGCGCGGCCGGACGCCAGCGCGGCCATGTCCTTGCGCACGGCCTGCCGGCGCGCCAGCGCACCCTGCGCGGCCCAGTCCCGGGCCAACCCGGGATTGCCGCCGGCGGCCTCCAGCGCGATCGCCGGATCGGCCACGCCCTGCGCGGCGAGCCAGGCCAGGGCGTCGGCCTGCGGCGGCAACTGGAATTCGATGCGCTGGCAGCGGCTGCGGATGGTCTGCGGCAGGCGCCAGGGCGCATCGGCGACCAACAGCAGCAGCGTTTGCGGCGAGGGCTCCTCCAGCGTCTTGAGCAGGGCGTTGGCGGCATTGGCGTTCATCGCGTCGGCCGGATCGATCACCACCACCTGCCAGCCGCCGAACTGGCTGGCCATGGCCAGGCGCGCCGACAACTCGCGGACCTGCTCGACCACGATTTCCTTGCGCTGCACGCCATCCTTGCGCAGGCCGTAGCTGATGGTGACGAAGTCCGGATGGGTACCGGCCTCGAGCAGCAGGCAGGCGCGGCATTGCCCGCAGGCCTCGCCGTCGCGCGGCCGCTCGCACAGCAGGCCGCGCACGAAGCGCTGCAGGAAGGCGCGCTTGCCCAGGCCTGCCGGACCGCACAGCAACAGCGCATGCGGCAGCGCACCGCGCGCCAGGCGCGATTGCAGCCGCCGCCAATGTTCTTCGTGCCAGGGCGGCGTGCTCATGCGGCACCTTCTGCAAACAGGGGTTCCAGCGCAGCGACGGCGGCGCGCAGCACGTCCTCCGGCGACTGGCCGGCATCGATCACGCGAAAACGCGCCGGCTCCGCCGCGGCACGGGCGCGGTAGCGTTCGCGCACGCGCTCGAAGAAGGCATCCGCCTCGGCCTCGATGCGGTCCGCGCCGCCACGCCCGGCCGCGCGCGCGCGACCGGTGGCCACCGGCAGGTCGAGCAGCAGGGTCAGGTCGGGCGATACGCCGTCGCATGTCCAGCGCTCCAGTTCGGCGATGCGCGCGGGCGGCTGGCCGCGGCCGCCGCCCTGGTAGGCGTAGCTGGCATCGACATAGCGATCGCACAACACCCATCGCCCGGCCGCGAGCGCCGGCGCGATGGTCTCGCGCACCAGTTGGGCGCGCGAGGCGAACATCAGCAACAGTTCGGTCTCCGCGGCCATGCCCCGCAGGGCAGGATCGAGCACGATCGCGCGCACCGCCTCGCCTACCGGCGTGCCGCCGGGCTCGCGGGCCTGCACCAGGTCGATGCCCTGCCCTGCGATGTGCGCGCGCAGGCCGGCCAGCAGGGTGCTCTTGCCGGCGCCCTCGCCGCCTTCGAGCGAAATGAAGCGCCCGCGCCGCTCAGTCATGGCAGCGCTTGAGCTGGTAGCAGGCGACGTTGCGGTTGTGCTCGGCCAGCGAGCTGGCGAACACGTGGGTGCCGTCGCCGCGCGAGACGAAATAGAGCGCGTCGCCCGGCTCCGGATGCAATGCCGCCAGGATCGCCGGCCGACCCGGCAGCGCGATGGGCGTGGGCGGCAGGCCGGGGCGCGTGTAGGTGTTGTAGGGCGTATCGGTGGTCAGGTCGCTCTTGTGGATGGTGCCGGCATAGGCCTGGCCCATGCCGTAGATCACGCTGGGGTCGGTCTGCAGCAGCATGTGGTTTTCCAGGCGGCGCACGAAGACGCCGGCGATCTTCGGCCGCTCGTCGGCGCGCCCGGTTTCCTTCTCCACGATGGAGGCGAGGATCAGCGCCTCGTAGGGCGACGCCAGCGGCAGGCCCTTGTCGCGACCGGTCCACAGTTCGGCCAGCGTGTGCGCCATCGCCTGGTGCGCGCGCTTGAGGATGTCCAGGTCGCTGTCGCCCTTCACGTAGGCGTAGGTCTCTGGCAGGAAGCGCCCTTCCGGCGCTTCGCCGCCCGCGCCGATGCGGCGCATGAGGTCGGCATCGCCCAGTGTGGCGGCCTCGTGGCGGAGGGTGGCCACCTGCGCCAGCGCGCCGCGCAGCTGGGCGAAGGTCCAGCCGTCCACGATGGTGAAGTTGCGCTGCAGGACGCGGCCCGCTGCCATCGCATCGAGCAGGCTGGCGGGCGTGACGCCCGGATCGAGCGCGTACTCGCCGGCGTGCAGCCGGTCGGCGACCCGCATGCGGGCGGCAAGCAGGCGCCAGTACAGCCATGGCGCGCCGCTGACCCCGCGCGCGTGCAGCTGCGCGACGATCCCGCGCAGGTTGCTGCCCCGCTCCACGTCCAGCGTCTGCCGTTGCGGGCCGACCGCCAGCGGCGCGCGGCTGAACCGCTCGAAGCCATACCAGCCGGCGGCGACCGCGGCCAGCACCGCCAGCACGACCAGCCACGCCAGGGTGCGCAGCACGCGCCCCCGCACCTTCTTGCGCCCCATCGATGACTCCTTCAAAAGCCCAGCGCGCGCCAATGCGCCTGCAGCGCGCGCGTGACCGGACCGACCCCTAAAGCGACGCCGTCCAGTTCGCGAACGGGCAGGATGCCGCGCACGCTCGAGGATAGGAAGAGCTCATCGGCCCGTCGAAGTTCCGCCAGCGGGATCGGGCGCACCTGCGCCTGCGGCCGGCATGCCAGGATCTCCGCCCTGGCGACGCCGGCGACGCCGCAGCGGTCCAGCGCCGGCGTGGCGATCGCCCCGCCATGCACGGCGAAGAGATTGGCCGCCGTGGCGCAGATGGCCAGGCCGTCCGCGTCGCAGAGCAGGCCCTCGGCGATCGCCGGGTCGTCCCATTCGGCCCGCGCCAGCACCTGCTCCAGCCGGTTGAGGTGTTTGAGGCCGGCCAGCAGCGGTTGCCGGGCGAGGCGAAGCTCGCACAGGCGCACGCGTATGCCGCCGCCCTGCGCCGCCTCGTCCTGCTGCGGCGGCTCGAAGGCCGCGACGACGCGGGTCGGCCTGGGCTGGGCCGGCGCTGCATAGCCGCGCGCGCCGACGCCCCGGGTGAGCGTGATCCGCACGACGGCGTGCGCCATGCCGTCCGAAGCCGCGCGCGCTTCGGCCAGCAACTGCGCCATGTCCGGCATCGGCAAGCCCAGCCGCCGGCAACCTTCACCCAGGCGCTGCATGTGGCGGGCCCATAGCGGCGCATGGGCGCCCACGAAGCGAACGGTTTCGAACAGCCCGTCGCCATAGCCCAGGCCGCGGTCCAGCGCGGACACCTGATCGTGCGCCTGCCCGTCGACGAGCACGCGCGGCTTCATCCGGCCGCTCCCAGCGCACGCAGCAGGCCGCGCGCCTTGGCGCGGGTTTCGTCCAGCTCCTTGCCGGCCACCGAGTCGGCGACGATCCCCGCGCCCGCGCGCAGGCTGACCTCGTGGCCGACCTGGGTCAGCGTGCGGATCAGGATGTTGAGGTCCAGCTCGCCGCTCAGGTCGAGATAGCCCAGCGCTCCGGTGTAGGCGCCCCGCGGCGCGTCCTCCAGCGCGGCGATGATCTGCATGCAGCGCACCTTGGGGCAGCCGGTGATGGTGCCGCCGGGAAAGGTCGCCGCGATCACCTGCCCCGGCGTCACGCCCTCGCGCAGGCGACCGCGCACGTTGGACACGATGTGGTGCACGTGGGCGTAGCTCTCCACCGCCATCAGCTCGTCCACCACCACCGTGCCGGGCACGCAGACGCGGCCCAGGTCGTTGCGTTCCAGGTCGATCAACATGACGTGCTCGGCGCGCTCCTTCGGATGCGCGGCGAGTTCGCGCACACGCGCCGCGTCGTCGTCGCCCGCCACGCGCGGCCGCGTGCCGGCGATGGGCCGGGTCTGTGCGACGCCATCGCGCACCTCCACCAGCCGCTCCGGCGAGGAGCTGACGATGGCCCAGCCGGGCTGCTGCAACAGGCCGGCGAACGGCGCCGGATTGGCCAGGCGCAGCGCCGCGTGGAGCGCTGCCGGCGCGGGAGGTTGCGCGTAGTGCGCGCGCCAGGCCCGCGAGAGGTTCACCTGGAAGATGTCGCCTGCATGCAGGTGCTCGTGGATGCGCGCCACGCCATCGAGGAAGCGTTCGGGTGCGTCCTCCGCGATCGAAAGCGGCGAAGCCAGCGCCGGCACCGACACCCGCGCATCGAGATCCGCCTCCATGGCGTCGAGCAAGGCCTCGTGCCCGGCCTCGGCCACGAGCACGGTACGGTTTCCTGCATGATCGACGATCACCGCCGCAGGACAGCGCAAGGCCAGTGCCACCGGCAGCGGACCGGCGGAATGCAGCTGCAATCGCGGCTCGATCTCGCCCGCCAGCTCGTAGGCCAGCATGAGTACCCAGCCGCCGTGGAACGGCAGGCCGTCGTCGGGCGCATCGCGCCGTTCGGCCCGCCACTGCGCATCGAGCGCATCGAGGAAGCGGCCGGCCCTCGCCCGCCCGTTCGCATCGGTCAGGCGGCCGTCCGGCTGCAGCGCCAGTTGCTCCTGCGGAAAGCCGAACAGGATGTCATAGCGCGCCTGCGCCGTGCCGTGCACCACGCTCTGCAGCAGGCAGGGATAGCGGCCGGGAAACGCGGCGGCCGGCGCGAGCAGATCGCGCCGGCCGCCGAGGACTCTCGCGTGGGGCCGCTTCAAACGCGGCGGAACGCGAGCGTGCCGTTGGTGCCGCCGAAGCCGAAGGAGTTGGAAATCGCCACGTCCAGTTCGGCCTTGCGTGCGGTGTTCGGCACGAAGTCCAGGTCGCAGCCTTCGCCAGGCTCGTCCAGGTTGATCGTCGGCGGCAGCACCTGGTCGCGCAGCGCCAGGATGGTGAAGATCGCCTCGACGCCGCCGGCCGCGCCCAGCAGGTGGCCGGTGGTCGACTTGGTCGAGCTCATCGCCAGCTTGTAGGCGTGCTCGCCGAACACCTTCTTGGCCGCCATCACCTCGCCCAGGTCGCCCAGCGGCGTGGAGGTGCCGTGCGCGTTGATGTACTGCACGTCGGTGGGCTCCAGGCCCGCGTCGCTGAGCGCCGCCTGCATGCAGCGCGCGGCGCCCTCGCCGCCCTCGCTGGGCGCGGTGATGTGATAGGCGTCGCCGCTCATGCCGAAGCCGACCAGCTCGGCGTAGATCTTCGCGCCGCGCGCCTTGGCGTGTTCGTACTCTTCCAGCATCAGCACGCCGGCGCCGTCGGACAGCACGAAGCCGTCGCGGTCCTTGTCCCACGGGCGGCTCGCCTTGGCCGGCTCGTCGTTGCGGGTGGACATGGCCTTGGCCGAGCAGAAGCCGGCCATGGCCGTGCCGGTGGTGGCGAACTCGGCGCCGCCGGCGATCATCGCGTCGGCATCGCCGTACTGGATCATGCGCATGGCCAGGCCGATGTTGTGCGTGGCCGTGGTGCAGGCGGTGACGCAGGCGATGTTCGGTCCCTTCAGGCCGAACATGATCGACAGGTGGCCCGAGACCATGTTGATGATGGAACTCGGCACGAAGAACGGCGACACGCGGCGCGGGCCCTTTTCGTGCAGCTCGATCGAGGTGTCCTCGATGGTGTTGAGGCCACCGATGCCGGCACCGACCGCCACGCCGATGCGCGGCGCGTTGGCCTCGGTCACTTCCAGCCCGGAGTCGCGCAGCGCCTGGGTGCCGGCCGCGATGCCGTAGTGGATGAAGGGGTCCATCTTCTTGACGTCCTTCGGCGGCATCCACTGCGTCGGGTCGAAGTCGCGCACCTGGCCCGCGATGCGCGTGGCATAACCGGTGGCGTCGAAATGGGTCACCGGGCCGATGCCGCTGACGCCCTTGAGGATGTTGTCCCAGGCGGTGGCGATGTCATTGCCGACGGGCGAGATGATGCCCATGCCGGTCACCACAACGCGCCTTCTGCTCATGGGTCGTTCGCTCATTTGGATTGGATCCTTGCTTGTTCCGGGTGCGTTGCCGGGCAACGGCCAGCGCCCCCAGACCATACGGTATCGGACGTTTCAAAACGCGGAAACGAAAACTGCGCCAAGGTGGCGCAGCTTTCGGTATCGCCACGTGAACGGAAAGCCGCGCACGTGCGCGGTTCCGGCACGGTCGATCAGTCCTTGGTGTGGGCCTTGATGTAATCCACGGCCTGCTGCACGGTGGTGATCTTCTCGGCTTCCTCGTCGGGAATCTCGGTCTCGAACTCTTCCTCGAGAGCCATCACCAGTTCCACCGTGTCCAGCGAATCGGCGCCCAGGTCGTCCACGAACGAAGCGTTCGCCGTGACTTCGTCTTCCTTCACGCCCAGCTGCTCGATGACGATCTTCTTGACGCGTTCTTCGATGGTGCTCATGTTGCCAAACCTCCCAAGGGGTGTGCTTTTTTGTCGGGCCGGCACGGGTCCGGCAAAAGGACGGCGAATTGTAGTGGCTAAGCGGGCGGGCCGCCATTGCTCCGCCGACAGGATTGAAACGCGCTGCCTTGCGACCGGCGCGAAAGATCAATTGTCGCCTAAAAACCGGTCGTTGGCGACAACCGCGCCATACGTCAGGGCATGTACATGCCGCCGTTGACGTGCAGCGTTTCGCCCGTGATGTACGCGGCCGCCGGCGACGCGAGGAAACCCACGGCCTTGGCGATGTCGCTCGCTTCGCCCAGCCGGCCCAGCGCGATCTGTCCCAGCAGCGCCTGCTTGGATTCCTCCGGCAGCGCGCGCGTCATGTCGGTATCGATGAAACCGGGCGCGACCACGTTGACCGTGATGCCGCGCGAACCGATCTCGCGCGCCAGCGACTTGGAAAACGCGATGATGCCGGCCTTGGCCGCGGCGTAGTTGGCCTGGCCCGGATTGCCGGTGAGGCCGATCACCGAGGCGATCGAAATGATGCGGCCCTTGCGCGCCTTCATCATGCCGCGCATGACCGCCTTGGAGGTGCGGTAGACCGAGGTCAGGTTGGTATCGAGGATGGCCTGCCAGTCCTCGTCCTTCATGCGCAGCAGCAGCTGGTCGCGGGTGATGCCGGCATTGTTGACCAGGATCGAGACCGCACCGAACTCCTTGGCGACGGCGTCGATCAGCGCCTCGACCGCGCCGCCGTCGGTGACGTCCAGCACGCGGCCGTGGCCGCCGTTCGCGGCCAGGCGCTCGCCGATGGCTTTGGCGCCGTTCTCGCTGGTGGCCGTACCGACCACGGTGGCGCCCATGGCGGCCAGCTCGTCGGCAATCGCCGCGCCGATGCCGCGGCTGGCGCCGGTGACCAGCGCGACCTCTCCTTCCAGGATCTTGCTCATCGTCATGCCCTTCTGCAGGAATCCAGGCGGGCTGAATGCCCGCCCGGGTGATGGTGATTACGCCCGCGCGGCCTCGAGTTCGTCCGGCGTGCCGATGGCGCGCGCGTCCAGGCCCTTGTCGATGCGCTTGACCAGGCCGGTGAGCACCTTGCCCGGGCCGCACTCGAGCACGCGGGTGGCGCCGCCGGCGGCGAGCGCCTGCACGCATTGGGTCCAGCGCACCGGCAGGTAGAGCTGGCGCTGCAGCGCGCCGCGGATCTCCTCGACGCTGGCATAGCTGCGTGCCTCGGCGTTCTGGATCACCGGGATGGTGGGCAACGACCAGTCGATGCCTACCATGCGCTCGCCCAGCCGGTCCGCAGCCTCGCGCATCAGCGCGCAGTGCGAAGGCACCGATACGGCGAGCTTGATCGCCTTCTTCACGCCCAGCTCGGCCAGTTTCGCCAGCGCCCGGTCGACCGCTTCGGCGTTGCCGGCGATCACCAGTTGGCCGGGCGAGTTGTAGTTGGCCGGCGCCACGACCTGGCCTTGCGCGACCTCTTCGCACACTGCCGCGATCTGCGCGTCGTCGCCGCCGAGGATCGCCGCCATCGCGCCCACGCCGGCCGGCACCGCCGCCTGCATCAGGCGGCCACGCGCGGCCACCAGCGCGGCCGCGTCGTGCAGCGAGAGCGCACCGGCGCAGACCAGCGCGCTGTACTCGCCCAGGCTGTGCCCGGACAGCTGCGCCGGACGCGCGCCGCCGAGCTTGGCCCACACACGCCACACCGCCACGCTCGCCGCCAGCAGCGCCGGCTGGGTGTTTTCCGTGCGGTTGAGCTCGGCCTCCGGACCCTGCTGGCTGAGCTGCCACAGGTCCACGCCCGCGCCTTGCGAGGCTTCCTCGAACGTCGCCCGCACTTCCGCGTGCGCGGCGGCAAGCTCGGCCAGCATGCCGACCGATTGCGAACCCTGGCCGGGGAAGACGAAGGCGAGCGGGGCGGAAGTGTCTGTCATCGAAGGGATCCGTCGAAGCAAAGAGGCGATGATGCCAGCAGCGGCGCGCGTACGCAGCCGTATCCGGTGTTTCGCGCAACGTGACTCCTTGCGTGGAACACCCCAAAACGACGATGCCGCCCGAAGGCGGCATCGCGCGTGAAGCGAAGACTCAGTAGCGCAGCAGCGCCGAGGCCCAGGTGAAGCCGCCGCCGAACGCCTCCAGCAGCAGGTTCTGCCCGCGCTGCACCTTGCCCGAACGCACCGCGTAGTCCAGCGCCAGCGGCACCGAACCGGAGGAGGTATTGGCGTGCTTGTCGACGGTCACGATCACCTGCTCCATCGACATGTTCAGGCGCTTGGCGGTGGCCTCGATGATGCGCAGGTTGGCCTGATGCGGAATCAGCCAGTCCAGCTGCGAGGGCTCCATGCCGGCGGCCTGCAGGGTCTGCTCGACCAGCGAGTCGAGCGTCTTGACCGCGACCTTGAACACTTCGCGGCCGGCCATCTGGATGCGCACGCCGTGGTTGGGCTCGTCGCGGAAGCCGACCGACACGCCGACCGGGTTCCACAGCAGCTCCTTGTAGCCGCCGTCGGCATGCATGCAGGTGGCATAGATGCCCGGCTCGTCGCTGGCCTCGAGCACGACCGCGCCGGCGCCGTCGCCGAACAGCACGCAGGTCTCGCGCTCCTTCCAGTCGATCATGCGGGTCAGCGTCTCGGCACCGATCACCAGCACCTTTTTCGACTGGCCGCTGCGGATGAACTTGTCGGCGATGCCGAGCGCGTAGACGAAGCCCGAACAGGCGGCGTTGACGTCGAACGCGGCGCAGCCGTTGGCGCCCAGGCGCGCCTGCACCAGGCAGGCAGTCGACGGAAAGATCAGGTCAGGCGTGGTGGTGCCCAGCACGATCAGGTCGAGCTCCGAGGCCTTGACGCCGGCCGCAGCGAGGGCGCGCTCGGCGGCGAGCAACGACAGGTCGCCGGTGGTCTCGCCCTCCGCTGCGACGTGGCGCTGGCGGATGCCGGTGCGGGTGTGGATCCACTCGTCGCTGGTCTCGACGAATTTCTCCAGGTCGAAATTGGTCAGCACGCGCTCGGGCAGCGCGCTGCCGGTGCCGGTGATACGGGCGTAGGTCGAAGCCATGGACTTTCCATCTGCAGGCGGGGCGCTGGCCTGGCACCCGGACGGTGGAAACGCCCGAGGCGAAGTCCGGGGGCTTCCACCGCCCAGGCTCCCGGCCACGCTGAAACCGCAACGTTACGTTCGCGGACGCCGAAACGCAAAGCGGCGCGTCGCCGCGCCGCCCTGCTGCATCCGATGGAAACCGTTTACTCGGCGTCGACGGCCCCGGCGGTGTCGA
Organism: Frateuria sp.; assembly: GCF_035944355.1. Classification (GTDB taxonomy): domain Bacteria; phylum Pseudomonadota; class Gammaproteobacteria; order Xanthomonadales; family Rhodanobacteraceae; genus Frateuria_A. Next base: position 77,741 of record NZ_DASZBH010000001.1, on the reverse strand, counting down.
TCACCTTCTTGCCGCGGTAGTAGCCGTCCTTGGTGACGTGGTGGCGCAGATGCACCTCGCCGCTGGTCGGGTCGGTCGCCAGCTGCACGGTCTTGAGCTTGTCGTGCGAACGACGCATGCCGCGGGTGGACGGGGTCTTGCGGCTCTTGGCAACGGCCATGGGTGTATCTCCAGCTTCAATCGTTGTGCTTGAGTTCGCGCAGGACCGCGAACGGGTTGTCGGTAGCCTCTGCCGCGGATTCCTCCGGGCCGGGGCCGGTCACTTCGGATGGCAGGCTGCTGTCCGGATTGACCGGTACCAGCGGCAGTGCCAACAGCAATTCGTCCTCGATCACGTCGGCCGGGTTCAGCTTGCCGTCCTCGTCGACCAGCAACGGCTCGCAACCGGGCGGCAGCGCCGCTTCCTCGCGTTCGCTGCGGATCAGGCCGAGCCGGCTGTCCACCGTCAGCGGCAGCACGAACGGCTCCAAGGTGCGCTGACAGGTAAGTGTCAGCGGTGCCTCGACGTGCACCTGGAGGTAGTTCGTGCCGAACTCGTCGCGCCCGAAATCCAGCGCATACTGCGCCGCCCCTTCGTTGCCGGCCAGCATCCCGCACAGGCGGGACATGGCGGCCACGGGAAGCGTCCCGGCAAACGAACGCCGCGCCGAGACCATGCGCCAAGCGTCCACGGACTCTGGCAGTGTCACGGACATAATCGCGAAATCTTAAGGTCGGCGGGGGTTCAAGTCAACCGCGCCAGGCTCGCTTTGCCTGCCGCCGGACGCTGGGGCAGACTGCCCTCCCGACCGCTGCCGGTTCCCGCCTTGTGCCCATGTCCCTCGCTTTCGGCCTCGCTGCGATGTTGCTGCTCATGGTGGGCGCGGCATCGTTCGTGCTGCTGGGCCGGCGGCGCCAGCTGGACCGCCGCACCGAGAGCATGCACCGGCTGCTGGAGCTGGCCGACCAGCTCGAGGCCGACCTGAAGACCTGCCGCAGCGGCCTGAAGCAGGCCCACGCGGTGATGTCGCTCAACCCCGACCAGCCGGCCGCCGGCGAACAGGAGGCCAAGCAGGCGATCGACGCCGGCCTGCGCTCCCTGCTGCAACAGCGCCTGTGGATCCGCGACTGCGCCCCCGACGCGAGCCAACAGGGCCTGGACGAAGCCGCCGCGGACATGAGCCAGACCCGCGCCCGCCTGCGCCCGCTGGTGCACGCGCTGGAACGCGCGCACCACGACCTGGACGACGCCATGCGCGAACACATCCGCCGCGAGCCGGACGCGTGAGGCGCCTGGTGCTCGGCTCCACCTCCCGCTACCGCGCCGAACTGCTGCGGCGGCTGGTGCCGACGTTCGAGCAACGTGCTCCCGGCACCGACGAAACCCTGCGGCCCGGCGAAGCGCCAGCCGAGGGCGCCCTGCGGCTGGCCATGGCCAAGGCCGAAGGCGCCGCCCGAGGATGGCCCGATGCGCTGGTGATCGGCTCGGACCAGATCGCCGAACTGGACGGCGACGCGCTGGGCAAGCCCGGCAGCGCCGAAGGCGCCCGTGTCCAACTGGCAAGCTGCGCCGGCCGAGAAGTGCGTTTCCACACGGCGCTGTGCCTGCTCGACACCCGCGACGGTCGGCGGCGTACGCACGTGGACACCACGGGCGTGCGGTTCCGGCCGCTCGCCGAAGCCGAGATCGCACGCTACGTGGAGCGCGAGCAGCCGCTCGACTGCGCCGGCAGCTTCAAGTGCGAGGGCCTGGGTATCGCGCTGTTCGAGCGCATCGACAGCAGCGACCCCACCGCGCTGGTCGGCCTGCCATTGATCGCGCTCGCCAGGATGTTGCGCGAGGCCGGCCTGGCGGTGCCCTAGCCGCTGGCGGCCATCGCTGCGTCCTATACGGTCAGCCCTGCGGTGCGGCCCTCACCGCATTGCGCCAGATGAGGCATTGCCGCGGGTCGGCCGGCGCCACCGGCGGCGCAGCCGGTACGAAACCGCGATAGAACGCGAATTGCTTGCGTCCATCGAACAGCACCAGCCGGTCGACGAGGCGGGGCGCTTCGATCCGGCCGCAGATGGCGCCGAGCCAGGCCAGCTTCTCGCGCTCGCGCATCACCTCGCTCACCACCAGCAGCATCGGCGCGCCTGAGTGCGCCGCGCGCAGTCCGGCCTCGTCGCGTCCCCAGATCGCCAGTTGCGGCGTGCGGCCGTGCTTGACGTTGAGCGGGGCGTCCAGCGAATACACCGGGCGGCGTCCATCGAGCTGGAATTGAAGCTCGGCGGCGAGCATGAAGTTGTCGGCCACCAGCACCGCGTCCTGGTGCGCCAGCAATGCTTGCGCCTGCGCCGCGCTCTCGCGCCAGCCGACGAAGTTGAACGGGAAGGCCTTGCTCGCGGCCAGCACGTCCACGCCCGGCCCACTGGCCGCCAGCGCCAGATAGGCCAGGCCGAGCAGCGTACCTATGCCGCCCAGTACGCCGCCGGCCAGCGTGGCCACACGCCAGTTGCGACCCGCCGGACGGCAAAGCGCCGGCAAGGCGGCCAGCAACGGCAGATAGCCCGGCAGAGGCCAGTGGGCGCGGAACCGCAGGTCGTCGGCGAACAGGCCCAACAGGAAGTACGGCAGCAGGAAGCCCAGGCTGCTCCATGCAATCAGATCCCAGGGGGCGCCGTCGCCGCGCCGGCGCCAGCTTCGCCAGCATGCCCACAGCAGCAGGACGTAGAGCACCGGGGTGCAGGCGATCGCCTGCTCCAGCGGTTGCACCAGCGCATCGGCGTGGAATTGCCATGGATTGCGTTCGACCAGCTGGAAGGCGAGCCCCGCGCCGTGCTGGCGCCAGTTCGAAAGCGCCAGCGGCACCAGCCCCAGCATTGCCACCGCCAGCGACAGCCAGAGACCGCCGCGGCGCCACTGCGTCCGGCCGCGCGCCGTGCACAGCAGGAACAGCAGGCCGGCCAGCATGACCATCGCCGCGCGGTAATGGGTCAGCCATGCGATCGCCAGCGCCAGGCCCAGCAGCAGCCAGTCGCGCAGGTGGCCTTCCTCCAGCGCGCGCAGCAATGCCAGGAGCGCCACGGCGGCGGCCAGCGTGAGCGGCACGTCCGGCAGCGCCATGACGCCCAGGCTGCCGGCCAGCGGCAGCGCCAGGCACAACAGGCCGGCCTGCCAGCCCGTGCGGGCGTCGAACGCGCGGCGCCCGAACGCGACGACCACCCACGGCAAGGCGCTGCCCAGCAGCAGGAACGGCCAGCGCATGCCGAACAGGCCATGTCCGGCGACGCGTTCGCCCAGCCAGATCAGCCATGCGGTGAGCGGCGGCAGGTCGCTGTAGCCCCACGCGGGATACCGGCTTTCCTGCCAATAGAACGCTTCGTCGCCGAATGGCGACATGTGCGCTGCAACGATGCACTTGCATGCCAGCAAGGCAGCGAACGCGATGAGGAACGCGCCTCGCCAGCGCGCAAGAGGCGCCGCTACACTCGACCGGCCCTCCCCGCGTTCCGTCTGCAACTGCCAGGAACCCATGTCCGCCACCACTCCCCTGCCCGAAGAAACGCTCCATCCGCGCCTGGAAACGGCGATGGCCCAGGTCAACCGGGTACTGCTCGGCAAGCCGCGCCAGGTGAAGCTCGCCTTCACCTGCCTGATCGCCGGCGGCCACCTGCTGATCGAGGACGTGCCCGGCGTGGGCAAGACCACGCTGGCGCATGCACTGGCCGCGAGCTTCGCGCTGGAGTTCCAGCGCGTGCAGTTCACCAGCGACCTGCTGCCCTCGGACATTATCGGAGTGAGCGTCTTCGAGCGCGAGACCGGCCAGTTCCGCTTCCATCCCGGCCCGATCTTCACCGGCCTGATGCTCGCCGACGAGATCAACCGCGCCACGCCCAAGACCCAGAGCGCGCTGCTGGAGGCGATGGCCGAAGGCCAGGTCACGGTGGATGGCCAGACGCACACGCTGGCGCAGCCCTTCTTCGTCGTCGCCACGCAGAACCCGCTGGACCTGCACGGCACCTTCCCGCTGCCCGACTCGCAGCTGGACCGTTTCATGCTGCGCATTTCGCTGGATTACCCTGACGCCGCCGCCGAACGCGCGCTGCTGGCCGGCAGCGACCGCCGCGACCTGCTCGCCCAACTCACCCCGCAGCTGGATGCTCCCAGCCTCGCCGCGCTGCACCGCCAGGCGCAGGGCATCACCGCCAGCGGCGCCTTGCTCGATTACCTGCAGGCGCTGCTCGCGGCCAGCCGCCGCCACGCCGACATCCGGGTCGGCCTGTCGCCGCGCGCCGGCATCGCGCTGCTCGGCGCCGCGCGCGCCTGGGCCTTGCTGAGCGGCCGCGGCCACGTGCTGCCCGAGGACATCCAGGCGCTGTTCGTGCCGCTGGCCGCGCACCGGCTGGTGCCCTCGCGCGGGGCCAGCGGCGACGCGCTGGCCCGGGCCCTGCTGGCCGATACCGCGGTCGACTGAACGTGCGCGAGGCCTTGCGCCGCCTGCAGCAGCTGGCCGAGCGCCGGCTGCCCGCGCTGACCCGCTTCCGGCGGGCCGAGCCCATGCCGATCGAGCTGCACCGCCGGCGCATCTACATCGTGCCGACCGGCTTCGGCGTCGGCTTCACGATCCTGCTGCTGGTGATGCTGGTCGGTTCGCTCAACTACGCCAACAACGCCGCCTTGCTGCTCACCTGCATGCTGGGCGCGGCCGGCGCGGCGAGCATGCTGATCGCCTTCCGCGCGCTCGACGGCCTCGCCCTGACCGGCGTACGTGCCGGCCAGGCGATCGCCGGCGAGATGCTCGCGCTGACCCTGGAATTCGAGTCGGCCCGGCCGCGCAACGCGATCCGCGTGGACCTGGGCGCCACCTGCCAGGCGTTCGCCGTCGACGCCTCCGGCAAGGCCAACGTCACCTTGCCGCTGGCCACCGTCAAGCGCGGCTGGCAACCGCTGCCGCGGCTGCGCGTGTGGACCACCTGGCCGCTGGGACTGTTCCGCGCATGGAGCTGGCTGCATCCGGAGCAGTCGGTGCTGGTGTGGCCGCGGCCCGAAGGCGGCGGCCCGCCGCCACGCCTGCCGGCCGACGAGGGCCTGCGCCCGCGCCTGCACCATGGCGAAGACCTCGCGGCCCTGCGCGATTACCGCAGCGGCGACCCGCGCAAGCACATCGCCTGGAAGGCCAGCGCACGGCTCGGGCAATTGCTCAGCAAGGATTTCGAACAACCCGAGTCGCGGCCCGAATGGCGCCTGGACTGGCGCGAACTGGACGGCATGGACACCGAGGCGCGCATCGCCCGGCTCGCCCGCTGGCTGGGCGAGGCCCATGCGCAGGGGCGCCGGCACAGCCTGTGGCTGCCTAGCCAGCCGATCGAGGTGGGCAGCGGCCCGGGCCACTACGCGCGATGCATGAGCGCACTGGCCTCGCTGCCGTGATCGGGCTAGCTCGCCGTCCTTCGACCGACCAGCGGCTGGACCCCCGCGCGTTCGACCTGCTCAGCCTGACCATGGCCGGCGTGCTCGGCGTGCATGCAGGCCACCTGCCGTGGTGGCTCACCGCCGCCCTGGCGATCGTGCTGGCCGTGCGCTGGTGGCAGCGCCGCCGCCACGGCGCACGCTCGCCGCTGCTGCTCAAGCTGCCGCTGATCGGCCTGCTCGCGGTCGCGGTGGTCTTCAGCTACGGCACGATCTTCGGCCGCGAGCCGGGCTCGGCGCTGGCCGTGGGCCTGCTGGTGCTCAAGCTGCTGGAGAGCGAGACGCCGCGCGATGCGCGCGTGGGGGTCAGCTTCGCCTGCTTCGGCCTGATGGCGGCGCTGTTGTTCGACCAGGGCCTGGTTGCGACCCTGGTGGTGGCGCTCGGCCTGCTGCCGGCGCTGGCCGCGCTGCGGGCCCTGGAGCCGGCCCAGCCGGCCACCGCCCTTCCCCAGGCGCTCGTGCCAGGCCTCGCGCTGCTCCTGGCGGCCGTGCCGCTGGCCCTGCTCGCCTTCGCCCTGGTGCCACGTCTCAGCTCGCCCCTGTGGGGCGCGCCCAATCCCGCCGAATCGCATACCGGCCTGAGCGAACGCATGTCGCCGGGCAACTTCACCGACCTGCTGACCGACGATCGCCCGGCCATGCGGGTCGCGTTCGACGGCCCCCCGCCGGCGCCCGAACAGCGTTACTTCCGCGCCTACGTGATGTGGCGCTACGACGGGCGCAGTTGGGAGCATGCGCAGTGGCGCGAGACCGACGGCCGCGCCCGGCCGGTCGAAACGGTGGAAGCGGCCACCGGCACGAGCTACCGGATCGACCTGGAACCGAGCGACCGCACCGTGCTGCCTGCCCTGGACGTGCCTCTCGACGCGCCGGCCGACGCGCGGCTCAGCCCCGACCGCGAGGTCTTCGCCGACCAGCCGGTGCGCGAACCGCTGCACTACGCCATGCGCTCGGCCGTGCGCTACCGGCTCCAGGCGCAGCTGCCGCAGACCGCCCGTAGCCTCGCGCTGCGCCTGCCGCGGGGATTCAATCCGCGCACGCAGGCGCTGGCCGCGCAATGGCGCGCGCGCTACGGCCAGGACGACCCGGCGATCGTGCGGGCCGCGCTGGCGCTGTTCCACGACGGCGGCTTCCGCTACACGCTGGCGCCCGCGCCGCTCGGCCGCGACGCCGTGGACGACTTCCTGTTCGGCACACGCGAGGGATTCTGCGAGCACTACGCCTCGTCCTTCACCGTGCTGATGCGTGCGGCCGGCATTCCCGCCCGCGTGGTCACCGGCTACCAGGGCGGCTACTGGAACGCGCTGGGCGACTACCTGCTGGTGCGCCAGTCCGACGCACACGCGTGGAGCGAAGTGTGGCTGGACGGGCGTGGCTGGGTACGGGTCGACCCCACCGCCGCGGTGCGGCCCGAACGGGTCAGCCTGGGCGCCGCGGCCGCCGCCGGCAATCAGCTGGGCTGGGCGCAGAGCGGCTGGCTGGCGGGGCTGCGCAACCGCTGGGACGTGGTCAACCACTGGTGGACCGAAGGCGTTATCGGCTTCGATGCGCTGCGCCAGCGCGGCCTGCTGACCTCCTTCGGCATACAGGAAACCGGCACGGCCACGCTGGGCCTGCTGCTCGCGGTCGGCACGTCGCTGTTCGTGGCGCTGGGCGTGGGTTGGGCGCTGTGGCGGCACGAGCGGCCCGAGCCGTTGCGGCAGGCGTTGCGCCGGCTGGAGGCCAAGCTCGGCCGTTGCGGCGTCAGGCGCCGTCGCAGCGAAGGGCCCCAGCATTACCTGCGCCGCGCAGCGCGCGCCCTGCCTGCACAACGCGGCGAACTGGAGCTACTGATGAAGCGCTATCTCGAATTGCGCTATGCCAGCGACGAACCCTCGCCTGAATTGCTGCGACGGTTCCAGCGAGCGGTACGGGAATTCCGGCCGCGGCGCGTGGTCAAATGAATGTCGACGCGGTCGCCTTACGCGACCGCTATCCCAGGGAGAACCACCATGTCCGTTCCTTATCGCCCTCTGGCCCTGGCTACCGCCCTTGGCCTGCTGACCGCCTGCGCAACGGTGCCCCAGCCGCTGCAGGGCACTTACTCCAACGTGACCACCGCGGGCGCCCAGCAGGGCGGCGCCGGCGGCGCCAAGGTGCGCTGGGGTGGCGAGATCATCTCGACCGAACCCGGCCCGCAGCAGACCTGCTTCTACGTGCTTTCGCGCCCGCTGGACGACCAGGCGCGGCCGCAGATGGGCACCAGCGGCGCGACCGACGGCCGCTTCGTCGCCTGCCATGAGGGCTTCTACGATCCGGAGGTGTTCACCCGCGGACGCGAGTTGACCGTCACCGGCACGCTGCACGGCACCGTGACCAAGAAGGTGGGCGACTACGACTACGCCTACCCGCGCGTGGAAGCCGATGTGGTCTATCTGTGGCCCAAGCGTCCGGTGACCGTCAGCTATCCGCCGGGTTACTACGACCCGTTCTGGGGTCCGGGCTGGGGTCCGTACTGGGGGCCGTGGGGCGATCCGTTCTGGAACCGCCCGCGCGTGATCGTGGTGCGTCCGGCGCCGGTCCCCGCCCCCGCGCCCAAGCCGAGCGGCAGGTAAGCGTCCTCGTATGGAAAAACGCCGGCCACGTGCCGGCGTTTTTCTTTGCCGACCAGAGAGATCAGCCCGGCGGCCAGCTCATGCGACGGCCTGCCAGCAGGTGCACGTGCAGGTGGAACACCGTCTGCCCGCCGTGCTCGTTGCAATTGATCACCGTGCGGTAGCCCTGCTCCGCCACCCCTTCCCGCCTGGCGTAGTCGGCCGCGGCGAGCAGCACCTTGCCGAGCAGTTCCGCGTCTTCCGGCCGTGCGTCGTCCAGGGTCGGCAGCGGCTGCTTGGGAACGAACAGCACGTGCACCGGCGCCTGCGGGTTCAGGTCGCGGAAGCCGACCACATCGTCGTTTTCGTAGACGATGTCCGCCGGGATCTCCCGCCGGAGAATCTTGCCGAAAATCGTATCGCCCATGCCCAGGTCCCTCGCGTGGATTCACAGGCGCAGCAGCATACCCTGCGAGCATGCCGCGCTCAGCCGGAACCGCTGCCAGCTCACTCCAGCGCCTGGCGGCTGCCGAAAGCGTGCGCGAGCGTGCCGCGGTCGACGTATTCGAGTTCGCCGCCCAGCGGCACGCCGTGGGCCAGGCGGGTGGGCTTCACCCCGCCGGCGCGGGCCAGTTGCGCCAGATAGTGCGCGGTGGCTTCGCCCTCGACGGTGGGATTGGTGGCGATGATCATTTCCTCGATCTCGCCTTCGCCCAGGCGCGCGCTCAGCTGCGCCAGGCCCAGTTCCTCCGGGCCGAGGCCGTCGAGCGGCGACAGCCGCCCCAGCAGCACGAAATATTGCCCGCGGTAGCCGGTGGCCTGTTCGATCGCGGCCAGATCGGTCGGCGACTCGACCACGCACAGCACGTGGCGGTCGCGGCTGGCGCTGGCGCATAGCGCACACACCGGCTCCTCGCTGAAATTGCGGCAGCGCGTGCAGTTGCCGATGCGCTCCATCGCCTCGCGCAGCACGTCCGCCAACTTCAGGCCACGTGCGCGCTCGCGCTCGAGCAGATGAAAAGCCATCCGCTGCGCACTCTTGCCGCCCACGCCCGGCAGGCAGCGCAGGGCTTCGACGAGGTCGGCGAGGAGGGGGGAACCGGGCATTTGTCTATTCGTGGATCGTCAATGGCCAATAGGAAATGGCAAAGGCAAATGGCTCCGCGCCCAAGCGCTTGGCTCGAAACGATTCCCCATTCCCCATTCCCGCTCAGAACGGCATCTTGAAGCCGGGCGGCAGGCTCATGCCGGCGGTCACGCCGCCGAGCTTGCTGCGGCTGGCTTCGGCCACCTTGTTGACCGCGTCGTTGACGGCCGCGGCGACCAGGTCCTCGGCCATCTCCGGGTCGTCCGCGAACAGCTTGCGGTCGATCTGCACGCGGCGCACCTCGTGTGCTCCGGTCATCAGTACGGTGACCAGGCCGCCGCCGGCGCTGCCGGTGACTTCCATCTTCGCGATCTCTTCCTGCGCACGCTTCATGTCTTCCTGCATGCGCTGGGCCTGCTGCATCAGCTGGCCGATCTGACCTCTCATGGCACTACTCCACTCAGCTTTCGATGGGTTTGATCGATTGCGGCACCACCCGGGCGCCGAAGTCGCGCTTGAGCGACTGCACCAGCGGGTCGTTCTCGATCGCCTGCTCAGCCGCGCTCTGCGCGCTTTCCCGGGCCGAGGCGGCGCGCGCGGCAGGCGTCTCGCTGGCGCCCTGGGTGTCGGCGACGAAGCGCAGCTTGATGCGCTCGCCCAGCACGTCGCCGATGCGGTCGGCCATCTGGCCGACCATCGGCTCGACGGCAAGATGCATGTGCGCCGGCTGCAACGCCAGCACCAGCGTGCTGCCGTCGCGTTCGCGCAATGCCGCGTTCCTGGCCAATTGGCCGAGCGGGCCACGCAGGCCGGCCTGCTCGATCAGCGCGTCCCAGCGAGGCAGGCCACGGGCGTCGGTCGCCAGCGGAGCACGCGCGGCCGGAGCACTGGCTGCGGATGGCGCCACCTCGGGACGGGCGGCCGGGGCTGCTGCCGGTGGCGCGGGCGGTTCCCTGTGCGGCGCAGGTGCGCGTGGAGCGGACATCTCGGGCGTGGCCGGCCGCGGCACGGCCGCGGGAGCCGCCGCACGTTCGGCCGGCATCGGCTCGCCGGGTAGGCCCGGGCGGAACGCCAGCATGCGCAGCAGCGCCATCTCGAAGCCGGTACGCGCATCGGGCGCCAGCGCCAGGTCGCGACGACCGGTGGTGGCGATCTGGTAATAGAGCTGCACATCCTCAGGCTGCATGCGCTCGGCCAGCGCGGCCAGGGTTTGCTCCCCTTCCCCGTCGCCCTCGCCACGGTAGCCGGGCACCAGCTGCATCAGCTGGATGCGGTGCAGCGTGGCGGCGAGATCGTCGAGCACGCCGCCGAAGTCGGGCGAGTACGAAGCGATGCGCTCGCACTCGGCCATCAGCCGTGCGCCGTCGCCGGCGGCCAGCGCGTCGAGCACGCCAAGCACCTGGCCGCGCGCCACGCTGCCCAGCATGGCGCGCACGTCGTCGGCCTTGAGCGCGCCGCCGCCGTAGGCGATCGCCTGGTCCAGCAGCGAGAGGCCGTCGCGCAGCGAGCCGTCGGCGCCGCGTGCGAGCTCGCCGATGGCGGCGTCCTCGTAGGCGATCTGCTCGGCGCCGAGGATGTGGCGCATCTGCCCGGCGATCTGTTCGGGCAGCAGGCGCTTGAGGTTGAACTTCAGGCAGCGCGACAGCACCGTCACCGGCAGCTTCTGCGGGTCGGTGGTGGCGAGCAGGAACTTCACGTGCGGCGGCGGCTCTTCCAGCGTCTTCAGGAGCGCGTTGAAGGCCGGCTTGGAAAGCATGTGCACCTCGTCCACCAGGTACACCTTAAAGCGGCCGCGGGCCGGTGCGTACTGCGCGTTCTCGATCACCTCGCGCACATCGTCCACGCCGGTGTTGCTGGCCGCGTCGATTTCCAGCAGGTCGACAAAGCGGCCCGCGTCCACCGCCGTGCAGACCGCGCACTCGCCGCAGGGATCGGCCGACTCGCCGCGCTCGCAGTTGAGCGACTTGGCGAAGATGCGCGCAATGGTGGTCTTGCCCACGCCGCGGGTGCCGGTGAACAGGTAGGCATGGTGCATGCGCCCGGTGTCCAGCGCGTTGGTCAGCGCGCGCACCACGTGTTCCTGCCCGACCAGCTCGACGAACTTGCGCGGGCGCCACTTGCGGGCGAGGACCTGATAGGACATGGGCTATACCTGAGGGCGAACCCCGATTGTGCCAAGTCGACGCCGGCAAGTCAGCCGAGCGCGTCGGAGCCCAAATGGCGGTAGCCCCGCCAGCCACACCCCGGCACCCGAATCATCCACTACCGTTGCTTCCTTCCGGACCTGGCGGGGTTTGCGGACTATCGTCGCGGGGGGACCGACGGGGCCACCATGGACGTGCGGGGCGCTATGAGCCCTGCTCAAAAACTGGCGGAGAGGGCGGGATTCGAACCCGCGATACGGGGATAAGCCGTATACACACTTTCCAGGCGTGCTCCTTCAACCACTCGGACACCTCTCCGGATCTTCCCTGCCGGGCCCTTAAGGCGCGGCAAAGAAGCGGAAGGATAGCGACACGCCCTCGCATAGACAAGCGATCGCTCGTGCTCCCTCTACCGCGGTGCAGCCAGGGAGAGGTAGCCGTGCGGCTAGCCTGCATCCGCTCGCGGTGGCCGCGGTGCCGGCAGTTCGATCCGTTCGCCAGGCTGGGCGATCGCATGACCGCGCGCGCGCAACCGTTCGCCATCGGCGGCGCTGCCGTAGTGATACAGCACCAGCTGCCGGCGCAGTGGCTCGTCGTACTCGCGCTCCAGGTCGTCCACGCCGCTGTGCGAAGGATTGCCGACCAGCCCGCAATCGTGCAGCACGCGCTCCCCCGCGGCCGCGTAGCGCGCCAGCATCTCGGGCACCGGCCGCGTGTCGCCGGTGAAGACGAAGCTGCCGTGCAGCGCCAGGCCGAACGAGGTGTCGGGGCGATGGTGGCGGGTGGGAAACACGTCGAACCACCAGCCGTCCAGCCAGAAGCCGCGGCTGCACGGCACCAGCCGGAAGGCTTCCCAATAGTTGACGCCGCCCTCGGCCAGCACGCCGGGGTAGTCGGCCACGCGCGCCTGCAGCCACGGCACTAGCGCCGCATGGACGAACACACGCACGCTGCCGCGCAGCGCCTCGTCGAACCATAGCCGCGTGAACAGCCGCTCCATGCCGCCGACGTGGTCCAGGTGCGTATGGGTGATGTAGATGGCGCGCGGCAGCCCGCCGTAGGCGGCGCGATAGCGGTCCAGCGTATCGGGCCCGCAGTCGATCAGCAGCAAGGGCTCGCCATCGCGCTCGAGCACGGCGGCGGACGAACCCAGTTCCACCGCATGGGCGGCGCCCACGCCCAGAAAACGTAGCGACCAGTTCATGCGCCCAGCGTCCGTTCGTAGCCGTAGAGCAGCGGCTCCCAGACGGCCGCCTGGAAATCGGGAATCCGCGTGGCGGCGCCGAGCTTGAGCAGCGACCGGCGCAGCCGCGCCAGGTTGGCCAGCCGCCAGCCTCCGGCCGGCGCGCGCGGCTCGCCGCGGTCGAAGTCGATCAGGTACAGCGCCGCGCCGGTGACCAGCACGTTGTGCGCGTTGAGGTCGGCATGCCAGATGCCCGCGCGGTGGAAGCGCGCGACCAGCGCGCCGGTCTCCCGCGCGAGGTCCGCATCCAGCCGGCCGGCGGCCAGGCACTGCGCCAGCGTCTGGGCGTCTTCGATGCGGCGGGTGATCAGGTCGGCCGCGTAGAAGAGCCCATGGCGCACGTAGCGTGCCGCGATGGGTCGCGGCGCAGGCAGGCCCAGCGCCGCGGCCTGCGCGAGCAGGCGAAACTCGGCGAAGCTGCGCGTGCGGTCGGCGCCCGTCCACAGGTAGCGGTCGCGGTTGAACCGGGCGACCAGGCCGCCGCGGTGGTAATGGCGCAGCACGCCGGTTCCGGCCGGCGTGTCGATCACCGCCACCCCTCCGCGTCCGCCGCCGAGCGGGTGCAGGGCGCCGCTTTGCCGCCAGTACGCCGGATCGAACCAGCGCGCATCAGCCGCAGGCGCGAGCGATGCGTCGCTCAGCACCGCGCCGCCGGCTTCCGCGCGGATCTGCTCCTGCATCATCATGGGCGGCCGAAGGAGAGGTTCATGTCCCGCGATTCTAGCCCAAGCCCTCTGCCCGCCCCCGCTGCGCTGTGCCTGCTGCGCACCTCGGCGATCGGCGACGTCACGCACGTGGTGCCGCTGGTGCGCACGCTGCAGCAGGCCTGGCCGCAGACCGCGCTCACCTGGATCGTGGGCAAGCTGGAACGCAAACTGGTCGGCGACATCGAGGGCGTGGAGTTCGTGACGTTCGACAAGGGCGCCGGCCGGGCGGGCATGCGCGCCGTGTGGAATGCACTGCACGGCCGCCGCTTCGACGCGCTGCTGCAGATGCAGGTGGCGCTGCGCTCCAACCTGCTGAGCCTGGGCGTTCGGGCGCATCGACGCATCGGTTACGACCCCGCGCGGTCGAAGGACCTGCATGGCTTGGTCATCAACGAGCGCATTCCCGCTCGCAGCGGCGAGCACGTGCTGGACGCGCTCGGCAGCTTCTGCGAACCGCTGGGTATGAAGCAGACGCAGGTGCGCTGGGACATCCCGGTGCCCGAGGAGGCGCACGCCTGGGCCGCACAGCAACTGCCCGGCGACACGCCCACCCTGCTGGTCAGCCCTACGTCCAGCCATGCCCTGCGCAACTGGCGCCCGGAACGCTACGCGGCGGTGGTCGACCACGTGCTGTCGCGCGGCTGGCGCGTGGCGCTGGTCGGCGGCCCCTCGCCCGGGGAGCGGGCGATGGCCGATGCGGTGCTGGGCGCCTGCAAACGCCCGCCGCCCGACCTCACCGGCAAGGACACGCTCAAGCGGATGCTCGCCATGTGCAGTCGCGCGCAGCTGCTGCTCACGCCCGACTCCGGACCGATGCACATGGCCAACGCGATGGGCACCAAAGTGCTGGGACTGCATGCGGCGAGCAACCCGAACCGATCCGGGCCCTACTCCGACCGCCGCTGGTGCGTCGACAAATACGACGAGGCGGCGCGGCGTTTTCTGGGCAAACCGGCCAGCGAACTGGCGTGGGGTACGAAGATCGAACGGCCGGGCGTGATGGACCTGATCGGCGTCGACGACGTGATCGAGCGGTTCGAGGCGTTCGTTTCGTCGCGCGGGCTTGCCTGACCTCTTGCCTGGGTTGCGCTTCGACGTTGCCCTGCGCGCGAACGGTTCAGGCGATCGGTCGCCCTGGACGTAGGCGCGCGGCGCCGGAGTCGAAGGCCCGCTTTACGCGCCCGGCGAGCGGTAATCCTGGTACGACTTTTCCTCGACCAGCTGCGAGCCCAGCTTCAAGTTGATCTCGCGCTTGACCGCCGCGCGCTCGTCGTTGCGGAAGTACACCGAACGCGCCAGCTCGACGAATTCGCCGTCGAAGGCCTGCGCCTTCTCCTTCAGGCGGATGCGGTCCTCGATGTCCCACAGCGCCTCGTTGACGGCCAGCAGGCGCGCGCGCTCGCCGCCGATGTCGGTTTGCGAGGCCGCGTCGTTGGCCCAGGTCGCGTTGAGCAGGTCCAGCTCGTTGCGCACGTTGGCGAGCTTGGCCGGATCGCTGATCTGGCGCGACTTGATCTCCAGGATGGTGATCTTGTCGATCAGCTCGCCGTAGGAAACCGGGACTTGAATGAGGCTCATGGGAACTCCGGGAATCAGGGTAATCGCCGAGGCCGGCGACCGGTCAGGGACGCGCGGCGGCCGCGAAGGCGCGGCGGCGCTGCAGTTCGCAGACGGCACGCACGTCGCCGTCCATCGCGCGGTCCCGGTGCATGAAAGCGATGCGTTCGCGCAGCAGCGTGTGGGCGGCCTGCACGGCGGCGCCGGCGTGGAACTCCTCGCTCCGCGCCAGCGCGGCCATCAGCTGGCGCACTTCCTGTTCGAACTGGGCATGCTGCGGATGGCCTTCGCGCGGCGCGTTGCCGATCTTCCCGGCCAGCGCGCGCCAGTCGCCGCGCGCGGCCAGCCGGCGCGCCGCGTTGAGCATCTCGCGGCGATAATCCAGCGCCTGTGCGGCGGTGTAGAGCTCCAGCGCCAGCACGTGGCCCAGGTCCTCCATCATCTCCAGCACGTGGCGCGCCTCGTTGGCGCCCATCGAGACGTGGTCCTCGGCATTGGCGCTGGTCGGGACCGAGTACACGCTGGCCGGATGCGCACGGGTGGCCAGGTCGTTGACCAGCGCCGCAGCGGTGTACTGCACGATCATGAAGCCCGAATCGGTGCCGTCCTCGTTGCCGGTGAGGAAGGCCGGCAGGCCGTCGTTGGTGGCCGGATCCACCAGTTTGTTGAGGCGCCGCTCGGAGATCGAGGCCAGCACCGGGATCGCGGCCTTGACGTAGCTCATCGCCAGCGCCAGCGGCATGCCGTGGAAGTGGCCGGCGGAGATCACCTGCTCCTCGATGAACTGTGCGTCCTCGGCGTCGGGGAAGATCAGCGGGTTGTCGGTCACCGAGTTGAGCTCGATGTCGATCACCCGGCAGGCTTGGCGCCAGGCGTCGCGCACCGCGCCGTGCACCTGCGGCATGCAGCGCAGGCAATAGGCGTCCTGCGGCTGGTGCTTCTTGCCGCCCTTGAACGGCAGGAAGCGGTCGTAGAAGGCCTCGCGGCCATGGCGCTGGTTGGCCGGCACCCAGTCCCAGCCGATGTCGAAGGACAGCGCCTGGTCTTCGGGGCGATCCCAGGCCTCGGCGTTCCACGGCTTGAAGCGCGGCACCAGGTGATAGGGGATGTCCACCAGCGTCGAGCCGCCCAGCAGCTCGCGCACGTGCGCGGCGGTGTCGACCTGGCCCGGATGCGGGCGCAGCGCGTGCACTTCGGGCCGCAGCGCGCCGCTGCGGCCGGCGAAGGCGTCCAGCGTCGTCGCCGCGGCGAGGTCGGCCACGTCCAGCAGGTATTCCAGCTCGTCCAGCGCCAGCGCCGCGGTGGCGAGCATCTGCGCCGTGCCGTTGTTGAGCGCCAGGCCTTCCTTGAAGGAGAGGCGGATCGGCTCCAGCCCCGCGCGTTCCAAGGCCTCGGCGCCCGGCAGGCGCTCGCCCTCGAAGAAGGCCTCGCCGCCGCCCAGCAGCACGATCGCCAGGTGCGAGAGCGGCGCGAGATCGCCGCTGGCGCCCACCGAGCCCTTTTCCGGCACCACCGGCACCACGCCGCGGTTGAGCATCGCGGTGAGCGCCTCGAGCGTGGCCACGCGGATGCCCGAGTGCCCGCGCATCAGCGTATTGATGCGGATCGCCAGCATCGCACGCACCACTTCCGGCGCGAACGGTTTGCCCACGCAGACCGCGTGGGTGACGATCAGGTTGTGCTGCAGCTCCTCCATCAGGCTGACGCCTTCCCGGGCCGGATGGCGCGGATCGGCCCGGTCCATCACCAGCTCGTCGCGCATGCGATGGCCGCCCAGCAACTTGTCGGCATTGCTGCCGAAGCCGGTGGTGACGCCGTAGGTCGGCTCGCCGCAGCTGACCTTTTCGGCCAGGAAATCGGCCGCGTGCCGCACGCGCTCGAGCTGCGCCGGATCCAGCGCCACGGCCGCACCCTCGCGCGCCACGGCGACGAGCTGGGCGCGGGTCAGGCTGCGGCCATCGAGAATGATCTTGTCCACGGGTGCTCCGTTGGTTTTCTCTCGCCAGAGCGAAATGGATTCCCGCTTTCGCGGGATGACGTCTGGCGGGTGGATGTTTTCGCGTCCTCGCTCGTACCGGTGCGGGCGTCTCAGCCCATCACCGCCGCTTGCTCCAGTTCCACCCGCAGCGCCTTGGCCAGTTCGCCGCGCGCCACTTCGAACTGGTCGCCGCGGCGCAGGTCCTTGACCGTGACCACACCCTTGGCCAGTTCGTCCTCGCCTAGCACCAGCGCGAAGCGGATGCCGGCGCGGTCGGCGTACTTGAACTGCTTGGCGAGCTTGCCCGTTTCCAGCACCACCTCGGTGGCGATGCCGGCCGCGCGCAGCTCGCTGGCGATCGCCAGGTAGGCCGGCAGCTGCGCGGGATCCATCTGGGTCACCAGCACCTCCACCGTGCTGCGCGCGCTGCCGAGCAGGCCGGCTTCGCGCAGCTGCCAGAACAGGCGGGTCAGGCCGATGGAGATGCCCACGCCGGGGAGCTTGGACTTGGTGTACTGGCTGGCCAGGTTCTCGTAGCGGCCGCCCGAGCAGATCGAGCCGATCTGCGGATGATCGTTGAGCGTGGTCTCGTAGACGGTGCCGGTGTAGTAATCCAGGCCGCGGGCGATCGAGAGGTTCAGCGCGAAGTGCGATTCGGGCACGCCGAAGTCGCGGATCAAGCCGAGCACCTCCTTCAGTTCCGCCCTGCCCTGCTCCAGCGCCTGCGGGCCGCTGCCCAGCGCGTCGAGCCTGGCGAACGCGTCGGCCAGCGAGGTCGAGCGCACCTGCACGAAGTCCAGGATCTTCGCGGCCACGTCCGCGGCAAGCCCGAAAGCGTCGCCGGTCAGCGTGTCGCGCACGTAATCGGCGCCGCGCTTGTCCAGCTTGTCCACCTCCCGCAGCACCAGCATCTGCTGCTCGGGGTCGGCGATGCCGAGGCTTTCGAAATAGCCGCGCATCAGCTTGCGGTTGTTGAGCTGGATGGTGAAGGCGCCGATGTCCAGCTCGCGGAACACGCTGTAGATCACCGCCGGCAGCTCCGCGTCGTAGCGCGTGGTCAGGCTGTCCTTGCCGATCACGTCGATGTCGCACTGGTAGAACTCGCGGAAGCGCCCGCGCTGGGCGCGCTCGCCGCGGTACACGCGCTGCATCTGGTAGCGGCGGAACGGAAAGCTCAGGTCGTGCTCGTGCTCGGCCACGTAGCGGGCCAGCGGCACCGTGAGGTCGAAGCGCAGCGCCAGTTCCGGCGTGCCCTCCTTGGCCAGCGCACCGGTGGACTGCACGAAGTACACCTGCCGCTCGGTCTCGCCGCCGGTCTTGGTCAGCAACACGTCGGAGAACTCGATCGCCGGCGTTTCCACCGGCAGGAAGCCGAAGCGCTCGAAGTTGCGGCGGATGATGTCGAGCATGCGCTGGAACGCGATCTGGTCCAGCGGCAGCAGCTCGAGCACGCCGGGCATGGTGCGGGCCGGGGTAAGCGCCATGGAATCCTCTGCTTGCGGGTAACGGACGCGCGGCCAAGCCGCGCAACGGCAGCCGCCTAGGTTAGCAGATGGCCACGTGCCGCCCGGCGCGCGCCGCGGGAAAATTTGGCGGGGATGTTGCCAAGCTTTCGCCGGCTCACTAAGATACGCGGCTCCACGGGGTGTAGCTCAGCCTGGTAGAGCGCTACGTTCGGGACGTAGAAGTCGCATGTTCGAATCATGTCACCCCGACCAAGGTTCGAGGAAAGGCCACCGCTAGCGGTGGCCTTTTTCTTTGCGCTTTCGGCAAGGCGGCGCCCTGCGCGGCAACAGGCCCGGCGGCCTTGCCTACGGTCAGACGGCCAGCGCGGCGAGCTGGTCCATTTCTTCCGCGTCGAAGCCCGCGGCCAGCCGCGCGGAACGGTTGAAAGGCCCGCGCACGTTGCCGCCCATGAACTCGCGCAGCAGCTGCACGAACGTCGCGCGCGGCTCCACCCCGTCGCGCTCACAGCACCACCGGAACCAGCGCGTGCCGGCCGCCACGTGGGCGACCTCCTCGCGCAGGATCACCTGCAGGATCTCGATGGTGCGCCGGTCGCCGACGCCGTGCAGGCGTTCGATCATGCCGGGTGTGACGTCCAGGCCGCGGGCCTCCAGCACGCGCGGCACCAGCGCCATGCGGGCGAGATCGCTGTGGGACGTCTTCTCGGCCATCTCCCACAGCCCGTTGTGGGCGTCGAAGTCGCCATAGGCGTGGCCGAGCTCGGACAGGCGCGCATCGAGCATGGCGAAGTGGCGCGCCTCGTCGTGGGCGCAGCTGGCCCAGTCGCGGTAGTAGTCGGCGGGAAAGCCGCGGAAGCGGTAGACCGCGTCCCAGGCCAGGTTGATCGCGTTGAATTCGATGTGCGCGATGGCATGGACGAGCGCGGCGCGGCCTTCCGGCGTGCCCAGGCCGCGCTGCGGCACCTGGCGCGCCTCGACCAGGCGTGGGCGTGACGGCCGGCCCGGCGCTCCGATCGCCCCCGGCGGCGGCCCCAGCGGGCCGGGGCGCAGTTCGCCCGCCGTCAGGGCGCGCCATGTCTCATGGGTCAGGCGCAGCTTTTCTTGCGGATCGCTGGCGTCGATGCAGCGCCGGGCAGCTTGGTGCAGATCGTTCATGCGGCAAGTTTACGTCGTGGCTTGCGTTGCCTGGGCCAGTGCCGCGGCTGCATAGTGGCGTCCCGCCGTTGCCATGGAACCGGACATGCCCAACCTTCATGCGATCGAGATCAAGGCGTTCGTCCCGGCCCGGGACTACGAGGTATCGCGGCGCTTCTACGCCGACATGGGCTTCCAGGAGCGATCGGAATTCGAAGGCGTGGCCTACTTCGCCCTGGACGAATGCAGCTTCCTGCTGCAGCGCTTCTACGACCAGGCGCATGCCGACAACTTCATGATGCACCTGCTGGTGGACGACGCCGACGCCTGGCACCGGCGCTTGGTCGAGCAGGACCTCGTCGGCCGCTATGGCGAGCACAACGTGCGCATGACCACGCCGGCGGACCGTCCGTGGCGCATGCGCGACTTCCATCTGATCGATCCCTCGGGCGTGTTGTGGCACATCGGCCACAACATCGGCTGACGGGGGTCAGGCGCTGCGGCGCGCCGCCTTGGCGTCGTCCGAGCGCAGCATTTCGATCTGCTGCAGGTAGTCGCGGTCCAGGCCGGTGACGTACTCGCCGGAGAAGCAGGAGGTATCGAACTGCTTCAGCTCCTCGTTGCCGTCCTGCACGGCCCAGACCAGGTCGTCCAGGTTCTGGTAGATCAGCCAGTCGGCGCCCAGCAGCTGTTCGACTTCCTTCTCGCTCTTGCCGGCGGCGACCAGCTCGCTGGCCGAGGGCATGTCGATGCCGTAGACGTTGGGATAGCGCACCGGCGGCGCGGCGGAGGCGAAATAGACCTTTTTCGCCCCAGCGTCGCGCGCCATCTGGATGATCTGCTTGGAGGTGGTGCCGCGCACGATCGAATCGTCGACCAGCAGCACCGTCTTGTTGCGGAATTCCAGGTCGATCGCGTTCAATTTGCGGCGCACCGATTTCACGCGGTCGCCCTGCCCCGGCATGATGAAGGTGCGGCCCACGTAGCGGTTCTTGACGAAGCCCTCGCGGAACGGCACGCCCAGCACGTTGGCCAGCGAGCTGGCGGCGGTGCGCGCGGTGTCGGGGATCGGGATCACCGCGTCGATGCCGTGGTCGGGGCATTCGCGCATGATCTTCTGCGCCAGCTTCTCGCCCATGCGCAGGCGCGCCTTGTAGACCGAGACGTCCTCGATCATCGAGTCGGGCCGCGCCAGGTATACGTACTCGAAGATGCACGGCGCATGCACCGCGCCCTCGGCGCAGCGGCGCGCGTGCAGCTGGCCGTCGACGGTGATGTACACCGCCTCGCCCGGCGCCACGTCGCGCACGCGCTTGAAGCCCAGCACGTCGAAGGCGACCGATTCGGAAGCCACCGCGTACTCGCGTCCTTCCGGCGTCACGCGCTCGCCCAGCACCAGCGGGCGGATGCCGTGCGGGTCGCGGAAGGCCAGCAGGCCGTAGCCCTGGATCAACGCCAGGCACGCGTAGCCGCCGCGCGCGCGCGCATGCACGCCGGCGACCGCCTTGAAGATCTGGTCGGGCGTCAGCGCCATGCGGTCCTGGATCTGCAGCTCGTGCGCCAGCACGTTGAGCAGCACCTCAGAATCCGAATCGGTGTTGATGTGGCGACGGTCGTCCTGGAACATCTCGCGGCGCAGCGCCTCGGTGTTGACCAGGTTGCCGTTGTGCGCGAAGGCGATGCCGTAGGGCGAGTTGACGTAGAAGGGCTGCGCCTCGTCGGCGTTGTCCGAGCCGGCGGTCGGATAGCGGCAATGGCCGAGGCCGATGTGCCCGCGCAGCCGGCTCATCGCACCCTGGTTGAAGACGTCGCGCACCAGGCCGTTGCCCTTGTGCAGGCGCAGGTGCGCGCCATCGACGGTGACGATGCCGGCCGCGTCCTGGCCGCGGTGCTGCAGCACCGTGAGTCCGTCATAGAGCGCCGATGCCACTTCGGTGGTACCGACGATGCCGATGATTCCGCACATGTTTTGATGCCTGCGTATCGAGATGAACTTGGGTTCAGGTAAGCGTGGCCTGCGCGGCCGAAAGCACAGACTGCGCCGGCGCAGGTGAACCGCCCGGAAGGATCGGCAGCGCCGGCAAGCCCGACGGCAGCTTCGGCAGCCCGGCCGGCGGATGCAGGTAGCGACGCACGTTCGCCGGTACCCGCTCGCCCAGCCAGCCGGCGGCGACCTGGAACTGCGGCAACAGCGTCGATTCGTGCCAGCCGCGCTCGCGCGGCAGCGCGGTGAAGCCGGCCAGGAACACGACCAGCGTCACCAGCAGCACGCCGCGCGCGAAACCGAACAGCATGCCCAGCAGCCGGTCCAGGCCGCCCAGGCCGGTGCTCCACAGCAGCCTCCGCACGATGAATCGCAGCAGCGCCCCGAGCATCAGCACCGCCACGAAGCACAAGCCGTAGCCGAGCAGGATGCGTCCCGCCGGCAGGGAAATGCTGTGCTCGAACTGCGCGGCGACCAGCGGCCCGAACACCCATGCCACCCAGAACGCCGCGATCCACGCGGCTAGGGAAAGCACCTCCGACATCAGCCCGCGCCATAGCCCGACCAGGACGGACAGGGCCAACGCGACCAGGATGGCGTAGTCGATCCAGTTCATCGCTGCCCCTTGCCAGCGCGCCTTACGGCACGCTCACCACGTTGCCGGCCAGGCCCAGCCGCGCCTTGATCTGGTCGCGTACGCGCTCGGCGTCGGCGCGCTGGACCTGTGGGCCGGCGCGCACGCGCCACAGTTGGCGGCCGCCGGAAGTGACCGTGTCGACGAAGCCGTCGAAGCCCGCCGCGCGCAACTTGTCGCGCAACGCACTGGCGTCGGCCTGGCTGCCCATCGCCGCCACCTGCACCGCGAAGCCGCCCGCGCGTGCGGGGGCGCCGGCAGTGGCGGGGGTGGCAGCCACATCACCGTGTTGGTCGCTGGCGCCACTTTCAAGGTGCACCGGCGCGCCGGGGACGCTCTGGCTGATCTTCAGGCGCGCGGCTTCCGCGGCGGTACGCGTCTGGAACGGGCCGGCGGTGACCAGGGTCAGCGCCTTGCCGCCCTGGCTGACCGGGCGGCCGGCCACCGGATAACCCAGCTCGCGCACCTTTTGCATCAGGCGCTGCGCGCCGGTGCTGGAATAGGCGCTCAGATTGAGCGTGTAACTGCCGCGCGCAGCGGTTCCGGCGGTGTCCTGGGAGGAACTGGCGGGTACCGGCTGGGCGGCCGGCTGCGGTGCGGGCGGCGCAAGCTTGGCCGGTATCACGGGAGCCGCCGGCGACGTGCCCGCGTTCGACGTGCCCGCGTTCGGCTCCATTTCCACGTCGCGCGGACGGCGCGAGGCGATGTCGACGGTAGCCAGGCGGTCCGACGGCGCCGCGGCGGCCGACTGGGTGCTCGCCGGGATCACCGGCGCGGCGCCGGCAGGGCTGACGGCGCTGCCCGCGCTGGCGGGCGCACCGGGGTTGAGGCTCATCGTGCGCGTCTGCAGGTCGCGGTCCGGCGCCGGAGGGATGGCCAGGCTCACTGCCTGGTCGCCGGCAGTGGTGGGCGGCGTGCTGGAAAAGAACATCGGCACGAACAGCACCATCAACGCGATCAGGACGAAGGCACCCAGCAGGCGTGTTTTCAAGACTGAAGCTCCAAGGCCGCACGGCACTCAAGTAGCGGGATTATACCTGCCCGTGCCTGTGGCACGGTCCGCTCAGACTGCCGGTTCAGCCAATACCGCACTGGCGACGAAGAAGGAGCCGAACGCGAGGATGCATTCCCCCGGCCGCGCCCGCGCCCGCGCCGCGGCCAGCGCAGCGGGCACGTCCGCATGCGCGTCGGACACGGCCTGTGGCAAGACCTGCCGCAACACCTGGGCCAGTGCGCCGATCGGCAGCCCGCGCGGTGAAGCGCCATCCAGGCCGGCCAGGTGCCAGTGATCGACCTGCGGCCCGAGCGCGGCCAGCACGCCGGCCACGTCCTTGTCCGCCAGCGCACCGTAGACCGCATGCACGCGCGGGAAACCGCGTGCCTGGAGCCAGTCGGCCAGGGCCCGGGCGGCCTGCGGGTTGTGGCCCACGTCCACGACCAGCAGCGGGTCGCCGCCGAGCGATTGCAGGCGCGCCGGCACCTGCACGGCACGAAGGCCATCGGCCGCCGCCTGGCCCAGCGCGATCGGGCCGATGCGGCCTTCGGTGCCCAGCGCATGCAGCGCGGCTACCGCAGCCGCCGCATTGGCGTACTGCACCGGCGCGGCGAGCGCCGGGTCGGGCAGATCGAACGCGGTGCCGTCCCGATGCCGCCAACGCCAGCCCCGCTCCAGCCGTTGTGCGCTGAAGTCCTGCCCGGCCCGCTGCATCCGCGCGCCACTGGCGGCCAGCGCATCGAGCAGACCGACGGGAGGGTCCAGCTCGCCGAGGATTGCCGGCCGGCCACGCCGCGCGATGCCCGCCTTCTCGCGGCCGATGCTGTCGCGGTCGTTGCCCAGCCAGTCCATGTGGTCCAGGTCGATGGTGGTGATCACCGCCGCATCGGCGTCGACGATGTTGACCGCGTCCAGGCGACCGCCGAGGCCGACTTCGAGCACGGCCACGTCCAGCTCCGTGCGCGCGAAAAGATCCAGCGCAGCCAGCGTGCCGTACTCGAAATAGGTCAGCGGCACTGCATCGGCGCCCGTGCCGCGTGCCGCCTCGATGCGCTCGAACGCGCCGACCAGCGCCTCGTCCGTCGCATCGCGGCCGTCGATGCGCACGCGCTCGTTGTAGCGCAGCAGGTGCGGCGAGGTGTAGCAGCCCACGCGCCGGCCCGCGGCACGCAGCGTCGCTTCCAACAGGGCGACGGTCGAACCCTTGCCGTTGGTTCCGCCCACGGTCACCACGCACGGCGCCGGCGCGGGTGCGCCCATCCGCTGCCAGACCGTGCGTACGCGTTCGAGACCGAGCTCGATGCTGCGCGGGTTGACGTGTTCCTGGTAGGCCAGCCATTCGGCGAGCGTGCGGGGCATGGGGGGTCCCTTGGGGCGCGGGCGCGCGCAGCTTAAGGCATCGAGGTCGGTGATGCTGCGCTTGAGCCTTTGTTCTTGCGAGGCCTACGCGCAACTTGGCTCGCCTGCGGCGGGCTTCCGATCGCCTTCGGCGCTCGGGTCACTTTCTTTGCTGGCCCAAAGAAAGTAACCAAAGAAACGGCCTCACTAAACCCGGTGAGGGATAAGAGCTAGGTGCCGCCTCGCCTTGCTTGGTACGTCGCATGCTCATAAAGGAGCTGCAGCCGCTTTGCCGCGGGCGCTCGGAAGCTGGGGCAAGGGAGAATTGCCCGTCGTGCGTGGTCCGTCGCTGTAGTTGCAGTCAGGTACGTCGACCCATGTCTGCTTGATGGGCTGAAGTGCACCCAACGATGCTTCTTGAAAGGTAGATCTCAATCCGCTCGCCTCGAACTCAGTTGTGCGCCCCTGCGGCATCCATTCAGCGGGAACGCTAGGGCGACACTTCCAAACTTGCGGCATTACCTCTCTTGCCTCAACTCCCGAGCGCCCGCGGCAAAGCGGCTGCGGCTCCTCTATGAGCAAGAGACCTGCTCGGCAAGGCGCAATGGCGCCTAGCTCTTATCTCTCACCGGGCTGAACAGGCCGTTTCTTTGGTTACTTTCTTTGGGCCAGCAAAGAAAGTGACCCGAGCGCCGAAGGCGATCGGAAGCCCGCCGCAGGCGAGCCAAGTCGCGAGGAGGCCACGCAAGGGCCAAACCAAGGAAGCGTAAAGCTCCGGGAAACCTCCATACGTCCATCGGGCACCCGCAGACGAAGGAAGGATCACAGGCGCGCGCTGCGCAACCGCAAGGCGTTGGTCACCACCGAAACGGACGACAGACTCATCGCCAGCGCCGCGATCATCGGCGAGAGCACCACCCCGAACAGCGGATACAGCACGCCCGCCGCCACCGGCACGCCCACCGCGTTGTAGACGAAGGCGAAGAACAGGTTCTGGTGGATATTGCGCACCGTCGCCTGCGAAAGCGCGCGGGCGCGGGCGATGGCGGACAGCTCGCCCTTGACCAGGGTGACCTGGGCGCTCTCCATCGCCACGTCGGTGCCGCTGCCCATGGCGATGCCCACGTCCGCGCTGGCGAGCGCCGGGGCATCGTTGATGCCGTCGCCGGCCATCGCCACGCGATGGCCCTCGCGCCGGAGGCGTTCGACCACGGCCGCCTTGTCGGCGGGCGAGACCTCGGCATGCACCTCATCGATGCCGAGCTCGCGTGCGACCGCCTGCGCGGTGGTGGCGTGGTCGCCGCTGAGCATGACGATGCGCAGACCCTCGCGGCGCAGGGCGTCGAGCGCGGCGGGCGTATCGGCCTTGATGCGGTCGGCGACGGCGAGCAGGCCCGCCAGCCTGCCATCCACCGCCAGGAACATCACGGTGGCGCCCCCGGCGCGCAACCGTTCGGCCTGCGCTGCGGCGGCCCGGTCCGGTGCGACGTGGAGTTCATCCAGCAGGCGCGCATTGCCAAGCGCGACCTCGGCACCCTCGATACGCCCGCACACGCCGCGGCCGGTGAGAGCGCGGAAGCCATCCGCGGGCGGCATGCGCCCGCCCACGGCCTGCGCCCCGGCGACGATCGCGCGCGCCAGCGGATGCTCGCTGGCCTGCTCCAACGCGGCCGCCAGGGCGAGCAGCCGCTCCTTCGGAAGATCGCCCAGCGCCACCACTTCGCGCAGCGTGGGACGGCCCTCGGTCAGCGTGCCGGTCTTGTCCACCACCAGCGTGTCCACGCGGTGCAACGCCTCGATCGCGGCGGCATCGCGGAACAGCACGCCCGCCTGTGCGCCGCGCCCGCTGGCGACCATGATCGAGATCGGCGTGGCCAGGCCCAGCGCGCAGGGACAGGCGATGATCAACACCGACACCGCGGCCACCAGCGCGTGCGCCAGCGCCGGTTCCGGCCCGAACCCCGCCCACGCGGCGAAGGCGAGCACCGCCGTGGCCACTACGGCGGGCACGAACCACGCGGCCACGCGATCGGCCACGCGCTGCAGCGGCGCGCGGCTGCGCTGCGCCTGCGCCACCAGCGCGACGATCTGCGCGAGCATCGTGTCGCCGCCCACCTTCTGCGCGCGCAGCAGCAGCGTGCCGTCCTGGTTGACCGTGCCGGCGGTGAGGCGGTCGCCCGCCCCCTTGGCCACCGGCATCGGCTCGCCGCTGAGCATGGACTCGTCAAGGTGACTCTCGCCTTCGGTCGCCACGCCGTCGACCGGCACCTTTTCACCGGGGCGCACGCGCAGCAGGTCGCCGACCTGCACCTGCCCCAGCGGCACGTCGCGCTCGCCGTCGTGCTCCACGCGGTGGGCCATCTTCGGCGCCAGTCCGAGCAAGGCCCTGAGCGCCTCGCCGGTACGCCGGCGCGCGCGCAGCTCCAGGAGGTCGCCCAGCGTGACCAGGGTGACGATCACAGCCGCCGACTCGAAGTACACGCCCACGCGGCCATGCATGCGCAAGCCGGCCGGGAACAGGCCCGGCAGCAGCAGCGCAAGCACGCTGTAGCCCCAGGCCACGCCGGTGCCGAGCGCGATCAAGGTGTACATGTTGGGCGACCAGGGCCTGAGCGAACGCCAGCCGCGCCGGAAGAACGGCGCCCCGCCCCACAGCACCACCACGCTGGCCAGCAGCGCCTCGATGCCGCCGGACAGACCGATCCAGCCTGCCGGCCAGGGATGACCGGCCAGGTGCGGCCCCATGGCCAGCCCCACCACCGGCAGGGTCAGCACGGCCAGCCAGGCGAAGCGGCGCCACAGCGCGTGCAGTTCGCCGCCATCGTCCGCTTGCGCGCCCGGCGCCAGCGGCTCCAGCGCCATGCCGCACTTGGGGCAATCGCCCGGACCGACCTGGCGCACTTCCGGGTGCATCGGGCAGGTATAGATGTCCCCGGCATCCGCCGGCGGCGCCTGCTGCCCGCCCAGGAAGCGCTCCGGAGCGGCGACGAAACGCTCGCGGCAACGCCCGCTGCAGAAGTACCAGGTCTTTCCCGCGTGCTCGGCGCGGTGCTCGGCCGCATGAGGGTCGACGCTCATGCTGCAGACCGGGTCCTTCACGGCCGCATGTGACGGGTGGACCTGGGCGTGGCAGCAACTGCTCATGGCCGGTCCCCGTCGAGCGCGCGCAGGATCGGGCACTGCTCGGGCTTGCCGTGGCCCGGGCAGGCCTCGATCAATTGCGCCAGCCCGGCGCGCACGCGCTGGAGCTCCTCGATGCGCGCCTCGATCTCGGCCAGGCGCTGCTGTGCGCGCTGCTTGACCGCCCTGACGCCGCGCTGCCGGTCGGCCGAGAGCGCCAGCAGCTCGCGGATCTCCTCCAGGGTGAAGCCGAGGTTCTTGGCGCGCCGGATGAAGCGCAGCTGCGCCACCGTGTCCTCGCCATAGCTGCGATAGCCCGAAGGACGCCGCGCCGGCTCGGGCAGCAGCCCCTCGCGTTCGTAGTAGCGGATGGTGTCGATGGCCACGCCGGCGCGCTTGGCGACGGCACCGATGGTGAGCGGGGAAGCGGTTTCCGGGTTCATGGCGAAAGTCTAGACCTATGATCCAGGTCCAGAGTCAAGCGCAAGTACGTCGCACCGCAGCCCGCCGCGGCCGGAACGGGTGGAGACCTCGGATCCGCGCGGACCTATCGCTGGAGGATGCGGTGCACCCACGCCACGTAGTGGTCGACGAAGCCCTGCAGGAACTTGCGCGTGCTGTCGACGGTGATTTCGCCGTTGGCGTCGACCGGGCCATCGTCCTTGAACTGCACGAAGACCTCCGGCTGGCCCAGCAGCGGCACGTTCAGGTAGGCCAGCGTATTGCGCAGGTGCTGCTGGGCCAGCGCGCTGCCGGTGGCGCCGACGGATGCGCCGATGACGGCGCCCGGCTTGCCCGCGAAGGCGCTGGTTCCGTAGGGCCGCGAGGCGATGTCGATCGCGTTCTTGAGCACGCCGGGGACCGAGCGGTTGTACTCCGGGGTGACGAACAGCATCGCGTCGGCCGCCTTGATCTGGGCCTTGAGCTGCTGGCACCGCGGCGGGTAGTCGGCGTCGAAGTCCTGGTCGTAGAGCGGCAGGTCGTCGATGCGCACGTGCTCGAAGGCCAGCTCCTGCGGAGCCAGCTTTTCCACGGCGCGGGCCAGGCGGCGGTTGTAGGAATCCTTGCGCAGGCTGCCGACCAGTACGGCTACTTTGATGCTCATGGACTTCTCCGCTGATGGCCCGCCAGCGGGCATGGTGGTTGGCGAAGGGCGTGCCGTGACTGCTCGGTTGGGTCCATAGCTACCCCACAGGGTCAGACACGGCCGCGATTCGGCGAGCATGCCGCTTGCGCTGCCAAGGAGCCGTGAGCGCTGGTGCGACCGGGTTTCCGCATTGGCACAGACCCTGCTAGAACAGCCTCTGGTGTGTCCGCGAAAAACCAGGCGGGCAGGCAGACGGTTCGGGTTAGGATCGTTCGAGGCCCAGGCACGCCGCTGCGCAGCAGCCGGCTGGCCTGGCCAGGGGTTGGATACGGCCGGCGGAATCAAGCCAAGGCCGCCAGCGGGGTCCAGGGGGAATGCGAAGGCTTGCCGCAGCAAGGCTATGGAACCAGTGCAGGCTCCCGGTTGCCGGGTGCGTGCTCGGTTTGCTGTGGCTGTGGTTCGGCGTGGTGCGGGCAGCCGTGCCGCTCGACGGCGGCTGGCGCGAGGTTCGCGAGGGGGACACTCCCGCCGCGGTGATCGAGCAGTTCCGCAAGGGCCAGTTGGCCGCGTTCGACCCGTCATTGCTGCACAGCTTCCCGCGCGCGGGGCTGGGCACCTGGGTGGTGCTGCGCCCGCAACCGCCCTGGGTGGACGAGGAACGCGTGCTGACGATCTATCCGCCCGCGCCCGGGCGCATCACGATCTACGACCAGAAAGGGCCGATCGCCAGCCTGGCGCTGGACGAAACCGGCGGCCTGCCGCTCGGCCACGGCCGGCTCGCCTACCGCTACCCGGCGAACGTTCCGGCCGCCACCCTGATCCTGATCAGGCTGGAGCCGACCGAGGGGATCGCCCCGCCGCTGAGCTTCCACCTGGAATCGCTGAGCTCCTTCCTCGCGCACGACGCGCACTGGCTGACGCTCTTCAGCGCCTGCTTCGCGGTCATGCTGACGATGGCGATGATGGCGCTGTGCTTCGCGTTGATGCTCCGCGACAACACCTTTTCCTGGTACGCCGGCTACATCTTCTGCTACGCGCTGATCCAGAGCGTGCAGACTGGATTCCTGTTCCACCCGCTGGAATTCGGCTGGCTGGCGCCCTCGGCCGGCCTGCTGGAGTCCGCGGCGATCGCGCTGTCGGTGGCGTTCGCCGCGCTGTTCATGGCGCGCTTCTGCGAGCTGCAGCGCTTCGCTCCGCTGCTGCGCGCGCCGGTGCTGGCGCTGGCCATCGGCATGCCGATGCTGGTGCTGATGCGCAGCAGTTCGATCGGCCTGCTGGTGGATGTGTCGCAGGCACTGGTCGATCCGCTGCTGATTCTCGCCGCGATGCTGATGCTGCTCACCGCGATCGTGGCGGCCGCGCACGGTTCGCGGCACGCCTGGTTCTTCCTGGTCGGCTGGACGCCGCTGCTGGCGCTCACCGCCCTGTCCACCGCCCAGCTGAGCGGCGCCCTGCCCCGCATGGGCTGGATCAGCGACGCCAGCGTGGTGGCCGGCGCGTTCGAGGCGATCGTGCTGTCGATCGGCCTGGGCGACCGCGCGCTGATCATGCGCCGCGATCGCGACATGGTGCGTGCGCTGGCCGACAACGACTCGCTTACCGGCGTGCTCAACCGGCGCGCGTGGAACGAAGCGGCCGAAACGATGCTGGCCGACAGCGCCGGGCGGCCGCTGGCATTGCTGTTCCTGGACCTCGACCGCTTCAAGCTGCTCAACGACCAGCAAGGCCACCGCGCCGGCGACCGTGCGCTGATCGAGGTGGCCGAAGCGCTGCGCGCCGAATTGCGGCCGTCCGACCTGCTCGGACGCTACGGCGGCGAGGAGTTCATCGCCATGCTCGACGGCGTGGTGCAGGAGCAGGCGATGCAGGTGGCCACGCGCCTGTGCCGGCGCGTGCACCGGCTGGAGATCCCGGTCAACCAGGAGTTCATGCTGAGCGTCAGCATCGGCGTGGCCATGCGCACCTTCGGTGACACCCTGGAGGCGCTGATCGAGCGCGCTGATCAGGCGATGTACCAGGCCAAGGTGAACGGCCGCAACCAGGCGCGCATGTACGATCGGCCGCGCGGCCTGGAGAATCAGCCCTGGCCGCAGGTAAGCGAAGTGGACGACTGAAGCGCGCCCGCCCGCTCTTCGCACAAATCCCGGTGGCGCGAAGATAGCCACCGGCCTGCCCCGCCACGTGAGCCCGCGCTTGGGTGGAAAGTGCCGACGGGCGGACGGGGCAGGAACTGCCCGGACCGCCCTTCCCGGGGACGGCGTCAGCCGGCGAGCTTGCGCGCCGCTGCCACCACGTCCGCCTCGCCCGGCAACACCAGGAACGCCGCTCCCGCCAGCGGGGTGAAGGTATCGGCGCCGACCACCCGCTCCAGCGGCGTGGCACCCAGGCCGGCCTCGACAATCGCGGTGATCACGCCCTCGCCCACGCCGGCGCTCTTGCGGCCCTCGTCCAGCACCAGGATGCGCTTGGCGCTCTTCGCCTGCGCCGCGATGAAGTCGTCGTTGAGCGGCGCCAGCCAGCGCAGGTCGACCACGCGCACCTTCCACTTGAGCTCGGCCTCGATGGTGCGCGCGGCGCGCAGCGCCATCGGCACGCCGTTGCCGAAGGTGAACACGACCAGATCGTTCGCCTTCTCGCCGTAGACGCGGCCCTCGCCCAGCGCCATCGCCTCGCCGGGTGCGGGATAGGCGAACTGCCAGGCGCCGTCGCCGGCCTCGTAAAGGTCCTTGGTCATGTAAAGCGCGATGGGTTCGAGGAAGGCGCACACGCGCCCGTCCACCTTCGCCAGCGCGGTCAGCGTGCGCAGCATGGTGGCCGCGTCGTCGCCGCGGCTGGGACAGCCGACAATGAGGCCCGGGATGTCGCGCAGCGCGGCGATCGAGTTGTCGTTGTGGAAGTGGCCGCCGAAGCCGCGCTGGTAGCCCAGCGAAGCCACGCGCATCACCAGCGGGTTGCGGTACTGGTCGTTGGAGAAGAACTGCAGGCTGGCCGCCTCGCCGCGGATCTGATCGCCCGCATTGTGGAAATAGGCCAGGTACTGGATCTCCGGGATCGGCAGCATGCCCATGTTGGCATAGCCCTGGGCCAGGCCCAGGATCACCGTTTCGTCCAACAGGGTGTTGAACACGCGGGTGTTCCTGAACGTCTTGTGCAGGCCTTTGGTGACCGTGTACACGCCGCCCTTCTGCGCGACGTCCTCGCCGAACAGCAGCGATTCGGGGTACTTGGCCATGATGTCGTGCAGCGCCTGGCCGATCTGGATGGCCAGGTGCCGCGGCAGCTGGTTCTCGGGCAGCTTGTCCTCGCTGCCGAAGGCCTTCAGGCGCGCGTCGGCGTAGTCGGCGCGCTCGGCCTCGGCCTTCACCCTGGCCGGCGTGTAGGGTGCGAGCGGCGCCATCACGTCCTCCAGGCGCTCGAGCTTGGGCCGGCGGTCGGCTTCCTCGGCGGCGGCGAAGCAGCGCTTGCGGGTGGCCTCGTACAGCGCCAGCAGCGCGTCCTTCGAATACAGGCCCGATTCCAGCGCGATCGCGGCGGAGCGCAGCAGCGGATCGGTCGCCTCCACCGCGCACAGCTCCTCGATGCTGCGCCACTCGATCTCGAAGTCGGTGCCGGCGTGGCCCATCACGCGGGTGGTCTTCAGGTGCAGGAAGGTCGGCCGGCGCGTGCCGCGGCAATGCTCCACCGCGCGCTGCACCTGGGCGTAGCCCTCGGCGAGGTCCAGACCGTCGGCGAAGAAGTAGTCGAGGTTGGAGCGCGATTGGAAATTGCTCGCCACCCAGCCGGTCGGCGTTTTCACCGAGATGCCGATGCCGTTGTCCTCGCACACGAACAGCACCGGCGCGGGCAGCTTCTGGTAGGCCGTCCACGCCGCCGCGTTGAACGCCGTCTGCGCGGTGGCGTGGTTGCTCGATGCGTCGCCGAACGAACAGATCGCGATCGAATCATCCGGCACCGGCAGCGTGTGGCCGATGCGCCGCGCGTGATCGATGGCGACGGCCGTACCCAGCGCCTTGGGCAGGTGCGAGGCGATGGTCGAGGTCTGCGGCAGCACCCAGAGCGGCTTGCTGCCCCACACCTTGTGGCGGCCGCCGGAGGCCGGATCGTCCTTGCTGGCGGCGAAGGACAGCGCCGAATCCATCACCGGATCCATGCCCGGCAGCTTGCGGAAGCGCTCGGCCATGAAGCCGCCCGAGCGGTAGTGCAGGAAGGCCGGATCGGTGTGGCGGGTGAGCCGCGCCACCATCGCGTTGCCTTCGTGGCCGGACGAACCGATGGTGTAGAACACCTTGTTCTG
This sequence comes from Frateuria sp., assembly GCF_035944355.1. Classification (GTDB taxonomy): domain Bacteria; phylum Pseudomonadota; class Gammaproteobacteria; order Xanthomonadales; family Rhodanobacteraceae; genus Frateuria_A. The sequence goes on along the minus strand of NZ_DASZBH010000001.1, from coordinate 44,970 downwards.
CACGCGCAGCACGCGCGCCATCAGATCGAGATGACGGCTGATCAGCTGCGACTCCAGCAGCTCGCGGAAACCGCGCGCATCGAGCGCACTGCCCGGCAGCACCGGCGCATCGTCGCGCGGGGCAGCATGCACGTCGCCCTGCCACAGCTTCACGAACTCGGTGAAGTTCTGGTCGACGATCTCGGCGCGGTTGAAGCCCTTGTGGCGGGCGGTGATGGGAAGCGCAGTGGTCATGATGGACTCGTACCGGTACGGGGAGTGGCCGAAGCGGCCGTCAGGAAGAAGGAACGATGGGCAGCACGGATGCCGGCTGGCGCAATTGCCGCAGGGCGGTGGCGCGAGCACGATCCTTGTCGCGGCCGAAGGATTCGAGGATGCGGATCTGGTCGTCCAGCGAGGGCACCGGCACCGCCAGGCCTTCCAGGCCGACCAGCACCAGGCGCCCGGGCGGCACCGCCCGCCAGCCTTCGCCCGCGTCGTGCTCCAGCCCGCCCATCAGCTCCACCGGCATGCCGGGAAAGCGGAAGCGGGCGAAATGCGAGCGGAAGCGGTCGCCGTCGGCGGGGGCGTAGCTGGCGTCGCGGCGATCAGCCCAGTGCGAGGCCAGGACCTGCGCATCGGCCCGCGACACCAGCACGTCGACGTCCGCCACGCCCACCTCGGCGCCGAGCAGCCGCGCGGCGGCGCTGCCGATCAGGCACCACGGATCGGCGCAGTGCACGTGCAGTTCCGGCACCGCTTCGGCGAGCGCGACGAACAGCGCGGGCGGGATATGGCTCATGCGCGACGGCGCATCCAGGTTTCGCGGCTCTGGCCCCATACCTCGACGACGAGGTCCTGGAACGGCTCGGGCAGTCGGCCCGGCCCCTGCGGGCTGGAACCGAGCCGCCGGGCGACCCGCTGCGAGGCGAGGTTGTCCGGCGCGATGGTGTGGATCACCTCGGTCCAGCCAAGGTGGGCGAACGCCCAGTCGATCGCCGCGGCTGCGCCCTCGGTGGCGTAGCCCTTGCCCCAGGCTTCGCGCAGCAGGCCCCAGCCCACCTCGGTGCCGGGCCAGCCTTCCGGGCACCAGGGGCCGAGCCGGCCGATCCAGCGGCCGCTGGCCTTCTCGATCACCGAGAACATGCCGTAGCCCTGGATCGCCCACGCCCCGGCCATGGAAAGGAACCCCCGCCAGGCCACCGGGCGTGCCTGCGGCCCGCCGATGTGGCGCGAGTTGTCCTCGTCGCCCATCAGCGCGGCCCAACCCTCGAAATCCTCCGGCCCGGTCGGGCGCAGGACCAGTCGGTCGGTTTCGATGCGGATGTCCGGAACGTGCAAGGCCTGGCTCCTAAAGCCCCTCTCCCGCCGGGGAGAGGGGTTGGGGAAAGGGTGCGGGACTTGCGCGGACGTCACCGTCGCGCACCGAGCCCAACCTTCATCCGTCGCTTCGCGCCACCTTCTCCCGGAGGGGAGGAGCATCAGAACGCGTTGATGCCGGTCAGCTCGCGACCAACCACCAGCTGGTGCACGGTCTCGGTGCCCTCGTAGGTGATCACCGATTCGAGGTTCAGCGCGTGGCGGATCGCCGAGTGCTCGGTGGTGATGCCGGCGCCGCCCAGGATGTCGCGGCAGTCGCGGGCGATGTCCAGCGCCATGCGCACGTTGTTCCACTTGGCCAGCGAGACCTGGGTGGGCTGCATGGCGCCGGCGTCCTTCAGGCGCCCCAGCTGCAGCGAGAGCAGCTGCGCGGTGGTGATGCGCCGGGCCATGTCGGCGAGCTTCAACTGGATCGCCTGGTTCGAGGCGAGCGGGCGGCCGAACAGGATGCGCTCGGCGGTGTAGTCCAGCACCTCCTTCAGGCAGGCCTGCGCGGCGCCGATCGGGCCCCAGGTGATGCCGTAGCGGGCCTGGGTCAGGCAGCCCAGCGGGCCCTTGAGGCCCTTCACGTTGGGCAGGCGGTTGGCGTCGGGCACGCGCACGTTGTCGAAGAACAGCGCGCTGGTGACCGAGGCGCGCAGGCTCATCTTCTTGTGCACCTCCTGCGCGGCGAAGCCCTTGGAATCGGTCGGCACGATGAAGCCCTGGATACCGTCCTCGGTTTGCGCCCAGACGATCGCGATGTGCGCCATGTTGCCGTTGGTGATCCACATCTTGGCGCCGTTGATGACCCAGTCGCCGCCGTCCTTCCTGGCGTTGGTCTTCATGTTGGCCGGGTCCGAACCGCCGTGCGGTTCGGTCAGGCCGAAGCAGCCGATCACCTCGCCCGCCGCCATCTCGGGCAAGTAGTGCATCTTCTGCTCTTCGCTGCCGTAGGCGTAGATCGGATACATGCACAGCGAACTCTGCACCGAGGCGAAGCTGCGCAGGCCCGAGTCGCCGCGCTCCAGCTCCTGGCAGATCAGGCCGTAGCTCACGCCGTTCATACCGGCGCAGCCGTACTTTTCCGGGATCGTCGCGCCGAGCAGGCCCAGGTTGGCGATCTCGGGGATCAGCTCCTTGGGAAAGCGGCCCTGGTCGAAGCAATCGCCGATGATCGGCAGCACCTTCTCGTCGACGAAGCGGCCGACAGTGTCCTGCACCATGCGCTCCTCGTCGGTAAGCAGCGAGCGGACGTCGTACAGGTCGAGCGGGTCGAGGCGGGCGGCCATGCTTCGGTTCCAGTGGTTGGGACAAGCCCGGCATTCTAGCGCCGCCAGCGGGTATGGTCATGCCACTGGGGGCCGGTTCGGCCGCATTTGCGCCAACCTGTGCGCCGCCGTCGGGAGAACGCATGTTCAAGGGTGTATTGCTCGGCTTCGCCTGCTACGCGGCCTATGCGGTCAGCGACGCCTTCGTCAAGTCGCTGCACGGTTCGCTGCCCGTCTTCGAGGCGGTGTTCTTCGGCGCGTTGCTCGGCCTGGCCGCCATCCCGTTCATCCGCAAGCCGGGCGACCGCTGGCACGAGGTGTTCGTCGCCAACCGGCCTTCGCTCTGGTGGATCCGCGCGGTCACCGGCGCGGTCAGCAACCTGTCCGCCGTGGTCGCGTTCACGCACCTGCCGATGGCCGAGACCTTCGCGCTGATCTTCCTGATGCCGATCTTCGTGACCGTGCTGTCGGTGATCTTTCTCAAGGAACACGTGGGCTGGCGGCGCTGGTCGGCGGTGTTCGCCGGCTTCCTGGGCGTGCTGGTGGTGCTGCGGCCAGGCTTCCGTCACCTGGGACTGGGCCATTTCGCCGCCATCACCTGCGGCATGGCCGGCGCGATCTCGGTGGTGGCGCTGCGCATGGCCGGCGCCCACGAGAAGCGCATCAGCCTGTACGGCGCCGGCGTGGTCGGCCCGTTGGCGACCGGCTTTGTGCTGATGCTGCCTTCGTTCGTCTGGCCGACCTTGCACCAATGGTGGCTGCTGGCCGGCTACGGCCTGCTCGCGGCGCTGGCCGGCGTGCTGCTGATGCTCGCCACCCAGGCTGCGCCTGCCAACCGCGTGGCGCCGACCCAATACAGCCAGATGCTGTGGGCGATCGGCTTCGGCTACTGGCTGTTCGGGGACCGCCTGGACTGGCCGATGCTCGTCGGCATCGCGATGATCCTGGGCGCCGGCCTGTTCACGCTGGTGCGCGAGGACCAGGTGAGCGGCTGGTGGCGGCGCATGAAGCTGGTCTGAGCTGGCGCAGCGACGGCTGGAACAGCCCGAGCAGGAACCAGCCCGCGTGCAGCAGCCAGAGCAGCAGTACGTAGAGCTTGATCTGCTCCCCGCTCCAGAAGCCGGCGTGGATCCAGTCCAGGAGCACGCTTGCGCGCCAGCCTTCCAGCCACGCGGCGCCGCCCCAGCGCAGGACCCACCGGGCCAGCAGCGAGTCCGCGGCGAACAGCCGGATCCCACTGCCCATAGCTCATCCGTGCCCGGGCTCCCTCAGCGGTTGCTCACCCCGTGCGGCACGTGCCCGGTGGCGACGTGCTTGCGCGCCGACTCGACGTTGGCGAGCGAGTCGTCGAAGAAAATGTCGGCGCCGAAGGCGTCCAGGAACGGGCCCTTGTCGCGTCCGCCCAGGAACAGCGCCTCGTCGATGCGCACGCCCCAGCGACGCAGGGTGAGGATCACGCGCTTGTGCGCCGGGGCGGAACGGGCGGTGACCAGCGCGGTGCGGATGGGCGAGTCTTCCGCCGGAAATGCGGTCTGCAGGCGGTGCAACGCCGTGAGGAAGCCGCGGAAAGGGCCTACCGACAGCGGCTCGGCGGCATGCTCGGTCTCGCGGCGATGAAACGCTTCGAGGCCTTCCTCGCGCGACACCCGCTCGCCCTCGTCGCCGAAGATCACCGCATCGCCATCGAAGGCGATGCGCAGCTGCTCGCTGGCGCGGGGCGGCGCGGTGCTGGGAAGGATGGTGGCCGCCGCAACGCCGGCCGCGAGCGCCCGGCCCACGTCCTCGGCGTTGGCCGAGAGGAACAGGTCGGCCTTGAACGGCGCGATGTAGTCCGAGGTCGGCGCGCCGCTGGTGAAGGCGGCACGGCTGATCTCGAGCCCGTGGTGCTGGATGGCGTTGAAGATGCGCAGGCCGGTATCGCCGGAATTGCGCGAAAGCAGGATCACTTCCACCGGCGGCACGTCGCCCGCGAGCTTGTTGAGGCCCAGCAGCTTCTGCACCAGCGGGAAGGCGACGCCGGGCGGGAGGATCTCGTTCTCGTGCTCGATCTGGAAGCGGCGGTAGGCGTCCAGCCCGTCGCGCTCGAACAAGGCATGGCTGTCCCCGAGGTCGAACAGCGCACGCGAGGAGATGGCAACCACCAGGCGGTTGTCCGTGCTGGCGCCGGGATCATGGGCATCGGGTGCGGTCATGCGTTCCAATCTAGCAAAGGCGAACGGTAGGCGTGGGACGAATCGTCCCATCCGTCCTGCCGGCACCTTTCCCTACGAGGCGGTCAGGGCGGCTCAAATTCGGGCAGCGGAACGGGGGAGGTCTCGGTTGGGAACCGCCCTATTCCGCCGCGAACTGCTCGTCCAGGATGCGCTGTTCCAGGTTGTGCTCCGGATCGAACAGCAGCTTCACGCCGCGCTCCTGCGCCTGGCAGATGGTCACCGTGCGCACGTCGCGCACCTCCAGGAAATCGGCGGTGGCGCTTACCGGGCGCTTGCCCGGGTCGAGCACGCGCAGCGTCACCAGCGTGCGATGCGGCAGGATCGCACCCCGCCAGCGGCGTGGGCGGAACGGGCTGATCGGCGTCAGCGCCAGCACGTTGGCATCCAGCGGGAGGATCGGGCCGTGTGCGGACAGGTTGTACGCGGTGGAACCGGCGGGCGTGGCCACCATGATGCCGTCGCAGACCAGCGCCGGGATCTTCACCGCCTCGTTGAGGCTCACTTCCAGGTGCGCCGCCTGGTTGGTCTGGCGCAGCAGCGACACCTCGTTGAAGGCCAGGGCCTGCTGTTCGTTGCCGTGCACGTCGGTGGTGCGCATCTGCAATGGATAAAGCACGGCCGCGTGGGCGCGCTCGACCCGCCCCGGGAGGTCGTCGAGCTGGTGCTTGTTCATCAGGAAGCCGACGCGCCCCAGTTTCATGCCGTACACCGGCAGGTCCAGTGCACGATGGACATGCAGCGTGCGCAACATGAATCCGTCGCCGCCCAGCGCCACGATCACCTCCGCTTCCAGCGGCGGCACGTCACCGTAGCGCTCGACCAACTTGCGGCGGGCCTGCTGGGCGATGCCAGTCTCGCTGGCGACGAAGGCAAAGCGCATGGGCGTCCGGTATGGCGGAAATACCATGAGCTTAACGCAGCGGCCGGCGCGGCGATGCAAGCGAGCCGCCGCGTGGCCCCATGCGCGAGCCAGGGGTTGCGGCGGCCATACGTGGGGACGGAAAACTTCCGCCTTCATCCCCCCGAGAGCGGGATCTGCCCGCCGGATCGACGAACCGGGGAACGACTCTGACGTTCGAGTTCCACCGCCGGGGCCCATGCCTGGAAACAAACGATCGACGTTTGCAGGCAGCCCGGGGGCTTGGCTATGTCCGGATCGCGGCCCCACGTCATGACCGAATCCATCAAGGCGTCATTGTCGGACTCGATTATCTTGCCGGGCTGGCATTTCATTTCGCTGGCCGCATACGGCGCCTCGATGCTCTGGACGAGCACCCCTCCGGCCTGCGCCCCGGCTCCGGAGATCGAATAGACGACGTATTTGTAGACGCCATCGGCGAACGAGTAAGCCATGCCGCCGGTCGACCTGCCATACACCAGGTGCGAGCTGAAAAAGGCGCTCCTCGCGTCAGCGTTTGCATTCGGATAGAGGTATTCCGACGCCCCCGGACGTCCAAACGCGTAGTAAAAGCGGACGCTCTGCTGGCCCGATTCGGCTGCGGCACAGATCGATACGACCTTTCCTCCGCTCAACGGGCACGAGAAAACGACCTGGTCGGCTTTTTCGCACATCGTCAAGCCGGCTTCCGGCACGGACTCGGCTCTCGCCGAGGGCGAAATCACGGGCACGCACATGGATGAAAGGCCGAGCACAAACGCACCAAGGATCGGTTGAGCTTTCATCTTTTCTCCCCCTCTCACGGATCATCGCTGCACCCCGAGGAAGCGACGTGTCCGGCAGCAAGAAGCCTGAACACGTTTGAATGAAGTTGTCCGGCTCACCTCGCCGCACGCTGCATCAGCGTGGCCGGTACCCCGCCGCTATTCGCCCACGCGCGGCGCCGATTTCGGACTCACCCCGAGTCGCCGCAATCGCTGCCAGGCCACACAGGCCCGACAGCGCGGTGCGCGTCTGCTCCCCGAGGAAATCGGCACCGGCCAGCCAGCATGCGATCTGCTCCTTCAGGCTGGCCTGGCCGTTGCCGGAGGACAGCCGGTAGGTCCGCTCGAAGCTCGGAAAGGAGGAATCGGTGTTCGGGTCCGAAGCGGCCTGCCGACGGACCAGTTGGTCCCGGCTTTCGAAGATGAGGGAGGCGAAACCGAAGAAGGCCGTGCGCGCCTGCGCGGTCCAGGACGAGTCCGTGTGCGGATCGTCGGATTAGAGAATGGCGCCGATGGGTCTGGAGTTCGCTGATCCGCACCCGCGGATCGGGCGAAAGGCACAGGATCCAGCGGAATCGCGAGCTCCAGCAGCCACAGCGTCAGGAAACCCGCCAGGTAGGCGCCCGCGACCAGTGCGGTCATGCCTGACATGCCGACCGCAAGCGCCTTGGCTCTGCCGCTCATGGCTGCGCCCCCATCCCTAGGAGAGGGCGCAGTCTAGCTCCGCAGTTACCAGCGGTTGGACGCCAGCGCGGAATATCAGAAAAGCCCTACGCCAACACGTGATGGCGCGCACTGGCGCGGCAGCGCCGCGACAGGTCGGACCGGTTCCCGCCGCAGCGGGAACCGGTCCGCGGCCTTATTGCACCGGCACCTGCGCCAGCTGCGCCAGGCGCCGCACCGCGACCGAGGCGATCGGATAGTCGGCGTTCTGGGTCAGGATCTCCGCCAGCATGCTGCGGGTGTACTTGAGCGTGGCGTCGTCGCGATCCAGCCAGGCCTGCACCGGCGAGACATCCTTGCGGTCGCCGGCCAGGGCCAGCACCTGCTGGGCCAGCGCACGATGCTGGTGGTTGAGCTCGTCCAGCAGCGAGCCGCGTGCCTGCGCGTGCCAGTGGCCTTCCACCGGCAGCGCCTCGATCTGGCCGCGCAGCCACTCCAGGTCGAGCCGCTCGCCCAGTTCGTAGAACACGCGAGCGACGGTCGCGATCGGTTGGCCGCTCTGCTGGGCCACTTCGCACATGTCCAGCACGGCGCGCAGCACCGATATGCGGCCCAGCCGCACGGCCAGTTCCTTGGGCACGCCCAGGCCTTCCCACTTCTCGCAGCTCAGCTCGAAGTCGGCCTTGCCCGTCTCGGTAAGCGCATCGGGCAACGCCTTGCGCAGCGCGGTGACGCCGCCCAGGTAGCGCTCCACGTTGGCGGCGATGTCCAGCGTGCCGCCGGGGCGGTTGAGCAGCCAGCGGGTCATGTGCCGCAGTTGCGACCAGATCTGCATGATCGCGTCGATCTGCGTGTCCTCCGCGACCTTGCTGTCCAGCGCCTCGATCTGCGCCCAAAGTTCGCGGGCATCCAGGATCTCGCGCGCGGCGGTGTAGGCCTTGGCGATCGCCGCCGGGCCCTGCCCGGTGTCCTCCTGCATGCGCATCATGAAGGTGGCGCCCATGCGGTTGATCGTGGAGTTGGTCACCGCGGTGGCGATGATCTCGCGCTTGAGGCGATGGCGCTGCATGTTGGCCGCGTACTTCCCGTGCAACGGCTCGGGGAAATAGCGCACCAGCTCCTTGGACAGGTACGGATCTTCCGGCACGTCCGACTCGAGCAGCTGCTGGAACAGCTTGATCTTGTCGTAGGACAAGAGCACCGCCAGCTCCGGCCGGGTCAGCCCCTGGTGGCGGGTCTTGCGCTCGGTCAGCTCCGCGTCGGAGGGCAGGTTCTCGACCTGGCGGTCGAGCAGGCCCTCGGCCTCCAGTTCGCGGATGAAGTGCGCCATCGAGCCCAGCCGCTTGACCGACTGGTGCTCCATCAGGGTGATCGCCTGGTTCTGGCGGTAGTTGTCCCACAGCACCAGTTGCGCGACCTCGTCGGTCATCGCGGCCAGCTGCTTGTTGCGGCCTTCCTCGGTCAGCTCGCCGCGGCGCACCGCGTCGTTGAGCAGAATCTTGATGTTCACCTCGTGGTCGGAGGTGTCCACGCCGGCGGAGTTGTCGATGAAGTCGGTGTTGAGCAGCACGCCGTGCTGGGCGGCCTCGATGCGGCCCTTCTGGGTGAAGCCCAGGTTGCCGCCCTCGCCCACGACCTTGCAGCGCAGCTCGGCGCCGTTGATGCGCAAGGCGTTGTTGGCGCGGTCGCCGACGTCGGCGTTGCTCTCATGCGAAGACTTCACGTAGGTGCCGATGCCGCCGTTCCACAGCAGGTCGACCGGCGCCCTGAGAATCGCGCTCATCAGCTCCGCGGGCGTCAGGTGGGTGGCGTCACCCTTGATGCCCAGCGCCTCGCGCACCTGCGGGGACACCGGGATCGACTTCAGGCTGCGGGCGTAGATGCCGCCGCCTTCGGAGATCAGCGACCTGTCGTAATCGTCCCAGCTCGAACGCGGCAGCTTGAACATGCGCTGGCGCTCGGCGAAGGATTTGGCCGCGTCCGGGTTGGGGTCCAGGAAGATGTGTCGGTGGTCGAACGCGGCCAGCAGGCGGATGTGCTCGGACAGCAGCATGCCGTTGCCGAACACGTCGCCGGACATGTCGCCGATGCCCACGCAGGTGAAGTCTTGGCGTTGCGAGTCGCGGCCCAACGCGCGGAAGTGGCGCTTGACCGATTCCCAGGCGCCCTTGGCGGTGATGCCCATGCCCTTGTGGTCATAGCCGTTCGAGCCGCCGGAGGCGAACGCGTCGCCCAGCCAGAAGTTGTGCTCGATCGAGATCGCATTGGCGATGTCGGAGAACGTCGCCGTGCCCTTGTCGGCCGCGACCACCAGGTACGGATCGTCCAGGTCGTGGCGCACCACCTCGTGCGGCGGCACCACCTTGCCCTCGACCAGGTTGTCGGTGATGTCGAGCAGGCCGTTGATGAACATCTTGTAGCAGGCGATGCCCTCGGCCAGCTGCGCGTCGCGGTCGCCGCCGCCACCCGTCGGCATAGGCGGGCGCTTGACGAAGAAGCCGCCCTTGGAGCCGACCGGCACGATCACGGTGTTCTTGACCATCTGCGCCTTGACCAGGCCGAGCACTTCCGTGCGGAAGTCCTCGCGGCGATCGGACCAGCGCAGGCCGCCGCGCGCCACCGCGCCGAAGCGCAAGTGGATGCCTTCCACGCGCGCGGCGGAGACGAAGATCTCGCGGTAGGGCACCGGCTTGGGCAGGTCGGGCACCTTGTGCGAGTCGAACTTGTAGCTGATGTACGGACGATAGGCGCCGTCCCACTGCTGGAAGAAGCTCGTGCGCAAGGTGGCGCGGATCACGCCCAGGAAGCTGCGCAGGATGCGGTCGTCGTCCAGGCTGGCGACGTTCTCCAGCAGCAGGCCGATGGCCTCCTCGATGGTCGACACCTGCTCGGCGCGCGGACGCGAGAGCATCGCCACCAGGCCATCGACCAGCCCCGGCTGCGCCGCCTGCACGTTGCCCGGGATCAGCAAGCGCATCTCGGCGTCGAGCAGCTCGCCGGCGGTCTTGAGTTCCGCGGCCGACAGGCTCTCGCGGCGCGGATCGAACTTGGCGTTGAACAATTCCACGAACAGGCCGGCGATGGCCGGATAGCGGTTGAGCGCATCCTCCATGTAGGCCTGCGAGAACGACACGCCGGTCTGCAGCAGGTACTTGCAGTAGCCGCGCAGCATGGCGACCTGGCGCCAGTTGAGCTTGGCGCCCAGCACCAGCCGGTTGAAGCCGTCGTTCTCGGCGTTGCCGCGCCAGATCTGCTCGAAGGCGTCCTCGAACAGCGTGCCGACCTGCTCCACGGTGAAGGTGAGATGGCCGACCGGCTGCACCTCGAAGTCCTGGATGAACAGCGGCGTGCCGCCGGTGTCGACGTCGTAGACGTGCTCGGTGAGCACGCGCAGCCCCAGGTTCTCCAGCTGCGGCAGAACTTCGGACAGGGCGATGTCGCCGCCGGAGCGGTAGACCTTGAAACGCAGCTCGTCCGGCCGCTGCGGCGGGTGGTAGAAGGACATGCGCACGGCATCGTCGCCTTCCAGCAGCGACAGCTCGTGGACGTCTTCGGCGGCCACCTCCGGGCTCACCTCGTCGGCGTAGCCGACCGGCAACGCCTTGGCATAGCGGTTGGCCAGCACCACGCCCTCGTGGTCGCCGCGCGCGCGCACCAACGCGTCGCGCACGTCGTCGTGCCAGTTGCGCACGATCGAGGCCACGGACTGCTCCAGGGCCGCCGTGTCGTATGCCGTGCGGTCGCCGATCTTCGGGCGCACCACCACGTGCAGGCGCGCCAGCGCGGCCTCGCCCATCAACACGGCCGAATCGACGTGCTCGCCGTGCAGGGCGTCGCGCAGCAGGTGCTCGATGCGCTCGCGCACGGTGGTGTTGAAGCGCTCGCGAGGCACGTAGACCAGGCAGGTGTAGAAGCGGCCATAGCGGTCGCGACGCACGAACAGGCGCGTGCGCGCACGCTGGCGCAGCTCGAGGATGCCGCTGGCGATGGAGAACAGTTCCTCCTCGCTGCTCTGGAACAGCTCGTCGCGCGGCAGAGTCTCCAGGATGTGCCGCAGCGACTTGCCCGAATATGAATCGCGCTTCAGGCCGGAGCGGCACATGACCGCCTCGACCCGCTGGCGCACCAGCGGCACGTCCTGCGGGCGGACCATGTAGGCATTGGAAGTGAACAGGCCGAGGAAGCGCTGCTCGGCCACCGGCCTGCCGCTCGCGTCGAACTTGAGCACGCCCACGTAATCCATGTAGCCGGGGCGGTGCACGTGCGAGCGCGCGTTGGTCTTGGTCAGGATGATCGCATCGGTGGCGCCGGACTGCGGCAACTCCGAGGCGACCAGGCTGCGCAACGAGCGCGGCGCCACCGAGCGCTCGCTGCCGCGCAGGATGCCCAGGCCGGAGCTGTCGATGGCGCGCAGCACGTCCTCGCCGTCGGCCTCGGTCACCTCGTACTCGCGGTAGCCGAGGAAGGTGAAGTTGTCATCGGCGAGCCAGCGCAGGAAATCGGCGGCCTCGCCCACCGAGCGTTCGTCCATCGGCAGCTTGCGCTGCGGCAGCTCGGCCGCCACCGCCAACGCCTTGTCGCGCATGGCCGACCAGTCGCCCACCGCGGCGCGCACGTCTTCCAGCGCCGCTTCCACGCGGGCCTGGAGCGCGGCCTGAGCGGCCTCGTCGGCCACGCGGTCGACCTCGAAATGCATCACCGACTCGGCCGCGCCGGTCTCGCCGCCCAGGCGCTGGAGCTGGCCCCTGGCGTCGCGTGCGGCCTTGACCACCGGATGGATCACCGCATGGATCTGCAGCTGTTCCGACACGATCATGCTGACCGTGTCGACCAGGAAGGGCATGTCGTCCGTGACCACTTCGACCACGCTGCGGCCCGCATGGCCGCGCCCGGGGTTGAGCACGCGCACCTTGGCGCGGCCCGGCTCGCGCTGCTGAAGGAAATCGAGCAGACCGGCGATGAGTGAGGCCCATTCCGCCGGCGTATGCAGGTCCACGTCGCTGTGCGCCATCCGCGCGAAGAAGGCGCCGATAAAAAATTGCGCCTCATCAAGGCGCTGGGTCGGAAAGCCGCTGTTCTTCAGTTCCTCGAAAACAGCCGGGGGAACCGCACTGTCGCTGGTCGCGCGAATGGCATTCATGGCATCTGCTTGTCAGTGGAAACGAAAGTGCCCGCGCCGGGGACGCGCAAAGCCCGAAAAGGATACGCCGGGCGTCAGGGCGATTCCACCGACGGAGCCTGAAGTTGCGGGGGCTCAAGCCCGTTGCGCGCTTTTCATCGAGGCTCATGTCGATCGCCGGTGCCGAGCTTCGTCGTGCTCCGGTGCCGACCGATGAGGCATCCCTTGCGACCGGCTTTGTTCACAACGCTCGGTAACGCGCAAGTCCTGGCTGGCGCGGTTCGCAAAATGTAAACTCGACGGTATAGTTGCGCATTTCCAGCCGGCGGTGGCCCCGCCGTCGACACGCCGCGCCACGACCATTGGCACTGGTCGGTCACGGCGACGCTCGTATGCTCGCCGGCTTTCTCGCCGCACCCTGACACGCCTCATAAGAAGAATGGAGTTCCCATGAAGTCCACGACAACGCGCACCCTGGCCCTGTGCCTCGGCCTGCTCACCCTGGCCGCCTGCGGCAAGGGCCAGCCGCAGGGGCAGCAGCAGATGCCGCCGCCGCAAGTGGGCGTCATCACCGTCAAGCCGCAGACCGTGCCGCTGACCAAGGACCTGGTCGGCAGACTGTCGGCCTTCCGCAGCGCGGACGTGCGGGCCCGCGTGCCCGGCGTGCTCGTCAAACGCACTTACGAGGAAGGCACCGACGTCAAGCAGGGGCAGTTGCTGTTCCAGATCGACCCGGCGCCGCTGAAGGCCGCACTGGGCGCGGCGCAGGGCAACCTCGCGCAGGCGCAGGCGAGCTACACCAACGCCAAGATCAATGCCCAGCGAGCCCGCGAGCTGGCGCCCAAGGGCTACGTGTCCAAGGCCGACCTGGACAATGCGCTGGCCGCCGAACGCAGCGCCGCGGCCGCCATGCAGCAGGCGCGCGCCAACGTGCAGTCGGCGCAGATCAACCTGGGCTATGCCGACGTTCGCTCGCCGATCGACGGCCGCGCCGGCCAGCAGCAGGTCACCGAGGGCGCGCTGGTCGGTCAGGGCGAGGCCACGCTGCTCACCACCGTCGACCAGATCGACCCGCTGTACGTGAACTTCACCATGAGCGTGGCCGAGCTGGAGCAGCTGCGCCAGGCGCAGGGCCAGGGCAACGTGTCGCTGGCAGGCAACGCCAACGCCACCGTGCGGGTGACGCTGCCCGACGGCAGCACGTACGGCGAGGCGGGCACGCTGGACTTTTCTTCCACTACGGTCGATCCGGCCACTGGTGCGGTGAAGCTGCGCGCACGCATTCCCAATCCGCAGCGCACCCTGTTGCCGGGCATGTACGTCACCATCGCCGCTTCGCTGGGCCAGCGCCACAACGTGTTCCTAGTCCCGCAGCCGGCGGTGCTGCGCGACACGGTGGGCGCCTACGTCTTCACCGTCGGCGCCGACGGCAAGGTCGTCCGCCGCGACGTGACCACCAGCGGGATGGCCGGCAACGACTGGGTCGTCACCGGCGGCCTCAAGGCGGACGAGAAGGTGATCGTCTCGGGCGTGCAGAACGTCAAGGAAGGGGCCCCGGCCAATGCCTCTCCGTGGCAGCCGCCGGCATCCGCTGGCAAGGCCCCTGCCGCCGCCGCGACCGCGCGCGGCAAGTAACGGAGCCAAGACCATGCCGAGTTTTTTCATCGACCGCCCGATCTTCGCGTGGGTGGTGGCCATCCTGATCTCGCTGGGCGGCGTGCTGGCCATCCTCAACCTGGGCGTGGAGTCCTACCCGAACATCGCGCCGCCTTCGGTGACGGTGAACGCCTCCTACCCCGGCGCCAGCGCCGAGACCACCGAGAAAGCCGTCACCCAGGTGATCGAGCAGCAGCTGACCGGCATCGACCACCTGCTGTACTTCAGCTCCTCCTCCAGCTCCAGCGGCCGCGCCAGCATCACGCTGACCTTCGAAAGCGGCACCGATCCCGACATCGCGCAGGTGCAGGTACAGAACAAGGTCGCATTGGCCACGCCGCGCCTGCCCTCGGAAGTGACCCAGCAAGGCGTGGTGGTGGCCAAGGCCAACGCCGGCTTCCTGATGGTCGTGGCGCTGAAGTCCGACAATCCGAACATCGACCGCGACCGGCTGAGCGACATCGTCGGCTCGCAGGTGCTCGACCAGATCTCGCGCGTACCCGGCGTGGGCAGCACCCAGCAGTTCGGCTCCGAGTACGCCATGCGCATCTGGCTCGACCCGGACAAGCTGCAGGGTTACAGCCTGTCGGCCACCCAGGTACTGAACGCGATCAAGGAGCAGAACGTGCAGTTCGCCGCCGGTTCGATCGGCGCCGATCCGGCCCTGCCCGGCGAGGGTTTCACGGCAACGGTGTCGACCGAGGGCCGCTTCACCAGCCCCGACCAGTTCGCCGGGATCATCCTGCGCGCCAATCCGGACGGCACCACGGTCAAGCTCGGCGACGTGGCGCGTATCAGCTTCGGCCCAGGCAACTACGGCTTCGACACCACCGTCGACGGCAAGCCGATCGGCGCCTTCGCGATCCAGCTGCTGCCCGGCGCCAACGCGCTCAACGTGGCCACCGCGGTGCGCGGCAAGATGGACGAGCTCGCCCCCAGCTTCCCGCCGGGCGTGAGCTGGTTCAGCCCGTACGACAGCACCTCGTTCGTGAGGATCTCCATCGACGAGGTGGTGCACACGCTGATCGAGGCGATCATCCTGGTATTCTTCGTGATGTGGCTGTTCCTGCAGAACATCCGCGCCACGATCATCCCGACGCTGGTCATCCCGGTGGCCCTGCTGGGAACCTTCCTGGGCATGCTGGTGCTGGGTTTCACGATCAACCAGCTGACCCTGTTCGGCATGGTGCTGGCCATCGGCATCGTGGTGGACGACGCGATCGTGGTGATCGAGAACGTCGAACGCATCATGACCGAGGAGAACCTGCCGCCGAAGGAGGCCACCCGCAAGGCGATGGCCCAGATCACCGGCGCCGTGGTGGCGATCACCGTGGTGCTGACGGCGGTGTTCGTGCCCTCGGCGCTGCAGCCGGGCGCCTCGGGCATCATCTACAAGCAGTTCGCGCTGACCATCGCGGTGTCGATGGCGTTCTCGGCTTTCCTGGCGCTGTCCTTCACGCCGGCGCTGTGCGCGAGCTTCCTGCAGCCGGAACACCACAAGAAGAAGAACGTGGTCTTCCGCAAGTTCAACCAGTTCTTCGAATGGACCACGCGCACCTATACCGGCCACGTCGGCGGCGCCGTGCGGCACGCGCCGCGCTGGATGCTCCTGTTCGTGCTGATCGCGGTGCTGGCCGGCTTTCTCTACACCCGCCTGCCCGGCAGCTTCCTGCCGGAGGAAGACCAGGGCTACGCGCTTTCGGTGATCCAGCTGCCGCCGGGCGCCACCAAGCAGCGCACCGAAGAAGTGATGGGCCAGATGCTGAAGATCCTGAAGAAGGATCCCTCGGTCGACACCGTGCTGCAGGTGGCCGGCTTCAGCTTCATCGGTTCGGGCGAGAACGCGGGCATGGCGTTCATCAAGCTCAAGGATTGGGCCGACCGCAAGGACACCGCGGCGGAGTTCATCCAGCGCGCCAATGGCGAACTGTTCCAGATCCATGACGCGCGCATCTTCGTGGTGAACATCCCCACGGTGCAGGGCCTGGGCCAGTTCGGCGGCTTCGACATGTACCTGCAGGACCGCAGCGGCGCCGGCCGCGAGGCGCTGACGCAGGCCCGCAACATGCTGCTGGGCAAGGCCAGCCAGGATTCGCTGCTGACCGGGGTGCGGCCCAATGCGCTGGAGGATTCGCCGCAGCTGCACCTGGACGTGGACCGCGTGCAGGCGCAGTCGATGGGCCTGTCGGTAGGCGACATCTACAACGCCATCGGCCTGATGTTGGCCCCCGTATACGTCAACGACTTCACCTACGGTGGGCGCGTCAAGCGCGTGATCATGCAGGCCGACGCGCCCTATCGCATGAGCCCGGATGCGCTGCAGCACTTCTTCACGCCCAGCAGCACGCAGACCGCCGGTGCCGGCACGCCCGACATGATTCCGCTGTCGAACGTGGTGCATGCGGACTGGCAGATGGGTTCGCCTTCGCTGACCCGTTACAACGGCTACGCCGCGGTGGAGATCGTCGGCTCGCCCGCCCCCGGACACGCCTCGGGCGAGGCGATGAACGAGATGGAGAAGATCGTGACCAACGATCTGCCCAAGGGCTACGGCTTCGACTGGACCGGCCAGTCCTACCAGGAGATCCTCTCGGGCAACGCCGCCACGCTGCTGATGGTGCTGTCGATCGTGATCGTGTTCCTGGCGCTGGCCGCGCTCTACGAGAGTTGGTCGATCCCGGTGTCGGTGCTGCTGGTGCTGCCGCTGGGCCTGCTCGGCGCCGTGGTGTTCACACTGCTGCGCGGGCTGCCCAACGACATCTACTTCAAGGTCGGCCTGATCACGGTGATCGGCCTGGCGGCGAAGAACGCGATCCTGATCGTGGAGTTCGCGGTGGAGCAGCAAGCCCACGGCCAGACGCTGCGCGCCGGCGTGATCGAAGCGGCGCGCCTGCGATTGCGGCCGATCCTGATGACCTCGCTGGCGTTCATCCTGGGCGTGTTCCCGCTGTTCATTTCCTCCGGCGCCGGCGCCAACGCCCGTCATGCGATCGGCACCGGCGTGATCGGCGGCATGCTGTTCGCCACTTTCCTGGGCGTGCTGCTGATCCCGGTGTTCTACGTGGTGGTGCGCCGCTTGCTGGGCGACAAGCTCGATGGCGACGGCCCGGCCAGGCCCGGCCTGGACGGTCCGCACACCTTCGATTCGGATCCACGTCGCGGGCACTAGCCGACCGACGCTCCCTCCCCCGTTGCTTATCAAGGATGGGGGAGAGAGCCCGGGTGAGGGGCCGGGGCTCGCCTCGGACTCGCAAAGAAAAAGCCCGGGCAATGCCCGGGCTCTTTACTTGTGTCCTTGCCAAGCGTGCAAACCACCTGGCGATGGTCACCGTTACCGCAAACCTTCACCCCGCTCCAGAAGGGAGCAGGGGGCTCAGCGCAGCCCGGTCTCGTTGCGGGCGATCACGATGCGCTGGATCTCGCTGGTGCCTTCGTAGATCTCGGTGATCTTGGCGTCGCGGAAATAGCGCTCCAGCGGCATCTCCTTGGAGTAGCCCATGCCGCCATGGATCTGCACGGCCTGGTGGCTGATCCACATCGCCGCCTCCGAAGCGGTCAGCTTGGCGATCGCCGCCTCGGTGCCGAAGCGCCCGCCGTTCTTCTCGGCCTCGCCCTTGGCCCATGCGGCGCGCAGGGTGAGCAGGGTGGCCGCATCGAGCTTGCACTTCATGTCGGCGATCTTGGCCTGGGTCATCTGGAACGTGCCGATCGGCGTGCCGAACGCCTTGCGGTCGCGCGACCACTGCAGCGTGGCCTCGTAGGCGGCGCGGGCGATGCCCACGGCCTGCGAGGCGATGCCGATGCGGCCGGCATCCAGCACGCCCATGGCGATGGCGAAACCCTTGCCCTCCTGCCCGAGCAGGTTTTCCTTCGGGCAGACGTAGTCGTTGAACTCGATCTCGCAGGTAGCGGATGCGCGAATACCGAGTTTCGGCTCGGTCTTGCCGGCGTGGAAGCCCGGGCGCTTGGTGTCGATGATGAACGCCGACACGCCCTTGGCGCCGATGCCCGGCGTGGTGATCGCGAACAGCACGATGTAGCGCGCCACGGGACCTGAGGTGATCCAGCTCTTCTTGCCGTTGATCACCCAGTCGCCGTCGGCGTTCTTCACCGCGCGGGTGTGCATGTTGGACGCGTCGGAGCCGGATTGCGGCTCGGTCAGCGCATAGGCGCCGATGGCCTCGCCCGAAGCGATCGCGCGCACGTAGGTCTGCTTCTGCTCCTCGGTGCCGTGCTTGAGGATGCCGTTGCAGAACAGCGAATTGTTGACCGACATGATGGTCGAGGTAGCGGCGTCCGCCGCGGCGATCTCGATCATCGCCAGCACGTAGGCGATCGGGTCCATGCCGGCACCGCCGTACTCGGCCGGCACCTCGATGCCCATCAGGCCGAGCTGGCCCATTTCCTGGATGTTCTCGAGCGGGAACTGGCCCTTGGCGTCCAGCTCGGCCGCCACCGGCGCGATGCGCTTTTGCGCGAAATCGCGGGCGATGGATTGGATCGAGAGCTGGTCTTCGGTAAAACGGAAATCCATGGGCGGCTCCAAGGCTTGGCGAAGCCCGCTAGTTTAGCGGATCGGCGTGCGCCCCCGTGGGGTGGATCGGGCCCGCGATCCCGCACCAACGGCGCGCCGCCCTTGACGCCCATGGCATCGCCGCCTAGCCTATCCATCTTCGCATCGCGATAAAAGGATGGAAATGGATCTGGCGACCGCCTCCGGCGTTCTGCGCCTGCTGGCCGACCCGACCCGCGTGCGCCTGCTCGCCCTGCTGGAGCGCGAGGAACTGACCGTGGCCGAGTTGGCGCAGGTGCTGCACCTGGCGCAGCCGCGCGTCTCCACGCACCTGGCCAAGCTCAAGGAGGCCGAACTGGTGCGCGACCGCCGCGCCGGCGTGTCCGCCTACTACCGCGCCAACAACGAGGGCGACTCGCACCAGCACGCGCTGCTGCACTCGCTGCGCGAGAGCATCGACGACGCGCTGCTGCGCGAGGATGCCGCGCGCCTGCCAGCGGTGCTCGCCAACCGCGCCCGCGAGGAAGGCTGGGCCGACACCGTCGCCGGCGACATGGAGCGCCACTACTCCCCCGGCCGCACCTGGGAAACCCTCGCCCGCTCGCTGCTGCAACTGCTGGAAACCGGCGACGTACTGGACATCGCCTCGGGCGACGGCGTCACCGCCGAGCTGCTGGCGCCGCATGCGCGCTCGATCGTCTGCGTCGATTCCAGCGAGCGCGTAGCGGCCGCTGCCGCGCAGCGCCTGAAAGCGTTCGGCAACGTCGAAGTGCGCCAGGGCGACATGCATGCGCTGGACCTGGGCAAGCGCCGCTTCGACCTGGTGCTGATGCTGCACGCGCTGACCTACGCCGAGCGCCCGGCCCAGGCCGTGGCCGAGGCCGCGCGTCTGTTGCGCAGCGGCGGCCGGCTGCTGGCGGTGACGCTGGGCAAGCACGCCCATCGCGCGGTCGTCGAGCCGTTCGACCACCGCAACCTGGGGTTCGCCGCGGACGAGCTTTCCCGCCTGGCTACCGACGCCGGGCTGACCGTTTCCAGTTGCGTCCGCCTGAGCCGCGAGCGCAAGGCCCCGCACTTCGAAGTCATCAGCCTGCTCGCCCGAAAGCCCTGAACCCGATCCTCTCCCCGCGCGGGGAAAGTGCCCAAGGGCCGATGGGCAAGCCGCCCCAGGCCCGAACCGCTGGAAGAACGAACATGACCACCCTGCCCTGGCTTCACCCCGACCGCGTCGCCCAGCTCGAACGGGCGCTGCGCGAGCGCATCCTGATCCTCGACGGCGCCATGGGCACCATGCTGCAAGGGCACGCGCTGGACGAAGCCGGCTTCCGCGGCGAGCGCTTCACCCACGGGCACGACAGCCAGCACGACCATGCCCATCCCGGCGGCTGCGACCTCAAGGGCAACAACGACCTGCTCACGCTCACCCGCCCGGAGCTGATCCGCGGCGTGCACGAGGCCTATCTCGCGGCCGGCGCCGACCTGGTCGAGACCAATACCTTCAACTCCACCCGCATCAGCCAGGCCGACTATCACCTCCAGCATCTGGCCTACGAGTTGAACCGGGAAGGCGCCCGGCTGGCGCGCCTGGCCTGCGACGCTTTCACGGCCAAAACGCCGGACAGGCCGCGCTTCGCCATCGGCGTGCTCGGCCCGACCAGCCGCACGGCCTCGCTCTCGCCGGACGTCAACGATCCGGGCTTCCGCAACGTCACCTTCGAGGAACTGGCGGCGAACTACGCCGAGTCGGCCGCCGGCCTTGTCGACGGTGGTGCGGACGTGGTGATGGTGGAGACCATCTTCGACACGCTCAATGCGAAGGCGGCCCTGTTTGCGCTGTCCGAACTGTTCCGCCAGCGCGGCGCGCGCGTGCCGGTGATGATCTCCGGCACCATCACCGACCGCTCCGGCCGCACGCTCTCGGGCCAGACGGCCGAAGCCTTCTACTACTCGGTCAGCCATGCCCGGCCGCTGGCCGTGGGCCTCAACTGTGCGCTCGGCGCGGCCGATCTGCGGCCTCACGTGCAGACCCTCGCCGACATCGCCGACTGCTACGTCAGCACCCATCCCAACGCCGGCCTGCCCAACGCCTTCGCCGAGTACGACGAAACGCCCGCGCAGATGGCCGCGGTGATCGGCGGATTCGCCCGCGACGGCTTGCTCAACCTGGTCGGCGGCTGCTGCGGCACCACGCCGGCGCATATCGCTGCGATCGCCGAGGCGGTGCGGGGCTGTGCGCCCAGGCGGCTGCCCGGCGCCGTGCAGGTGGCTGCATGAACACCGCGCACCAGCTCCCTCTCCCCCGTCCCTTGTCCAGGATGGGGAAGAGGGTTGGGGTGAGGGGCCGCTCTAGCGATATCCCGGCATCAAGGCCGGCTCTTTCGGGTCTGTTCGCAAGCCCCGCCCCCTCACCCCAGCCCTCTCCCCGATCCTTGATGAAGGACGCGGGAGAGGGAGCAAAAGCCAAAGTAGACGCATGACCACTATCCGCCACACCCGTCTTTCCGGCCTCGAGCCGCTGGTCATCACCCCTGACCTGCTGTTCGTCAACGTCGGCGAGCGCACCAACGTCACCGGCTCGGCGCAGTTCAAGAAGCTGATCAAGGAAGATCGCTACGAGGAAGCCGTGGAGGTGGCGCGCCAGCAGGTCGCCAACGGCGCGCAGATCATCGACGTCAACATGGACGAAGGCCTGATCGATTCGGAAGCGGCCATGGTGCGCTTCCTCAACCTGATCGCCGCCGAACCGGACATCGCCCGCGTGCCGGTGATGGTCGACTCCTCCAAGTGGAGCGTGATCGAGGCCGGCCTGCGCTGCCTGCAGGGCAAGGGCATCGTCAACTCGATCTCGATGAAGGAAGGCGAGGAAGCGTTCCTCGAGCACGCGCGCAAGGTGCGCCAGTACGGCGCCGCCGCCGTGGTGATGGCCTTCGACGAAGAAGGCCAGGCCGACACCGCCGAGCGCAAGATCGAGATCTGCTCGCGCGCCTACAAGCTGCTCACCGAACAGCTCGACTTCCCGCCCGAAGACATCATCTTCGACCCCAACATCTTCGCCATCGCCACCGGCATCGAGGAGCACAACAACTACGCGGTCGACTTCATCGAGGCCACCCGCGAACTGAAGAAACGCTTCCCCGCCAGCCACGTCTCCGGCGGCGTCTCCAACGTGTCGTTCTCCTTTCGCGGCAACGACACGGTGCGCGAGGCGATCCATTCGGTGTTCCTCTACCACGCCATCAAGGCGGGCATGGACATGGGCATCGTCAATGCAGGCGCGCTGGCGATCTACGACGACCTCGACCCCACGCTGCGCGAGCGCGTGGAGGACGTGGTGCTCAACCGCCGTCCCGATGCCACCGAGCGCCTGCTCGAGATCGCCGACAACTACAAGAAGAAGAAAGGCGAGGCCGTCGTCGAGAACCTCGCCTGGCGCGAGAAGCCCGTGCGCGAACGGCTCGCCCACGCGCTGGTGCACGGCATCGACCAGTACGTGGTCGAGGACACCGAGGAAGCCCGCCAGCAGGTCGCCCGGCCGCTGGACGTGATCGAGGGAGCGCTGATGGACGGCATGAACGTCGTCGGCGACCTGTTCGGCGCCGGCAAGATGTTCCTGCCGCAGGTGGTCAAGTCCGCGCGCGTGATGAAGAAGGCGGTGGCCTATCTGCTGCCCTACATCGAAGCCGAAAAGGCGCGCACCGGCGACGTCGGCAAGAGCAACGGCAAGATCGTGATGGCCACGGTCAAGGGCGACGTGCACGACATCGGCAAGAACATCGTCGGCGTGGTGCTCCGCTGCAACAACTTCGACGTGGTGGACCTGGGCGTGATGGTGCCTGCACAGAAGATCCTGGACACCGCCATCGCGGAGAAGGCGGACATGATCGGCCTGTCCGGCCTGATCACGCCGTCTCTGGAAGAGATGGGCCACGTCGCCCGCGAGATGCAGCGCCAGGGCTTCACCGTGCCGCTGCTGATCGGCGGCGCCACCACCTCGCGCGCGCATACGGCGCTCAAGATCGAGCCGCACTACAAGTCGCCCTGCGTTTGGGTCAAGGACGCCTCGCGTGCGGTCGGCGTGGCGCAGTCGCTGGTCAGCAAGGAGCTGGTCGACGGCTTCATGGCGAAGATCCGCGCCGAGTACGCCGAGGTGCGCGAGCGACACCGCCATCGTGGCCCCGGCAAGCAGCTGGTGCCGCTGGAGAAGGCCCGCGCGCAGCGCTTCACCTGCGACTGGGCGAACTACGAGCCGCCGCAGCCGGCCAAGCCGGGGCTCACCGTGTTCGACGACTACGACCTGGCGGAGCTTCGCCGCTACATCGACTGGACACCGTTCTTCCAGGCCTGGGAACTGGCCGGCCATTACCCGGCCATCCTCACCGACGAGGTGGTCGGTGCACAGGCGACCGAACTGTTCGGCGACGCACAGAAAATGCTCGATCGCATCATCGCGGAGAAGTGGCTCACCGCCCGCGCGGTGATCGGCTTCTGGCCGGCCGCCAATGTGATGGACGACGTCGAGATCCGGACGGACGGCGGCAAGGTGACGCTCCACCATCTGCGCCAGCAGGCCGACAAGCCGATCGAACGGCCCAACCTTTGCCTGGCCGACTTCATCGCACCGAAGGAATACGACAAACCCGACTGGATCGGCGGCTTCGCCGTAACCGCGGGTCTGGGAATCGAGCCCCACCTGGAACGCTTCCGCGTCGACAACGACGACTATTCGGCGATCATCCTCAAAGCCCTGGCCGATCGCCTCGCCGAAGCCTTCGCCGAGCGCATGCACGAACGCGTGCGCCGCGAGTTCTGGGGCTACGTGCCGAGCGAAGCGTTGGACAACGAGGCGCTCATCGCGGAGAACTACCAGGGCATCCGCCCCGCCCCCGGTTATCCCGCCTGCCCCGACCACACCGAGAAGACCACCCTCTTCCGCCTGCTCGACGCCACCGCGAACGCCGGCATCGAACTCACGGAGGGCTTCTCGATGTACCCGGCAGCCGCGGTGTCGGGCTGGTATTTCTCGCACCCGGACAGCCAGTATTTCGTGGTGGGCCGCCTAACCCGCGAACAGGTCGAGGATTACGCGCGGCGCAAAGGCTGGAGCCTCCAGGAAGCCGAGCGCTGGCTCGCTTCCAACCTGGATTACGACCCCGACTGAACCGACGGCGGCTCGCTTCCGTGTCGTCATTCCCGCGAAAACGGGAATCCAGCTTCAGCTAAGGCAGGGCCTATGCAGGCAAGTTCCGCCCGTTTGCTGGATCAGGCTTTCATACCTCGTCGCCGGTGACGCTGTCCCTGCGGTGACGCAGGTGCACGATGAGGTTGTAGACCGACACGAACACCGGGAAAAAGTTGGAAAGGATGCCCACCGAATCGTTCTTGCCCACGACGAAGTAGGCCAGCAGCAGCGCGCTGCCGAACACCGACAGCCACCAGAACGACAGCGGCATCACCACCCGCTTGTGCTTGCGCGTGTAGTACAGCTGCACGAACCAGCGGCTGGTGAACATGAAGGTGCCGGCGAACCCCACCAGCTTCCATGGCGTGAGCTGGAAACGCTGGATGGACTCGATGATGTGCGGAAAGATGCCCATGGGATTGGCCGTGCCGGAAAGGCGCGCATTCTACCCAACGCCATGGATCGCCGCCGCACCCATTGACCTTCCGCCGCCGCCTCCGTATAGTTTCGCGCTCCCGGCGGGCGATTAGCTCAGCGGTAGAGCACTGCCTTCACACGGCAGGTGTCGCAAGTTCGATCCTTGCATCGCCCACCACGCATAAAAAAACCCGGCCTCGTGCCGGGTTTTTCTTTGCCCGCGCGCTCGCGTCAGGACGGCGTGCAAGCCGCCTGGCTGCCCAGCGGTTGCGAGGTCACGCTGCCGGATGCGCTGACCGAAAGCGCCGTACCGGGCACGCGCGTGGTGCTGGTGCCGGTGCCGGGCTCGCCCTCGGCGCGAAAACAGGTCCAGAAGGTGTACGTGCTGGTCGCCGGCAGGGTCTGCCCCTGGGGACCGAAGCTGATGATGCTGGTGGAGTTCGACTGCACGGATACCCCGGCGCGTGCCTGGGTATAGCGAAGCAGCTGGTTGGTGCCCGTTGCGCTCGCCTTGGATGAATCGAAGGCGGTCGTGGCCTTGCCGTTGCCGGGGGTGTAGCTGTAGACCAGCCAGCCCGACTCGTAGGCCTGCCCGTTCGTCGTGCAACTCGCTCCGTCCGAGGAGGGGCAGATCGAGACGATGTTTCCGCGCGTGATGGCTTCGCTGCGCGCGTAGGAAAGATCCGCCAGCAAGGCGTTGCTCGCCGAGCCCACCTGGTTCTTGCGCAGCAGGTCGCGAAAGCTCGGCAAGGCGATAACGGCGAGTATGGCGGCCACCGCCAGCGTGACCATCAGCTCCAGCAGCGTGAACCCCCGGCCCTGTCCCTGCGCATTCATGGCGCTCACCAGCAGGTGCCGTTGGTAGTGCTGCCGGCCTGCCCTCTCACGCCCGCATTGTCGATCGTGAGCGCACCGCAGGTGTCCTTGACCTGCGGGCTGCCACTCACGGGCGTTGCGGTGGCCGTGTACGCCACCGCCGATGTGCTGTCCGAGGACGGTTCCATACCGAGCTGGTAGTAACCCTTCTCGGAGAGCTTGGAGGCAGCGGTGGTGTAGCCCAGTTGGTTGAGCGAGCCGTAGCTGTTGTGGGCCGCGTAATAGCGCTCCTGCGCATCCGCCACGCGCAGAAGCATGTTCTGCCCGTCGCTGCGGCGGGCGCGGATGCCGTAGTTGAGGTAACTCGGCACGGCAAACGCGGCGATGATCGCGATGATGGCGACCACCACCATCAGCTCGATCAAACTGAAGCCCCTGTACTTGCGCATGCAGCGCCTCCTCATGGGTTGTTTACCTGCCGCCACGAGCGGCGGCGCCAGATGGCGTCGTTGATGTTGAGCACATTGCCGCCCGAGAGCTTGAGGCCCGGGATGAGGATGTTGCCGCCGCCGATGGTGGTGACCAGCGGCACCGACCCGTTCGTGCGGGGGTTGTCCACGCGCCCGCCGACCACCGAGGTGTCGCCGGGGTTCCCGCCGCCCCAGCCGGACACCGGCGGACCGGCCAGGCCACCACCCGAGCCGCCGCTGGAGGCGTCCACCACCATCAGTGCGCCCTGGATGGTGGCGCTGCAGGGATCGTTGGTGCCGGGAATCAGCGTCTGGATCACCACTCGCCCCGTGTCGAAAAGCGCCCCCGGCGTCACCACCACGCGTTCGCCCTGCGAGGACGTGCTGGGACCGAGGTTGAAGTACCACCCGCCCTTTGCGCTGGGCACCGCGTAATTGGTGAGTCCGCGCGCCAGCGTCTTGCCGTCGGTGGACGTCGTCTCGCTCAGCGTCTGCTGGATGAGGTCCGCCGCCGTCCACGGGTTGGTGTTGTTGTCGCGGATGCCGTAGACGGCCTGGGTCGTGGCGCTACCGCTGGTGTTGTCGGAGGTGCCCAGGTACTTGCCGGTGCCGAACACGACCATGAAGCGGCTGCTCACCGGATCGGCGAACAGGCGCGGCATCGAGGTGATCGGCTGCGCGCCGGCCGTCGCCGGCTTGAACAGCAGCCTCACGCTCCACTGGTTCGGATCGGACGAGCTCAGGTCGAAGCGCCAGACGTTGCCGTCCAGGTCACCGGCGAAGGCCACGTCGTCCACCTGGTCGTTGTTGTAGTCGCCGAGCACGGGCGTGGCCAGGCCATGGCTCGCCACCGCTCCAGGAACCGCGGCCGGATCCGGCGTGGTCATCTCCCGGATGAGCTTGCCCGTCTGCGCATCGAGGATGAACAGCGAGCTGTATTTGTTCGATGCCGCTGCCGGATAGGAGCAATTGGACGAGGTAAAGGGCGCCTTGCTGCAATCCGGGAAATAGCCGCCCGCCACCAGCACCACCCACTTGCCGTTGGGCAGGCGGCCAATGTTCGGCTGGGCGAAGGTATAGCCGAGATGGGCAGGCTTGCCGCCGGGGTTGGTGTGGGTCCCGTCCGTCCAGGTGCTCTGGTCGGGCTGGTCGGCGTTGAACTCCCACAGCACCTTGCTGGCCGACATCGACGTCGGGTCGGTGACGTCCAGCGCATAGATGCCACGCCCGCCCAGGCGCAGGCTACCGACCAGCAGTGTGTGCCAGCCCTTGCTGGTGCTGACGGGCGAGCTGACGTCCTGGCTGAAGTACACGTCGCGCGTGGCCAGCGTGCCATCCACGGTGGGCATGAACTTGAAGTTGCTCTTGGACATGAACGCGCCGAGGTTGGCGTAGACCGAGCGCGGCACATAGGCAAAGAGCTCCTTGCCCGCTCCGGCGGTCGGCTTGATGACGCTCGGGGTCACGGAGGTGTCCTCGTACTGCGAAGCGTCGAAAGCGTGCAGCATGCCGTCGTTCGCGCCCACGTACACCACCGGCTTGCGGTCGAGATGGGCGTTCACGAAATACTCGTAGCTATGGCAGCTCGGCGGCGTGGCGCTGGCGCAGCCGGCCGCATCGTTCTCCGGCGCTCCGGCAGGCCAGGTGCTGCGATAGCCGCTGGCCGGATAGGACAGGTAGAGCGCCTGCGAACCGATGATGGCGCCCAGCAGATGGGCGCGCGTACGGAAGGTCGCGCCCTCGTTCGTCCGATCGCCGCGCAGGTAGTCGAGCCGGGCCTGGCCGGTGTCGGTCGCGCCGGCACTTGCCGGCGTACCGCCCAGCAAGGCCTGGGCGGCCGTGTCCAGGGCCGTGAAGGTCCTGAAATCCACGCCGCCGGCGAAGCTGCCGTCGCTCCCCTCCTTCGCCGTATAGATCGCGCGGGAGCTGGGCGGCGTCTTGGTCGCATCGTCCAGGAGGGCGCCCGAGTCCCACAGCGCCGACTTCGAGAGGGATCCGTCGGCATTGACGCCCACCGCCTGCAGCACACCCGACCAGTCGGACGTGCTGTAGCCGGTACTGAAGGCCAGCGCCCCCGGTACGAGCACGGACGTGTTCACCGCACCGGTCAGCGCAGGCGCACTGCGCGCGCTGATGTTGGTGAGGATCGCGCTCATCTGGTCCACCAGATTCTGCGGATTGGCGGCATTGAAATAGGCGCCGCGGCTGTTGATCGCCGCGTGCCAGGTGTCGTCGATGCCGGTCGGATCGTTGTTCAGGGGTGTGGACCAGCCGATGGCGCCGGTGGAATTCGTACTGCCCCGACGCAGGGCGCAGATGTCGTTGGCGGTGGCGTTGTTGCAGTCGACGTCGCTGGAATGGATCAGGTTGCCCGGCACGCCCAGGGTGACCATGTACTCGACCATGTGCGGCCAGTTGGCCGGGTCGTTGTTGGGATTGAAATATTTTTCCAGGCTCGCGGAGGTCGCGCCGGAGATCACGCCGGTGGACGTATCGGGCATGTAGGGAGGCACGACCTTGCCGTTGGCCGGGTCATACAGGTCCGGGCGCAGGTTGGTGGCCCAGTAGTTGTAGGCGATGTTCGCCTGCGATGACGCCAGCTTGGCTCCCTGCACGTTCCAGAACACGCGCGACTCCGCCGCGGTGACGCTGTACGCCGTGCCGTCGGGCAGGGTCGTGGCCGTCTGCCCGTCCTTGAAGGGCGTAGGCAGGGCCGGGTTGGTTTCGTTCCAGTAGCCGTCGGTCACCAGCATGTGGAAGTTCTGCCGGCAGACGAGCTCCAGACCGTCGGCGCCGGAAGTCTTGGGCGGTTCCCAGTAGGGATCGTGGAGGTCGCCCGTCGCCCCCGTGTTGCCCGTCCTGGTGGCGGCGTTGTACCCGCGCTGGAAGAATTTGCCGGCACGGATCGCGGCGGCGCGCGCTGGCGTATCGCCGGTGGCGTTGACGCTGAAGATCCAGTTGAAAAAGGCGCTGCGGTAGCAGCCTGGCGGAGTCTTGGCCGAGCCTGCCACCAGCCCGACGGCGACCGGATCGGTCTGGCTCGCATCGCACGTCGATGGCGAGTTCGTATCCATCAGGGCGCTGATGATGGTGTTCGCCTGCAAGTTGAAGGTGCTGGTCGTATAGAGGTTCTGCCAGGCGACCCGGAACGGGTTGCCGTAGCCGCCGCTGGAGCTGGCACTGCCCAGGCCGCCGAATACGCGCGACAGCGAGGTGCGCGTCATCTGGTTGCGCGTACGGTAATAGGCATACCAGTTGGCGAAGTTCTGCCATTGGTTGACGGTGACGCCGTTGATCGTCGTGTTGGTGTTGGGGATGGCCACCGCCTCCCAGTTGCCGGCCGTGTAGAGATTGGCCAGGCCGCCGGCATCGGGCTTGCCGTACGCATTCGTGGTGATGGCGGGAGCCGTCGATTTGTACCGGTAGTAATAGGGGCCGCCGTTGGGGTAGGTGCTGCCGTCCGGCCCCGTCTTGCTCGGATCCATCGGCGAGGAACCATAGCCGCACTTCCAGCGGTTGTCGCTGCTGAAGGTCGGCGTGCCCGACGTGTTGGTGCTCGTCACCGTCCAGGTCACGTAATTCTTGGTGGGCGTGTTGCTCTGACTGGTCTTGTCGCCGGTGGCGACCATATAGTTGTTCTTGGAGGTCCTGCTGATCACAAGGCCCACGCCCGACACGACGATGCTCGCCCCCGAACCGCTGACGTTGCCGGCTCCCGAATACCAGAACGCATAGACCGCATTGCTGCCGCTGCCGGAGGTGCCCGACGTATTGTTCGAGCACGAACCGGCGTCTGCGTCGGCCGGACAGGTGCTACCGAACGCGGCGTAGGTGGTCACTACCGTGGGATAGGTCACCTTGACGGTGCCGGTCAGGTCGGTGGCTGCGGTCGTGTCGAAGGTGAGATTGGGATTGTTGTTGTAGCCGCCGGCCGCGGCCAGCGTCTTCTTGTTGTAGGGCCGGTTGACGCCGATGCCGTCCTGCGGCACTCGCACGAGGGTGGCATCGGCATTCGGGAACGATGTTCCATCGGCCTTGATGGGCGGTACGTAGCGCACGTTGGGGTTGTAGTACACGCCGTTCATGGCGTTCGAGCGGATATCGGTGGCATCGGTGATGCGGGGGTCGATCACACCGGCACAGCGCCACGGGCCGCTCCAACTGCCGTTGTCGAACGGCCGGTTGTCGCCCATGTAGTTGCTCGCCATCGAACCGGAGTCGTCGAACGTCACCACGATGTTCGGCGCGACGCCCTGGGTGTCGTTGGGCGGGGTCGGACTCAGTTCGACCGCCGCGACCGGCGTGCTCGTGGTGGCGGCAACGGCCAGCGCCGCGCCGACCCAGAGGGCCGACCCTTCGGCGCGCGCCTGCGGCGCGAACGGCGCTGCCCACCCGCCGAGCAGGGAAAGCGCAAGGCCGATGGCGAGGGCGTGCTTGCCAGACGGTGCGGAACGGATACGCAGCATGGCAATGACTCCGGCTCAGTTGCTCTTGGCGGCGAACGTGCTCTCCAGCACGCGCACCGTGTTGTTGTCGCCACCCGTGGCGCGGGCGGTGATGCGGTAGATGTGGCGGCTGGTGCTGCCCACCCCGCCGCCACCCGCCCCGGTGGCGCCGGATTCGTGCAGGCCGCCGTTCACGCCCGGGGGGAGCTCCACGCCCATGTCCTCGATGAGGTAGACCGGATTCCTGGCGAGCCGGTCGGTGGTGGTCCTGCTTGTGTAGTCAATGGAGCTGCCCGGCCCCTTGTAGGTCTGCGCGCCGGCGTCGGTCCAGGTAGGGCTCGTGCGGAACGTCGTGACGATGCCGCTGGAGCCGTAGACCGCGGCGTTGCCCGGGTCGTAGACGTAGCAACTCCCCGCCAGCACGCCGGTGCCGCACAGCAGCGGGGTGCTGGTGAGCTTGGAGGTGCTCGTCCACAGCTTCCACTCCGCGCCGCGCAGGGCGGTTTCCGCGCTCATTTCGGCCAGACCGGCGTTGCGCAGGCCGCCCGCCATGCGCTGCTGCAGCAGCGACCGGCCGGAGGCGCTGATGGCCAGGATGGTCAACAGGACCATGAACACGAGGGCCACCACCAGCACCGCGCCCTTCTGGGCATGGCGGCGATTCCACAGGGGACGGGAATGTTTCATGACATGCACCATGGGTCGGATTTCGCCGGTCACGGATTGAAGTTGTGCACGGCGACCACCGCGGTGAACTCGCGGCGGATCAGCGGATCGACGAAGCCCTGGTCGCTGGGCTTGATGGCATGCGCCGACGGGGCCACCGGCGTGTAGTTGCCGTCGATCGCATAGCTGTATGCAAGGTCCGCCGCCGTCAGGGTGTACAGCGGATCCTGTCCATCCATCACCAGGTTCACCTCGATGGTGGCGACGGCGCGCCACAGGCAGCCAGCCGTGGTGATGGCCTGCGGCTCACCGGGCGGACAGGTGATGCCAGTCGCCTTGTCGACGTCGCCCGCGTGCATGTAGCGGATCGTGCCGCTGGCGTCCTGCACGCCGTAGCGGAAATCCAGCCGCTCGACACCGCGCACCAGTTCCTGGTCGGTGCCGTTGACGCGCCGGATCAGGGCACCGGTGCGCTGCCCGTTGCCGTTGTCGATCACCTTCACGTAATAGGTGACGGTCTGGTAGTCGGTGTTGAAGTCGAACACCTTGGGCGCCGACAGCGGCTGCTGCGGGGCGGGCGCACCGTAGTTGTTAGAGCTGTCGGGCGTGAGCACCGTGCTGCTCGCCTTGGCCACCGCGAACACCTGTGCCGCGGAGCAGTCGGCAAGCACCGCGAGGTGGCCGGAAGCAAAATCACTCGCGGGGGGTTCGCTGGAAATAGCCTGCGCCAAAGTGATGCTCTGGATGATGTTGGGGCTGCTCGCCGACACCGCCAGGTGCGTGCCGGTGACGCCCGGCGCCACCACCGACCAGCCGCGCGAGGAATCCATGTAGCGGAGGGTGAGTACGTCGGTGCCCACCACGCGCTTGTTCAACGCGGTGCCCATGGCGGGAATGGCGGGCACCGTCCTGTTCGGGTCGTCCGGCGCACAGGTGGTCTTGCCGCAGTCGTAGCCGCGCATCGACAGGTAGGAAGGGAAGCTGTAGGCCGCGGTGGGCTCGGACGGATAGGTGTTGGTGCCGCTGGTCGACCCCCAGCCGGTGGTCACGTCGGCCATGGCGCCGGTGACGGTCTTGCCGCCCTTGGCGTAGACCTTGGGCGAACGCAGGCCGTCCAGGTACACCTGCGAGGTCGGGGCGGCCTTGGCCACGCCACCGGAATTGGTGCAGTACTGGCTGTTCGCCATGCGCAGCTCGTCCTTGAGGCGTGTCACCGCGAAGCGCCCCTCCTCCTGCAGCCGCGCCATCTGGTTCTGCACACGGTTGCTCTTGGACGTCGAGAGAAACACCGAGACGATGCCGGCCGCGACGATCAGGCCCAGCACCATGGCTACCATGAGTTCGATGAGCGTCACGCCCGCGTGGCGGCGAGCCACGCCCTGCATTGCCCAGCTCCTCATGGCTGGAACTCCCAGTCGAACGTTTGCTGGCTGGAGGGACCGAGGGAGTCCTGCTCGTACCAGGAGATGTGCATCGAGCAGGTGCCGCCATAAGGCGGGCGCATGCCGATCTGGCCGGGTGTGGTGACGGGCGCCGTGGGACTGGTCGACGCCGAGGGCGGCACCCAGGCGTCCGGCGTGTACCCTGCGTTGGTCTTGTCGCAGCGGATCCTGGCAGATGCCTGCGGCAGGAAGGTCTTCAGCTGGCGGCTCCAGGCACGCTGGTCGGACTGCGCCAGGGCATCAGGCGTGCAGCCCGCGCTGCAATCGTTGTTGGCCGCCGTGCTGGCACTGACCGGATAGCTGGAGGAATCGTAGTTGCCCATCCACACGCCCACCGGGTTGGCGCTCATGCGGTCGCCCATGTTGCTGGCGAGGAAGGCGGCCTGGGTGCGCAGGTAGGCCGTGTGGTTGGAGCGCGTCGCCATGATCAGCAGGCCGGCCACGCCGATCATGCCCACGCTGAAGACCAGCACGGCCACCAATACCTCGATCAGCGAGACGCCGCGCTGGCTGCGCGGTGCGTAACGATTCATTCGGCCCCTCCCGGATCACGCGGCCGCCAGCATAGGCAGCACGGCGCGGCCTGCCAGACGTCAGCAGACGAAAGGTGGCTTTTCCCCGATTAGCGGTAGCGGAGCCTCAGCCGGCCGTGGCGAACGTCACACTACGGCGGCCCGTGCCGCCAGGGTTTCGACCCGATTGCGGCCGGCGTCCTTGGCGCGGTACATCGCCGTGTCGGCACGGCGGATCAACTCGGACAGGTCGTCGGACTCGTGGTCGGCTTCGGCCGCGCCGACGCTGGCGGTGACCTTCAGGCTCGGAGCGAGATTGGCCAGTGACAGCGATTCGAGCTTGCGCCGCAGCCGCTCGGCCATCTGCAGGGCCACCTCCAGCGAGGTGTCCGGCAGCACGATCAGGAACTCCTCGCCGCCCATCCGGCCCAGCATGTCGAAGCGGCGCAACACCTGCCTGCAGGCCTGTGCGATGCGCACCAGCACCTGATCGCCCACCGCATGGCCGAAGGCATCGTTCACCGCCTTGAAGTGGTCCACGTCCACCACCAGCACGCACAGGGACTCGCCTTGCGCGCGGGCATCGTTTAGGGCGCGCCGCGCCAGCTCCTCGATGTGGCGGCGGTTGGCGATGCCGGTGAGCGGATCGGTCATCGCCAGCCTGTGCAGCTTGCGCGAACGGCGGAACTGGCGGGCCGCGAGCCACAGCAGCATGAGGATCAGCACTCCGCCCAGCATCAGCGCCACCCGCTGCCAGTGCCGCACGTGCTCCAGCGACTGCAGCTGCTGTTCCTTCAGCGCGCGGTCGGCGGCCAGGCGACGGTTCTCCTGGTCGCGCTGGGCGGTCTGGAACTGGTAGTTCATCAGTGTGGCGTTGTCCGAATGCGCCTTGCGGTCCAGCGCCTCACGCACCTTTACCAGGCGGCGCAGATCCGTCACCTCCGGCTGCAGACGGTTCAGCGCCTGGTAGCTGCGCGCACGCGCATCGAGCAGTTCGGCCAGGTAACGCAGGTTGCCGCTCTGCTGGAGCAGCGTCTCGGCCTGGGCGTACTCGGCGATCGCCTGGTCGTGTTGGCCAAGGCCCGCATGGGCTTTGGCGGTCTGCAGCAAGATCATGTCGCGGTTGGAACGGTCGCCCATGCGCGCAAACCCGGGTTGCGCCAGAGCCAGCTCGTCCAGCGCCTGGGCGTAGCGCCCCTGCTGGTTGTCCACCTGCGCCAGCCCCAGGTGGATGCCGGCTTCCTGAGAGCGGTTGTCGACTGCCCTGGCGAGCGCCAGCGCCTTGTGCAGATGGCTTTCGGCGGACGCCTGCTCACCCACCTCGCTGTCGAGGAAACCCAGTTGCATGTGGGCGGCGAGCTGCTGCGCCCGGTCGTGGCGCTGCTCGCCCAGGGCCAACAGCTTGTCCAGGTACTCGCGCGCCTGCGCCGATTCGCCGAGCCGCCGGTAGGCCACCGCGATGTTGAACAGGTTTTGCTCGCTTTCGATCGGCGCGCCGCTGGTCGCGTAGAACTTCTGCGCCTCCAGGAAATCCACCAGCGCCAGGGCGTGCTCGCCCAGCAGCGACTGCACGCTGCCGCGCCAGGTCAGGCCGTCGGCGACCAGGCGCGTGTTCTCGTGGCTCCGCGCCAGCGCGATGCCGGCGTCGTAGTCGACCAGCGCATCACGCGACGTGGTAAGCGCCTCCTGGTTGGAGCCGCGGCAGAAATGGAAGTTGATCTCGGCTTCCGCGTAGCCGATCCGCCGGGCGTCGGCCAACCCCCGCTCCGCATAGGCGATGCCTTCGGCGGGCGAAGCGTCCATGCCCAGGATGCAGAACAGGTAGCGGTAGCGCAGCTCGCGGCGCGCGTCGCCTGGAGGCACCAGGCCTTTCACCTGCTCGAGCACCTGGAGCATGCCCGCCTGGTTGTCAGGCGCGATCTCGCCACGCTCCAGCTTGCCGGCGAGCTGGTCGAACGCCTCCGCCTTGCCCGGAGGCACGGTCGCGAACGCGCGTCCCAGCAGGACGCACAACAACAACATCGACACGAATCGCAGCGTCAGTGTTGTTCGAGGCGTCAGTATGGGCAAGATCAGGAATCCGGTGGGCGCCCTTCCCTGGCGAGCTCTGGCAGCATGCGTCCCCTTAGCGGCCGGAGCACTCGAAACTGTAGCGGGCGACGCCCCCTGTCGATCCCTGCGCCAACCGCTCCGGCCTCAAGCTTGCCACGCTCGCCGCGCTTGCGTGTGCCGCGGCCGATCCGTAGAATTTCCGCCTCTTTGCCGGAATAGCTCAGTTGGTAGAGCGGCGCATTCGTAATGCGTAGGTCGTAGGTTCGAATCCTATTTCCGGCACCAGTCGCAACGAAAAAGGCCCGCTCGCGCGGGCCTTTTTCGTTGCTGACGCGGATCAGAGGCTGGCGGGAACGTTGCCGCCGTCCAGGCGCAGCTCGCGAGGCAAGGCGAAGGTGATGGTTTCGGCCTCGCCCTCCAGCTCGCGCACCGGGCCCGCGCCCCAGGACTGCAGCCTGGCGATGACATCGCGCACGAGCTTGTCCGGGGCGGAGGCGCCTGCGGTGAGGCCGATGCGGGACACGCCATCGAGCCAGTTGCGCTCGATGTGTTCCGCGCCGTCGATGAGATAGGCGCGCACGCCCTGCTTTTCCGCGAGCTCGCGCAGGCGGTTGGAGTTGGAGCTGTTGACCGAGCCCACCACCAGCACCAGGTCAACCGCCCCGGCCAGCCGGCGCACGGCGTCCTGGCGGTTCTGCGTGGCGTAGCAGATGTCGTCCTTGCGCGGCCCTTCGATATCGGGAAAGCGTTCGCGCAGCGCGGCGATGATCGCCTTGGTGTCGTCCACCGAAAGCGTGGTCTGGGTGACGTAGGACAACTGGTGCGCGAAACGCGGCGCCAGCCCGGCGACGTCCTCGACCGATTCCACCAGCAGGATCTCGCCGCTGTGGGCACCGTTCCACTGGCCCATGGTGCCCTCGACCTCGGGATGGCCGGCATGGCCGATCAGCACCACGCTGCGCCCGATCCGCCCGAGCCGGGCCACCTCCATGTGCACCTTGGTGACCAGTGGACAGGTGGCGTCGAACACCTTGAGCCCGCGCCCGGCCGCTTCCTCGCGTACCGCCTGCGATACGCCGTGCGCGCTGAAGATCACCGTGGCGCCGTCGGGCACCTCGTGCAGTTCCTCGACGAAGATGGCGCCGTCGGCACGCAGCTTTTCCACCACGTAGCGGTTGTGCACCACCTCGTGGCGTACGTAGATCGGCGCGCCGTAGGACTCCAGCGCGCGCTCGACGATGGCGATGGCACGGTCGACGCCGGCGCAGAAGCCGCGGGGATTGGCAAGGAGGATATCCATGGACATCACGCGATTATCGCACGTAGCCCGCGTCCTTCCCGCTCCGCATGCCGAACAGGATCAGCAGCACCGCGCCCACCGTGATGCCGCAGTCGGCCACGTTGAAGACCGGATAGCTCCATTGGCGGTAGTAGACCTGGATGAAGTCGGTCACCTGGGCTGCGTGCAGGCGGTCGACCAGGTTGCCCAGCGCGCCGCCGACGACGAACGCCAACGGCAGGGCGGTACGCCAGTCGCGCCGTGGGGTCCGCGCCAGCCATGCCACCAGGGCGCCGCTGATCAGCAGCGCCAGCGCGACGAAGAACCAGCGCTGCCAGCCGGTACTTTCGGCCAGGAAGCTGAAGGCCGCGCCCGTGTTGAAGGCCAGCGTCCAGTTGAGGAAACCCGGGATCACCGGGTGCGGCATGCCGGCCGGCTGCAGGGCGTGCAATGCCCAGAACTTGCTGAGCTGGTCGAGTGCGATGACCAGCAAGGAAACAAACAACCAGGGCAAGGCGTTGGGTTTGGGGTGCATGGGCCTCTCGCTTGTTCCCTCTCCCACCGGGAGAGGGTGCCCGACAGGGCGGGTGAGGGTTCGGGCGGAGCGCGACAGTGAGCCTCGCCCGAACCCTCACCCCAACCCCCTCTCCCGGAGGGAGAGGGGCTCGAAGTCAGAACCAGCGGCGCGTCTCGCCCTGCCCCGCCACGTTTTCCACGCAGCGGCCGCACAGCTCCGGATGATCCGGATGGCTGCCCACGTCGGGACGGCGGTGCCAGCAGCGCACGCACTTGGCCGCGTCGGTCGCCGCCGCGGAAACCCAGGCCTCGCCACTGGCCAGCTCCACCTTGGCGGCATCGTCCGCGCGCGGCATCAGCGGCCCCAGCGAGGCCTCGGAGGTGATGAAGAAGAAGCGCAATTCTTCCTGCGCCGACGCGTAGCGCTCCGCCAGCGCGGGATCGGCGTGGATCGCCAGGCTGGCTTCGAGCGACGCACCGATCCGCTCGGCCTTGCGCATGCCCTCGAGCACGCGCGCGCCGGCTTCGCGGATCGCCAGCAGGTCGGCCCACCAGCGGCGCTGCTCGGGCGAGCCCTGCGTGGCGGCCAGGCCGTCGTACCAGGTCTCGAACAACACGCTTTCGCCGCGCGCACCGGGCAGTTGCTGCCAGATCTCCTCGGCGGTGAAAGCCAGGATCGGCGCCAGCCAGCGCACCAGCGCCTGCGCGATGCGGAACATCGCGCTCTGCGCGCTGCGCCGGCCGTGGCTGTCGGTCGGCATCGTGTAGAGCCGGTCCTTGGTGATGTCCAGGTACAAGGCGCCCATCTCGTTGGTGCAGAAGTTCTGCACGCGCGCGACCACGTCGGGGAAATCGTAGCGTTCGTAGGCCCCGATCACCGCCTGCTGCACGTCGTAGGCCTGCTGCACGGCCCACTGGTCCAGCGGCAGGGTCTGCTCCACCGGCAGCAGGTGCCTGGCCGGATCGAAGCCGTCCAGGTTGCCGAGCAGGAAGCGCGCGGTGTTTCGGATGCGCCGGTAGCTGT
This sequence comes from Frateuria sp., assembly GCF_035944355.1. GTDB lineage: Bacteria > Pseudomonadota > Gammaproteobacteria > Xanthomonadales > Rhodanobacteraceae > Frateuria_A. Next base: position 7,717 of record NZ_DASZBH010000001.1, on the reverse strand, counting down.
CGGAGACGCGCTTCAGGATCTCATCGGAGACGGTCATCTCATTGCGGTAGTCGGCCGAGGCCACCCACAGGCGCAGCACATCGGCGCCGAGCGTGTCCATCACCTTCTGCGGCGCCACCACGTTGCCGATCGACTTGGACATCTTGCGGCCGGACGCATCGACGGTGAAGCCGTGCGTGAGCACCTCGTCGTAGGGCGCGCGGCCGTGGATCGCCGAGGAGGTCAGCAGCGAGGACTGGAACCAGCCGCGATGCTGGTCCGAGCCTTCCAGGTACATCACCTTGTATTGCGCGGCATCGCCCTGCTGCAGCTCCGGCCGCTGGCCGACCACGCAGAAATGGGTGACGCCCGAATCGAACCAGACGTCGAGGATGTCGGTGACCTTCTCGTAGTCGCCGGCCTGATCACCCAGGAGTTCGGCGGCATCCAGTTCGTACCAGGCATCCACACCGCCCTGCTCGACCTTCTTCGCCACCTGTTCCAGCAGCGCGACGGAATCCGGGTGCGGTTCCTGCGTGGCCTTGTGCACGAACAGCGCGATCGGCACGCCCCAGGTGCGCTGGCGGCTGATGCACCAGTCCGGGCGGCCGGCGACCATGCCGGCGATGCGCTCCTCGCCCCAGGTCGGCACCCAGCGGACGTCCTTGATCGCCTTGAGCGCGGTCGCGCGCAGGTCCGCCTGCTCCATGCCGATGAACCACTGCGGCGTGGCGCGGAAGATCACCGGCGTCTTGTGGCGCCAGCAGTTGGGGTAGCTGTGCTCGATCTTCGCGTGCGCCAGCAGCACGCCGCGGCCGCGCAGCAGCTCGACGATGGCGTCGTTGGCCTTCCAGATGTGCATGCCGGCCAGCGCCAGGCCGTCGGCCGCCGGCACGTCCTCGCGGTAGGCGCCGCGGGAGCCGACATAGTTGAGCGTGCCGATGCCGTTGTCGCGGCCGACGATGAAGTCCTCCATGCCATGGTCGGGCGCGGTGTGCACGGCGCCCGTCCCGTCCTCGGCGGACACGTGCTCGCCGAGCAGGATGGGAACTTCGCGCGGGTAGAACGGGTGACGCAGCCTGAGACCGTCGAGGTCCGCTCCCCTGGCGTGGCCGAGCACGCTCGCGTTATCGACGCCGTAGCGCTTGAGCGCCGGCTCGACCAGCGCGCTGGCGATCGCCAGCAGCACGCGCCGGCCCTCGCGTGCGGGGCCTTCGACCAGCGCGTATTCGAGTTCCGCACCCAGCGCCACCGCCTGGCTGGACGGCAGCGTCCACGGCGTGGTGGTCCAGATCGGCACGGCGACGACGGCATCGCCCGGGTCGACGCCGAACTTGCCCGCCAGCGCCTTCGGATCGACCGCGTCGTAGGCGACGTCCACCGCGGGCGAGACCTTGTCGCCGTATTCGATCTCCGCCTCGGCCAGCGCCGAGCCGCAGTCGAAGCACCAGTACACCGGTTTGGCGCCGCGCACCACGTGGCCGTTGGCGACGATGCGCGCCAACGCACGCAGCATGTCGGCCTCGTAGCGGAAGTCCATCGTCTTGTACGGATGCGACCAGTCGCCCAGCACGCCCAGCCGCTTGAAGTCGGCGCGCTGGGCGTCGATCTGCTCCTGCGCATACTCGCGGCACTTCTGGCGGAACGCGCGCGCGTCCAGCTTCTCGCCCGGCTTGCCGTACTTCTTTTCCACCGCGATCTCGATCGGCAGGCCGTGGCAGTCCCAGCCGGGCACGTACGGCGAGCGATGGCCTGCCAGCAGCTTGGACTTGACCACCATGTCCTTGAGGATCTTGTTGACCGCATGGCCGATGTGGATCGCGCCATTGGCGTACGGCGGGCCATCGTGCAGCACGAAGGCCTTGTCGCGCCCGGCGGCGTGCTGCTGGATCTGCGCGTAGCGGCCGACCCGCTCCCATTCGGCCAGCCAGTGCGGCTCGCGCTTGGGCAGGTCGCCGCGCATCGGAAATTCCGTCTGCGGCAGGTTGATCGTGCTCTTGTAGTCGTGCGTCATGGTGGGTGTCCGTGGGTCGCGCAAGACGCGACACGCGCTGGCGAACCATTAAAGCTAGTGGAAATTGCTGCGCTGCGGTAGCGGCAGGCGAGACCTCGGTGCCCGGCCGCGCCCGAAGCGCCCCGATCAAAGCGGGTCAGGCTTCGGCCAGCCGCGGGTTCATGCCTAGCAGCTCGCGCGCCAGGCGGGCGTCGGAATGCATCTGCGCAGTGAGCGCCGCCAGGTCATCGAACTTCTGCTCGTCGCGCAGCTTGGCGACGAACTCCACCGCCATGCGGCGGCCGTAGAGATCGCCCTCGAAATCGAACAGATGCACTTCGAGCAGCGGTTGCGCGACCTGGTTGACGGTGGGCCGCAGGCCCAGCGAGGCGACTCCCGGCCAGCTGCATGGGGCCTCGCCCAGGCCCACGCGCACGGCGAAGATCCCCTGCACCGGGCTCGCGCGCCCGCGCAGGTGGATGTTGGCCGTGGGAAACCCCAGCGTTCGACCGAGCTGGTTGCCGCGCTCGACCCGGCCCTCGATCACGAACGGCCGCCCGAGCAGCGGCGCGGCGCCGGCGAACTCGCCCGCGGCCAGCAGCGCGCGCACGCGCGTGGCCGAAACGCGGGTGCCTTCGAGCAGCACCGGCGGCATCACCCGCACGCCGAAGCCCAGCTCGGCGCCCATGCGCTCGAGCAGGGCGACGTCGCCGGCCCGCTTGTGCCCGAAGCGAAAGTCCTCGCCCACCCAGACCTCGCGGGCGGCCAGCCGTTGGACCAGCACGCGGCGCACGAAATCCTCCGCCGATAGCGCGGTCAGCGCCGCGTTGAAGCGCAGCAGCAGCACCCGTGCCATGCCGGCGGCGGCGAAGCCCTGGAGCTTCTCGCGCGCGCTCGACAGCCGCGGCACCGGTTCGTGCGAGAAAAAGGCCCGCGGCAACGGCTCGAAGCTGATCACCGCCGGCGTCGCCTCCAGCGCCTGGGCGCGGATGCGCACCTCGGCCAACAGGGCCTGGTGGCCACGATGCAGGCCGTCGAAGGCGCCGATGGCCACCACGCTGCCCGCAGGCGCCAGGCAGGGGCCCACGAGGTCCCGGGAAAGTGTTGTCATCCGGCCAGTATACGAAAGCCGTGCCGACGTCCTGTGCGCTCTCCCGCCCGCAGGCAGGCCCAGAGCCTCAGACCCCGCGCAACTCGCCGAGCCGGAAACCCATGGCGAACAGCGAAACCATGTAGGTCAGCCCGCCCGCTCCGACCAGCACGGCCAGGCGCCAGGCCCGCGTGAAGGTCGATACCGCCGTCCAGTCCTGCCACAGCCAGCGCCCGAACAGCAGCACCGCGACCATCGCCAGGCAGGCGACCGCCAGGCGCGCCGCATGGCGCGTCCAGCCCGGCTGGCGCTCGTATACCCCGGCCCGGCGCAGCCAGTGCCACAGCAGGCCCAGGTTGATGTAGCTGGCCAGCGCGCTGGCCATGCCCAGCGCCATGTGCAGGCCAGGCACCTGCGCCAGCGCCTGCAGCCACGGCGCCTGCTTCTGCGCCGGCGTGGCCCACAGCGCGAACAGCAGCGTCACGAACAGCAGGTTGAACACCATGTTGGCGATCAGCGAAGCCACGCCGGCGCGCACCGGCGTGCGCGTGTCCTGCCGCGCGTAGAACGCCGGCAGCAGCACCTTGACCAGGGCGAAGGCCGGCAGCCCGAAGCTCAGCGCGGTGATCGACAAGGTGGCCATGCGCGTGTCGAAGGCATTGAAATGCCCGTGCTGGAACAAGGTGGCCACCAGCGGCTCGGCCAGCAGCATCAGCCCGAACATCGCCGGCACCGCGATCAGCAGCGTGGTGCGCAGGCCCCAGTCGAGCGCCTTGGAAAACCCCGCGTGGTCGGTCGCCACGTGGTGGCGCGACAGCGACGGCAGGATCACCGTGCCCAGCGCCACGCCGAACACGCCCAAGGGCAGCTCCAGGAACCGGTCCGCCTGCGAGAGCCAGCTCTGCGACCCGGCGATCAGCAGCGAGGCGATCACCGTGTCCAGCAGCAGGTTGATCTGCGCGACCGAAGAGCCGAACAGCGTGGGCACCATCAGGCGCATGATCCGGCGCACCTGCGGATGGCCCCAGCCCCAGCGCGGCAGCGTGAGCAGGTCCAGCCCGCGCAGCGCCGGCAACTGGAACAGCAACTGCAGGATGCCCGCGGCCAGGATCGCCCAGCCCATCGCCAGGATCGGCGTCTGCAGGCGCCGGGACAGCCACAAGGCGCCGGTGATCATGCACAGGTTGAGGATCACCGGCGTCAGCGCCGGCAGGCCGAACCGGTGGAAGCTGTTGAGCGCGCCGCCGCACAGCGCCGTCAGCGAGACGAACAGCAGGAACGGGAAGGTCAGCCGCAGCAGTTCGACCGTCAGCTCGAACTTCCTCGGCTCGTCGAGCGCGCCCGGCGAGAACAGCGTGGTGACCTGCGGAGCGAAGATCAGGCCCAGCGCCGTCACCAGCAGCAGCACGCCGCCCAGCGTGCCGGAAACGCGGGACATGAGGTCCTTGAGCTGCGCGTGGCTGCCCTTCTCCTTGACCTCGGTGAACACCGGCACGAAGGCGGTGGAGAAGGAGCCCTCGGCAAACAGCCGGCGCATGAAATTGGGGATGCGGAACGCCACCCAGAATGCGTCGGTCGCGGCATTCGCGCCGAAGGCGGCGTTGATCGCCATGTCGCGCACCAGCCCGAGCACGCGCGAAACCATCGTCATGCTGCTGAAGGAGAGCAGCCCGCGGAACATGCTGGGAGACTTCATGCGTGGAACGGAATCCGGGCGCGATCAAAGCGCGTAGTGTGACAGCCTGCCGGGGCGCGCAGGTAGCGGCCGCGTGGCGGCGTGGTGGCTGGCGCGCCCCTTGCCGCGGCAGAGGCCCTAAACAGTTGACCGGCCAATGCATTGGGCCCATAATTGCCCGTCTTTTTCCAACCCAAGCCTTCTCTGGAGTTCTACCTTGGCCAACATCAAGTCCGCGAAGAAGCGCGCGCGCCAGTCCGAGCAGCGCCGCCTGCGCAACGTCAGCGCCCGTTCCATGGTGCGCACCGCCCTGAAGAAGGTCGTCAAGGCCATCGAGGCGAAGGACAAGGCCGCCGCCGTGGAAGCCTTCGCCGCCGCCCAGCCGGTCATGGACCGCTACGCCGCGCGTGGCCTGATCCACAAGAACAAGGCCGCTCGCCACAAGAGCCGCCTGAACGCGAAGATCCGCGAGCTGGCGTAAGCCAGCGTCCCATCCGGGTTGGTGGAAAGGCCGGCGCAAGCCGGCCTTTTCGTTTGTCCGCAAGAAAGGCAGGCGGCCCCGGCTGTGCGCCGGAGCCGAGGACTTCAGGAAACCCTGGGCGATTCACACGCTGGGTGATGCGAACAGGCCGTCCTGCTTGCCCGCATCGCACACGGCGTAGGTGAAGCCGCGCTGGATCGCATGGGCGCCCACCGCGCCGTCGCGCCGCAGCGCGAGAAAACCGACCTGGATTTCCTTGGCGCCGTCGGGCCGCTTCTTGACGATGCGCCGCACGGCCTCCTCGCAGGCCTCCTGCGGGCTGCGCCCCTGGCGCATCAACTCGACCACCAGGAAGCTGCCGGCGTTGCGGATCACCTCTTCGCCCACGCCGGTCGACGTGGCGCCGCCGACCTCGCCGTCCACGTAGAGTCCGGCGCCGATGATCGGGCTGTCGCCGACGCGCCCGTGCATCTTCCACGCCATGCCGCTGGTGGTGCAGGCGCCGGCCAGGTGGCCATGCGCGTCCACGGCGAGCATGCCGATGGTGTCGTGGTTGTGCTTGCCGCCCGGCAGCATGCTGCGGTGGTAGTCGAGATTCTCGCTGTTGGCCACGGGCTTGTACCTGGCCGTCTTGAGCCACTCGCGCCAGGCCTGCTCGGCCTCGGGCGTGAGCAGGTTCTCCTCGTGGAAGCCTTGTTCGCGGGCGAACTGCAGCGCGCCGTCGCCGACCAGCAGCACGTGCGGCGTGGCCTCCATCACCCGGCGCGCCACGCGGATCGGATGGGCGATGCGCTCCAGGCAGGCCACCGCGCCGCATCGACCGTCACCGTCCATGATGCTGGCGTCCAGGGTGACGTGGCCGTCCCGGTCCGGATAGCCGCCCTTGCCGACGCTGTGGTTGTTGAGGTCGGACTCGGGCACCTGCGCGCCCCGCTCCACCGCATCCAGCGCCTTGCCGCCGGTGGCGAGTACGCTCCAGGCCGCCCGATTGGCGGGGACGCCGAAATCCCAGGTGGAGACCACGCGGGCGCCGCCCGCGCCCGGCAGGGCGCCCCTCGATGGTGCGGTGGCGGCGGCCGCGAAGCGTGGCGCGGCGAGCGCACCGGCGGTCAGCATGGAGGCCTTCAGGAACTCGCGGCGGGAGGGCATGGGCAGAGGATTCCTCGGGTAGAGGCTCCGCATGATGCGTCATCGAGGCTGGACAGGCGAGCCTTCGGCAGTCCTGCGCGAGACCGTGCGCAACGCCCCACTACTGAGACCTCCTCCCGCCTACGGGGGGAAGTTGCGGACAGGCTGATGGGGAAGCCTTGGGGAAGACCGCCTACGGCTCGCCACGCAGTCGTACGTCTCCCGGCAGCATGTCCGTGCGCTCCTCGCGCGCCTGGTGCTGCGCCTCGAAGAAGCGCTGCACCTGCTGGCACACCGCCATGGTGTTCTCGCGCGCGATCGCCGACACCAGGAACCAAGGTCCCTGCCAGCCGAGCCGCGTGACGATCTCTTGGGCCACCGCCTCGCGCTCGTCCTGCGGCAGCACGTCGGCCTTGTTGAGCACCAGCCAGCGCGGACGCTCCAGCAACTGCGGGTCGAACTTGACCAGTTCCTGCTCGATGGCGCGCACCTGCTCCACCGGATCGGTGTCGTCGATCGGCGCGATGTCCACCAGGTGCAGGAGCAGCCGCGTGCGCGAAACGTGGCGCAGGAACTGGATGCCCAGTCCGGCTCCCTCGGCGGCGCCCTCGATCAGGCCGGGGATGTCGGCGATCACGAAGCTCTGGTCGGTGCCCAGGCTCACCACGCCCAGATTGGGATGCAGGGTCGTGAACGGGTAATCGGCCACGCGCGGCGTCGCGGCCGAGACGGCGCGGATGAAGGTGGACTTGCCGGCATTGGGAAAGCCCAGCAGCCCCACGTCCGCCAGCAGCTTGAGCTCCAGCTTGAGCTCGCGCACCTCGCCCGGCGTGCCCGGCGTGGACTTGCGCGGCGCACGATTGACCGAACTCTTGAAATGGATGTTGCCCAGGCCGCCCTTGCCGCCCTCGGCCACCAGCAGCCGCTGGCCGTGCTGGGTGAGGTCGCCGATGGTCTCGTCGGTATCCACGTTGGTGACCACGGTGCCGACCGGCACGCGGATGGTGGTGTCCTCGCCACCCTTGCCGTACATGTCCGAGCCCATGCCGTTCTCGCCGCGCTGGGCCTTGAAGCTGCGCTGGTGGCGGAAATCGATCAGCGTGTTGAGACCCTCGTCGGCGACCAGCCAGACCGAACCGCCGTGGCCGCCGTCGCCGCCGTTGGGGCCGCCGAACGGAATGAACTTCTCGCGGCGGAAGCTGACGCAGCCGTTGCCGCCGTCGCCGGCCTGGACTTTGATGATTGCTTCGTCGACGAATTTCATGGCTTGGGGCCTGGGAACGGGGAACGGGGAACGGGGAACGGGGAACGGGGAACGGGGAACGGGGAACGGGGAACGGGGAACGGGGAACGGGGAACGGGGAACGGGGA